>JBDTSJ010000083.1:0-26784 GCA_039931205.1 Acidobacteriota bacterium
CTTCGCAACACGAACATATTAAAGAATTTATGGCCATGGACCGAATCGGCTAATTTCCTCCCGGTCGGTACCTGATTCAATACCCACAACCGCTCTACCCTATTCTGAGCTGAGCCGCGACTGCCCCACTCTTGCGGACTCCGAGTGCAACTGGCGATGGTCGCTGGTAGGATTAAGGCATGTCGACCCTACTTGAGAAGGCGCTGGAGAAAGTTGTGGCGCTTCCTCCGGACGAACAGGACGCGATTGCTTCACAAATACTAGCAGCGTTGACCGATGAAGAGGGCTGGAAGAAACGCTTTGCCGAAAAGCGCGATGTGATCCGGCGGATGGCGCGAGAAGCCTTGGAGGAGGACGCTCGGGGCGAGACGCGGCCGTTGGACGATTTGCTCTGATGAAGTCGAGGACGACGCGGCGATTCTGGCGGTTGTTTTCACAACTTCCGGACGAGGTTCAGCGCGACGCCAAACGAGCCTATACGTTGTTCCAGAGCAATCCGGCGCATCCCGGCCTCCATTTCAAGAAACTGGAGGGTGAGGACGACATCTATTCGGCACGCATTGGTCTGAATTACCGGGCGTTGGCAGTCGTCAAAAAAGACGGCGTCGTCTGGTATTGGATTGGCAGTCACTCAGACTACGATCGCCTCATATGAAAAGGCCGTTGTGAGGATATGGCTCAAGGCGGCTTACTTTCGCGGGGTACGACGAACCCACCACGATGGTGGATCCCATCATCAGCGACCATCTGGCCAGCCTGATGTTACGGCTAAAGACCCAGTTGAAACTCACTTCGGTAGTGGTCACACACGACTTGGACCTCATGCGCCGAGTGGCAGAGAAGGTCGTCGTCCTGCATGAAGGGCAGGCTGTGTATTTTGGCCAGGTAGGCCAGCTTAATTCTTCGCAACACGAACATATTAAAGAATTTATGGCCATGGACCGAATCGGCTAATTCTCCCAAAAACCGTAATAATCTATGGCGTTTTATATTAACGCTGTTTAATGTTACGACTCATTGACGGACCGCAATCCGGGCAGTATTATCAACACTGTTAGTTATAAGATCTCCGCCTTCCTTGATGAAGGTAGGAGACTGCTTGGGGGCGAAATTGAATAGACTCTACTATCTTGCAGTATCCCTATGCCTGTGCGCGGCCATGATGTTCGGCCAAGGAGCCAACGGCTCGATCACAGGAACCGTAGCCGATCCTAGCGGAGCAGTTATCTCCGACGCGACGGTCATGGTCAAAAACAACGCCAATGGAGCGGTCTTTACAGGTGTCAGCACCGCTACTGGCAATTACTCCGTACAACAGCTGCCGGTCGGTACCTACGACATCAGCGTGACCGTCGCCGGATTCAAGACTTACAACCGTGTAGGGCTGGATCTGGCAGCCGCGCAGGTCATGCGCATCGACATCCCGCTCGAAATCGGCGCGGTTGGCGATAGCGTTACCATCACGGCGGAAGCTTCCCTGCTGAAAACCGAAAGCAGCGCGCTCGCCACGAACGTCACCGTTTCGCAGATGAACAATCTGCCGATTCTGAGCGTAGGCGGCGCAGGCAGCAATGCCAGTTCCGGTTTCCGCGATCCGTTTGCCCTGGCCCAGATGATGCCCGGCACAAGCTATGGCGCCAACGGCATCATGGTCATCAACGGAACTCCGAACAACAACATTCAGGTTCGTATCGACGGTCAAGTCTCCGGTAACCTCGGTGGCTTGCGTCAGTACACCGCGCAACAACAACCCTCCACCGACGCCATTCAGGAAGTCGCGGTACAGACCAGCAACTACTCGGCCGAATTCGGCACGGTCGGCGGCGGTATTTTCAATGCCTCCATGAAGTCCGGCACCAATGCCTTCCACGGCAGCGCTTACGACTATTCCACCAACGAAGCGATCAACGCCGGCACGCCTTACATCTACAAACGCAGCCAGCAGCATCGCTGGGATTACGGTTTCACCCTCGGCGGACCGGTCTTCATTCCGAAAGTCTACGACGGCAAGAATAAGACCTTCTTCTTCTGGAGCTTTGAGCAATTCTACGAAAACCTGAGCGTCAAAACCCAGTCGCCGACCGTTCCGATCGCCGCGTACCGCGCGGGAGACTTCGGCCCGACGCTGAGCTATTTGGGCCTCAACGGCGCCCCTCGGCCCATTCAGGTAAGCGCCAAGAATTTCGTCGATCCGCTCGGTAATACACCGTTTTCGGGAAGCATCTTCGATCCCAGCAGCACGCGGGATGTGATCTGCCCGGCTGGTTCTTCCGCCTTTACTCCGAACTGCACCGCGGGCACCTCAGTGTCAACCCGTCTGGCGTTCGTAAACAACAAGATTCCCCTGACGCAATTTGATCCAGTGGCCCTAAAAATCCTGGCGGATGTGCCGCTCCCGACGGGCGCGAATGCTGCCGCCGGCCTGCCCAACGGCAACTATCAGGTGCCGTGGGTCAGCCACCGCGTTTCGAACCTGCCTTCTCTCAAACTGGACCACAACATTGGTTCCAAAGGTCACTTGTCCGGTTATTGGCAATCCACGGGAACTACGGCGCAGTACTCCTTCCCGAACGGAAGCCACGACGGTCTGCCGCAGCCCATGGGCGGCGCGCGCGGAACCTTCATCTACGCGAAAGTCGTCCGCGTCAACTACGATCACACGCTGACGCCGACCACGGTTCTGCACATCGGCGCCGGTTGGAATTCGCTGAGCTTCAGCGATAAGGCTCCGACCAACACGTTCGATGCTCTCTCCAAGTACGGCCTGAAGGGCTCGATTCTAAACCGCCAGGTTCCAGGCTTCATCACCGGCGTCGTAGCCGGTGCGGGCGGCATGAACAACTTTGGTGGACCCGGCCAGGGCGACTCGTTTGAACGCCGTCCCTCCGGTTCGGTCAACATCACGCGAGTTCAGGGCAACCACACCTACAAAGCAGGCGCGGAATGGCGCTTGGAAAAGTATCCCGCACGCAGCTTCACCAACGTGAGCGGTTCTTACACCTTCGGCGTCAACGCCACGCAGCAGCCAGCATTGAATGGTTTCACCATCGGACAGAATACGCAAACAGGCTTCCAGTTTGCCTCCTTCCTGATTGGCCGCGCCAGTGCTGTGACCTACGCGTCTCCCACCAACTCCAGCTATAGCAAGCAACAATGGGGCTTGTTCCTCCAGGACACCTGGAAAATCACCCGCAAACTCACCTTGGATTACGGCGTACGTTGGGACTATGGCAGCTACGCGAAAGAGCAGTATGGCCGCTTCTCCAACTTTAATGCGGCTACTGCCAATCCATCGGCTGCCGGACATCCGGGCGGCGCGATCTATGAAGCCACCTGCAAGTGCACCTTTGCCAGCGCCTATCCGCTTGCCATCGGTCCTCGCGTTGGCATCGCCTACCAGATCAACACCAAGACCGTCTTTCGCGCCGGCTTTGGTGTCGTGTACACCGCCACCGGCCAGACCACGGGCGGTACGTCCAATACCTCCACCACCAGCACCCCTGGCTTCGCCCAGACCGTCGGGCAGCTTGCCGACGGCAGACCGGCCAGCGTAAATCCAGTTTGGCCGAACTTCGCGCCGTCCGTCGGGCAGTTCCCCGGCGCCGTCGTCGCCGCTCCGGCCTTCATCGATCCGAACGCCTTCCGGCCCGCCAAGCAGTATCAGTGGTCCGTTGGCCTCCAGCGCGAACTCAATCGCAACCTGGTCGTCGAAGCCTCCTACGTCGCCAACCGCGGTGTGTGGTGGTCGGCCGCCGCTCTGAACCAGCTCAATACCTTGAGTTATGCGGATCTCGCCCGCTACGGCTTCACCAACTTCACCAGCAGCGCGGAAAGCGCGTTGTTGACGACCGTCCGGTCCTCGCTCAACGCCGGGCAGCTGTCCACACTGGCGTCGCGCGGAATCGTTCTGCCCTACAGCAACTTCCCCAGCACGCAAACTACCCGCCAGTCGATCCTGCCGTTCCCGCAGTACTCGGCAGGTCTCTCCCCCGCGGGCGCTCCTTTGGGCAACACCTGGTATGACTCGCTGCAAGTGAACGCAACGCAGCGCTTCAGCCATGGTCTCTCCGCGACCGGTAACTATACCTTCGCCAAGAACCTTGACCTGATGTCCGCCAACGACATCTTCAATCGCGCCAGCGGTAAGGATTTCTCGGGGAATGATCTTCCCCACCAGATCCGCATGACCGCTGAATATCAGGTTCCGAACCTGTCCAAGAGCGGCAATAAGATGCTGTCGAACAAAGTGGTTTCCTATGCCCTCGGCAACTGGGGCATCGGTTGGTTCGTGCAGTATCAAAGCGCTCCGGCTCTAGCCCGTCCCAACTCCAACGGAGCCATCCCGATCAGCAACTTCACGGGTCGCGGCCCCGGCGGCGCAATCCTCAAAACGGATGCATCTGGCGAATTGATGAACCCCTACTCGGTGAATTGGACCGACTACAGCGGTACGGTTCATACGGATCCGATCGACATCAATTGCCACTGCTTCGATCCCACCAAGAACGTCCTATTGAATCCCGCCGCGTGGCAGAACGTGCCCGACGGCCAATTCTCACCCCAAATGGCCACCATCCGCAGCTATCGCGGCATTCGTGCTCCGCAGGAAAACCTCAACCTCAGCCGGAACTTCCGGATCAAAGAGAGAGTCACCCTGCACATCCGCGCTGAGTTCCAGAACGTCATGAACCGTACCCGGCTCCTGACCAACGCGGCGACTCCGGGCAATGCCATCGGAACCAACGGCTTCGCCACGGCGCCGACCGTAGTCACAACAGGCGCGTACGTGGGCTTGTATAACTCCGGCTTCGGCGTTCTCAATCCGTTCACTGCGACTACCCCAGGTACACCGCAGGCGCGCTCGGGAACTCTGATCGGACGCATCACGTTCTAACTAATCCCGTTCCAGTCACAAGCTGGGGACCCAAAGGACCCCTCGCAGCCCACCGGCTTCGAGGGGTTTTGTTTTGCATCCCGGCCTGCCCCACAACGCAAGATGTAACATGGGTGGTCCAAAGTAACGTCTTTCTTAGTTGCGCGTGTGCTGGGGGGGCCATGCTGCCATTCCGGCAGCGCGATCGTCGCAGGCGAGCGTTCGGCGCGTGATGCAGGCATGCCAGACGGCGGTTGACACATGAAAAATAAGGGTGTTACACTTTTGCGGGAGTTGCTTTGAGAGGAGATTTTTACGTGAAAAATCGGTTTTTGACTTATGGTCTACTGGGTGCCGCCGCGGCAGCCATGTTGGCCGTGACGATCGCGCCCTTGTCGGCGCAGTTGGGAAATAGCGGCAAAGCTGCCCCGGGCGACGCGAAAGCGGGCGGGAAGGGCGGCGGCAAGGGTAAAGGCGGACCCAAAGGCGGACCCACTCCGCGCATCGGTACGCTGACCCTGAATCAGCCTGATTTCGGTGGCCCGGGCACGTGGAGTGTACCCTACATCACCAACATGTCCAACAGCATCACCGAAGGCGGGGTTGCTGAACCTTGTCCCAGCTTCACCCACGCTGACACCACACAGTCCACCAAAAGCTGCGCGCCCTTTAATCAACACGGCAAAGAGGTTTTCGCCGCGCGCCGCAAGACCGATTCCGCCACCGACCCGGAAGGTTTCTGCTTGCCTCCCGGTGTGCCGCGCATGATGTATACCCCGTATCCCCTGAAGATCATCCAGACCCCGAACACCTTCACCTTCGTATTTGAAGGCGGAGCCCACGTGTGGCGCGAGATTCCCGTGGCCCCCAAGGGCTGGTTGACGCATGAGGCGAATTTCAACCCCAGCTACCTCGGCGACTCCTATGGATGGTGGGAAGGCGACACCATGGTCATCGATTCGGTCGGTTTCAACGACCGTACCTGGCTGGATTTCGCCGGCCACCCGCATGGTGAAAAATTGCACGTGATCGAGCGCTTTACCCGGCTGGACACGCTCACCCTGGAACACATCGCGATCATCGAAGATCCCGACTTCTACACCCAGCCCTGGACCGTCCGCATCACCACCGGCTACCAGCCTTCTGGCAAGATTATCGAATACATCTGCCAGGAAAACGAGTCGGACAGCAAGCATCAGCTGGACTATCTCAAGAAACTCGGCATCTCCCGCGAATCAGTGCCATAGACTGGGCACTTTTTCTCTCTCCAACAAAGGGGCTGCCTTCGGGCGGCCCTTTTTTATTACTATTTCGCCGCCCCTCGAGCCCGTTCCGCCATAAATACCTTCATCTTCGATGCCGCCTCGGCCACTAGCTCCGCTAGGACTTTGCGATCCACTTCCGCCAGGTTTTTGACGTACAGGCAACCCACGCCACGCGAATGTTTCCCCAGTTTCGCCAGCAGCCCCTCGTCCAGGAAACCCAGATACAGCGTGAGTGCGTTCTTTCGCGGGGAAAAGCCGGTGACAAACCAGTCCATTCCCTTGCCCTGACTGTTGTGGTAGATCATGTCGCCGAAGCCGACAATGCTGGCACTCCACATCTTCGGCTCGGAGCGAGTCAGCTTCTTCATTAGCTTGGCTAGCGTGATGCAATCGGCGCGTCGCACCGGGTCCGGAATGGAGTTCAGAAACTCCTCAACGCTGATCGCTGTGGGCTTGGTCTTCGGTTCCGCCATAAGGTTACCTCAGTTCGTTGGCTTGAATATCAAAATGCGCGGTGTTTACGACACCCTTGCGCTGGAATTGTACCCATACGCGATACAGCTTCTCGGGCCGCGGAAATACCACGTTGAACTGGATCTCCGGACCGCCATCGGCAATGAACGGATGCAGATGGATCATGTCGATGAGGTCGTCGCTGGCTACCAGCATGTGGCCCCACGCTCCCAGATAGGTCTCCAGTCCGTCGCCCGGCGTCAGTTTGAAGTGCAGTTGCGTGGGCGCATCGGCGATCGGTCTCTCCGGCACGGTCTTGAGTTCGACCCCAAGGTTGGCCGCGTTCTTGGCCAAATAATCCGGCGTCAGGCTCACAGGCTTGGGAGGAGTACCTGGCACCAGCACCGTTTTCGCAATCAACTGCGGCGTAGCGGCGTCGGGATAAAAATCTCCCAGCACGCGATACATGCCGGCTCTGGGCAGCACCATGTTGTTGTAGTGAAACTGCCCGTCGGGCGCGAACACGGGATGGTCGTGCAGGAAGAACTCCAGATCCTGGCCCACCACGAACATGTGAAAGAGCCTCTCGTGCACCAACTGAAACTTGGTCACCGGTCGATCTTTCCAGGGGTCGAATACGGCGAAAGCGAAACTCACCGGGGAACCCGGACGGATGACGCGCGGCGTGACCGTGAGATCCATGTGATATTCCACCGGCTCAGGCAGTCCGGACGCCAGCTTCATGCCGCAGCGTGGGCAGGTGCCGGGATCGTGCTGGCGCACGTCAGGATCCATGGGACAGGAAAAGATGGCGTTGGGGTCGGCAGCTTGCTGGGCGCGCAGTACGAACGGGGCCATGGCCCCCGTCGTCAGAAACTTTCGCCGCCACATGCCGACATCATATCAATCCCGACGCGCGCCGTATAGCTCCTGACGCAGTTGGCCGGTGATCGCTGCCACCGATGCATCGTCACGGTCATAACGCACCAGAGCCTGACGGACCATCTCCACGCCGCCTTCAAATTCTGGCTGAATGACCGCCTCCACTCCCATGGCGCGAAGTTCCGCAACGTGCCTTTCCCGTAAGGCGCGTGCGATCAGGATCAGCCCCGGATTGATTAGCCGTGCCCGCTCTACCGCCAGGTTCACGATATTGCGATCCGGCATAGTCAGCATCAACACGCGAGCTTCTCCCGCGTGCGCCGCATGCAGGATCGCGTCGGTCGCGATATCACCCCAGATCCCTTCGAATCCCGCGTCCCGGATCGCAGTCAGCGAGGCATAGTGCGATTCGACGATCAGCACCGGAATGCCTGCCACCTGCAGCGCGCGCGCCGCCGCCCGGCCTGTGCGCCCAAATCCCGCCACGATCACATGAGCGGAGCACTGCGCGGGCGGCAACTGGATCGCGTGTTGCACTGGGGCGGATTTCCACCAGCGTCGCCAGCCACCCCCCACCGGCAATGCCAGAGCCGCGACAACCGGTGACAACGCCATCGTCAGGATCGTGCAAGTCAGCACCAGGTCGTAGGTGGGCTTGGAGAGAAAGCCACCGGTAATGCCCGTGCGCGCCAGCACAAAAGAAAACTCGCCGATCTGCGCCAACCCAAATCCAACGATCCAGGGCGCCATGTTCCCGTAAGAGAACGCGCTGGTGATGCCGCCTAAGATCACTCCCTTGCCCACGAAAATCAGCAACACCACAACCACGATGCGACCGGCGTTTTCCAGCGCAAACTTGGGATCGAACAACATGCCGACGCTGACAAAAAACAGCAGCCCGAAAATGTCTCGCAAGGGGACCACGTCGCTCAGCGCCTGGTGGCTGAATTCCGATTCGCTCAACATCATCCCCGCGACGAAGGCTCCCAATGCGAAGGACAGCCCCGCGGCGAACGTCGCGTACCCGACACCTACGCTGATGGCCACCACCGCCACAAGGAATAATTCCCTCGACCCCCACTGCAGCACTTTCCTGAGGAACTTGGGCAGCAACCGTGTCCCCACAAACGCGATGCCGAACAGCAGCGCCGAGGCGATCGCCAAGGCTCGCGCGAGTTTCCAGGCAAGCCCATCCAGCGACCCCAGTTGCGGGAGAATCACCAGCAAAGGGATTACCGCCAAATCCTGCATCACCAGCAGCCCGATCATCACCCGGCTAGCCAGCGTGGATGTCAGGCCGGCTTCCGCCAGCGTTTTCAGCACCACCATCGTGCTGGAAACCGAAATCATCGCGCCGAACCAAATCCCCTCCGTCCAGGAGAGTCCAAGGCCATAGACGGCCCCGGCCGCGCCCAATCCCGTAGTGACGATCATCTGCAGCGAACCACCGATAGCCGCGATATTGCGGACCGGCTGCAGATCGCGGATCGAGATTTCCAGACCCAGTGAGAACAGCAGCAGCGCCACGCCGATTTCAGCCAGTAATTCTATTTCGTGGATCTCCGTTACCCTGGGCCCGGCCGTGTACGGACCCACGAAAACTCCTGCCGCTACGTAGCCCACCAGCAAGGGCATCCGCAGTAGACGCGCGAGGATGCCGCCAATCAAACCGGCCAGGATGATGAGGACGAAATCGGCAGCGATTCCCATTTAAACCGACCATATCACGCACGCGGGATACAATACTAACGAGGAATCCCCCATGAGCAAGCTTTCCATTCTGAGCATAGCCACGTTTTCGCTAACCGCCGGCTGGGTTGTAATGCAAGCCGCGGATAAAATCGCTCCCGCGAATGTGCAGACAGGACAAGCTGCGTTTTTCGATGCCGCCAAAGCCTCGCCCGGCAAGGCCCGCAAGATCACGCCCAAAGATTTACCCGCGCCCGGCGCCACCAAATCCGCCACCAATTTCCCGACCAAGATGATTCCCTGGGCCGGCAAGATGCCCATCGCGCCCGCGGGATTCCGAGTCGAATTGTACGCTTCGGGTTTAACCGAACCCCGCCAGATCCGCACCGCCCCAAATGGCGACTTGTTCTTCACCGAGAAGAAGTCCGGCGAACTGAAAGTGGCGCGCGGGTACAAGGACGGCAAGGCCGAAAGCATCTCGCTGTTTGCCACCGGCCTGGACCGCCCTTGGGGCATTCTGTTCTATCCCGCGACAAATCCTCAATTTGTATACGTGGGCAACGCCGGCTCCATCGTGCGTTTTCCCTATAAGACGGGCGATTTGAAGGCCAGCGGCGCCGCGCAGAAGATGGCGGACCTGCCTATCAAACAGGGTCCCGGCGACTATCACGACACCCGCGATCTGGCGTTGTCGAAGGACGGCACGATTCTGGCATCCGTAGGCTCGGGTTCCAACATCGACGATCCGGACAAGGTTCCCGCCGAGAAAAATCGCGCCGCTGTACACGAGTTCAAAGCCGACGGTACGTTCCTCGGCATCTACGCGTCCGGCATTCGCAATCCCGTGGGCCTGGGCGTCCATCCCACCAGCGGGGAAGCTTGGGTCTCCGTGAATGAGCGCGACAACCTGGGCGACAACCTGGTGCCCGATTACGTCAGCAGCATCAAGAAGGGTGGCTTCTACGGGTGGCCGTATTACTACATCGGCGGCAATGTCGATGCTCGCTTGGGCGAACCGCACCCCGAACTGAAGAGCAAGGTGATCGTCCCCGACGTGTTGATCCAGCCGCACAGCGCCTCGCTCGGCTTTAGCTTCTACACCGGCACCGCATTCCCGCAGGAGTATCGAGGTGACCTATTCGTAGCCGAGCACGGTTCCTGGAACCGCGCCAACCGCAGCGGCGCGGAGGTAGTCCGCATTCCTCTGGACGAAAAGGGCAAAGCCAACGGCGTGTATCAGGATTTCCTAACCGGCTTCGCTACCGCCGACGGCCAGTTGTACGGGCGCCCCGCCAGCGTAGCGGTCGGCTCTGACGGAGCATTGTACGTCACCGACGACGGCTCGCTCTCCATCTGGCGCGTCAGCTACGTCGGCACTGGTGGCGCGGCAAAGGCAGGCAGCGCGGCAAAGGCAAAAGCCAAGTAACCGGGCACATGGGGAAGCAACCCTAGTGGGCGTGCGGCGCGGCGTCTTCCACTTTTTTCGGAGCCGTCACCGCCGTCGGCGGCAGTAGTCGAAGACTCGCCCCCGCCGGAATCCCGCGAATCACTGTCTTCGCAGGCAGTAGCAGCGGCTTCCTCAACAGAAACGGATGCCCGAACTCCATCTCGTAATTCTGCAACCACAACAGCGGCTCGATGCTACCATCCGGCAGCTCCGCCACAATCTGGAATGAAGCCTTGAGAGGCACCGTCTGGGGCAGGATTGCATCCAGCGTGAACTTCTGGGACAGCGTGACCGTACCCTTGGCAGCAATCTCGCCCTTCACCCGACCGATCACCAGCGGAGCCTCCCACTTCGGCAACTCCGGCAAGTCCTTCGCCTCGCCCTCGGGAACCCCGCCCTCGGTCCAGTTCACGATCAATTCCATCTGCTCCGGCGTCAGCGCCTGATCATTGCGGAATTCACCAAACCCCTTCACCGCGCCCCATGGAGGCATGCTTCGCCGCAAAACCTCCTCGCGCAGGGCAACAGCCCACGGCCGCGCGTCCTTATACGTTGTCAAAGAAAATGACGTGCCGCCCTCACGATGGCAACTCGCGCATTTCGCGTATACAATCCGTGAAATCTCGCGCGACCAGGTAATCGGCGTGGTAATAATATCGTGCGCCTGCAAGCCAGCGCTGCAAATCAAAAAGAGGAAAGTGAACTTCACCGCTGCAAGTGATGATCTTTGTTCGTCAGCCGATGCGCGTCATCTTCCACGCACGCCGCCGACTCGATCAACGGTTCATCGGACGGTTTAATGACGCGCGCCGCCTGCACCCACGGTGCCGTCAACACCTTCGGATCTTCCACCGTCACCTGATACGCCATGTTTTCGCCCTGTTTCCAGAAACGCTCCGTCACCTTCATCGCGTCTGAGTGAACGTAGCCGTTCTCGCCGAACCAGGTATCCGGAACGAAGTTCACGGACTCCACCACCAATGTCTCACCGTCCCATCTCGCAATGGAATCGCCGTTGAAGGAAGGCTCTACATCCTCGCGATGCTTTGCGGTGAACGGAATAATTCGATACTGGTCGCCCGACATGTCCTCATAGAAGAACAGCAACTCGCCAGCGGTCTGCACAATCTTGCGAGGAGGACCGATGCGCGGCACCCCCGGCTTGCCGCAATAAAACGTGCCATCCGTTTTACTCTGGTTGGCGTCCGTATCCTTCACCTTCGCCAGCATCTCCGTCTTGTACAAAGGTGCGGGAGTAGCCGGCATCGCACCTGCGACCCCGCCTTTCGCCGGATTTCGTCCGCTGGCGTCCGGCGCGCCCAGCACCACCTTGCCCTGCACCACCTGTTTCACGCCGCCACCGGGCAGCGCCACGGAATACTGCCAGATACCCGTGAAATCGGGATGCTTCGCTTGGGCCAGCAAGAGGGACGCGCCTGCTCCCGCCGCCAGCACCGCGCTCAGAATTCGATAGGTCATGTTATTTCCCCTTTCCCTGTGCTTCCGCCGCCGAAACCGATTCCAGACTGTCTCCATCCGCGAATGTGATCTTCAAGAGAAAGCCGTAGGGCCCGGAATCCTTGGAAGGATACCCGTCCACCGACACCATCTGCCCCACGTGCTTAGAGAAGGAAGCCTTGTTGACGTTCGCGCGCCGGTACCACGCGGGTGGTCCGCCCTCGATCTTCCAATCCTGCATCGCCCCGGTGGCCGCCTTAACCTTCATATGCAGGAAAATGTGGGGATTGACCCATTCCACTTCCGTCATTTCCCCGGCGACAACTATGCGCTTGGAAGTGTCGAACACCGCCGTCACGGAATGGTGTGCCCATAGCGATCCGGCGGCTAGCAATGCCGCGCCCGCGGCACCAAGAACTGCGGCTCTGAAGTTCAAGCGTCGCCTCCTTCTTCCCAACGGTTACTATACAACAGAGGAAGTGCGGAGACGAGCCTCCCCGGCGCCTCCCCGACACGTCCCCGGCACCCTAGGGTGTGCAAGCCTTCACTTCTATCTGCCTGCCGGATCGTATATGATCAGTGGTGATCTTGAAAGGACGTGCCATGAAACGGACCTATTTGACGCGCCTCGCCTCATTCCTGCTGGCCTCGTTGCCGCTCGCCGCTGCTACCTGCGAGAGTCTCAATTCGCTGCAGCTTCCGAACACCTCGATTACCGCCGTTGCCGTGGCTGCCGGTGCCTATGCGCCCGCCGCTCCCGCTGCTGGGAAAGGCAAAGCCAGCACAGAGAATTACGCGGACTTGCCAGGATTCTGTGACGTCAAGGTCATCTCCAAACCCACCCCCGATTCCGTAATCAATATGGAATACTGGCTGCCCGCCACGAATTGGAATGGCAATCTTCTGGCCGCCGGCAATGGCGGTTTCGGATCGGCGATCGGCGGCGCGGGCGGTTCGGATCCCCGCCGCGGAGCACCCATGGTCGCCGCGCTGCGTGGCGGCTACGTCGCCGCGATGACCGACACCGGCCACGATGGCGCTGGTGGAACCTTTGCTCTGGGACATCCGGAAAAAGTAATCGACTTCGGCTACCGGGCCGTGCATGAACTGGCCGATATTGCCAAGAAGCTGATTCAGGCTCGCTACGAAACTCCCGTGCGCAAGTCTTACTTCGACGGTTGCTCCGGAGGCGGCCGCCAGGCTCTGAAGGCCGCGCAAATGTATCCCTCCGATTTCGACGGCGTCGTCGCCGGATCCCCAGCCGTCGCCTCCGTGGGCCGGGCCGCACAGGCCCTTTGGATCGGCCAACAAACTCATAAGGACGCGGACAGTGCCCTGCCCCAAGCCAAATTTGCCGTGGTGCATGAAGCGGTTCTCGCCGCCTGCGATGCGCTCGACGGCGTGAAAGACGGCGTCCTGGAAAATCCCCGCAAGTGCAATTTCGATCCCAAGACCATTACCTGCGCTGGCGCCGATACGCCCACTTGCCTGACGGCGGCGCAGGCCGATACGGTCCGCAAGATTTATGCCGACGTGAAGAATCCGCGCACCGGCGAAGTCTATTTCCCCGGACATGAGCCGGGCAGCGAAAATGGCTGGACCACCATGGCCGGAGCCAACCCCTTCGGCGTCGGCGTGGATATGTTCCGCTATGTTGTGTTCAACGACGCCACTTGGGATTACAAAACCCTGAACTTCGATGCCGACATGACCAAGGCCATGAAGGCCGGCGCCGCCATCGATGCACTGGACCCCAATTTGAAGCCCTTCTTCGATCGCGGCGGCAAGATCATTCAGTATCACGGCTGGAACGATCCGCAGATTTCTCCCCGCAGCAGTGTGACGTATTACGAGAGTGTCGTGAAGGCCAACGGCGGCCTCAGCAAGGTGCAGCAGAACCACATGCTTTACATGGTGCCTGGAATGAACCACTGCAGTGGTGGCGATGGCACCGCCACTTACGACATGTTTACGGCCCTAACCCAGTGGGTGGAACAGAACAAGACCCCCGGCCGCATCGAAGCCACTCGCGTCCGCGCCGGCGTCACCGACCGCGCTCGTCCCCTGTGCGCCTATCCCGCCACCGCGCAATATAAGGGAACCGGATCCACCGACGAGTCCGTCAACTTCGTCTGCAAATGAATAAGAAGGGGGCCGTCCTACCGCCTGCCCCACTAAACACATAGACCATGAGACACACTCGACTCTGCTTCATCCTCAGCGCGCCTGAAAAAGCCCGTAGTCCGCAAGTGAGGCGGGCTTGTACTCCTCCGCGCGTAGCCGTGTTGCTGCTGGCGCTATTCTTAGCCCCAGCCCTCCCCGCCTTCGCCCAAATCGACCTCTCCGGCGAATGGAACGGCATCTTCCATGAGGACCAACCCGAACGCATCCCCGGCCCCGACATCGGCGACTACCTCGGCCTCCCCATCACCGACGCCGCACGCCTGCGCGCGGATTCCTGGTCCGCCTCCATCCTCACCCTGCCCGAACACCAGTGCAAACCCCATCCCGCCGATTACGGCCCGCGCGGCCCCGCCAAACTCCGCATCTGGAAAGAAGTCGACCCCACCACCCAGCAGATTATCGCCTGGCGCACGCACATCGAGTGGCAAGCTCCCGAACGTACCATCTACATGGATGGCCGCCCCCACCCCGGCCCCTTCGCGCCGCATACCTGGCAGGGTTTCTCCACCGGCGAATGGCATGGGAACACGCTGACCGTCACCACGACTCATCTGAAGATTGGTTGGATTCGCCGCAACGGCGTCCCGCGCAGCGACCGCGCCACCCTCACGGAGCATTGGATCCGCCATGGCGACTCGCTCACCCTGGTAAGCATCGTGCATGACCCGGTCTACCTGTCGGAGCCCTTCGTCCGCAGCACGGACTTCGCCTTCGTGCCAGGCCAGCAGATCGATCCCTATCCCTGCGAATCCGTCGAAGAAGTCCCGCGCGAGCAAGGCTACGTCCCGCATTATTTGCCCGGCGCAAATCCGTTTTTAGGAGAATTCCCCGCCGCCCACAAGCTTCCGCCGCAAGCCGAACGCGGCGGCGCGGCCACCATGTATCCCGGCATGGCCGCACCGCCTGCCACCGCCCAGCCGTTAGCCCCTCAGCCCTTGCTGGCGGCCATTTCCAGTCTGCCAGTGCAAGGCTCGGTGCACATGCTATCGACGCCACAAGGCAACATCGCCGTACAAGCCGGTCCCGACGGAGTCTTCGTGGTGGACACCCAGGCGTCCCCAGAGCTCCCCGGCGCGATCCGGGCCATCAGTGCCAGACCCATCCGCTACATCATCAACACCAGCGCCGGAGCCAGCCACACCGGCGGTAACGAAACCCTGAGCGCCCTCGGCCGCACCATCACCGGAGGCAACGTGGCTTCCGCCGCCGCCGCATTTCCCGCCACCGTTGTGGCGCACGAAAATATCGTCGGCTACATGTCCGCTGACAGTCCCGGCGCGCTCCCCGCCGACACGTATTCCGGCAGCCATAAGGACATCTTCGTGAACGGCGAAGCCGCCGAAATCCTGCATGTGCCCGCTGCCCATTCCGGCGGCGACAGCATTGTATTCTTCCGCCGCTCCGATGTCATCGTCACCGGCGAAATCTTCTCGCCCGATCGCTACCCCGCTATCGATGTCCAGCACGGCGGCACCATCAACGGCGTCGTCGCGGCCTTGAATCGCATCCTCGACCTGGCCATCCCTGCCGACAAACAAGAAGGTGGAACCATGCTGATCCCGGCCCATGGGCGCGCATGCGACGAAGCCGATTTGGTGGAGTATCGCGACATGCTCACGATCATTCGTGATCGCGTGCAGGATCTGGTGAAGAAGGGGATGACTCTCGAACAGGTGCAGGCCGCCAAGCCCACAAGGGATTACGATCCGTTGTACGGCTCCGGCGATGCCCTGGTGGCCGCAGCCTATCGGACCCTGAAGCGTTAAGCGGAGCGGCGTTTACGAAATGCAACAACAGCGGCCAATCCGGCAGCGCTTAAGAGTAAACTCGCCGGCTCCGGCACGGACGATCCATCGTCCAAACGGAAAGCAAGTTCGACATCCAAAGGCCCAGTAGTGGACGTTGCGTTTCCACTTGACGCCGACGTGGCCCAGTACCAGCGGTTTGACGATGCCGTGGTGTTGTTGAAAATCGAAAGCCAGTAGGTCCCGGCCACCAATGGGGTATCCGGGATAGTGACGTTGTAATTGTACAGGTTGAAGGCGCTATTGACTAGGAGGCCCGTATCGACGCGAGTCGGGGAGACCAGGTAGGACGCAATCAATGTGCCAGGAGTTCCTGCCGAATCATTAGAGAACTCTATGGTAAAGTTATCCACTGAAACCGCGTTCGGAAAATACACTCCCCACCACTCCACAGCCCGAATCGTGGCCGACGACACCAACGTGAAGTCATCGAATGCCAAAGAGCCCAGGGCAACGTCGGAGGCGCTTGCACTCGCCAAACTCGGGGAACCATTCGAAAATACCGTCCCGGCACTCGCGAACGGCGCCACTAGCAATGCGAGAATGATGGGTAAAGACTTCAAAATTTTATCTCCTCCGAGATAGCCTACATGTCACTGTACTATACTTATCGGCATAATTTCAAGACAGTACTAGATATTTGGTACTACAATAGATGGAGTACTCTCTGCGTAACCCTTTGCCTCGTCGGGCTCCCCCTACAGGCCCACCACTCCACCGCCCCATTCGACATGACTCGGGAGTCCACTATCTCCGGCATCGTGTCCGAGTTCAGATGGACTAACCCTCACTCGTACATATACTTAGAGGCAGCGGAGGGTGGTGAAATGCGGCGCTGGGTCCTGGAAGCCGAATCCCTCAACCTGCTCCGCCGCAATGGCTGGTCGAAGGAATCCGTAAAGAAGGGCGACCGGATCTCGTGTCTGGGCGCCAGGGCAAAGGACACCTCCGTCTACGCCATGAAGTGCTTCACGGTGATTTTCCCCGACGGACGGCGCCTGCTGGCGACACCTACCGGCGTCCCCTCAAAGGCGCCCGTCAAATAGCGATTCCCAGCCGCTGTTTAGACCGCCCGCAGCGCGGTGAGCGCCTTACGCTCCGCCCCGTTGGGATCGTTAACAGCATGGCACTCATTCGCCAGGATCATAGTCGCGCGATCCTTCAACTCGAACTTCGGCCACGCCGGCAGGCCCTTGTGATTCGGATTCCCGGTCCGCGCGAAAGCCGTCCATGCGGCACTCATCTTGTCCTGCAAAGCGTAACGGTCCTTGCCCGCGCCGGTCATCGACTGCCCTTCATCCACGTTCTCTGTGACAAACGGGATTTCCAGCGTGTGGAACGCTTTCAGCTTCCCTTCCCGCACAGGCGACCGCCACGTGAAGTAATACATGTAAACCGCCGCCGCTTGCGCCGACTTCAGTTCCGCCTGGGTAACCACGCCCGCACGAAACCGCGTATCCGATTCCACAATCAGCGCCACATCGATATTCGAAACGCCCGGCCGTCCCTTCTTGTACAGATCTATCAATTCCTTGGCCTGCGGATCCTTTACATTCACCGCCGCTTTCACGCGTGCCAGTAACTGCGCGTCGTCAATAGGATCGATGGCTTGATTGGGAAAGAAGGTGACCTCGGTTTCAGTGGTCCCGCACAGCACCGGCACGTTCGCCGAAATGCCCGGAGCGCCCGGCGAGAATGGATTGCCCGGCAGCGTACTCCCATCCACAACCGGGGACGTCCGCAAACCTTGCGTCGTGCGCGTGGCTTCGATCAGTTGCTGCATCGGAAGCTTCTGCAAATCCGCCAGTGACTTCGCGCCCAGCTTGGCCAGAAAAATCTCCGTGGATTTGACGGCGTCCGCTTGAGTCACGCCTGTCACATTGGACCCGCTCTGAAAAATCGCGCGGTGGAACAAGCCCTTGGCCGAAGGCATGGCCAACAAGGTGCTGACCTTGGCGCCGCCGCCGGATTGCCCGAAGATCGTGACGTTGTTGGGATCGCCCCCAAATTGCCCGATGTTGTCGCGCACCCACTGCAGCGCGGCCACCACGTCCAGCATGCCTACATTGCTTCCCCCCGCCGCATCGCCGCCCAGCCCGCCCAAATACGTAAACCCGAACGTGTTCAGCCGGTGATTGATCGTCACCATCACGACGTCGCGTTTGCGCGCCAGGTTCGCCCCATCGTAAATCGTGTAGCCACCGTTACCGCTGGTAAAGCCACCGCCATGCAGCCACACCATCACGGGAAGGCGGCGTCCGGCGCCCAACTGCCGCGACCAGACGTTGATGCGCAGGCAATCCTCGCTCACCGGATGCTCGGGAATAGTGGCCCGTACTTCCGGAATCTCGGTATGCGGATGCGCTTGCGGAGCCTCATCGCCATACTCAAATGCCTCCGTCACGCCCGTCCAGGACGCCGGCTTCACGGGCGGCATAAACCGTCGAACGCCGTCGGTCGAGGCGCCATACCGCATGCCGCGAAACGCGTTCACTCCATTCACCGACAATCCGCGTACTTTTCCCAGCGCCGTCTCGACAGTGGCTCCCGGTTTCGGCGCCGCGCCCGACAACCGCGAGCCTCCTATGTAGAACGAGGCCGCAGCCCCCGCCGCAACAAACGTCCGCCGGTTCAAGCGTTGCATAATCTACTCCTGTTATTTTTTGGGCGCGCCCTGATCTTCCGGGTAATGTACCAGGTCCCGCTCGCCTTCCCAACAGGCAAGTTCCATCAACTCATAGTTGGGATCCGGGTTTCGCCGTAGCGTGAACGCCATGGTCCAAGGACGCGTGTACACTTTCGGGTCGGTCATCTTCGCTTCGTAGGCTATCGTATTCTCGTCCACGCGGCGGAAGCGTTCGACAACATGCAGACCGTCACTGGTGAAGTTGCTGGCCATGTCGAGCCACGTGCGCCCATTCTGATTGGTCACGTCGATCACCAGAGTGTCGCCCTCCCAATGCCCCCGCGAATCCCCCATAAACAGCTTCGCCGCTGGCCGCACGTGCGGCATGGGAGTGGTCGGAACCAACCGGAAAAGGTGAAAATTCTCGAAGGTAAATGTCACCAGCCCACGACCCTGGTAAATCTGCAACCCGAACGGGGCATAATTCACGCGCGGCACGCCCGAGGCATAACAATGCGCCTGCGGATCGTCATACGCGTGATTCAGAATCAAATCCTTGCGATGCTCCAGCGCCCAAGCCTGATAGGGAATCTTCTTGTCCGGAGTATCGGTGATAATGCTGGGCCCAGCTTGCACGCCCAAGCCTCCGCCATGTTCCTCGATGTCCCAAGCCGCCGCCCCTGAATTCGTGAACCAGGTACCCTGTAAATCCGGCGCCCCATCCGCCATCCGCGGAACTTTATAAACGTTCTTTGCGCCAGCGTCTTTGGCTTTGCCTTTTGCCTGTCCGGAAATGGAAAGCGGGCACAACACAACCGCAAGCGCGGCCGCTGTACCCGCAAATAGAGAGAACCAAGTCCTCATCGCAAGTCTATTGCTTCAAAACGCCGATCTCTTTGGCCTTGCCGCCAGCCGTCTCGGTGTAATGCGATAAGTCCTGGTTGCCTTCGATACAGGCGAACTCCATCTGTTCATAAGTGGGATCGTTCATGTTCGCGCGGCTGATCATCCCGGAGAGTTTCATGGGCTGCGTCAACTCCGTCGGCGAAGTCACCGTCGCTTCGTAGCTGATCTGGTTGGCGTTGATCATCGTGAAGCGCTCCACCACTTCTATATCCTTCGGCGCGTAGTGCCCCGAGGTATCGAACCAGGTATGGTCGGTCTGATTCTTCGTGGTAACTACCAGGGTGTCGCCTTCCCACTTACCCGAGGACTCGCCCTGGAACTGCCGGACCTGTCCCGGGAACTGGTGCGGACGGCCATCCGTCGGAATGATCCGGCGGCTGTGCATGAACTCCCACATGATCACCAGATTGTCAGCCGTGTGCACGATCTGCGAGTTGAACTGCACCCACATGTTATGCGGCACGCCCGACATGAAGCAATGCAGCTCCGGCTCCAGGAACATTCTCTTCGCAATGATCTCGTCGGACTTCGCGCGCGCCGCCGCGGTATACGGAACCCGCGCATCTTCCGGATCGATAATCACGCCCTTCTGCTTGCCCTTGGCCGCTCCCGCACCACCCGGAGCGCCGCCACCCGGAGCTCCACCTGGACCCGCTCCACCAGCAACCGCCGCCGGAGCACCGCCCGGACCACCCTTACCTGCGCCCTTACCTGCCCCCGGTCCACCAGCTACCGGAGCACCGCCCGGAGCACCACCAGGACCGCCCGGCGCGCCGCCTGGACCACCCTTGCCTCCGCCCTTAGCGCCACCAGGAGCGCCACCCCCCTTGGCCTGCGCCGGCTCAATATTCACATTGCCGCCCGGAGCAACCGGACCCCAATAGCCGTTCATATCCGGCTTCCCGTTCTTCAACCGCGGAACCGGTCCCGGAGGCGTTGCATCTTTCCCTTTGCCCCCACCCTTGTCCGCCGCCACCGCCGGTACGCCTTTTGCCGGAGCCTGCTGCCCCGTCATCGGCAGAGGACCCATCACAAAAATCGCCACCGCGACCGTCGCCGCCGCCACGGCCATCATGGAACCTAGGAATTTGTTCTTATTCATCATGGATCTCCTTGGGTCACGATGCGCGGCCTACTGGCCCGACGCGTCCTCTTCAGCGTAAGCGTGGCATTCGTATTCCATGAGCTGCGGATATTTATCGGCGTTCTTATGCAGCGTAATGCTGATGGTGAAAGGTCTGGTGTACGTAACCGGATCGGTCAGCGTAGCCGTATAACTCATGGTGTTGGCGCTGGTGGCTGTGAACCGCTCCACCACCTTCAACTGATCGCTGTGATGATTGCCTGACAGGTCCAGCCACGTCTGCGCGTTATTCGCGGTGGTGTCCACCACCAGCGTGTCGCCTTCCCAGTGGCCCAGCGAATCGCCGTTCCAGAAATCCAGAGCGCCGTCATACTGGTGCTCCTTGCGTTCCATGTAAACGTACCGCAACATGTGCGTGAATTCCGAGGCCAGAATGATGTATTTGGGAGTTTGGAAAATCTGGAAGGGAAAACCGCCGGTGACAAAGCGAGGCACGCCTGTCATATAACACTTGCCCAGCGGATCTTCTTTGAAGCGCGCCTTGAAATTCGCCTGCTGCTTCTGACGGCCCGCCGGAGTGTATGGAATCAGACCGTCGGCCGGATCGGTGATCGATCCCTTGCCCGGACGGATCCCGGTTCCGCCGTTGTGCCATTCCAGGCTATAGCGCGACGTGTCCCATCCATCCACGGTCCACACGCCCTGCAAATTCGGCGTCTTCTTATCGTCCATCCGAGGAGCCTTGTACTTGCTCTTCGCGGCCGCTTGTCCCTGGACCGGCGCGGGTAAAACCCAACCAGCGCAACCACCCACCAAGGCTAGCGTCAGCATCCCATAAAACCGAGTCTTCATAGAATTTCCGCTCCTCGAATACCCCAAAGATCTCTTACATGGACCGCATAAACGGTTTACAGGCGGGACACTTCACAGGAACGCCGTCCAGCGCCAAAAAACGCTGGACCGCGACGCCTTACAGGTTATTTTGCGGGCTGCGGACCTTCCGTAGGTGGACGGCTGCCAAAACCCATGGTGGGCGCGTTGCCCTTCGCGTCCTTTTGCCGATCCAACAGCTTCACCGAAGACGCCCACATATGCGCGGTGCCATCCTTCGCCGGGTTCCCAGAGATCTCGATCTCTTCACCCTTTTTGAGCGAATCCTTGCGCCAGCCGTTGCGGAACAAACCGTTCGGCGGAGGCGTCTCACCAGCCCAGCTAGTCACTTTTCCATCCGCCCCAACCACGTCGATGTGCACCCACGAATGCGGATTGATCCAATCCATATGCGTGAACTTGCCTTTCACTGTGATCTGCTTGGAATCGTATTCCGCGGAGAATGAATGATGCGCCGCAATGGGCAACGCGGCGATCATGGCGGCGGCAATGCCCAAAACCGCAAGCTTCAGTTTCATCAGAGAACCCTCCCCCAAAACTCATCAAACGTATGTTTGCAAAACCCTACCACTGGATGGCGAGCACGGAGCTTGCCAAGTTACATTTATGATCCGTCTTGCCGCCTTGAATGATACGGCCCGCTATGCCAAAAGTCAAGAGCGACGCCCAACCAACCTCTGTGTCCTGAGTAGCTTGTGCCTCCTCCCCCAACCCGGAAATCCACCCCGCCGCCGCACCCCAACGCACCCGCCATGGCCCCAAAACCATCGTCGTGAGGACTTGCGTCATAGCACCCAAAATCAAGCGTGCCCCAGCCACAAACAGCGTCAACCACATCGCGGCACACATCTATGCGATCCGAAGACAGGACTTCTCCTTTCAGCTCACCGAGTCCGAGTTCACCGACTTGACATGCCATTTTGGCATCTCGAGTTGGGGTGGACGCCGCTATCGCCCGTGGGCCTTCACCGAACATGGCGTCGCTATGCTATCCGCGGTGCTGCGGAGCTCTCAGGCCACGCAGGTCAGCCTTGCGATCGTCAGGACCTTTGTCAGACTCCGCCGCATGCTCGCCAGCAATGAAGATCTAGCTCGTAAAGTCGCCCAGCACGACCACGAAATCACCATTCTGTTCGATCATGTCCAGGCCTTGCTCGAACCACCGAAGCAGAAACACAAACATCCCATCGGATTCAAGTAGCCGACCTCTACCTAGCCCCCGCCGCCCTAGCCTTTTCTCCACCCCCAAATAGCCCCGATCCCAAAACCCGCAGCGCCAAACGCGGCTGCATCACGCTCGGCGGCGGAGCCAACAAATTCGCCACCCTATGGAACGCCAGCGCAAGCTCTGCATCCGTATGCGCCGCCCGATGCAGCTTGCTCATGTACCAATTCACCGCATTCACGCCCGCGTTCCGGGGACCCACCGTCTCGGGCATCCGCAGATCATTCCCTACCGCAATCGTCCACGGATTATCGGCCGCCCTCGCCGCCCGTGCAAAAAACCGTCGCGCCAGATCTTGCTCGCCTTCCGCCAAAGCCTCATTCAGCTCCCGGCCGTACTGCGCGGCCACCGTCATACCCTGCCCATAAATTGGATTAAAACTGCACACCGCGTCGCCCGTCACCAGCAATCCTTCCGGAAAGCGCGCCAGCTTCTCATAGCGCCGCCGCACACTGGCCGGCATTCCAGCTTGCGTAGCATCTCCCAGCGGCTCTGCCTTCCGGATCACCTCGTGGATATAAGGAGCCGGCAGCGTCCCCGCCCAGGCGATAAATCCCGCCAGATCTTCGGGCGCATGCGGCCCGAAATGGCAAATCAGCGTCACCGTCCAGCGCCCGCCCTCTTGCGCGATCATGACCCCGCCGCGCTTTCCCGCCGCGGTGGGAGGAGTCACCGTACCCAAGTCCCCGCCCAGTTCCCGCGCATCCCTCCGGAAATAGCGCGTCGTGTACTTGAGGGAAATCTCCACCCTCTCTTCCTCGGCAGCCTCATACCCCAGGTCCTTCAACCATTGCGGCATCTTGGACCCTCGGCCAGTAGCATCCACTACCAAGTCCGCCGCCAGAGTTTCGCCGTCAACCCGGACTCCCGACACGCGCCCGCGATCCTCCGTAGCCAGCAGTCCCTCCACCTGGCACGCCTGCCGCGACGTCACATTTTTCAGCCCGAACGCCCGCCGCCGGATAAAGCTCTCGATAAATGGACGGCTCGCAGCCACCGCGTCCATGCCGCTTGCCACTTGCGCCAGACAGCCGCCCTCGAAAAACCACCGGAAGTCGCGCACGATGTCGCCCGCAAGTGCTCCCGCGTCCACCATCTCGCGAGTCACGCCCGGAAACACGCGCTCCATTTCCTGACGCCCTCCCGCCAGCAGCCCATGCGTGTGCCGCCCTTGGGGAACCCCGCGCCGATTCTCCGGAGCTTCCGGCAATGTGTCTTGCTCGATCACCGTCACTCGTTCAAAGTGATCGCTCAGCGCCCGCGTCGCCATCAACCCCGCCATGCTGGCGCCCATCACAATCGCGTGTTTCCGAGCCATTCCCGCCCTCCTAATTCACCACCGGAGTTTCCGGCCGCCGACCCGCAAACGCATCTTCCAGCAGCGACCGAATCCCGTCTCTGGTAATACGGCGCGGATTCCAATATGGATTTTCCGCCGCCATATCCGCCGCTCGATCCAAATCCCCGCCCTTCATCCCAATCGCCTCCAGCGACACGGGAGCCCCCAGGCTAGCCGCCAAATCCCACAATCCGCCCGCAGCATCCGCCGCCCCCAGCGCCCTGGCCACCCGCTCCATCGCCACCGCCGTTTCGGGAGCATTGTAGGCAACCGCATGCGGCAGCACAACCGTATGCGTTTCCGCATGTGCCAAGTTAAATGCGCCGCCCAGTGTATGGCACAGCTTGTGATGCAGAGCCATCCCCACCGCCCCCAGCGCCACGCCCCCCAGCCACGCCCCATACAGCGCCCGCCCGCGAGCCTCTTCGTCCTCCGGATTCTTCACAATCGCCGGCAATGCCTTAGCCATCGCCGCAATCGCATCCTCCGCCATCAACGAAATAATCGGATTCGCGTCTTTCGAATACAGCGCCTCCACGCAATGCGCGATGGCGTTGATCCCGCTGGTGACCGATAACGCGACCGGCAACCCCAGCGTCAGCAGCGGATCGTAAATCACAGTCTTAGGCAAAACCCGCCCATCCCGCCCGGTCCGCTTCGCGCCGCCCTCCGTAAGCCCCCAAATCGGTGTCATCTCCGACCCCGCATACGTAGTCGGAATCGCAATGATCGGCAATTCCGAAGTCAGCGCGATCGCCTTCGCCAGCCCCGTGGTCGATCCTCCGCCCACCGCCACGCAGCAATCCGCTTTTACCCTCCAGGCCTCATCCCGAGCCGCCTGCGCAATCTCCAGCGGCACATGCATTACCGCGCGGTCGAATAATCCCACCGCCCTCTCCCCCAAGGCCGCCATGATCGACCCCGCCATCCCCCACTGCTCCGCCGTGCACAGCACCAGCGCTTTACGCAGCCCCAGCCGGTCCATCTCCTCCGCCACGTGCTTCACAGCCCCCGCCCCAAACACCACCCGCGACGGCAACGCTTCATAAGTAAAGGACAACATCGACGCTAGCGTATCACCTTGCGGCATACGCACTCGACCCACTCATGGCGACCCCGGCTGCTAGGATGAATTCGTGGACGATCAAGAATTCCAAACGCGCGCCGACACCTCCTTGCAGGACCTCTACAACCGCCTGGCCCGCGCCGCCGAAGACTTCGATTTCGAGGTCGACTTCAACTCCGGCGCTCTGGCCGTCGAATTCGAAGACCCGCCCGCCAAATTCGTAGTCAGCCCCAACTCCCCCGTCAAGCAGATCTGGGTCTCCGCTCATTCTAAGAGTTTCAAACTGGATTGGGACGCCGCCCGCGCCACCTTCGTACTCCCCGCCACAGCCCAGTCCTTGGCCGAAATGATGGCCGACGCCGTCACCAAACAAATCGGCCAGGCCGTCACGCTGTAAACCCCATGCCCGGCGTCTACATCTCCTATCCCTTCTGCGCGCAGAAATGCACCTACTGTAACTTCGCCTCCGGCGTTCTCCCGCGCGAGCTGGAATCGCAATACGTCGCCGCCCTTCATTCCGAAATCCGTTCCGCCTCCTGGCAATGGACTCCCCAGACCGTCTACCTGGGCGGTGGAACACCCAGCCAACTCGATCCCGCCGATCTCGCAAAACTACTCGCGGAAATCCCCGGAGCCCCCTTCGCCGAAGCCACGCTCGAAGCCGCCCCCGGAGGCCTCACCCTCGATAAAGCCATCGCCTGGCGTGCAGCCGGCATCAACCGCGTCAGCTTCGGCGTCCAGTCTTTCATCGCCAAAGAACTGGCCCGCACCGGCCGCAAACACAGCGCCGAAATCGTTCAACAGGAAGTAGCCATGCTTCGCGCCGCCGGTATCGACAACTTCAACATCGACTTGATCACCGGTCTCCCCGGACAAACCGCCGCCAGTTGGTCCGAATCCCTGGATTGGATCGAACGCCTGCACCCTCCGCACGTCTCCGTCTACATGCTGGAAGTGGACGAAGACAGCCGCCTCGGTGCCGAGGTCCTGGCGTTCGGTCAACGCTACGGCGCGCGCGACGTGCCCACCGACGACCACATTGCCGACTTCTACGAAGCCGCCGTGGAGCGCCTCGCCGCCCTCGGCATCCCGCGCTACGAAATCTCCAATTTCGCCCGCCCCGGTTTCGAGTCGCGCCACAACCTCAAATACTGGCTCCGCGAACCCTATATAGGCTTCGGCGCCGATGCCCACTCCTTCGACGGCGCCGATCGCCTTCAGAACACCGAAGCAGCAGCCGACTACGTAAACTCGCCCGCCCCCCAGCGCGCCCCCTCTGACCCCGTCTCCGAACACTTCTTTCTCGGCCTGCGCCTGTCACGCGGCATCTCCGGACCCTTCGCGCCCTTCGAATCGCAGGTCGCCGAACTCATCGACGGCGGCCTTCTCGAAATGGCCGGGACCCGCCTCCGCCTGACCCCGCGCGGCGTGCTGCTCTCCAACGAAGTGTTTACCGAATTCCTAACCGAACACCCCCCCGCATGATCGACCTACGCAGCGATACCGTCACCAAACCCACCCCCGCCATGCGCCAAGCCATGGCCGAAGCCGAAGTCGGCGACGACGTCTATCGCGAGGACCCCACCGTCAA
>JBDTSJ010000084.1:0-47233 GCA_039931205.1 Acidobacteriota bacterium
ATAGGACTTTTCTAAATGGCACTAATAGGACATTCTCATGTGGCAGCGACACAAGCTATCGTACCGTTGACACGGAAATCGTTTGACTGTAACATCTAAAACGGTTCAATGGCCTGTATAAGGGCAGATTGTCCGCAAATTTAGGCCGGGGTCAAGTGGGGGGGATGGGATGGTTCGTTCACAGGAACGCTGGTTCGCTGGGTCGGTGGTGATGGCGGGCGCCGTGGCTGCCTTAACGGCCGGGCTTCTCACCCCCATTCCGGGGCAGGCCCAACAGGCCAAAGCTGCCGCGTATAAGGTTCCCAGGACCAAGGATGGTAAGCCGAATCTGAACGGCGTGTGGATGTCCAACGGCATGGCGAATTGGGACCTGGAACCGCATGGCTCCGGCCCATCTGTGGATCCCAAGTTGGGTTCGATCTATGCGGTGCCCCCTAGCGTAGGATTCGTTGTCGGCGGTCAGATTCCTTACAAGCCCGCCGCCCTGGAGCAGAAGAAGAAGAATTTTGCGGCGCGCGCCAAGGACGATCCTGAAGCCAAATGCTACATGGGCGGGGTTCCGCGCGCCAATTACATGTCTTATCCGTTCCAGATCATTCAGGGCGGCAAGGACATCATGTTCACCTACGAATACGCGGGCGCGGTGCGAGTCATTAATATGGGCGCGCCAGCGAAGGCTCCCGCGGATTCGTGGATGGGTACCAACAACGGCCACTGGGAAGGCGAAACGCTGGTAGTGGACGTCACCAGTTTGGGCGATCAAAGCTGGCTGGACCGCGCGGGTAATTATCATAGCGATCAGTTGCATGTAGTGGAGCGCTATACGCCGCGCAGCGCCGATGTATTAATGTACGAGGCCCGCATTGAGGATCCCGAGATATTCACGCAGCCGTGGACGATTCGTGTTCCGCTGTATCGCCAGGTAGAAGACGGCGCGCGCATTCTGGAATTCAAGTGCGTCGAATTCGCGGAAGAGTTATTGTACGGGCACCTGCGAAAACCGCCAGGCGCTCCAGCAGCACCGCCTGCCCCCGTTGACAACGGCAAGCAGGGCAAGCAGGGCAAGCAGGGTAAAGGTAAGGCAAAGCAGTAAGCGTCATTCTTTGGAGGCTGTAAAGATGAGAACCAAGCTGTTCCTTTCGATTCTGGCGGTGGCCATCGCCCCCGCATTTGCCCAAACCGGCACCACCAAAGCCAAAGCGGTAGCGGCGCCGGCCGCGTATAAGGCGCCGCGCACTCCGGACGGGGTGCCGGACCTCCAAGGTGTTTACAGTAATTCCAGCGCGGTACCGCTCGAACGCGCGGCGAACCTGGGCGCGAAGGAATTCTACACGGATGAAGAATTGGCGGCCCAAGCCGCGCGGGCGGCCGCCCCTCGCACCAACGGCCCCGGGGCAAATGTGGTGGGAACGACGGCCGACATTCACTACGACACGTCGCAGTTCGGTTTGACGCGCTACCTCACGGATGCCATGGTCAATAAGCGCACCTCCGTCCTGGTGGGCCCAACGGGCCGCGTGCCAGCGATGCTGCCCGAAGCCACCAAGCGCCAGGCCGACGCGCGCGCCCTCGTTGCGGGCAAAGCATTTGACGGTCCGGAGAATCGCGGTATCGCCGAGCGCTGCATTTATTGGGGCTCGGAAGGTCCGCCGATGATGCCGGTGGGCTACAACGCCAACGTGCAGTTCGTGCAAGGCCCGGGCTACGTCGCCATTCTGCAGGAAATGATTCATGACGTTCGCATCATCCCGACGGATGGCCGCGCGCATGCTCCCTCCAGCATCCGCCAGTGGTTTGGCGATGCCGTGGGTAAGTGGGAAGGCGATACGCTGGTGGTAGACACCACCAATTTCAACGATCTGCCTCCGGTGGGCCGTGGCGCCAGCCGCAACCTGCACGTGGTCGAGAAATTCACCAAGACGGGTCCCGAGACGCTGAAGTATGAGTTTACGGTGTCCGACCCCTCCACCTGGGAACAGTCCTGGAGCGGTGAGTATCCGATGGGCAAGATCGACGGCGCCATCTACGAGTACGCGTGCCAGGAAGGCAACTACGGCATGGCGAATATCTTGAGCGGCGCTCGCGCCGAGGAAAAGAAAGCCGCTGCCGCGAAATAGTTGCAGCCGATTCAAGGAGATTCGCCATGCGTAAGACGTTCGCGCTTGTGTTCGCTGGTGTGGGACTGATGCTGGGTACTTTGCCGGTGGGGGCGCATCATGCATTCGCCGCCGAGTTCGACGCCTCCAGACCGCTGATCCTGAAAGGGACGGTAGTCAAGTGGGAACAGATTAATCCACATTCCTGGATTCATTTGGATGTGAAGAACCCGGACGGGACCGTTACCCGGTGGATGGTCGAAGGCGGCAGCCCGAACTCGCTTTACCGCTTGGGCTTTACCAGGGATTCACTGCCGAAGGGCACCGAGATCGTGGTGGATGGATATCAGGCCAAGGACGGAGCGAATCGCGCCGTTGGAAAAGACCTGACGTTCGCCAAGGACGGGAAACGCCTGTTTATGGGTGGCTCTGCACCGGGCGCCGCCGGGGACCAGTAATAGCCCCGCAAGTCAAAGAATGCTTCGTAACTTTGTAGTATTTGGGAGCGCCACGGCGGCTTTGGCCGGTCTGGCGCTCCTTCCCATTCTGGGGCAGGCTCCTCCGCAGCGCCGGCCGGCCGTGAACGCGGCGAAGAGCTGGAAAGCTCCGCGAACCGTCGATGGTGCCCCCAGCCTGGAGGGGAGGTGGACCAACGTCACCATCACTCCGCTGCAGCGTCCGGCGACGCTCGCCACCAAGGAATTCTTCACCGAAGCCGAGGCGCAGGTTTATGAACGCGAAACGGTCACCCGCAACAACGCCGATGTGCGCGTAGCCGCGGACCAGGACGTCGGTAAGGCTTACAACGACTTCTGGTGGGATCGCGGCAATCAAGTGGTGCCGACTTTGCGCACATCCTTGATCGTCGATCCTAGCGATGGCCGGGTACCGGCGCTATCCGATTTCGGCAAGCAGGTTCAACAGGAACGCGCGGCGATCCGGCGTTTACGCGGCGCGTCCGACGGTCCGGAAAGCCGCTCCCTGGCAGAGCGCTGCATCCTATGGCCCACGGGCGGGCCGCCGATGATGCCGAGCTTTTACAACAATAACTATCAGATCGTGCAGTCGCCGGGTTACGTAGCCATCTACATCGAGATGATTCACGACGTGCGCGTCATTCCCACCGATGGCCGCCCGCACCTGCCGCAGAGCATGCGGTTATGGATGGGCGATCCGGTGGGGCATTGGGAAGGCGGCACGCTGGTGGTGGAGACTACGAATTTCAGCGCCGATAATCCCTTCAATGGATCCAGCAAGGACATGAAGTTGATCGAAAAATTCACCCGCACCAACGAAGACGTGCTCATGTACGAATTTACGGTGAACGATCCGGCGTTTGTCCGGCCGTGGACCGCGCAGATCCCCATGACCGCCATTGCGGAGCCTCTATACGAGTACGCATGCAACGAAGGCAATTACGCAATGGAGGGCATCCTGGCGGGTGCTCGACGAGACGAAAAACAAGCCGCGCAGCAGAAGTGAGGAGCTATCCATATATGCGAACAACGTTTGCCACCTGCACCGTCCTGTCACTCCTGATGGCTCTGTTACTCCTGATGGCCAGGCCGGCGGGGGCTCACCATGCGTTCTCGGCTGAGTTTGATTCCAAGAAACCGATAAAGATGACCGGAATTGTCACCAAAGTCGAATTCATCAACCCGCACTCCTGGATTCATATCGACGTCAAGGACGATGCCGGCAACGTTACCCGGTGGATGATTGAAGGCGGCAGCCCGAACACGCTGTTCCGCCGCGGCATCAATAAGGATTCGTTGCCCAATGGCACCATCGTAGTGGTGGATGGCTATCAGGCCAAGGACGGGTCTAACAGGGCCAACGGCCGCGACGTCACTCTGGCCGACGGTAAGAAACTGTTCCTGGGCGGCTCCGGCGCAACCGAACAACCCGGCAATTAGTTCAGAGGCGTCGTGAAGCGAGCTACGCGGCTGGTGTTCTTATCGCTGCTGGGGGCCACCTTGCTGCTCGCGGCGGAGGCAATTCGCGAGCGCTTCACTCCCCCACACGATCTGCGCGATTTCGACGCGGCTGCGGTTGGGAAACTCGATACAGAGATGTGGCGTTCGTACTACGAGCGGCGCCAGGTGCTGCTGCTGCGCCAACTACTGACGCTGCTGAGCCGGCAATTCGGCATGCCGCCACTGGAAGCCGTGCGTAACGCCTATCGAGCCGCCCACGCTGCCTTCGTATTCAAGGACGGGAAGAGTCGCGTCGATTACGAAAGGGCACTGCCGGATTTGCAGGCCTACTACGCGGACGTCTCCGCGCGCGCGACCAGGCCTTTTGATGCAAATCGAGCGGCCTCGTTGGAGTTGGAATGGTGGATCCAGCATCGCGAGCGTTCCCCGCAACTCGCCCGCGGACTCGCGGAGTTACAAGCCGCACTCTACGCTGTGCCTCCGGAGAAGTTCGAAGAACACGCCCGCTTGCGGGCCGACGCGATGGCGCTGCGAGACGATCGCGGAACTGCCGTGACGGAGCAAGACTGGAATAAAATTGGCGAGATGCTGAACGAATCGTGGCGTTCTTTGCATGCCGCGGTGCATAACAAATAGTCTACTGGCCCAGCAGGTTTTCCATTTGCTGGAACAGCAGCATCACCGCGGGACCCAACGTGACAAGGATCACCGAAGGAAAGATCAGGAAGAACACAGGGAAGATCAGCTTCACCGCCACCTTGCGCGCGCGCTCCTGGGCGCTCTGGCGAAAGCGGGTTCTCAAATAGTGGGCGTGGCCGCGCAGAGCCGGACCAAGGCTGGAACCGAAACGGTCCGTGTCCATTAGTAGCGCCGTGAACTTGCGCAGTTCAGCGTCTTGGGTACGCGCCTGGAAGTTACGCAAGGCATCGATGCGGGAAGCCTCCGCTCGTAGTTCCAAATGGAGTTGACTAAATTCCGCCGCCAGATCCGGATGAGCAATGCGTAGACCACGGCTAGTTTCGAGAATGGCGGTGTCGATACTTTGGCCGGCTTCCACGGCGAGCACCAGTAGATCCAGAGCAGCGGGCAGGCCACGTCGTAGCCGTTCGCCACGCGCCCGCGCTAAACGCTCCAGCACGCGGTCGGGCAGCAAAAAGCCAAAACCCAATCCGCACAGCGAGGCCAGCGAGGTTCCGACGCCAGCGTTGAAGGTCAGACTGGCCCAGGCGCCCGCAACACCAAAAGTGACTGCGGTGGCGCACTTGATTCCCAGAAAAGTCGAAACCGCCGAAGGCCAACGAAATCCGGCTAGCAGAAGGAGCTTGCGGGCCGACTTGCGCTGCGCACTATTCTGCGGGATGGCGTCTCCTAGCATGCGGAAGATGTCGAGAACGGCGGCTTGCGGTGCGGGGAGATCCGGCTGATTCAAGACACGCACGGGCGCCGCGCCGCCTGTGTCCGCTGTATCACCCTCTGCTCGCGAAGGCTTCAATACCAATACATAGCCTGCCGCGCTCACAGCCATCAAGGTGAACATGAAAAACGTGAACAGCATCACCGCAGGTGTCATATTTTGATATCCACCAGTTTCCGGATTACGAAATGTGCCAACACCAGGCAGCCGATGGCGGCCGCGATCAAGGTTTTGCCCCAGGGGTGATAGTAGAGCACGAACATGTAGTTGGGACTCACTATCATCATCATGCCGGCAATACCAATCGGCAAAATCGTTAAGATCATACCGGTCAGTTTGCCGTGCGCGGAAAGCGCCCGCACTTCGCCTTGCAGCGCCAAGCTCTCGCGCATGTTGCCGGCCAGGTCCGCCATCACTTCGCTGAGACGCCCGCCCGTGCGGGCATGCAGGGTCACGGCGCTCGAAAAGAGGTTCACTTCCAGTAACGGCATGCGTTCGCCCAAGTTCTGCAACGCCCGCTGCCAGCCCATGCCAAGATTTGCCTCCACTGACACGCGTCGCATTTCGGTCGCAATGGGTTCCTCTACTTCATTGGCGACCGTTTCAAAGGCTGCTGAAACCGGATATCCTGCCCTAAGTGCACGCGCCAGTGATTCCAAAACATCGGGGAACATTTCGCGGAACTTAAGGAACCGCTTCGCCCGGCGGTTCAGGATACAGGCATACGGAATGTAGGCCACGCCGCCAGCCACCAGTAGTGCGGCCCACACAGGCAACAGGCCCCGCACCAGTAAGCCCGCGATGGTCCCGGAAAGCAACATCGTCAAGGTGACGCGGCCTACGGACCAGTTCAACTCCGCTTGTTCCAGACGGACTTTCAAGATTTCCACGAAGTCGAAGCGCGTCAGGATGTTCTGCCAGAAACTCAGCGTGCTCAGAAGGTCACTGCGGAACAACCGCGAATCTTCGACCAGTACGGAGCCATCGGCATCATGGCTGCGCCGTGCGTCGTTGGCTTCCGCCGTACGCTTCACGAAACCCATCCACGCAATCGCCACCGTGATGGTAGCAAGCAGGAAGATGACTACAAAGAAGCCGAGGACCGAAAGTATCAGCATAAGACTCCAGAGCCTCTGAGCGGGCTACTGCAACGCGGTCTGTAGGACCGTCGGCAGCGTAAGAGGCGTGCGCGTGCGCGTGGCCGTATCCAGGGGGTTGCGCAGCGTCAGTCGCAAGCGCGCGCCGGAATCCGCCAGGCCCAGCACATCGGCGTCGGCCGGTTTCGCGAGCAACACCACCACCGGCAGGTTGAATCCCTGCGAGCTGGCTTCCGGTTTCAGATTGACGGCCAGCACTTCCAGATCCTCGAGTGCCGTGCGAAGTTTCGCGCTAGCGCTGTTATTGGGTTTCGTGACCATCACCTGGACGTCCACCTTATGTCCGACGTGCAACAAGTCTAGTACACCGCTGGAATCCGAGATGTGGACGGAGACCGCGCGCATGCCGGTGGGGACACCCGCGCCCTGTCCGCCGCCTTGCTCGGAAGCCAGACGAGCTTCCAGTATCGGCTCAGACGTGCTGATGGTCCCAAAGACAGTCTTGCCCGTAACCTGGTCGGCTCGCTGAAAGGCGCCTTCCGGCAACGTATCCGCGGGCCAAGCGATCACCTTCACATCGTCCGCGGCCAGGACTGTGCCAGGCACCAGCGGCTTGGCCGCGACAACAAGCGTCTTCCCGCTGTCCGCGTTGCTCTTCAGTTTGGTGACGAACAGGCCGTAAAAGACACCCGTCGAAAGCAGGGCCACTACCAGCGCAATTCCCAGCAACGTGAGTAAGTTTTTCTTTTTCATCGCGTCTCGACCTGTCCAACCCCAAGAAGGGGCCCCTTCGTTTCCTTCGGAACCGCCCATACGACAACAACCAGCCGTTACGGATCTGTTCCTGAGTCTTCATCGGCCAAGCGAGCCCAGTCCTGTAGAGTGGGCTTAGATAAAACCCCTTAGAACAGGAGTACGAGGCAAAGCAAACAATGCACTTTAGTCCGCCGAGCCCCTTAGTACCACTGGCCGCGCACGGGCCGCGAATTCTGAATTCCCAGGGCCGGCGGGTAAGGCTGCGGGGCGTGAATCGCTCGGGCATGGAATACTCGGTGAGCGACGAAGGTTTCGCCGCCGCCGCCGGCATTACGGAGAACCACATTGCCCAACTGGTCCGCGACTGGCGAGCCAATGTGATTCGCTTGCCCTTCAATCAAGACTGGGCTCTGCGTGGGCACGGTCCGTTCTCGGCTGAGGACTATCTCACGGACCTGGATCGCGTGATCGGATGGGCCGCGCAAAGCGGCGCTTATACATTGCTGGATCTGCAATGGCTGGATGCCGAGCGCGAGTTCGGCGCAGACCGCCAGTTCGTAGCGCCCCTTCCGAATCCTGAGACTCCGGGACTGTGGTCGATGCTGGCTAGCAGGTATCGCGACCAGCCGGCAGTCCTCTTCGATATCTTCAACGAGCCGCATGACCGGTTGCAGGACGACCCCTACCCTCTGTTCCGCCCGGACGGTTCGCTGTATCCGCCCGCGCATCGTCGCGTTTCCATGACCGAGTGGCAGCCGTGGGCAGAACTGCTGATCGATACGATTCGGGCGGAGGCTCCCGAGGCGTTGATCTTCGTTTCCGGCGTGAATTGGGGCTACGCCCTGCGCGGCTTTCCCTTGGATAGACCGAATCTGGTGTATTCCACACACGTTTATCCAGGTAAGGGCGCCCGCTGGTTTGAAGCCTTCGGTCATCTGGCAAACGTTGTGCCCGTATTCGCCGGCGAATTCGGCGGGCGAGACGCGGACCTGGAGTGGGGTGCTCGCTTGCTGGACTATTTCGATGAGCTCGATATCGGGTGGGCCGCGTGGAGCATCTCCGATGAGCCGCGCCTGATGGCGGATACGGGTGGTCCGACGCCGTTTGGGGAACTTGTTCGAGACCGCTTGTGGGTTTCCTGAATCTACAATAAGAGTATGGACACGCAGTTGACGATCGCTGGCCGGACGTTTCGTTCGCGGCTCCTGATTGGCACAGGGAAATACCGTAGTCACCAGGAAATGGCGCGCTGTCATGAGGCCTCCGGAGCGGAAGTGGTCACCGTCGCCGTGCGGCGCGTGAATTTGGACCGGTCGCAGGAATCTTTGCTCGACTACATCGATACCGCGAAGTATTTCCTGCTGCCCAATACGGCCGCCTGCTTCAATGCGGACGAAGCAATCCGCACGGCGCGGCTGGGGCGCGAAGCGGGGATGTCGAACTGGGTGAAGCTGGAAGTAATCGGCGATGAGCGTACCTTGTTCCCGGACAACGCGGGTCTGGTCGAAGCCACGCGCGTGCTCGCGAAGGAAGGCTTTGTTGTGCTGCCGTACACCAACGACGACCTGGTGAACGCGCGCCGGTTGATCGATGCCGGAGCGGCGGCGGTGATGCCTTTAGGCGCGCCGATTGGAAGCGGCCTCGGCATCCAAAACTTAACCAACCTGCGCATCCTGCGGGAAATGATTAGCGAAGTCCCGCTGATCGTGGATGCGGGCGTGGGCACGGCCTCGGATGCGGCCATTGCGATGGAGTTGGGCTATGACGGCGTGCTGATGAACACCGCCATCGCGGCGGCGGAAGACTCGGTGGCTATGGCGACGGCCATGCATCACGCGGTGCTCGCCGGACGCTACGCGTTTCTCGCCGGACGCATGCCGAAGAAGCTGTATGCTTCGGCCAGCAGTCCCATGGCAGGGGTTGTACGATAAGACCGATGACCTTCGCCGAGTTCGAGTTGTTGCCCGAGCGCGAAAGTGGTCGAATCGAATTGCGGAATGGAGAAGTTGTTAAGTCGCCTCCTCCTAAATCGAAACATGTACTTATCCAGCATTGTCTCCGCAACTTGTTGGCAAACGCCGCCGGAACTGCGGGGATTGCTGGAACGGAATGGGCCTTCCGGCCGTCGACGGGCCGGGATTATCGCGTCGCCGACGTGGCGTTTGCACCGACTGAGCAGTGGGCTCGCATGGATCCTGATGGATATTTCGACGGTGCTCCGGGGCTTGCGATCGAAATTGCATTGCCGGAAGACTTGTTTGGGGAACTGCTCGAAAAAGAAAAACTTTGCCTCGAAAACGGCGCTCGGGAATTCTGGATCGTCGATATAGAGGGTCGCCAAGTGAAGGTCTCCACCCCCGACGGTCACACGATCACCTACAAATCCGGCCAACAGATCCCGCTTCTGTTTGGCGGCAACATGCCAGTGGACAGCATCTTCGCCTAAACCGAAGTAGAATCATACGAGCATGTCTCTCGCTCCTGGCACCCTGCTCGGTCCCTATGAAATCCTTGCGCCACTGGGCGCGGGCGGCATGGGCGAGGTGTATAAGGCTCGCGACACCCGCCTGGACCGGGTTGTGGCCGTCAAAGTATCCGCCGAGCAATTCTCGGAACGCTTCGCGCGCGAAGCCCGCTCTATCGCGTCGCTGAATCACCCGCACATCTGCACGGTCCACGACGTCGGGCCCAATTATCTGGTGATGGAGTACCTGGAAGGCGACACGTTGGCCCAGCGGATCGCGAAGGGTCCCGTGCCGTTCGCTGAGTTGATGACACTGGCGCTGCAAATGGCCGACGCCCTGGCCGCCGCGCATCAGAAGGGCATCACCCATCGCGACATCAAGCCGGCAAACGTGATGTTGGTCAAGACCGGGCCCAAGCTGCTGGATTTCGGGCTCGCCCGCATGGAGCGCATGGTTCCCGTCAACGACGAGACCGTAACATTGGCCGCCGTCACAACCCCCGGAACCATCCTCGGCACTTTCCAATACATGGCTCCCGAGCAATTGGAGGGCAAGGAAGCCGACGCCCGCTCAGATATTTTTTCCTTCGGCGCGCTGCTCCACGAGATGGCAACCGGCGAGCGTGCGTTCAAGGGGAAGAGCCAAGTGGGTCTGATCGCTGCGATTCTGGAGCACACTCCCGCGCCGGTTTCCTCCGTTCAGCCGATGGCGCCGGCGGAGTTCGACCGATTCCTCGCGGTGTGCCTCTCCAAGAATCCCGAGGAGCGCTTCCAGACCGCCCGGGAAGTGATCCGCGAGTTGAAGTGGATCGCCGAGCGACCAGCGGCGCTGCCCGCTACGGCGATTCGCGAACAGATCCCGGTGCGTAAAGGGTCTCCGCTACCTTGGGCCGCTGCCGCAGTGGGCTTGCTGGCCGCTGCCGGGCTCGCCGCATTGCACTTTACCGAGCGGCCTGTACCCGTTCCGCACGTGCGATTCAATATCCTGCCGCCGGAGGGGGTCAATTTCGCCGGAGGAACTCCGCGCGTGGCCATCTCTCCGGATGGAACCCAGATCGCGTTCAATGCGAACAGCGGTGGAGGAGTTCAGACATGGGTACGTCGACTGGATTCCTTGGAAGCCCGCGCGATCCCAGGCACCGAAGGCTCGGAGACGCCTTTTTGGTCGTCAGACAGTAAGACGATCGGCTTCTTCGCGGACCGGAAACTGAAACGAGTGGACGTCGCCGGTGGACCAGTCCAGATTCTTTGCGACGGTCCCGGCAACGACGGCGGGGGCGCCTGGAGTCCAGACGGGAAGACCATATTGTTCAGTGGCCGAAATCCCGATTTTACGGTTCATCGCGTCTCTGCGTCCGGAGGGGTGGCCACGGCCGTTACCAAGCTGGCCGCGCGCGAAGTTTACCAGCGCTACCCGCGCTTTCTGCCGGACGGTAAACACTTCATCTATTTTGCGAGTGGCCGCACCACGGAAGACGAGCCTGGGATCTTTGTGGCGTCCATCGAAGGTGGGGAGCCCAAACGCCTCCTCACCACCGCCAGTCAGGCGGAATTCGCGGGAGGGCAGCTATTCTATCGCCTGGGCGACGCCCTCATGGCCCGTCCTTTCGATCCCGGCAAGCTGGCTTTTACCGGAGAACCAGTGCCGTTATCCGCCACCGTGTCTTCCGTGGCGGCAAACGGCCGCGCCGCCTTCAGCGTTTCGCAAAGCGGATATTTGATCTTCGCGGAGGGAGTGACGGGTGGGGCGGTCCGCCGTCTGGTGTGGATGGATCGCAACGGGAAAGAAACGGGCGTAATCGAAACAGGCCCTTTTGCTGCTCCCGCGCTCTCGCCTGACGGTAAGTTTCTGGCGATCGCGCGGCAACAGACTGGCAAACTTGCCGACGTTTGGGTTGTGGATTTGGCCCGCCAGGTACCTAGCAAGATTACTTTTGATGAGGCTACGGATACGTCGCCGGTCTGGTCTCCAGATAGTCTTCGAGTGGCGTTTCAATCTCTTCGGAACGGCCAGTTCCAGATCTACACAAAGGCCGCATCCGGGCTGGGAGACGACCAATTGCTGCTGAAAGCCGACGTAACTTTGGTTCCAACTGACTGGTCTATGGACGGTAAGTTCCTGCTCTTTATCTGGCAGCGGAGCATTTCCAATCGGGATTTCTATGCATTTCCCATGACCGGTCCGGCGGGGAAACCAGAGCCGATTCCGGTGCAGACGTCGGCTTTCGATGAGCTGGCTCCGGCCTTTTCGCCAGATGGTAAGTGGATCGCGTTCAGTACGAACGAGTCTGGTCAGTACGAGGTGGTGGTGCGATCCTTCCCTGGCAATGAGCGCAAAATACAGGTCTCCACCGGCGGGGGAATGCAGCCGCAGTGGCGGAGGGATGGCAAGGAGCTGTATTTTCGAGGTCTGGACGGCGGCGTAAGAGCGGTGCCCATCAAATCACTGGCGCCGTTCGAGCCAGGAGTGCCCGCTCTCTTGTTCTCATCCAGGATCACCGATGCAGCGCCCGCCGGAAAGATTTACTCTCCAAATGCAGACGGCTCACGCTTTTTGGTGAATCAACCGGTCACCGCCGGGCAGCAGATCCCGCTTACAGTTGTCCAGAACTGGCAGGACCTGCTGCGCAAGTAGCGCCCGGAAGCTATTTCTGCTTCTGCTTGTCTTTACGCTGCTTCAGGATGTCGCGGCTGGCTTTGTTCTGCTCGCGGGCCAGCTTGCCCTTCTCCTTGCCAGTAACAACGCCGTCGGCCTTGGCAGCTTTCCGATCCTGATTGATATCGCGCTGCTCCTGCTTCAACTTCGCCGCTTCGGCTTTGGTGATAGACCCGTCCTTCACACCGGCCTTGATGCGGTCTTTTTGATTCTCTTGGCGTTCTTTCACGACCGGCGTCTGGCCGAAGGCCGGAGCCAGAACTAAAAGAGCCGTGGTCAGTAAGCTTGCAATGGTTCGTTTCATGGCTGACTAAACCCACGCCCCGAAATAATGTTGCGGACGATTCGTTAAACATTATCCCCTAGCATTTCTTTCAATTTCGCATGCCCCGCCCGGCTCACCGGCAGCTGCGTGCCGTCCTGCAATACCGCCACGCGGCTGTCCTTCGTGTAGGGCTCAATGCGCGCGATGCGCTCCAGGTTTACCACGTAGGACCGGTGAATCCGCACGAACTTGCGTGTGTCCAGCTGGGTTTCCAGATTGGCCAGAGTCTGTTGCTTGAGGTACATCTTCTTCTCGCTATGCAGGCCGACATAGTCGTCCTGGGCCTCCGCGTAATCCAGTTTGGCGATGGGAATGATATGGACGCGCGTGCCGTCCTTCACTACTAACCGCTCCAGCGCCTGCCCCGGAGCCCTGGCTGCGGCCGCCAGTTCCATGGCCTGCAGCTTGGGCTGGTCCGTCGAGCCTAATAGCGCCCGCGCCCGTCCCAGGGCAGTCTTCAGCCGGTCCAGCGCGAACGGTTTTAGTAGATAGTCAACCGCATGCGCGTCGAAAGCCTTCAGTGCGTACTGATCGTACGCGGTCACAAAAATCACGGCAGTGCCCATGGAATCGATCAGCTCCAGCACTTCGAAACCATCCAGCTTGGGCATCTGGATATCCAGAAACAGGACGTCGGGTTTCGTCTCCGCCATGGCCTTCACGGCTTCGAATCCATTGGCGCATTCGGCGATTATTTCCACGCCGCCGGTGTCCAACAATTGCTCGCGTAACAGTTGGCGGGCCAGTTCCTCATCGTCGACAATCACCGCTCGCAGAGGGGTCATGCCTCCCCCTTAGCGCACGGAAAAATCATATCCGCACGATAACGGTTCTCGGCCGCGGCTGTATTCAGGCTAGCCGACGATCCGAAGCGCGTCCGCAACCGCTCGCGCACGTTGCGGAGTCCTACGCCACTTCGGCGCGGCGAGGGAGCCTCCGGATCGAACCCGTTCTCGACGCTGACCTCCAGGTTGCCGCCGTTCAGACGGCTGACCAGGCGAATCACGCCTCCGTCCACTAACGTCGCGATCCCGTGTTTAATGGCATTCTCCACCAGAGGCTGCAGCACCAGCGGTGGCACGCGGCATTCTGAGCAATTCTCGTCGATATCCATCTCGACTAAAAGGCGGTCGCCGAAGCGGACGCGCTCCACTTCAAAATACGTGCGGGCCAGTTCCAATTCTTCTTTCCAGGAAATGCTCGCGCGTTCCCCCAGCCCCAGTGTCTTGCGCAGGAATTCGGAAAGCCGCACGCACATTTCGCGCGCCCGCACCGGATTGGACGTCGTCAAGGCGCTGATGGAGTTCAGGCAGTTGAATAAGAAATGTGGATTGATCTGCGATTTCAGAGCTCGCAACTCCGCATCGCGTGCCTGCAGGGCCGCTTCCCGGGATGCGTCCAGGGCTAACAAGACGTAATGCAGAGCGATCGACAAGATGTAAAAGAGAAATCCTACGGCGATCAAATGCGGGATCGCGGGATTCAGTTGGCGTTCCAGGCCCAGCCCGTTGGCCAGTACTTGCGCCACGCCGATCCATAACGCGCAAGCCAACACGGACGCACCCAGGTGATTGGCCGCCAGCCGCCATGCCGGCGTGGAATCCAGCGGCAGGGTCCGGCACATGTACCAGGGAGTCAGGCACATCACCGCATAGAACACACAAGGCGGCGCCGAAAGCAGCGCGGCTTCGTACCAAGTGGCATCGCCGGCCAGCCGCAACAAAGCGGCCAACAGTCCTGCGAGCACTACCCACAATCCCAAATACGCAACCAATCCCCAGCGGCTCTGCACAATGGGATGCATGGGGTTAGTTTCGCACCGTCACGCCGCCGAACACCGCGCCGCCCTTTACGATCAGCTTGGGCGCAAGTCCCGCGGCGGGTTGCGCCGGACGGTGAGTCTTGTCGTCATACCCGCCGAATATCCCGGAGCCGCGCACTTCCACTTGCCAGTGGTCGGGCACTTTCAGATCCACTCCGCCGAACACCGCGTCCGCATGGATCACGATTTCCGGCTTCTGCATCGCGGCCCCGCGCAAGTCGATTTCAGCGCCGCCAAATACTACGGAAATTCTGCCGCCATCGAAGGCTTGCGAGACAATTTTACGGTTCACCCCTCCGAAGATTGCGTCCACAGTAAGCCTGTCGGCGGTTGAAAAATCTGCATTGAGCCCGCTGGACGCCGGCGCCCCGCTGGTACCTCCGGTCCACCAATCCGGCCCGTACATGTTCCTGAACAGCAGGGACAAACCAATAGCGATAAAGAATGCCGGCCAGATGAAGCCCCATACATTGCCGTAAATGATCCCCAGGTTGCGCAGCAGGAACAGGACTCCCAGCCCACCGACGATCAGGCCGCTGGCCACCTCATGGGTACCCCGCGGAGACGCCAGCTTGGAGCCGCCAATCACAATCAGGATCACCGGCCAGTAGTCCCAGATGTTATCGAAATAGACGATCCCCAGATTACGCAGCAGGAAGAGAAGTCCCCCGCCGATCAAGAGGAGGCCAAAAAGGATGCCTCCCATGGGGTTCGGACCAGTGCCGGACCGCCGCTGTTCCCAACGCTGCTGCCGGCGCGCCCAGCGTTCCTGCCGTCGTGCTTCCCAATCCGAGTTCATTGCAGTCTCCCTTGCGACTGACGGTCGAGGCGCCTCACCAGCATGGAGACACCGAAAGCGATCATCCCCAGCGGCCAGATATAAGCACCCACGCCGCCGTAGAGAATTCCGAGGTTGCGGAGCAGGAAAATCACCCCCAAGCCTATCAGCATCAGTCCGCTCAAGATGCCAGAACCGCAGCGGGGTGAAAGCATCCTGGCGACGCCCATCACGATTAGCATCACCGGCCAAAATTGCCATATGCTGCCGAAATAGGCGATGCCGAAATTCTGCAGCAGGAACATGCTCCCGATGGCCACGAAGGTGGCTCCCATCAAGATTCCGCCCCACGGTCTAAAGTTCGTATGCATAAAATCTCTTCCGTCCTAAGCGAATCCTAGCAGTCAATGGGACACCAAACCCCCAAGATTCGGCGAATCCACGCTGGATACCGGTGAATGACGCGTCGTTTCGCGAGCCCATCCCAGTGGGGCTGGGTACAATGGAGAAAGTGTCTCATAAAGTTACCCTGATCCCCGGCGACGGGATCGGCCCCGAAGTGGCCGCCGCCGCCCGCAGAGCTGTTGACGCTACTGGCGTGAAAATTGACTGGGAAGTCGCCGAATTGAGCGGCGAGATCATCGAAAAAACGGGCCAATCCATCCCCCAGTATGTTCTGGATAGCATCGAACGGACGGCCTGCGGCTTAAAGGGTCCGGTTACCACCCCGATCGGCGGTGGTTACACCAGCGTGAACGTCGGTTTACGCAAGAAGCTCGACCTGTTCGCCAACGTGCGGCCCATTCATTCCTTGCCCGGCGTGGTCACGCGTTTTGACGACGTGAATATCGACATGGTGATTTTCCGCGAGAACACGGAAGATCTTTATTCCGGCCTGGAGCATGAGGTGGTAAAGGACGTGGTCACAGCCATCAAAGTGATCACGCGCACCGCTTCCATGCGGATCGCGGAGTACGCCTTCTACTACGCGGCTGTGAATAATCGCCGCAAGGTCGCCGCCATCCACAAGGCCAACATCATGAAACTGGCCGACGGCCTGTTCCTGCGCTGCTGCCGGGAAGTGGCTGCGAAGTATCCGCAAATCGATTACCGCGAAGTGATCGTGGACAACGCCTCTATGCAGTTGGTCACGCGTCCGGAGCAATTCGATGTGCTGCTGTTGCCAAACTTGTATGGCGACATCATCAGCGATTTAGCGGCGGGTCTGGTGGGCGGCCTGGGAATCGTCCCCGGCGCGAACATGGGCGAGAAGTGCGCGGTGTTCGAAGCGGTGCACGGGTCGGCCCCCGATATCGCGGGCAAAGGCATCGCGAATCCCACGGCGATGATGTTTTCAGCCGTGATGATGCTACGCCATCTGAAGGAAGTGGCCGCCGCCGAGAAGTTGAAGGCCGCGGTGGAGAAGGTGTACCTGGAAAAGAAGCACACCACTGGCGATGTGGGCGGCAAAGCCTCCACCAACGAATTTACGGACGCGGTAATCGCCGCCCTATAAGCCCTTTTTCGCCAGAAAATCGACCAGGTCGACGACGCGCATGGAATAGCCCCACTCGTTGTCGTACCAAGCGACGACTTTGAGAAGGTTGCCGCCGATGACCTTCGTCAGATCCGCATCCACGATGGAGCTGTTGGGATTGTGCAGCATGTCGGTGGACACCACCGGGTCCGTCGTGTAAGCGAGGATTCCCTTCAACGGTCCCTCTGCCGCCGCCTTCAGCGCCGCGTTCACTTCCTCGGCAGTCGCCGGCTTGCTCAGAATCGCGCTGAGATCCACAACGCTGACGTCGGGCGTGGGCACGCGCATGGAGTAACCGTCGAGTTTTCCTTTTAGTTCCGGCATCACCAGCCCAATCGCTTTCGCGGCGCCGGTGGTCGTCGGAATCATATTTAACGCGGCAGCGCGCGCCCGGCGCAAATCCTTGTGCGGGAAATCGAGCACGTTCTGATCGTTGGTGTAGCTGTGGATGGTCGTCATCGTGCCTTTCTCGATGCCGAACGTCTCATGCAGCACCTTGACCACTGGTCCAAGGCAATTTGTGGTGCAAGACGCGTTGGAGATGATGTTGTGCTTGGCTGGATCGTAGGCCTTGTCGTTGACGCCCAACACCAAAGTTACGTCTTCATTCTTGGCCGGCGCGGAGATGATGACTTTCTTGACGGTGCCCTTCAAGTGCTTCTTCGCGTCCGCGGCGTCGGTGAAACGCCCCGTGGATTCCACCACAATCTGAACGCCCAGGCTGGACCAGTCGATCTCCGACGGATCTTTGATGGCGAAGACTTTGATGTGTTTTCCGTTGACGACAATTCCATCGGCCTCAATCGCCACGTCGCCGTGCAGAGGACCCAGAATCGAATCGTATTTCAACAAATGCGCCAAAGTCTTGGTGTCGGTCAAATCGTTGGTCGCGACGATTTCGACCTCCGGGCGGTCCAACGCCGCGCGCAGCACATTCCGGCCAATGCGGCCGAACCCGTTAATTCCGATCTTTGTGGACATGTTTCTTAGTGTATCGCTCCGAAGTGGGCGGCTTGGCCCCGCCGCTAGCGCAGTTCCGGCGGCAGAAATTCCGTCGGGAAGTCCTGATAGCAGAGGGGGCGGGCAAAGCGTTGAATCGCAGCGGTCCCCACCGACGTAAAGCGTGGATCGGTGGTGGAGGGATAGGGCCCTCCATGTTGCATCGCCGCGGCGACCTCCACACCCGTGGGAAAGCCGTTGAACACCAGCCGCCCGGCTTTTCGCGCGAGAATCCTCAGCAGCGCCGCATGGGAGCGCAGGTCTTCGTCAGTGCCGTGGATGGTCGCGGTAAGACTACCTTCCAGCGTGCGTGCGATGTTTTCGGCGTCGGCCACAGAGGAGTAGTTCACCAGGATCGTCGAAGGGCCGAACACCTCGTGCCGCAGTTCTTCGTGCGCCTGAAAACCGGCGGTGTCCGTCTCGAACAGCGCGGGTTGCGGACCTGCGCCCTCATGTTTCGTAGTCTTCAGAATCGTCGCCAGATGTTCCACCGCATTGACGTAGGACTTGGCGATGGATTCCGTCAGCATCGTTCCCGATGCAGCTTTCGAAAATCGCTCCCGCAGATGTTCCGCGAAGACTTCGTCTTTAGGCGCTGCAACAACGCCGGGAGACGTGCAAAACTGGCCGAAACCAAGGTTTACGGATGCAGCAAGACCGTCTGCGATCGCGGTTGCTCTTTCGGCCAGCGCGCCGGGTAGGATAAATACCGGATTGACGCTGCCCATCTCCGCGAAAAACGGAATCGGCACAGGTCGTTGATTGGCGGCATCGAACAGCGCCCGGCCCGCGCCCAACGATCCGGTGAACGCGCCCGCCGTGATCCTGGGATGCCTCACCAGCGCGAGGCTGACTTCCGGACTAGCGCCTTCCACCATCGTGAACACGCCGCGCGGCAACCCCAGCGCTGCGGCCGCTCGAGTGATGGCGTCGGCGACCAGCTTGGAAGTTTTCGGATGGCCGGGGTGGGCCTTTACAACCACAGGACAACCTGCGGCCAGCGCGGATGCGGTGTCGCCACCGGCAACAGAAAACGCCAGCGGAAAGTTGCTGGCAGCCCACACGGCGACAGGCCCAATCGGAATCATGGTCCGGCGCAAGTCGGGACGGCGGGCCGGTTTGCGATCCGGCAGCGCTGGGTCCACGCGGACGTCCTTCCATGTCCCCTGCCTCGCGACCTCGGCGAACATGCGGAGCTGGTTTATGGTGCGGCCCCGCTCTCCGGTCAGCCGGTCGATCGTCAGCGCTGTCTCCGCGGCGGCACACGTTAGCAGCTCATCGCCAATCGCAACAATTTCCTCCGCGATCTTTTCGAGAAATGCAGCGATGTCGGCGGGCAGCAGCGAGGAGTAGCCTTCGAACGCTGCCTCGGCAGCTTCGGCGGCGGCATTCACCTGTTCGATGCTCATGCTAACTGCTCCACCATGTTGGCCAACGTGCCGATGCCATCAATGCTGATCTCCACCCGGTCCGCGGGCAGTAGAGTGAATGCATCGCCGGGCACCAGGCCCGTGCCGGTCATCAGCATGCAGCCTCCAGGGAACGAGCTCTCACGATAAAGGTATTCCACCAGTTCCTCCAGGGGACGCTTCAACTCCGCCAGCGTTGTGAAATCGTCGAACACAACCTTGCCCGCGCGCGTGATCTTCAGCGCGATTTTGGTGGTCTTGCCAGGGGCCTCCTTGGTTACCAGAATCGCCGGACCAATAGCGGACGAGCCATCGTAGACTTTGGCCTGCGGCAGGTAGAGCGGGTTTTCGCCCTCAATGTCGCGCGAGCTCATGTCGTTGCCGATCGTGTAGCCGGTGATCTTGCCGCCGGGGGAGATCAGGAGCGTCAACTCCGGCTCCGGGACGTTCCATTTGGAATCGCGGCGAATGCGCACGTTGGCTTCGGGTCCCACAACACGGTGCGGGGTACCTTTCATGAAAAGCTCGGGACGCACCGCGCTATACACCCGGTCATAGAAATCGCCGCCGCCGGAATCCTGCGATTCCGCCATGCGCGCGTCCCGGCTACGGAAGTAGGTCACCCCGGCGGCCCAAATTTCCTGAGCCTCGAGGGGGGCCAGAGGCTGCTTCGGGGTTTCCGCCGGTGCGCAGAACGGGACCGTGGCATGCAGAAACTCAAACAAGTCTTCCCGCGTTGTGATGCCCTGGGAAGCGCTCTGTGGAAGTTGCAGATATTTGCCCGGCGAAGGCTCCAGAGTCCAAGCGATGGGTGATGTGCGATAGAGTAGCAAATGTCATTATGCCCCGTTCTCTCGCAATTGCGCTAGTGGTTGTTGCGTGCGAACTGCTTGCCGCGGACGTGCGCATTTTTACGGTGGAACGTCCGGTTCTGGAAGAGCGCTTCGGACGAATTCAATCCAAGAACGAGCAGCGCGGCACCACCTTGCGGAGTATGTTCGCCGAAGTTGGGTGCGTGGGTGATGCTTGGATGGAGCAAAAGGTGAAAGGCTCAAAGCTGCCGAATCTGATCTGCATGTTGCCGGGGACCTCGGAGCGCCAGGTGATCGTGACCGCGCATTACGATCAAACCGGGGGCGGACAAGGCGCGATCGATAACTGGAGCGGAGCTTCGCTGCTTCCTTCTCTCTACCAAAGCTTGAAGGAAGCGCCACGCACGCTGTCGTTCGTGTTTGTGCTGACCACGGATGAGGAGAAGGGTCTGGTAGGCTCGAGCTATTTTGTGCGTCAGTTGACCAAGCCGCAGCAGGGGACAAGCATGGCGAACGTGAATATCGATTCTATCGGGCTGGAGGGCAAGACTCTGGTGTGGGCATCCCGGGCCGACCCAAAACTGGTCAACGACGTCGTCAGCGTTGCGGCGGCACTGAAGCTGCCGGTCGGACCCATGAATATCGACCAGGTGGGCGAGAGCGATTCCCGCCCGTTTGTGGATGAGAAGATTCCCGTCATCGATTTTCACTCGCTCACGGCGAAGACACTCACGATGCTGCACACGAAGAAAGATATCCCCAGCGAGTTGAACGGCGAGTCCTACTACAATACATACCGCCTTATCTCGACTTTCCTGGCCTATCTGGACGCGCAGGCGGGTGTGACGCCTTGTTTTAATTGAAAGTGGCGTTACGATGGCAATCAGCCATGCCACGACGGAACCTGATTAACCTCGCCGCAGTCCTGCTGTCGCTGATGTTCTCCTTCGCACTTCTGGCCCAGTGGCCGGCGTTTCCAACTCCTGGAGCTCCTAAATTGGCGGACGGGCAACCCGACGTCAACGGACCCGCTCCGGTGACTGCCGATGGCAAGCCGGATTTCTCGGGTGTCTGGAGCGACGGCAGTCCGGGTGAGCCGGGTGGCGAAAAGGGTAAGGGCAAAGGTCCCGGCGGGCCTGGTGGGCCGGGTGGAAAGGACAAGGGTCCGCCCCCGGATGGCAAGCAGGGCAAAGGCAAAGGCCCGGATGGAAAAGGCAAGGGTCCGCCGCCGCTGGCCGCGGGCGGTATTCCTCCGGGTGGATTTCTGAACATGGGCGCCAGCATGCCCGGCGGGCTGCCGTATCAGGAATCGGCGCTGAAGCTGCGCGATCAGAGACTGGCCCGAAACAGCGCGGATCATCCGGACGCGCATTGTCTGCCGCTGAATCCGGTACAACTGTGGTTTCACCCGCAACCTCGCAAGCTGATTCAGACAACGCGGGAAATCGTGCTGCTGGCGGAGGCGAATTCCGGTACGCGGCAGATCTTCACCGATGGCCGCGCGCTGCCGAACAAAGACGACGTGCAGCCGTGGTGGTACGGCTACTCCGTCGGAAAGTGGGACGGAGACACGTTAGTAGTAGAGTCCACCGGTTTTCTGGACGAGGGTTGGATCGATGAACAAGGCAGCCCGTTGAGCAATGCCGCCAAAGTAACCGAACGCATCCGGCGGCCCAACTACGGGACCCTTCAGATCGAGATCACTGTGAACGATCCGAAGACCTATACCAAGCCGTGGACCGTGACCGCGAACCAGCGCTTAATGGCGGACGATGAGTTGATCGAGTTCGTGTGCGGGGAGAACAATACCGGCCTGCGGCATCTGGTGGCGAAGTAAAGCGTCGGATTAATTCATCTCCGCCGCTTGCTCTTCCACAATACGGCCGTCGAAGAGATGAATGGAGCGGTCGGCATACTTCGCGTAACGTGGATCGTGCGTAACCATGCAGATGGTGGCGCCGCCGCGATGCAGCTCACGCAGCAGGTCCATGACGGCTTCGCCATTGGTGGAATCCAGATTTCCGGTGGGCTCATCGGCCAGCAGGATGGATGGGTCGCCCGCTAAAGCCCGGGCCACGGCGACGCGCTGTTGCTGACCGCCCGATAGTTGCGAAGGATAGTGTTTCACGCGGTGGCCCATCCCCACGCGTTCCAGCGATTCATGCACGCGCTTCTTGCGTTCCGTGCTGGGCATGCCGCGATAGGTTAAGGGAAGCTCGACGTTTTCATACACGGTCAGGTCGCCGATCAGGTTGAAAGCCTGGAATACGAAGCCGATTTCGCGATTGCGAATGCGCGCCCGCTCACTCAGCTTGAGACCTTGGACGGGCCGGCCGTTCAATACGTATTCGCCGTCGGAAGAAGAATCCAGCAAGCCGAGAATGGCCAGTAGCGTGGATTTGCCGCAGCCCGAGGGGCCATTGATGGCGATATACTCGCCTTTCTTGACGTCCAGATGGATGCCCGCCAGCGCGTGGGTTTCCACTTCATCGGTCGTGAACACCTTCGTCACGCCGTCCAGATGAATCAACGTTTCCGGCATAGGGTCTCTCCTGTTGAAACCTACTAGAACTGAATTCGGGAATACTGATCTTGCGCGGACATGTCGGAAAGAATCACGCGATCCCCCACCGCCAGACCCTCCACTACTTCAATCGCCGTGACCGAGCCGCGGCCCAATTTCACGGTCACCCGGCTGGCGCCTTTGCCGTCCGGATGAATCTTGAACAAACTGACCTGACTGTTGGGCTGGCCGAACACCGGCCGGCCGATATACATCACGTCCGCCAGCCGCTCAATCTCTACCGTCCCATCCACGCTTAAGTCCGGAACCGCGCCGCTGGGCAGAGGACCGTCCAGCTTGCAATCCACCGTGCGGGTTCCGTTGACCACGTTCGGATCAATACGAACTACGTGCGCGGGAATAATTCCGTTCCGTGTATCTATGAACGCCTTCTGCCCCAGAAGGATATCTTTCGCCTGGGTTTCCGCTATTTTGAGCTCGGCCTTCAGTTTCCAGGGTTGGGCGACCTTGGCCAACACAGCCCCCGGAGTGATGCGCTGACCCACTTGCAGGGTCATCTCCTGCAGCACGCCATCGGTCCCGGCACGGATCACTAACTCCCGCACTTGATCCTTCTTGCGGGTCCACGCAGCGCGCAGTTTATCGATCTGCACACGCTGCGATTCGAGTTGCGCCTGCTGCGAATCTTCCAGAATTTCAAGCGTTTGCTGCTGGGCCTGATTCGTATTGCGAGCTTGCTTCCAGGACGCCACGGCATCCTTCACGTTCATCTCCGGTTCCAGTTGAAGATTGAAGAGCTGCTGTTTCTTGGACATCTGCAATTCGGCTTGCTCCAGCGCGATAATGGAGCGATTCATCGCCGCTTCCGAATCGAAGCGAGCGCTCCGCAGGCGAACCTTCAGGTCCAGGAAATTGGCCTCGGCCTGCTTCACCTGCCATTCGAGATCATTCGCTTGCAGGTCCATATCCGGATTGGTTAATACCACCAGAATCGTATCCGGTTTCACGGCTTCTCCGGATTTCGCGCGGACGCTTTCCACCTGGCCCTCGGACTTGGCGGGAATCCATACGATTTCCTCGGGAACCAGCGTACCTAGCCCCTTGTGGTCTATCACCATGGGTCCACGTTTGACGGTATCGGGCCAAAGCGTGGCGAATTCCACTGTGGGCGCAGCGGGCTCGAGCTTGGAAATACGGAAACCACCGTAAGCGACGGCGGCTAACACCAGTGTCAGGTAAATCGCGAACTTGATCCGCTTCCGTTTAAGTACGCCTTCGCGTTTTACATCCATAGCCCATTACCTCTTTGCCCGTACCTATAAGGCACGCTATCTACCTTTCGGCAGAAGGCATCAAGTCCATTATATACATTAACTTACGGTACTGGCCACGCGCATGCCGTAATGCCGGGTGTCCGGCTATGGGACGGGGGTGTGCGAATTTTCGCTACGGCTGCTTGACCCGGGCCGCCGCGATTTCATCGTATTTTCGCCGCGTCCAGCGCGCGCAGCCAATTCTCGCCAAGGATAGCGGGCGTGGCGAGGTTGCGCTTTTTTAAGGCATCCACAATCTTCGGATAGCTGCCGGCGTCGACGCCCTTCAGGGTACTGCGCGCGTTGGTCAGGTCCAGACCGATGGCCACGCTTTGCGGACCGGCGATGGCGACCACATGCGCTACGTGGTTGACCCATTCGTCAATCGTCGGGACCAGCAGCTCAGCTTCCGCTGTCTCATGCCATTTTTGCGCGTAGAGACGCCGCCAACGGCCACCCAGCTCCGCGTCCACAGCGTCGATGTACTCGCCGTAATCCTGATTGGGAGAGCGAATGAGCGGCAGTTCCGCATAGAGAATCTCCTGGCGGGTGATGCCGTTCACCGGCGTCGCGGGATGCGTCTTCGACCAATCGTAATAGCGCTGGCTGATGAGATCCGCGCTGGTGTGGATGCCCACCATGCCGCCCTTCGCCACCAACGCTCGCAGCACTGCATCCGACATATTGGCGGGGTTGTCGCACAGGGCTTTCATGGCCACGTGGCTGGCGACCACAGGGGCTCGGCTGGCGGCGATGATCTGGAGCTGAGCGGCTTCGGTGGCGTGCGAGATATCGATGAGGATCCCCAACCGGTTCATCTCGGCGATCAGTTTGCGGCCCCGGTCATTGATGCCGTTCCACTTCACGCCGCCGCGCACGGCCGAATCTGAAAAGCTGTTGGTGTTCTGGCTGGAAAATTGGATCACCCGCACGCCCAGCCGGTACCACAGACGCAGAATGTCGATGTCGCCTTCCTGATCGAAGCCCGCCTCAATGCCCAGCACCGCCGCGAGTTTTCCGCTGGCAATAATTCGCCGCACGTCCGTCGACGTGAGCGCGAGCTCCATTTTATCTTTGTGGGCTTCCAGCGTTCGATGAAATGTCTCAATCAGGCGGCCGGCTTGCTTTACGGTCGTGTTGTAGGTTTGATAACCGTACGGCGCAACGCTTTCGATTACGAAATTCACGCCCCCTTGACGGGCGCGCGCGTAGTCCCAGTCACCGGTGGATTGGGCCTTCCAAGGGTCGATGCCTTCCCAATACACGCGGTTGGTAATGTGGACAGGTCATCGGCCAGCAACGGGATGTTCTGCGCAAAGGCCGGACTTATTGCTAGCGCCAGAATGATTGCAAACTTCACCGTGGACCATTGTACAGGTTACAATCTCGGTAACCCATGGCCACGCATAGCACCCGTACCCTAGAACCCGGAATCACGGTCGTCGAAATCACCGGCAATCTGCAAGTCGGCAAGAATCTCTCGTCTATCGAGGAGGCGATTCACGAATTGATCCAGGGCGGCGCCCGCAAGCTGGTGGTGGACTTGACCGGGCTGGAGCACATCGATAGCTCGGGTATCGGCATGCTGACCGGCTGCCGGAACAAGATGCAAGAGGCGGGCGGCCAGATGCGCCTGGCGGGAGCGCACGGTGTGACGGTGCGTGTGTTCGCGGTGATTCATATGGATGAGATCATGCCCGTGGACGCGGACATGGCGGCAGCGTGTAAGGCACTGGGGTGAAGCCTTGCCAGCCGCGTGAAGCGCGCGGACTCATTCGTTATCCGGTGGTGTCCTAATTAGTGCGTTGATGGTGATAGTATGGATCACAAATGAAGACGGTTCTTACGATCTGTGTCTTGGTGCTACTGGGATCGCCTGCGTGGGCCGAGAAAAAGCCCAAGGACCCAAAGAATTGGACCGGGCACAAAATTAGCGAGATGGTGACGAACCACGGTCCAGCAAGTTCTGTCTACGACGATCCCGAAACCAAGTTGCAGGTTTTTGTGTGGACTTCTGAGAAGACCGTCAATCTGCCTGGTCGAGTCGCCACGTATGACTATGGCTCAGGAGTGAAGCACCAACGCACTTATCCGGGTCCGTCGGTCACACGCGGTACATACAAGATGTTTTGGGTAGATTCGGAAGGTACCGTCATCAAATGGGGCGATGGCAAGGTTAAGAAGTAAAAAGCGAAAGGCCCGCTGACGGGCGGGTTCTGCACTTCTTTCAAACTGGCACACAGGATACTACCGTAAGGAGTGTGTCATATGCAAGTCGTTACTGCACCGATCCGCCGTCGGAATTCTCGCGTAAAGCGCGAAGTTTCTCTTCAATCGCCGCAAGAATCACAACTGCCTTCTGTGCAATCGGACTTGTGGTCTCTATTTTTCCCACTTCCACGGGATAGAGTGCGGCTAGTTCCTCAAAGTTCATCATCACGGTTGTCGCAGCCTGCACACGTACTGCGATCTGAGCTAGCAGTTCCTGTTGGTACTTCAAGAACTCGTAAACATCAATCAAGGTAGTTCTCAAGTCTTCCACTCTACAAGTTCTCCTATTTCCCACGCGTGATCCGTGATTCCGGCCTCCACGGCCGGAGTCACCCGGCGCGTGCGGTGTACCCGGACGAAGTTATACCAAGCGAAGTGCAGACACAAGGCAGCCCACAGGTTTTCCCATTTCTTTGAGAAGCCGTTTGTCAGCCGGGTCAGTCTCCTCATGTGCATCCGCATCGTGAGGTTCTGGCGTTCGATTATCGAAGTACAAATTCGTTCGGGATCGGGTTGCCCCATGACTGGGACTACCTCCACTGAAGCGACTTCGGCAGGGCTGTAGCGAGCTTCGCCGTGCTGGGGTGCTCATGCGGTTCCGTGAAGGTCTTTGAGCATTGCTTACATCGAAAGCGCTGTAGGCCATTGCGGTGCTTCCCTAATCGGGCGCACTCTGTCCGGCAGTTGTGACACGTCATGCGATCTTCTGTTGATCGCAGCAGCGGTTAGCCGGATAATTTTGGATGCGAGTCCGTAGCGGCTTCGGCTGTTGCGGGTTGTGGACCCTGGTAGCAGTTGACGCTGCTACCAAGGGCCTTTTGAGTTTCATCTAGCGCGGTTCACACCGTGCGGAAAGTAACTATTGATGGTGGTCCTCTGACTGTAAATTTCATCTTGGTTGGCCTCACTTCACTTGCAGCTTAAGGCCACTTCGCCGGATGTCAAAGAACTGGATTTACCTTCTTTTCAGTAGGTTGACTTTGGGTTCGGAATTGCAAGGCGCGCACGTATATTACGCGTATACGCGCGCGTGTATACCGGATTCTGTTAATGGTTCGTTTGAGCGATCCAGTTTTTCCACAGATTTTTTCCACGCTGCGAAGACCTGATCCAGGCCTAGACATTTTAGGGTTTGGGGCCGGTCATCAAGCGGAGATGATTGGCGGCGGTAGGCCCAGCAGCGTCCCAACGTTCCCACGTCGTCTCCAGGATCTAACAAATTCATGCCTGCGCTGGTATTGGTCCGTGACCGTGAGTGTAATCCGGCCATCGTCCGGATCGTGTGGAAGCACAAACAGCAGCCAGCCTTGGCGGGTTCGGTAGGTGCTTCCTTACTAGCGACGGAGGGGACGCTAGGAGTGGCCACACCGTGAGCCAGTTGCTAGGGTCCCAAGCTCCGATGATTAGGTTCGTAGGCGGGCTTGACGACGACATAGCTAGAGGGGATTGGCGAAGGATAGACTTGGTAACTGTCGTCCCCTAGTTGAGCGGTTAGTAGCCATTCAGAGACAACGACACGTTTAGGGTGGAGGTCAGAAAGGATCACATGCAACAGAAGTTCGGCATCGAAACCGAAACCTCCACCCACATGGCGCATTACCGTCACAATGGACCGGTCCAGCCGAATCTCAAACTTCGGCTTGAACATTCCCTGAACCTTTTCCACAAGGCCGAAGTGGCGAACTAGGGAAAGTAGCTCAGTCAGCGGTGGAAGTGGCGCGGTGAGCCATTGTGTCCCGCGGATGCCGCCGCGCTGGCTGCGGCACCTGAACGGGCTTCAAACCAGCCCTAGATGCCAGCGAAACGCCATTTCGGGCTTGTAGGCTTCCAGGATTGGAAATTCTGATGGTTCGCGGGAGAGGGACTGTCCCGGAATGATTATCAGAGTGCCTTGCAGCCTGCGGCGGGTGTTATGCGCTTTATCTGCCCTTTAACACTACGCATAGGGTAGTGTTCCAGGGAGTCAATGTCGATCCTCGAAAAGCGCCTCGAAAAGCGTCCAGATCCGGCAGACGGAAGGAGAAAGAAGATGGAAGTAGTCATCTCAAGCCACCTCCGTGAGAGCGAAGCTCGAAGCTCGTGTCCAGGTCTGGACACGGCACCAACGCAGTATTGGGACACCACCCGTTATCCCGAGCCTGAGACACCCGCTACAATCAACACTAGAGTGTCCAAGCCTTACCAAGTCATCGTTGTCGGCGCCGGCCATGCGGGGTGCGAGGCGGCGCGGGCTTGTGCGCGGCTGGGGTTGCGGACGGCGATGGTCACCATGAATATCGACCTCATCGCGCAGATGTCCTGCAATCCGGCCATCGGTGGGATCGCCAAAGGGCACCTGGTGCGGGAGATTGACGCGCTCGGCGGAGTCATGGGGCAGGTGACGGATGCGGTGGGCATTCAGTTCCGCCTGCTGAACACTTCGCGCGGTCCAGCCGTATGGTCGCCGCGGGCGCAATGTGACAAGAAACTTTATCGGCTTCGGATGCGCGACGTTCTGGAAGCGGAACCGAACCTGCGCATCGTTCAGGCCGAAGTTGCGGCGCTGACACTCGCTGGGGATTCCCCGCGACGCGTTACAGGCGTGGAGTTGCGGGATGGACGCTCGCTGGCGGCTGAGGCCGTCATCATCACCTCGGGAACGTTCCTCAACGGGCTGGCGCATATTGGGGAGCAAACGATTCATTGCGGGCGCAACGGCGAGGCTCCGTCGGACTTGCTCGGCGACCAGCTGCGGACATTCGGGCTGCCGTGGAAGCGGCTGAAGACCGGCACGCCTCCACGTCTGGACGGCCGGACCATCGACTGGAGTCGCTTCGAGGCCCAGCACGGAGACGCCGATCCGACGCCTTTCTCCTTTATTACCAACAAGATAGAGCAGAGACAGGTGCCGTGTTACATAGCGTATACATCCGAACAAACCCATTCACTGCTACGAGATAACGTCCACCGGTCGCCGCTTTACAGCGGACAGATTGAGGGCGTGGGGCCTCGCTATTGCCCGTCCATCGAAGATAAGATCGTGAAGTTCCCGGATAAGGCTCGGCACCAGTTGTTCCTTGAGCCTGAGGGCCTGGATACTTACGAAGTCTACGTCAACGGCATGTCCACATCCATGCCAATTGACGTTCAGACTCGGATGATCGCGTCCGTCGAGGGTTTGGAAGACGCAGAGATGATTCGGCCGGGCTACGCGATCGAGTATGACGCGATCGATCCGCGGGAGCTGAGCCATGCACTGGAGGTTAAGACAATTCCGGGGCTGTTCTTAGCTGGGCAGATCAACGGGACCTCGGGTTATGAAGAAGCGGCTTGCCAGGGGCTGATCGCAGGCTTGAATGCGGCCTGCCGGGTGGGTGGCTCCGATCCGGTCATTATCGAGCGCAACGAGGGCTACACGGGGATCCTCATTGGTGATCTGATTACGCGGGGCGCAGACGAGCCTTACCGGATGTTCACTTCGCGCGCCGAGTTCCGGCTGCACTTGCGAATCGACAATGCGGATGAGCGATTGACGCCCATCGGTCGGCGAGTGGGACTGGTGGACGACCATCGCTGGAGCGTTTTCCAACAGAAACAGGCCGAAAAGGCGCTTTTCCGGTCTTTTATCGAAAAGTCCAAGTTGGCGGATTGGCTGCGGCGGCCTGAATCCCGGTTGGCCGAAGTGGAAGGGCTTCCTCTGGCGCAGCCTATGCGCGGGGTCTTGCAGACAGTGGAGACGGAGTTCAAATACGCAGGTTATCTGGCTCAGCAGGATCGCCAGGTCCAGCGCATGAAGGATTCCGAAGGCAAGCGAATTCCGATGGACTTTACCTACGCGGATCTTCCGGGGCTGTCGCGCGAGATGCAGGAAAAGCTGACGCGGGTGCGTCCGGAGACACTGGGGCAGGCGGGGCGCATTCCGGGCGTGACGCCGGCCGCGATTGCGGTGCTGGATGTTTACCTCCGCTTGACCGCCTCGAATTAGATCCATGACTTTTCGCGAGGTTGTCGCGGCTGAGTTTGCCCCGTACGGAATTCTGACGCCCACGCAGCTAGACCAACTGCAAGCCCACTACGATCTGCTGATTCGCTGGAACGCGAAACTCAATCTGACTCGCATTGACTCGCCTGAGGACGCCGCAAAGCTGCATTACTGCGAATCGTTGTATTTGGCGGCCTCGCTACCGGCAGGGTCGCTAAAAATTGCGGATATTGGCTCTGGAGCTGGATTTCCCGGGCTCCCGCTAGCTATTTTCCGTCCCGAATGCCAGATTACTCTGGTGGAGTCCCACCAACGCAAGGGCGTATTTCTCCGCGAGGCCACTCGCGACCTTCCGAATATCAAAGTTCTGGCGCTGCGAGCGGAGGAAATACCGGGTCCGTTCGACTGGATCGTGAGCCGAGCGGTGAAACCCGAGGATGTTCTACGACTTACGTCTGCTGCCAACTTCGCGCTGTTGATAGGCGAAGAGGACGCCCGCCTCATTGGCGAGGGCCATTCGCTGCCGTGGGGAATTGGTCGTTTCGCCGCAGGCGTTCCACGTGGAACAATTTCGCCGCCTGCGCCCCGTTCTTAACCCCTAGTTAGATTGTTCCACGTGGAACAGGTTGCCTCGCGTGCTAAGATCGTACTCCGTGGGCAGAGTCATCGCGATCACTAATCAGAAGGGCGGCGTGGGGAAAACCACGACGGCTATCAATCTTGCGGCCTCATTGGCCGCGAACGACCTGCGCGTTCTGCTGATCGACTCCGACCCGCAAGGTAATTCCACCAGCGGCCTGGGAATCGAGAAAACCGGGGAATTGCAGACGCTTTATGATGTTCTGCAAGGCGGCCTGGCGATGGAATCCGTCATTCGCAAGACGGATTGCGATGGGTTGGATATTCTGCCGTCCGACAAGAATTTGGTAGGCGCGAATCTGGATCTGGTTGACATGGATGATCGCGAGTACCGTCTTCGCAAAGCCCTGGAGCCCATTCGAGATCGCTATCGCTACATCCTGATCGATTGCCCCCCCGCGCTGGACCTGCTAACGCTCAACGCCTTGGTGGCAGCCGATTCTGTCCTTGTCCCCATTCAGTGCGAATTCTTCGCCCTTGAAGGAATCTCGCAACTCATTGATACGGTTGAGAAAATACGCGAGGCATTCCAGCATCCCCTGGAGATGGAAGGCATTCTGCTGACCATGTACGACGAGCGAACGAACCTCACTCGCCAGGTAGCGGACGATTTACGCGACTTTTTTACCGACGACGTGCTAACAACCGTCATTCCTCGCAGTATTCGCCTCGCGGAGGCTCCCAGCTACGGGAAACCCATCCTCATGTATGATCCCCGGTCCCGCGGCGCGGAAAGTTATATTAAATTGGCGAAGGAGATTCTGGCAAATGAGCAGCGCCGACGACAAGCCACGCAGGTTGGGTAAAGGTCTCTCCGCCTTACTGCCAAACCGACCGGCCGCAGTGCCGCCTGCGGTTGTGATACCAGCGCCCGATGTGGCGCCCCTGCCAAACGTAGCCCCCGTGGTCCAGGAAAAGCCCTCCCGGCTTCCCGTCGCGAGTATTGAACCCAACCCCAAACAACCGCGCGACGTGTTCGCGCCGGAACGCTTGGAAGAGCTAGCTGCCTCTATCCGGGCCCACGGAATTATCCAGCCCATTGTCGTTCGCAAAGGCGGCAAGGGCTACCAGATCATCGCCGGTGAACGCCGCTGGCGAGCCGCACAACTGGCGGGACTCAGCGACGTTCCTGTTGTAATTCAAGAAGTTACAGACAAGGACCTGTTGGAAATCGCGTTGATCGAGAACATCCAGCGCGAGGATCTAAACCCTATCGAGACAGCCCGGGCTTTTGAGAAGCTCTCGCACGAACTAGGTCTATCTCAAGAGGAGATCGGGCATCGGACCGGGAAGGACCGGGCCACCATCTCAAACCTGATCCGCTTGCTGCGGCTTCCCCAGGAAGTTCAGCAGTTGGTTGTGGAAGGTAAGATCTCCATGGGACATGCACGCGCGATTCTAGGCTTGCACTCTCCCGACGACCAGGTCGCCTTGGCGCGAAAAGCGGCTACCCACGGAATGTCGGTGCGCCAAGTGGAGGTGCAAGTCCAGGTGTTGATGGGCGACCGGCCCAGCTCCAAGAAAGCCGAGAAGCCTCAGGACCCCAATGTGAAGGCGGCCATCGAGGCGCTGGAGCACGCTCTGGGCACACGCGTCAAGATCGTGCAATCAGGCGACGAAAAAGGGCGCATTGAGATTGAGTATTACTCGCAGGCGGAGCTCGACCGGCTGTATTACTTGCTGGCGGGCGAAGAGCGCTAGTACGCGTCGCGATATATCGCGGCACGTAGTAATGCGAACTTGGTGCCGGCGAGAGGAGTCGAACCTCTGACCTACGGATTATGAGACCGTCGCTCTAACCACCTGAGCTACGCCGGCTGGCGCTGAGTTGAAAAACCTAAGCTACCTAACCAGCGTATGAACTGGATGGGAGATCTGTCAAGCTGCAGCCTTGTCAAGCGGCCACCGGCTTCAACGACTTCTGTTTGAGGATCAGGAACAACACCGGCGTGATCAGTAAGCTGAGCACCATCGACGCGGTAACGCCCCCGATCACCGCGATCGCCAAGGGACGTAACATCTGGGCTCCGGCCCCTACGCCGAGCGCTAGAGGCAGCATTCCGGAAATCGTCGCCAGCGCGGTCATCAAGATGGGACGCAAGCGGCGGCGCCCGGCTTCGAACACGGCCTCCTGCGCGGGCAACCCTTGCTCTTCGGAGAAGAAGCGTTCGGAATCCAGCATCAGGATGCCATTTTTATGCACAATGCCGATCACCATGATGCCGCCCATCAAGGAGCAGATGTTCAAGGTCTGCCCGGTGAGTTTCAGCGCCAGCAACGCACCGAAAGTACAAAGCAGCGTGGCGATCAAAATAGCGATCGGGTGCGTGAAGGAACGGAATTCGAAAACCAGGATGATAAAGATGAGAAGGATGGAAGCCAGAAATACTTGGCCCAGGGATTGGTAGGACTCCTGCTGCGTTTGATACACGCCGCCGAATTCGATTTCGGTTCCAGGTGGAATGTTCACCTCCTTGAAGAGCCGGTCCTTGATCTCCTGCACCCCTGTGCCAAGATCGCGACCTTCCAGGCGGGCGGTGACAGAGGTCATGTCCCGCAGGTTATCGCGATGGATTTCGTACTGCCCTTGGTCAACCTGCAACTCCGCAATGCTGGAAAGGGGCACCGTTTGCCCGGTAGGTGAGGTCATCAGCAGCGAGTTTAGCTTCTCTGCCGACGCCCGGTATTCGGTGGGATAGCGAACTCGAATGCCAATCTGGCGATTGTCCCGAATCACAGTGGAGGCCAGGTCGCCATCCACCATGGCCATCTCCGCGGCGGCAATATCGTTCACTCCGAATCCAGCACGCTGCGCTTTCTGCATGTCCACCCGGAAATTGACGGCTGGACCAATGACCACCGTACGATTGGTGATGTCCACCACGCCTTGCACCTTGGGAAGCCAGGCTTCGATATCTTCCGCCACTTTTCGGAACGTAGCTTCGTCGGGATGATATATTTTGATCTCGACCGGCTCGGGCGACGATACCAGGTCTGCGACGAGGTCCTCCATGATGTGGGGGAACTCCGTTTCAATGACGGGCTCGCTCTCGGCGACTTTATCGCGCAATTCAGAAATGATTTCCTCTTCGCTGCGCGTGCGATCTCTCTTCAAGCGAATCAGAAAATCACCGGTATTGGTTTCCGTAACGGCGAGCCCCAGCTCCGCCCCAGTACGGCGAGAATAGCTCTCCACTTCGGGTGTCTCTTTGAGAAACGTCTCGATATGGCGCAGCACGCGATCGGTTTCGGCCAGCGCGGTCCCAGGCGGCATAATGTAATCCAGCACGAATGCGCCTTCATCGATTTCCGGCATGAATCCGCTGCCCAGTGTGTTGAACATCCACACGGAACCGCCCAGGATCAGCACCGCCGCCGCTACCACGACGATGCGGAATCGCAACGCCAGACGCAGCGTGGCTTCGTAAGCGCGGGTCAGCGCTTGCATGAAACGGCCTTCACTGGCTTGCTCGGCTTCATGCAGGGAAGCGGATTTGCGCACGCTGGATTTCAAGAATAGCCGGGCGAGGACTGGAGTTAAAAAGATGGCTAGAAATAGGGACGCCATCAGAGCCGTGACCAGCGTTAAGGCCAAGGCTCGGAAGAATACCGCGGTGATGCCGCCCAGGAATATGAGCGGCACGAAAACGACAATCGGCGTCAGAGTGGAGCCGATCAAAGCGGGCGTAAGCTCGGTGATCGCGTTTCGCGATGCTTCGGACGGCGATTGACCCAATGAGAGGTGGACCACAATGTTTTCCACCATCACGATCGCGTCGTCGATAACCACGCCGATACAGGCAGCCAGACCTCCCAAGGTCATCATGTTGAAGCTCATGTGGAAGAGCTTCAAAAATACGACCGCCGTGAGCGTCGCAACGGGAATCACGATGGCGGCAATTAGCGTGGTCCGCCAACTTTTCAGGAATAGCAACAGCACCAGCATGGAGAGGCCGAGACCCAACAAGATGCTGTCGCGGACGCTGGTAATGGAATCCCGGACAAGCAGGGACTCGTCGTAGAAAGTAGAGATCTCGACACCCGGCGGAAGTGTTTTGCGAATCTCTTTCAACTCCAGGTTTACGGCATCGGCAATGGCGACGGCGTTGCCATCCGGTTGCTGGCGGATATTCACAAGCACGGCGTCGCGGCCGTTCGCGGTGACAACGTTGTAGGCCGGCGCCTGTCCGTCGACAACCGAGGCCAGGTCCTTTACCAGCACGGGATTGCCGTTCACAACCTTGATCACCGTCTGCTCAATTTGCTCTTTGGTACGCAAAAGGCCGCTGACCGTAGTGAGGTAAAGGTGATAGTTCTCCTGCACGATACCAGCGGCTGTGATGATATTGCTGCTGCGAATGGAATCACTGATAGCGGTGATGGGCAGGTTATAGGAGTTGAGTTTTTCCGGATCCACCACAATGTGGAACTCGCGGGACCGGCCGCCGGTGATGGTAGTCTCCGCAACGCCCGGAAGTCGATACAGGCGTGGGGACAGTTGGTAATAGGCCAGGTCGTAAAGATCCGTCAAGGTACGTGTCGACGAGGTGATGCTGAACCCGATGATGGGGAACACGGAGAACGTCATCCTGGCGACGTAGAAACGCGTGTTCGCGGGAAGTTCCGGCAGGATTTGGGCGAGACGGCCCTGTGTAAGGTGGAGCGCGTCCAGAATGTCGATGTCCCAGCGGAAGAAGACGTCCACTTGTGATCCGCCGCGTGTAGTGATGGAACGGACGTTGGTGATTCCCGGAACCAAGCGGATGGCTTGTTCCACGGGGCGCGTGACCGTGGTCATCTGCACATCCACGGGCTGAATGCCGTTATCGATCAGAATGACGATGCGCGGGAAGTTTGTCTCCGGGAACATGGAGACGGGGGTCTGGAAAACAAACGCGGCTCCGGCGAGCGCGAAGGCGAGACATACGGTGACCAGGCCGCGGGCGTGGCCTTCCACAAATTTCGCAAGGGCGGAATTCATTCTTTTCCTTTGACTTCTTCCTTGGCGATCTCTACTTGAGTTCCATCCGGCAAGGCGTACCCGCCTTCGATCACGATGTTGTCGCCGGCTTTGACCGAGTGCAGAATTTGCACCATGCCGTCGCCGGAGCCGCCCGGCTCCACTTCCACGCGGTGGGCGATGTTCTTGTCGTCGACGATGAGCAGCGAACCCGTTTTACTGCCCTGCTGAATCTCCAGCGCGGCGCCCGGTACAACCACCGCGTTGGGAATTCTTTGCACCACAATCTTCACCTCGCCGAAAGCGTTGCCTTCCAGAGTGTGGTTGGGGTTATCGATCTGGCACCAGACTTCCAGCGTCCGGCGCTGGGCGTCGACCGATTGATTGACAACGGTAATCGAGCCGGAGGCCGCCTTCTTGGAATCATCGACGGATGCGAACGTACAGGATTGGCCTTGATGCACGTTGCGCGCATCGGATTCCGTGATCTGGGCGCGTGCGTTCACAACCGAGAGATCCATCAACTGGAACAGCGGCTTGGTGACGTCGGCAAGGTCGCCGGCAAAAACGAACTGCTCTGTGACGATTCCGCTGAAGGGCGCCCGAACATCGGTGTACTGCAGCTGTGTGCTGGCCAGTTCGACGCGAGCGCGCGCTGAATCCACGCGGGCTTGGGCGCTGCGGATATCGCGGTCGTTGGTTTGGTTCTGCGCAAAGTCGATGGCTCGGCGGGCGACGTCGTAGTTCGTCTGCGCCTGGGCCAGATCGGTTTGCGCTTGCAGCAGATCGCGCTGGGGGATAGCGCCTTCTTTGAAGAGCGCTTCGCGGCGCTGGGCATTGAGTTTGGCCTGATTGAGCGCAGCCTCGGCGATTTGCATGGCTCCGCGTTTCTGGTCGAGGTCGGCGGGAATGGTACCGGACCGGATCCGCTCCAGTGCGGCCTCCGCATCGGCCAATTGGGCTTGCGCGTCGGCACGCTGCGCGTCGAGATCGCGATGGTCCAAGGTGGCGAGGCTCTGGCCGGCGCGGACGATGGATCCCTTCTGCACGTGCAGGGTTTGGATGGGCGCGGTCATTCGCGAAGTTACGTTTGCCTGCTCGCGCGCAAAGATCGTGGCCGGCGCGCTGACGCTGACGGTCAGGTCCCGGATCTCCGCTTTGGCTGTCTTGACCGTGACTACTGGCTTGGTCTCGGGTTCCTCCTTCGGTTCGGAGGAGGAGCATGCGGTTAGCACGCAGAGTAGCACCATTGCAGCAGCCTGCCGCACTCTAAACGCTGAACTATCTGATTTAGCCTGATTCATCGGCCTGCCGCGACCTCCAGATCCGCGCGGGCGTTGGAGTAGTTCGCCTTGGCAGTATATTGATTGGCGCGAGCTTGCGCGAGTTGTGTTTGGGCGGCCACCACTTCCAGGGCCAGACCCTCGCCCCCCTGATAGCGCACTCGCGCCAGACGGAGATTTTCCGTGGAAAGCCGCACTTGTTCGTCCGTTAATTGTAGCTGGGCGAAAACCTGATTCACACGCGAAACTGCATCCTGATATTCCCGCGAAAAAGTACGCTCGGCTTGAGCCCGGTTCGCCTCCACTTGATCGGCCTGGGCGCGCGCCTGGCCCATGTTGCTGCGGGCGCGGTTCCAATCGAAGACCGGAATGGTGAGGTTGGCGATGATGGCCTGGCCGCGATCCTGAAAGTTGAGCCGCGTGGAATCGATACCGTACTGATAGGTGATCTTCATCTGCGGCAGCAGGTCCGCGCGAGCGCGGCGGACGTCCGCGAGCAGGCCCTCGCGGGCAGCATCAAAGGACGCAAACTCGGGGCGTTGCAGGAAGGGCTGACTTGTCTCCGCGAGAATCGGCGTAGCCGAAGCGTCCAGAGTGTCGACAATGTTGAGCAGCGTGTTGGTATCGGCGGTCCAGAAAGATGCCAGCTCGTGATTGGCGAGCTGCGCTTCCAGCTCCGCGTTGCTGACCGCCTGCTGTTGGAAGAGCGTATCGGCGCTGGCCTTGATCACGTCCGCCTGCGCGGCTTCGCCTCCGTTGAAGAGCTGCGTAGTCAAGTTCTGGAAGCGCTGGGCTTCGGCGAGGGCGTCGCGAGTGACCAGCACCAGGCGGCGCGCCAGCAGCAGGCGGAAATAGGCGGTATTAACCAGCCGGCGAACATCGCGCTGGGAGATCACCAACTGGGCTTGCGCGAGCCGAAGGTCGGCTCGGGCGCGATCAATTTCGGCGTGGACGCGACGGGACGTGTCGACAATCATGTCCGCGTTTCCGACGCTATTGTATTCCCGGGGCGCGTTCAAGGCGACGAAGCGGAAGCCGCCGGGTCCCCCCGGTGTGTTGTAGAGGTAGTTATTCTGGAACGTCAGGATCGGGAAAAGCCCGGCTCGGGCGGCGGTGATCCCATAGCGCGCGATCACGGTCTGCTGGCGCGCAACCGACACGCTGGAAGGCGCGGCAAGTGCCAGTTGGATGCACTGATCCAATGTCAGGGGGCCGGGCTGGGCCAAACACAACGGTGCCAGCAAGAGCAGAGGCAGGATCCGAATCGGCGCGATACGCATTTTGGGCATAGAGGCTTCCTTATAATAGACGCCGAAAGAGGGGTTTGGACTACAATTTCACTAGTGTCTGACCTTGCGGTAGAGTTTTCGCACGTTTCCAAAAGCTACTCCATTTACGCCGCCCCGCGCGACCGGCTGAAGGAGTTGGCGACGTTTCAGACGCGCAGCTTCCACACCGATTTCTGGGCCTTGCGAGATGTCAGCTTCGATGTAAAGAAGGGCGAGACCTTCTGCGTTGTCGGCGAAAATGGGTGCGGGAAGAGCACTTTACTCCAGATTTGCGCCGGAATTCTGCCACCTTCCAGCGGGACCGCGGCGGCCCACGGCCGGGTGGCAGCCCTGCTTGAATTGGGCTCCGGGTTTAATCCGGAGTTCTCCGGGCGTGAGAATGTATACCTGAATGGCGCCATTCTGGGGTTCTCTCCCAAGCAAATGGACCAGCGATTTCCGGACATTGAAGCATTTGCGGAGATCGGGGACTTCATCAACCAGCCCGTAAAGACCTATTCCAGCGGTATGTCGGTACGGTTGGCGTTTGCAGTGGCGATTCACGTGGATCCCGAGATCCTTCTCGTGGATGAGGCGCTGGCCGTGGGCGATGTGTATTTCCGCCAGCGCTGCATGCGCAAAGTGCATGAGCTGAAGGGTCGCGGCATCACCATCCTGTTTGTGTCGCACGCCACCGGGGACGTGAAGGCTTTGGGGGATCGCGCGCTGTGGCTGGACAAGGGCTCGGTCCGGGCCATCGGCAAAACCGACCACGTGGTGCATCAGTACCTGGCAGCGATGGCCGCCAAGGACAAGGCGTACCAGGCGCATGACGCGGAAATCCATCATTTGCATGTGGCGGATCGTCAGAGGATGGCGCCGGACGAAGTGGTGATCGGGATTCCCAACATCGATCATCGTTTCGGTGACGGCAGGGCTGAGATTCTCGGGATTGCCGTGGTGAATCCGGATGGAACACGCGCGTCCACACTGGCGCCGGCTTCCACGGTTGTCGTCCGAATCAGCGTGAAAGCGAAGGCGAATCTGGATCGGCCGATTGTGGGGTTCATGTTCCGCAATCATCTGGGAGTGGATTTCGCGGGGACCAATACGGCTCGGGAGCGCACGGATGTGCCGCCGATGCTGATCGGGGATGTGTGCACCGTGGATTTTTATGTGGATCTGCCGGCGCTGTACGCGTCGTCGTTCTCGTTTTCGCCGGCCATCGCCAATGGGACACTGGATCATTATTCGACCTGCGACTGGATCGATAATGCCATCGTTCTTCAAATGGACAAGTTCGACGACCCTATCTACGGACAGCTGCACTTGCCCTGTAGAGTTGCAGTCAATGAACGTCTAGGCGCGCCTGTCGCTACTTCGGGAGTATTGGCGGAGTGAGCGAGTTCACAGGGGAACGCGTCATCCCAGGGCAAGTGGAAGACGACTTGTGGGCGGAGCACATCGCCCGCTATGCGTTCGCGGCGCGCTTTGCGGCGGGCAAACGTGTCTTAGACGTCGGCTGCGGCACGGGATACGGCACGGCGGAATTGGCGAAGAGCGCGGCGGAGGCCACCGGCGTCGATATTTCCAGCGACGCCATTGATTACGCCGCCTCGCATTACAGCGCGGTCCGCTTTGCGCTGCATTCGGCGGCGGAGCTACCGTTCGCGGACGGATCTTTCGACCTGATCACTTCCTTTGAGCTGATCGAACATCTTTCGGATTGGCGCGGGCTGTTGCAACAGGCTCGGCGAGTTCTGCAACCTGCGGGTTTGTTCATTGTGTCGACGCCGAACAAATCCTACTACGCCGAAGCCCGGGGGAAGTCCGGTCCGAATCCGTTTCACGAACATGAGTTTGAGTACGATGAATTTCGCGCGGCGCTAGGCGAGTTCTTTCCGCATGTGAAATTGCTGTTGCAGGATCGCCTGGAATCGTTCGGCTTCTACGCCGCGGGCGACGATCAACGGGGCGAAGCGCAAATCGTTCGTGCGTCGGGCGCAGCCGCCGAGGCCAACTTCTTTGTAGCGATTTGCTCCGGCCAGCCGTTAGCGGAAATTGCACCTTTTGTATACGTGCCCAGTGCGGCGAATCTGTTGCGCGAGCGCGAGACGCATATTCGCAAGTTGGAAGGCGAGTTAACCGAGGTCCGGCGCTGGCTGGCGCAGACGACAGCGGCTCGCGACGAGTTGCTGACCAAGAATGGGGAGTTGCAACGCTATCTGGAGGAACAGAATCAGTGGGCCCTGCGGCTGGAAGGCTTGCTGCAGGCAGCGCAGATTCGGGTTACCGATTTGCAGGATGAGAACGCTCGCCAGCAGTCCGAGGCGCAGACTGTGATTACAGGCTTGAGCGAGGAACATCAAAAGGCCACCGAATGGGCCCTGGATGTCGAGCGTAAGCTGCAGGCCAAGGCGGCGGAGCTGGCTGCTACGGTGACATTGCTGGATACGGCTGAGGCTGCGGTTGTCGAGCGCACGCAATGGGCGCAGCAATTAAACGCGGAGTTGGAAGCCCTGCGAGCGCGAATGGAAATGCTCCGGCAGTCGCGTTGGATCAAACTAGGCCGAACCGTAGGGTTGGGGCCCGAACTGGAGCGATGACCGCGTGTAAGTGGGGCGCTTGGGGACCTCCCCCGCAATGAAATCTTTTGCACGGGAAGCCTGGCGATTGCTCAAGGGACTTCCGCTAGTGGTGGCGGGGTCTGTTGGGTTGGCGCTCGCAGCGGTGGTGTTGCTGGTGGCCGATCTTCTCGCCCAACTGCGGCCCCGCGGAAGATTCGCTCCGGATACCGCACCGGACGCGGCGTCGGCTAGCGTCGTCATTCCCAATTGGAACGGGCGCGACCTTCTCGAAAAGTATTTACCTTCCGTCGTGGAGGCCATGGCGGCCTCTCCCGGCAACGAAGTGATCGTAGTGGATAACGGATCCACCGACGGCAGTGCGGCGTTTGTGCGGGAGCGCTTTCCTCAGGTGAAACTTCTTGCCTTGCCAGACAATCTCGGGTTCGGCGGTGGATCCAACGCGGGATTTCGGGTGGCGAAGAATGACATCGTCGTGCTGCTCAACAGCGACATGCGCGTAGAGCGCGATTTCCTGCAGCCATTGCTCGATGGGTTTCAGGACGCACAGACGTTTGCCGTGTCCTGTCAGATCTTCCTCTCCGACCCCGCCAAGCGCCGCGAGGAGACCGGGCTTACCGAAGGCTGGTGGCAGCAAGGCGCATTGCGCGTGGGGCATCGCGTTGAGCCCGAGATTACGAATTTGTTCCCCTGCTTCTACGGCGGCGGAGGTTCCTGCGCCTTCGACCGGCGAAAATTCTTAGAGCTAGGCGGATTCGATGCGCTCTATCATCCGTTCTATTTGGAGGACACCGATCTCGGCTACCTGGCGTGGAAGCGTGGCTGGAAGGTGCTGTATCAGCCGTCCAGCGTGGTGTATCACGAACATCGCGGAACCATCGGCAAGAAATTCACGCAGGATTTCATTCAAGGCGTTCTGCGCAAGAATTTCATTCTGTTCATCTGGAAGAACATTCATAGCTGGCGCATGCTGTCCTCTCATTTCTTCTTTACGTGGGCGGGAGCCGTAATCTACTGGCTCGTGGGTGGCGGCGCAATCGACCGCCCGAATTTCTCGGGAATACTCGGGGCCACAGGGGCAATAGCAGCGGCCGTCGGTGCGCGGCGGCGGGCGCGAGCGCTAGCGCTGGTCGACGATGCGGAAGCCTTCCGCCGGCCGTTGGGTGGGCATTATCGCGACACCTTCGAAAAACTGCCACGGAAACCCGAGCGGCTCCAGGTGCTCTTCGTGTCGCCGTATCCGATCTGCCCGCCCGTGCACGGCGGGGGCGTGTTCATGTATCAAACGGTGCGCGAACTAGCCAAGCTATGCGACCTGCACTTGATCGTACTGTTGGACCACGAACGGGAGCGCGCACCGCACGCCGAATTGGACGGCATCTGCGCCTCCACGCACTACGTGGCGCGCCTGGTCGGGCGGCAGAAGGCACTGGGTTCGGCCGAGCCCCACGCGCCGCGCGAATTTCGCAATCGCGACCTGGCGTGGTTGATCCATCGTTCTCTATACCTTAAAAAGATCGATGTCCTACAGCTGGAATACACCGTTCTGGGCCAGTACGCGGGACAATTCCGGCAAAGTCCCAGCATACTGTTCGAACACGATGTGTACTTCCAATCCATTGCGCGGCGATTACCGTACATGCACGGGTTGGTGGAACGCACCGAAGCTCGCTGGGAATACCTCCGCGCGTTGCGCTACGAATTGAAGCTGCTGCCCAGGATGGATCGCGTCCAGGTGTGTACAAAAGACAACGCGGATTACCTGTTGTCGTTCCTGCCGGAATTGCGGGGCCGCATCGACGCCGGCTATCGCGCGGGTATCGACACGGCACAGTACAATTTCCAACCGGCCGGCCGCGAACCGTATACGCTGCTGTTCCTGGGCAGTTTCCGGCATGCGCCCAACGTCGAGGCATTGCAGTGGTTCTTGAAGGAAGTGTTCCCCCGGATTCGTGCGGCGGAATCACGGGCGCGGCTGGTCATCGTCGGCAGCGATCCCCCGCCTAGACATTCGCTGCGCGACGCCGAAGCCATTGAGATGATCGGCTTCGTGGAGGACGTGCGGGAGCCCCTGGCGCGCTACGCCGTATTTGTGTGCCCGATTCTGGCCGGGTCTGGGGTGCGGGTGAAATTGTTGGAGGCGTTCGCGGCGGGAATACCAGTGGTCTCCACTCGCGTAGGGGCGGAGGGTCTGGCGGATAAAGACGGCGAGATCTGCGCATTGGCCGATGACCCTGCCGAGTTCGCGGACCATGTAGTGCGGTTGTTACAAAACGCGCAAGAGGCGGAAGGCTTGGCTCGGCGGGCCCGTGCCGAAGTAGTCGCTAAGCGGGATATGCGTGTGATGACCGAGCAGTTACTGGAATGCTACCGCGCGGAGGTAGAGCGAATGCGTCTACCGTAAAGTCTATTTCTTGGCCTTTGCCAAGCGGTCGACAATGTGTTGCGCGGCGGCGCTCATGTCTCTGGCAGTGGCACTCTTCGGGATCTCCAGTGTGCTCCATAGGACGTTGCCGGTGTTGCGTTCGATCAGGAACACTGTCCCGCGAGTGCGCGCTAACGGACGCATGTTGGGATGGGCAAATGGGTCCGTCGTACCGGCTTTTTGTGCCTGGGAGGTATCCACCGGCGGCGTGGTCAGTTCCTTTAGAAGTTGTTCGAAATCCTCGCCGATGCGGTCGGTAATAAACACGTCGGCTTTGGCCGAGTCGGTGACCACCTGCAATACGGATTGCTCGGTAAGACGCAGCGCGACAAACTGATCTAACCCGCCGGGCATGGGCAACACGTAGACGTTCTTGGCGGCGGTTAGGGGCGATTGAGCGAAGCTGATAGCGGCCATTCCGGCAAGTAGGAGAAACTGCTTCATGACTCCATGATAGTGGGGATACTATCCTGGTGAAACGGTCTTGTCGCAAAAGGCTGAACGATCCGAATGTATAAGAGCCAGAAAATTACGGTAATCATTCCGTGTTTAAACGAAGAACAAGGCATTGAACGGGTGCTTACGCGCATGCCCGCGTTTGTCGACGAAGTGATTGTCGTCGACAATGGCTCCACCGATCGGACCTCGGACGTGGCGCAAAGCTACGGCGCCAAAGTGGTTCGCGAAGACGTGCGCGGGTATGGGCGCGCTTATAAAACCGGATTCTCGCAAGCCACCGGCGATATCATCATCACCCTGGACGGCGACCACAGCTATCCGCCGGATGCGATCTCCTATTTGCTGGAGGCTTTCTTTCATCTCGAGGTAGACTTCCTGAACACGTCGCGCTTCCCGGTTCGCGATTCTTCGGCCATGAGCTTGAAGCACAAGTTCGGAAATCTGATCCTCTCCATCGCGATGTCGATATTGTATTTGCGCTGGGTGCGGGATTCGCAGTCCGGTATGTGGGTTTTCCGGCGATCCATTTTGAAGGACATGAACCTGGTCTCGGACGGCATGGCCTTTTCCGAAGAGATCAAGATTGAAGCCCTCAAGCGGGCACGGGGGGCCTTTATGGAGATCTCCATCCAATACAGTTCTCGCCTGGGTGAAATCAAGTTGAATCCGTGGCGCGATGGGTTTGCGAATTTGTGGTTCCTGGTGAAAAAGCGCTTCACATGAACGCCCAGCATCAAAGAGTGACTGCCGTAATCCCCCATTGGAACCGGCGTCAGCTATTGGAGGGCCTCCTCGAAAACCTCCGCCAGCAGACCCGCCCCTTTGACGAAGTGATCGTAGTGGACAACGGGTCCACCGACGAATCGGCCGACGCGGCGGAGAGGGCGGGCGTGCGGGTGGTGCGTCTACCCGCCAACATGGGATTCGCTGCCGCCGTAAATCGCGGAATCGCCGCTGCCAGCGCAGCGGATTGGGTGGCGATTCTCAATAACGACGTAACTCTGAGCCCGGAATGGCTGTCGACTTTGCTCCAAGCCGCAAACGGCCCGGACGTATGGTTCGCGTGCGGCAAAATTCTATCCGCCGCCGATCGTAGTCTAATAGACGGTCTGTGGGACGAAATCTCTCGAGGAGCCTGTCCCATGCGCATCGGCGCGGGGGCTCTCGATGGCCCTGCGTGGTCTAGCGCCCGACCCATCCGGATGACCTCCATGACCGCCTGCCTGGTCCGCCGGGGGCTTTTTGATCAGCTGGGATCTTTGGATGAACGCTTTGAATCCTATCTGGAGGATGTAGATTTCGGCCTGCGCTGCGCCAAAGCAGGGAAGGCTGGAGTCTACGCGCCCAAGGCAATTTCTTCACACCAGGGAAGCTCGACATGGGGAAGGTGGAATCCCGACACGGTCCGCCTACTCTCTCGCAATCAAGTTCTGTTGACAGCAAAGCACTTCCGTGGACAAGCGTGGTGGCCAATCGTGGCTGGGCAATTGCTCTGGGGAATGCTGGCGCTTAGGCACGGGTGTGTCTGGGCGTGGCTTCGCGGAAAGTTCGCGGGGCTTCGCATGGCAGGACAGATAGAGGATGCCACGGCTGATCCTGCCGCCTTCCGCATCCTGATCCGAGAAAGTGAAGAGGAGATTCTTGCAGCACAGCGCCAAACCGGACCAAGCCAATCTAACCAGCAACCAAGCCATAAAATGGATTCGTACTGGAGGGTATACACCTGGTTGGTTCGGTCGTAGTGATCTCCTACAATTCGGGCGATGTGGTGGAGGCGTGCTTGGCAGCGCTGAGTGAATTTGCTCCGTCGTGGGATGTTCTGGTAGTCGACAATGCATCGTCGGACGACACGGTGGAGCGGGTGCGAACCCGCGGGACGCGAGTGATCGCGAATCGGGAGAACCGCGGGTTCGCTGGAGCCGTGAATCAGGCTTTCCGCGAGACTCAATCGGAATTGGTCCTGATTCTGAATCCGGATGTGGAACTCAGATCGAGTTTAGAGCCGCTCGCGGAAGCGTGTCGAAATGCCGGCGTGGCGGGGGGCCGCTTAACGGACGCCACCGGAACCAACCAGACCGGATTCACAATACGGAGGCTCCCGACGGCTACAGTTCTGGCCCTGGAACTTTTGGGCGTGAACCGAATTTGGCCAGGAAATCGGTGGAACCGGAAATACCGGTACCTGGATCGGGATCTAGAGAGCGGAGGCCCAGCGGAACAGCCGGCTGGGGCGTTCCTGATGATTCGAAGAGATGCGTGCAATACCCTGGGCGGTTTCGATGAAAGCTTTCATCCGGTTTGGTTCGAAGACGTCGATTTTTGCGCCCGCGCGAAAGCCGCCGGTTATGAAATTCAGTATGTTCCGGAGGCAGTAGGGCGGCATTTGGGCGGGCACTCCATCCAAAAAATCGATGAGTCCAGCAGGCAACTGTATTGGTATGATAGCCTTATACGATACGCGGGGAAGCATTTGGGTGTGGGTGGTTACAGGGTCGTATGCATTGCCGCAGGACTGGGCGTTATTCCGCGCTCCACCCTGCGAATGTTTCAAACGGGGAGTCTTCGCCCCGCCAGTAACTGTTTTAGAATCTTAAAGTTTGTGGGAAGGCGTCTGGTGTCGGGTCCGCCGTCAGGACTAGCGCAGCGGCCTGGAATTGACAACTAACGTAAACATGCCCCCTAAGGACTCGGTTTCCGTCACCATCGTCACCTATAACAGCGGCCGGTTCATCAAGCGCTGTTTGGAGTCGGTGCTAGAACAAAAGTATGCTGGCCTGGAAGTGGTCGTCATCGACAACGCGTCGACGGATGGCACGGTGGATCTGTTGGAACAATTCGCCGACCGGTGCCGCATCTATTACAACGACAAGAATTTGGGTTTTGCGGCGGCGCAGAACCAGGCCATCGAGCTTGCGCAGGGCGATTGGGTGCTGACGCTGAACCCCGACGTTCTGTTGCAATCGAACTTCATACAGGCCCTGGTAGAAGCCGGAAAGATGGATCCCAAGACGGGCACCGTGTGCGGCAAGCTGTTGAGCATTCGCGCCACATTCGACTTGCCGGACAAGCAGTTAGTGGATTCCACCGGCATTTACTTCACGCCCATGATGCGGCACTTGGATCGCGGCAGCCAGGAAGTGGATAACGGGCATTACCTGAACCACGAATATGTGTTTGGCGCGACGGCCGCGGCGGCGCTCTATCGGCGCTCCATGATTGAAGACATTGCCATTATGGGCGAGTTCTTCGATCCCGATTTTTTTGTCTACCGCGAAGACGCCGACGTCGCGTGGCGCGCGCAGCTGATGGGCTGGCGCTGCATGTATACGCCGCTGGCGCGCGGTTATCACGTACGTAACGTACTACCGGGCAATCGGCGGGCTCTGCCTCCGGAAATCAACATGCACTCGGTGAAGAACCGCTTCCTGATGCGCATCAAGAAC
>JBDTSJ010000085.1:0-28088 GCA_039931205.1 Acidobacteriota bacterium
GTCAATAGGAACTTTCTACTTTGCCCAATTAGGAACTTCTCACTTTGCCGCGACAGGCCCCCTCCTTCCATCTGTACATGTCCGCCGAGGGCCGTTACACTAAGCTGAACGAGTTTCCTCTGCCTACCCCATGACCGGACTGCTTGCCATTGCCATCGCTTACTTGTTGGGTTCCATCCCCTTCGGCTATCTGCTGACACGGATGTCGACCGGCCGCGATGTGCGCGCCTCCGGCTCCGGCAACATCGGAGCCACCAACGTCATGCGGACCGCGGGACGCAGCTTGGGCCTCGCAACCCTTGCGCTGGACATAGGGAAGGGAGTGCTGGCCGTGGCAGTCTCCCAATGGCTCACCGGCAGCCACGCGGAATGGATGGCCGTGTCCGCTTTCGCCGCGTCGGCGGGACACGTTTTCCCCGTGTTCCTGAACTTTCAAGGCGGCAAAGCCGTTGCGACATTTGCGGGAGCCTTCGGTTACCTCATGCCTCTACCCCTGTTCGCCACTCTGATCGTATTCCTGATCGGCGTGACCGCCACGCAGTTTATCTCCGCCGGCTCCATCCTTGCCGCGGCTACATTCCCCCTGGGAGCCTGGATCATCCTGCACCCCTCGCTGATCGAAATGGCAGCCGCCATCGGGGCGTGCGCCCTGATTATCTACCGCCATCGTGAAAATATGCACCGCATCCATGCGGGCACCGAGTCGGTATTCAGGTGGAGTAAATGAAGCTGGCAATCATAGGCGGAGGCAGTTGGGGCACCGCTCTGGCCGTCGTTCTAGCGCCGCGCGCCCAGTCCGTCCGGCTGTGGGTTTATGAAGACCACTTGGCAAGGGCAATGCAGGCTACCCGCGAGAACACCACCTTCCTGCCCGGCTTTCGCTTGCCCGATGCCGTCGAAGCAACCTCTGACCTGGCGTTCGCGCTGCACGGAACTGACATCGTTCTGGGCGTAATGCCGTCTCGCCACGCCGCGTCGCTCTACGGCGCGATGTTGCCGAATCTAAACCCGCAGATGATATTTGTCAGCGCGACCAAGGGTATAGAACCCAATCACTTGAGCAGAATATCCGAAGTAATACATGGGGTACTTGGCGCCAGGTTTGAGCCCAAAGTCGCGGTTCTTTCGGGCCCGTCCTTTGCCCGCGAAGTAGCCCGTGGAGACCCTACTGCGGTGGTCATCGCTTCCGTCGACGCATCTGTAGCAAGTTCCGTTCAATCAGCCTTTTCCGGGCCAAGCTTCAGGCTTTATACGAACTCCGACCCCATCGGCGTCGAAGTGGGAGCAGCGCTCAAGAATGTGATCGCCATCAGTTCCGGCATCTGTTCCGGGCTGGGTCTGGGAAGCAACACCCAAGCCGCCCTGATCACCCGTGGACTGGCCGAAATCACCCGTCTGGCGGTGGCCATGGGGGGGCAGCAAAAGACCCTCTCAGGACTGGCCGGCGTAGGAGATCTGATATTAACTTGTACCGGAGCCTTGAGTCGCAATCGTCAGGTAGGAATAGAGTTAGCCGAAGGAAAATCGCTGGCTGAGATTATCAATTCCACGCTGATGGTGGCCGAGGGTGTCGTCACCTGCGATGCTGCCGTGGAGTTAGGCCGGAAGTTCGACGTGGATCTGCCGATCATTCAGCAGATGCACGCGGTTTTGCACGGTTCCCGCACGCCCCAAGCCGCGCTCCGCGAATTGATGGACCGGACTCTCAAAAGCGAATAAAATGGCGAAACCTTTGGCCCATTCCGGTGTTCAAAAGGACATGGAGGCTGCCGCCACTCTGGAACGTGACGCCCAACTGATGTTGCGGGTCCGCGAAGGAGACGAAACCAGTTTCGCGATTTTGCTGGAGCGGCACCGCGGTCCGGTAGTGCATTTCCTGTACAGGATGGTCGGCAATCAGGCCGTATCGGAAGAACTGGCACAGGAAGTTTTCTTGCGGGTCTACAAGAGTCGCGCGGGATATGAGCCGACCGCCAAGTTCACGACTTGGCTGTTCCGCATTGCCACCCATTTAGCTCTGAACGCAATTCGGGACGGGAAGAAAGAAAAAAGTAATCAGAGTCTGGATCAGGAGCTTCCGGACGGGCGCGAGAGGCAGATCTCGGACGGCGCTCGTACCGTGGAGCAGCGTATGGTGGAGAACGTGAAAGTCCGAGAGGTCCGGACGGCGGTGGAGAGTTTGCCGGCCAACCAGCGCGCCGCGGTCTTGATGCATAAATACGAGGGGCTGGGGTATGCCCAGATCTCGAAAACCTTGGAATGCTCAGAGTCGGCGACCAAGTCTCTGCTCTTTCGTGCGTATGAAACATTGCGGGTGCGGCTAGCCCATTTGGCCTGAGGAATCGAATATGACGTGCTTACGGGAAAATAATCAAGGCGCGGATCTCCTGATCGGGTATCTGGAAGGGACACTTGCCAGCGACCAGCGGAGGGAACTGGAATCCCATGCGTCGGCGTGTGCCGACTGCCGCGGATTGCTGGCGGTGCAGGTGACTCTGGGCGAATACCAGGTTCCCGGCATCTCAGCGGATTTTGACGCGCGGTTGTATGCTCGTATTGCCCGGGAAGAAGCCCGGCCGTGGTGGTCTCCGGCTAGCTGGAACCTGTCATGGAAGCTCATGGCTCCGATGACTGCGGCGGCGGCGATGCTGGCGGTAGGTCTGTATGTCGATCAGCCAGTCGCGCAACCCCTCGAGGACGGCCAGAAGCAGGCCAGCGTGGATCATGATGTCTTGCAGTTGGAACAGGCCTTGGAGCAAATGGAATTGCTAATGCCCTTGGAAGGCTCGGCGAGTTCTCTATAAATTCGGCGAGTTCTGTATAAATTATGATGCGTTTCCTGATTCGAGTTGCGTTGTACTGTGTGCTTCTAGGGACGTTTGTGCCCGCCGATGCACAGCTTCTCCCCAGAGCAAAAGGGAAAGCCAAGGGTCAGCAAGGCATCATCGATCAGAAGCAGTTGAAGCAACAAAAGCAGGCCAAGCAGGCCGACGTAGTGGAGCGATTCCTACAGATGTCTCCGGAAGACCGGGAGCGTGCCTTGGCGCAGCTGTCTCCCGACCGCCGGCGCCAAATCCTGCGCAGGCTGCGGGCGGTTGAATTGTTATCCGATGACGAGCGCAAGATGCTGCGCGGCAGGCTGCAAGCCTTCAGCGGGATGCCCCCGGATCGTCAGGAAGCCGTACGCGCGGAACTGCAAACCCTGCGGAGCCTAAGCCCTCCGGAACGCCGCAGGCGCATGACCAGCGATGAGATCCGCAACAACTTCTCCGACGAGGAGCGGCAATTGCTGTTCAACATCAGTGGTCCGCCGCCCGCTCAAGAAGAGTAGATCGCGATCATTTCCAGAATCTGCGCCCCAAAGCGTTCGGCTTTCTTTTCTCCGATGCCGGGCACTTCCAGCAGCTTATCCAGATTGCGCGGGCGCTGCTTGCAGATGGCTTCAATCGTCGTGTCGTGCAGGATGACGTAGGCCGGCACGCTGGTGGATTTGGCTAGTTCCCGCCGCCACTCTCGCAGAGCCGTGTGCAGGGACGATGTTCCGGGCGCAGCCGTCACCACTTCCGCAGCCGTCGCGGCCGCCGCTCGCTTCACCTTCGCCGCCTTGCCGGGACGCGTCCATTCCAACGTCACACCGCAAAAATCGCAGGCTCCACAATCCTGCCACACCGGAGTTTCTCCGAAGTGCAAACAGATGCGCCGATGCCGGCAGCCGGGTTCTTCAACGAACGCGCGCATCACGTGATAACGCTGCCACGCTCGCTCGCGTTCGGCGGAATCCTGGGTTTGCAAAATGAAGTGCGCCAACAATCCTAAGTCCCGCTTGCGCCACAAGAGCACGCAGTCGGCTGGTTCTCCATCCCGCCCCGCGCGTCCGGCCTCCTGATAATACTGCTCCAACGATTTCGGCAGGGAGAGATGCAGCACCGCGCGAACATCCGGCTTGTTAATGCCCAGCCCAAACGCCAGCGTGCCTACAAGGACGCGCTTGTCGCCAGTCATCCAGGCTTCCTGATTACGGGCGCGCTGCGACGTTTCCATGCGCCCGTGGTACCCGATAGCCGGGATGCCCTGGTCGCACAGCATCTCCGTCGTCGCCTCCACGCTCTTGATCGTCGGAGCATAGATGATGACGTTGCCTTCGGTGTAGTGATCCAGCGCCGCCAGCATCAGGTTGTCCTGCTGCTGTCCGCCTTTCTCCTCGCACGCATGCACGATGTAGCGCAGATTGGGGCGATGGAAGCTCATCACCACGCGCGCCGGTTCACGCAAATGCAGCTGCGCCAGGATATCGTGCCGCACCAGGCGCGTCGCGCTGGCCGTAAACGCGGCAATCGGAATGTCCGGAAAGCGATCCCGCAGCGTGCTCAGTTGGCGGTATTCCGGACGAAACTCATGGCCCCATTCCGAGATGCAGTGCGCTTCGTCGATGGCGAAAAAACCGATGGGCACCCGTCGCAGCCAGTTCAGCGTGTCTTCGCGCACAATCCGCTCGGGCGAAAGATACAGCAGTTGGTAGGCGCCCTTTTCGGCCCGCTGCATCGTCTCGCGCAACTCCCCCGGATTCAGCGCCGAGTTCAGAAACGCGGCCTCCACCCCAATCTCGCGAAGCCCCGCGGCCTGATCCTGCATCAGCGCGATCAGCGGACTGATCACAACGCAGGTCCGCTCCATCGCAACGGCGGGCAGTTGGTAACACAGCGATTTGCCGCCGCCCGTCGGCATAACCACAGCCGCGTCGCGTCCAGCCAGGATCGCTTGAATCACGGATTCTTGTTTCGGACGAAACTCCGAATAGCCCCAATGGCGGCGCAGCAGGGCGTGCAAGGCGGGCGAGTCCACTACTTTTGATCCTAGCGTAAACCGCGCGTCCAATGGCTATTTTTGCGCGATGATTTCGAAGTTGCTGCCCAAACGTCGAAACACCGGCGTCCGCAGCAGTAGGTCGTCCATGCTGCGCGCGAGTTTGAACCCGGTCCGCCACCCCGGAAACAGCCCCGCCAGCGGTGACGAGCCAAAATCGTAAGTCGCGGTCCTGGCGCTCGGGAACGACGGTTGAAACAAGGCCAGCGTCGCTGCCGGGTCTAATTCACGTTCGTCATCGGTTTGGTATTTCTTCATCAGACTGGGGATCAACAGGCGGCCCACGACGCCGGAGAGGCGGTGCTGGCTGGGATCTAAAGAATAGAAAACTCCGCCCGGGTTCAGCATCGCGGCCATCTGTTGGGCGAAGCTGGCGAGCGCGTGATCGGACAAGTGGTGCAGCAGGAAAATGGCGAAGATCGCATCGAAGCGTCCGCTGGCCGCCTCGGCCGTTCCCTCTAGAAATCGAGCGTTGCCGATACCCAGCCGCTCCGCATCCTGATTCGCCTGGCGCACGGCTGTGGGCGAGAGGTCCACTCCGGTGACTTCCGCGACATGCGGCGCCAGTAATAATTCCGTATCCCCGATCCCGCACCCAATGCTTAATACCCGGGATGCGCGCGTCGCTCCGGTGACCGCCAGAATGCGCCCCACCATGTGCTCGCGCAGCGCACGTACCGCTGGCCGGGCAAAGTGGGATTGCGCGAAGCCCGAATAGAGCTTCTCGTGATACGCCAACTCACGCGCGAGGATTTCCAGTTCAGTATCGGCCACGAGGACGGTTCAACTTCATTTTACCGTCGTCGCGCGATACCTCGCAGATGATGTCTATTCGCTACGCGTTACTTTGTCGAAGTCGCCTTCTGCGTTTTCACTTGGATCTCGTTTACCACCTGCGACACGTTGGGAATGCCGGCCGCAATCGCTTCGATCTGCTTGCGCTGGTTTTGTGAATGAACGTCGCCTTTGACAGTGACCACCTGACTCTTGACGGCGAACTCTATGCCCTCATGCAGTTTGTTCTGAACTAGAGCTGCATCTAAATTACCCACTATTCCTTCGTCCAGGGAAGAATTTACCCGTTTCGCGTCCGCTTCCGCACCCGGCGGCAGAACCGCGATCTGATTGGCCACAACCTGCGACCCTGCAATCACTTTCGCCAATTCCTCCGCGTGCGCCTTGGCCGCGTCGGACTCCACGTGACCTCCCAAGGTCACCACACCCTTCTCCAGGTCCTGGCTGACCGTGACATCTTTAAGCTCCGCTTGCGCGAGCGACGTGCGAATGCCGTCAGACACATCCGCGGCTTTCGGAGTAGTGCTGGAACAAGCCGTAAGCACCCCCACTAATCCCATGGCCAGCAGCGATAGGTACGTTTTGGGCGATAGACACGTTTTGAACATGATCTGGTTAGCCTGCAAGGCAAAGGCCGAAGGACTGACGGCCACGGAAATCGTTCCGGGTCCACTGCATCTACGACTTAGCGCAGCCTCAGAAGCGTCAAGTTCACGCCCCATGCGTGTTCAGTAACGAAATAACGTCACACGCCCGTGGATGGTCACAGTAAAAAACACAGGCACGTCCGCCAGCCTGCCTTCCGGGGCATTCCCGGTTTGGCACCCGCCGTGCACTACCAGCGGTATGGAAACTCGTAAAAATGTCACCAACCTTGGTGCGGCACTATCCCCCGCGTTAGCAATTATCGCGTTATCTTTTCTGACTCCCACGGCTCTATTCGCTGGAGACGTTATATCGATTGGCGTGAAAGGCGGTATCCCCATTACCGACGCTGTAGATACGGCTCGCGGCAACAACGCCGGCTACACTACCAATACAAAGCGCTATTTAGTGGGACCGACGGTGGAATTTCATCTGCCGCTGCGGTTCTCGATTGAGTTTGACGCAATATACAAGCGGCTTGGCTACCAGTACGATGCCACTGGTCCCTACGTCTATTCGAAAACCGTAGCCAACACCTGGGAGTTCCCGGCCCTCGTAAAGTTTGAAATTCTGCCCGGTCCTGTGCGCCCCTTCGTGGACGCAGGTGTCTCTTTCCGCAATCTCAGCGGAGTAAAACAAATCCGCCAGACTATTTCCGGAGTGACATTCAATCGAGTGGAGCTCAACAGCGCGGCCGAATTCAACAAGCGCAATGACGTGGGCGGCACCGCCGGTTTCGGAGTGGCGTTTAAGCTAGGCCCGGTGCGCATTTCGCCTGAGGTCAGATACACGCGCTGGGGCAGCGAGACCTTGCGCGATCCCATCAATGCCTTGCTGCGCACCAATCGCAATCAGGGCGACTTCTTAATCGGTCTGACTTTTTAGGTTAGGCCTATCGATGGTTTAAGAAAGGACAACAAATGAAGGAAAGCACGAAGGACCAAGTCAAAGGCACAATCGACCAAGTCAAAGGCAAGCTGAAAGAGAAAGCTGGCCAAGTCACCAACAATCAAAACCTGGAAACCGAAGGCTTGGGCCAGCAAGTAGCCGGAAAAATCGAAAAGAAGATTGGCCAAGTCAAACGCGTATTCGAGAAATAGGCTCGCAAGGAGGGCTGTATGAACAGAACCATAGGACTCATTTTAGTCGTGCTGGGCGTTGTGTTTCTCGCCTGGGGTGGTTTTAGCTATACCACCAGAGAAAAGGTTCTCGATATCGGACCCATTGAGGCGACACAAGAGAAGACGCACAGTGTGCCTCTGCCGCCTTTGGCAGGTGCCGCCATGTTGGTCGGCGGTGCCGTGCTCATGCTCTCCGGTAAGAAAGCATAAACTTTCGCGAAGCCGGTGGCGCCCCGTTCACGTGAGAAAACAAGAGAGCCATAAGGAAAAGAGAAAGGTCGAGAAACAATGTTGCTGGTACTGATTATTCTGGTCTTGGTGTTTGGCCTGGGCGGAGGATATTACGGCCACGGCCGCTGGGGTGCGGGCGGTGGAGCCGGGGTCGGCCTGGGGACGATCTTGCTGCTGGTGCTGTTGTTGTATTTGGTGGGCGGGATCCCACGTTAACAAGCGAGCGGAATATGAAAACTCAATCCAAACAGACGGCAAATTCTTTCGTGAGCGATGTCGAGGGCCTACGCAAGCGCGCCCGGGAGCACATGGAAATGGGTGCGGTTACCGCGGGTTACAAGGCGGACCGCGAAACCGTGATTCGTATTCTGAATGAAGTGCTGGCCACCGAGATCGTTTGTGTCTTGCGCTACAAACGCCACTACTACATGGCCAGCGGCATCCACGCGCAATCGGTGGCGGACGAATTCCTGGAACATGCGAAAGAAGAGCAGGAGCACGCCGACATCATCGCGGATCGCATCAACCAGCTCGGCGGCGCGCCGGACTTTAACCCGGAGGGTTTGGCCAAGCGCAGCCATTCGCAATACGTAGAGGGCGAAACGCTGCTGGACATGGTCCGCGAAGACCTGGTAGCGGAGCGCATCGCGGTGGAGTCTTATAGCGATATCATCCGCTATCTTGGAACCGATGATCCCACCACGCGGTTAGCCCTTGAGCAGATCATGGGCAAAGAAGAAGAGCACGCCGACGACATGAAGAGACTGCTCGACACGCTCGGCAAAGAGGAACGCCACGCCGAGAAGGCCGACCAAAAAGCCCGCCACGCTTAAGGGCTTTTTGACTTGTCAATCTCGGCGACCAACGCCGGGACGATTTCAAATAGATCGCCGACGATGCCGTAGTCGGCGATCTCGAATATCGGCGCGTTTGGATCTTGATTGATCGCTACTACCGTTTTCGAGCCCTTCATGCCAACCAGGTGCTGGATTGCTCCGGAGATGCCTACCGCCACGTAAAGCTTCGGTGACACTGTTTGTCCCGAACTGCCCACTTGCCGCTCCATAGGCAGCCATCCCGCGTCGCAGATGGGACGTGACGCCGCTAGTTCCGCGCCCAGCGCCTGCGCCAATTTCTCGACTACCGGGATGTTGGCTTGTTCCTTGATACCGCGGCCAACGGAGACAATGATCGGCGCCGCCGTCAAATCCACCTCGCGCGCAGACTCGCGGAATGGCGCTTCAGACTTTTGCCGGCTGGCGGAAGGCGTGAAGGTCTCGATGTCCACAGCAGCCGCGTCCGCCGTCGCGGGAAATGCGCCCGCCTGAATCGATACAAAATGCGGACCATCCCCGGCCGGGCGAATGTCCGCGTTGAACTTCCCTTGGAATAGCTGCCGGACAAAGACCGGTGCGCCATTTTCAAAGCCCGCCGCAATCACGTCGCTAATCAGGACCCTGCCAAATCGAGTGGCCAGCTTGGGAGCATAGTCGCGTGTCTGGTAGGTATGCGCGAACACCACCAATGACGGTGCTACGCGGCGAATAAGCTCCTCTAGCGCGGCCGTGTAGCCGTCCGGAGTGTAGGGCGCGGCCCCTTCCGCCGGCGCCGCCGCACGCAGCGGCACACCCAGAGCTTCCGCAAATTGGCGTCCCGCGGCCCACGCTTCCGCGCTCATGCGATGACCGGTCTCCAGTATTACCAGCACGCTCATAAGACCCGCGCCTCGAACCTGAGTTTTTCAAGTAGTTGAGCCGCAGCGGTCTTGGGATCGCCGGAAAAGATCTGCGCCTGTTTCGACTTGTGTGGCGAGTACAGTTTCTCCAGCACCACCGACGCCGGAGGCGTTGCACCCAAATCAGCGGCCTTCAAAACCTTCAGTTCTTTTGTCTTGGCTTTCTTGATTCCCATCAGCGTGGCGTAGCGGAGTTTGTTTCCTCCGCTCTGAATCGTCAGCACCGCGGGCAGCGGCATTTCTATGTGCTGGAACCAGCCGTCTTCCAACTCGCGCTTCACACGCAGGGAATTGCCGTCCCGAACTTCCACCTGCATGATGATCGTGGAATGCGGAACACCCAGCAGCTCCGCCAGCACGACGCCAGTTTGTCCGTAGCCAAAATCGTCGGACTGCAACCCGGTCAGAATCAGGTCGGCGGCTTCGGATTTCAGCGCGGCGGCCAACAGCGTTGCGATCCCCAAAGTATCCAGCGAAGCGCCGCTGTCCAGCTCCACATGGATCGCCCGGTCGGCGCCCTTGGCCAGTGCCTCTCGGATCGTTTGCCCCACGCGCTCCGGGCCTGCGCACAGCACCACTACCTCGCCGCCGTGTTTCTCGCGCAGTTGCAAGGCTTCTTCCAGAGCGTAGGCATCTGGCTCATTGATCTCGTAACTGAGGTTGGCCTCGTCGATCCACAGACCGGAGGCTGCGACGCGCAGCGGGGAATCGCGCAGGGGAACTTGTTTGATCGCGACCGCGATTTTCATTCGGCGAGTTTCTTGAACACCAGGCAGCCGTTTGTGCCGCCGAAGCCGAAGGAGTTGGACAGCGCGTAGTCAATCCGCATGGGCCGCGCGTGATTCGGAACGTAATCTAAATCACATCCTTCGTCGGGATGCGTCAGGTTAATCGTGGGAGGCGCGATCTGATCGCGGATGGCCAGCACGGTAATGCCGGCTTCCAAGCCGCCCGCCCCGCCCAGCAGATGGCCGGTCATGGATTTCGTGGAACTGACGGCAACGTGCTGCGCGTGATCGCCCATAACCCGTTTCAGCGCCTTGGTCTCGATCAGATCTCCCATGGGAGTGGAGGTGCCGTGCGCATTGATGTATTGGATGTCGCTGGCTTGAATGCCGGCATCGCGAATCGCGTTGTTCATGACGCGGAAGCCGCCGTCGCCGTCTTCCGAAGGGGAAGTGATATGGTACGCATCGCCTGACATGCCATACCCCACCATCTCGGCCAGGATCGGCGCGCCCCGGCGCTTGGCCCGTTCGTATTCTTCCAGCACCAGAATGCCCGCGCCTTCGCCAATCACGAAGCCGTCGCGATCGCGATCCCACGGGCGCGATGCCGTTCCCGGATCGTCATTGCGTTGCGACAGTGCCCGCATGGCCGCGAAACCGCCCACGCTCATCGGTGTGATCGCCGCCTCCGTGCCGCCGCAGATCATGATGTCCGCGTCGCCCCTCTGGATGTGGCGCATCGAATCGCCCACCGCGTGCGCTCCGCTGGTACACGCCGTGGCGGTGGCGGAATTGGGCCCTTTGGCGCCATGTCGAATCGAGACGTGCCCTGCCGCCAGGTTGATAATCGTCGCCGGAATAAAGAACGGGGAAATGCGGCTCGGGCCTTTTTCAAGCAGGTTTTTATGCTCCCGCTCAATCACTTCAAACCCACCGATGCCACTGCCGATGTAGACGCCGGCGCGATCCGCCACTTCGTCGTCAATCTTGAGTTCGGCGCTCTTCATCGCAAATTCCGCCGCCGCAATGGCGAACTGGATGAAACGCCCCATCTTCTTGATTTCTTTTTTCTCGACATAGTTCGCGGGATCGAAGCCTTTGACCTCGCCCGCGATCCGGCAATTGAAACCCGTCGCGTCGAAAGCCGTGATGGGGCCAATTCCGTTATGGCCTTCTTTGATGGCCTTCCATACAGCTTCGGTACCGATGCCGACCGAAGCCAGCATACCGACTCCAGTCACTACTACTCTACGTTGCAAACAGGGGACTCCGTGATGGCGGGCTAAAATGAGCCCGGCTACTTCTTCTTCGACTGTATGTAGTCGATCGCGTTCTTGACGGTGGCAATCTTTTCGGCATCCTCATCCGGAATGTCGAGGTCAAAGGCTTCTTCAAAGGCCATGACTAATTCCACGATATCCAGCGAGTCGGCTCCAAGGTCATCCACAAAGCTCGCGGTGGGGTCAACCTGCGCCTCATCTACGCCGAGCTGCTCGACGATGATCTGTTTTACCTTCTGCTCAACCGACATGTATCCTCCATAGATACGCAAAGACACGCAAAGCAGCACACGGTCGGCGCCACTCTCCAAAACTTTGCTACGAAATCATTGATTCTACCGGTAAGGGGGGCCAGAAGCAACTTCCCTTCGCCGAAATCAATCTCCGGCAGAGGCGAGAAACTCATTTCCGGCGTCAAATCCGACCCCAATGGTCCGATTCCTATGCTACCTTGAAATCGAAGCCCGCTTCGCGCGGCGATTCCTAACACGACGAGAGGAGATTCAATATCTACATGAAGCGGAATAACGAAATTCGCACGATCCTGGCCATGGGCATTGTGGCATTAGTGGCTGGTTCCATCGCCTGGGCGGCAGCGGTGCCGGCCGCGGGTGCGGCGGCTCCCGGCTTTACCCTGCCTTCGCAGGAAGGCAAGCAGGTCAGCCTGAAAGACTTCGCCGGCAAGTGGGTTGTGCTGTACTTCTATCCCAAGGATTTCACTGCGGGCTGCACCATTGAGGCCCACAACTTCCAGGAAGATCAATCCAAGTACACGGCCCTGAACGCCGCCATCGTTGGCGTCAGCGCGGACACGGTGGATTCCCACAAGGAATTCTGCACCAAGGAAAACCTCACCTTCAAGACTCTGGCGGATCCCACGGGAGCCACCATCGACGCGTATGGCTCACTCCGCAAGCTGGAAGGCAAGGCCAAGGAAACCTTCAAACAGGACCACATCGCCAATCGCAATACCTTCCTGATCGACCCCCAAGGCAAGATCCGCAAGGTGTATGAGAACGTGAACCCGACTCCGCACAGCAAAGACGTGCTGGCGGACCTCGCGACCATGAAATAGCTTCTCTCGATCCGAATCATCACGGCGGTCCGCTAAGCCCGGGCCGCCGTTTTGTTTTTTACTAAGGCGTAATCCTTCTTTATGTAGCCCCTGGGAGCAGGTAAACTGAAGGTTCGTGCCTCCCGAAGCGATTACGCTAGCAGACATTCAGAAAGCCCGGCAACGCGTCACTCCCTGCGTCCGGCGCACGCCGCAGGTGATCAGCGCGACTCTGTGCGAGCAGTTCAAAACCAACGTCTATTGCAAGCTGGAGCTCTTTCAGAAAACCGGCTCCTTCAAGGTTCGCGGCGTCTTCAATAAGATCCTCAGCCTGCCACCCGAAGTCCGCAACACCGGCCTGGTGGCCATCAGCGGCGGCAATCACGGCTTGGCCGTCGCCTATGCGGCGCGCGCTCTGGACCTCAAGGGTTTAGTGCTGATGCCGGAGAGTGCTCCGCAACATTACATTGATGCCGCCCGAGGTTACGGGGCGGAAGTGGACTTTGCCAAATCGGCCTCCGAAGCTTTCTCGCAAGTAGAGGAGCTGGAGCGCGGCGGTTGGCATTACCTGCATCCCTTTGACGATCCGGCCATCATGGCAGGGCAGGGCACCATGGGGCTGGAGATCCTGGAAGACACTCCCCAAGTTACCGACGTGATCGTCAGCATCGGCGGAGGCGGCATGATGACCGGCGTGGCCACCGCGATCAAGACATTGAAGCCCGCCGTGCGCATCTGGGGCGTCGAAACCGAAGGCGCGGACTGCATGTCTCAGTCCCTGGCCGCGGGCGAAATCATGACGCTGAACGGGACCACTTCCGTGGCCCGAGCCTTAGGCGCCGCCGCCCCCTCGCCCATGACCTTCGCCGCCGCGAAGAATCTGCTGCAAGGGGTTACCGTAGTCAGCGATGACGACGCATTGGATGCCATGCACTTCATTCTGGAACGCATGAAGCTGCTCACGGAGCCCGCCGCCGCATGCACGCTCGCCGCCGCCGACCGCCTGCGCGGCCAGTTCGCCCCCGATCGCCACGTAGTGCTGGTGCTGGGCGGCGGCAACGTCTCCCTGGACGTCCTCCAAAGCTTCGACCCCGACTGAAATTCTGCTTTCGAAGAGCTACGTGCCCAGGCGCATGTACCAGTCGCCGATCTGCGAGCCCCACTGGGACACGATGACAGCCGTGACTCCGAGGAAGCTGCCAAAGGGTAGCTGGTAGCGGGTGATGACGGCGACGGTGGCTCGTATTCTCTTAGGCTTGGATTCGCCTCGATAGAGGAAACGGGAAAGGCGCCGCCGCAAGCGTCCCTTTGCGAGCAGCGCGTAGAACGGTCCGCAGGCTACGCTTAACAGACTAGCCAGGATCAAGGTGAGCAGCACCAGCTTGAGGCCGAGGAAGGCTCCGATCATGGCCATCATCTTGACATCGCCGAAACCCATGCCTTCGCGATGGCGGACCTTTTCGTAGACCCAGGCGACGAACCAGATCATCCCGCTGGAGAATCCTGCTCCGAGGGCGGCTTCAGTTACCGAGATCCAGCGCGGGTCGGGAGTCGCTCCATTGATCGCGAAGATTAGGGCCGCGATGTCGGGGTCCAGAGGTACGATCCATGCCAGGACCAGGCCGACCAAGGTGCCGCCTAAAGTGAACTCGTCGGGCAGAATGCGCTCTTCGATGTCGGTGGCCACCAGGTCAATCAGGATGGCGAAGAAGATGCAGTATTTCAGGGCCGGTAGCGTCAGCCCGTATTTTGCGGCCGCGTAGGTGAAAGCTACGCCGGTGACCAGCTCCACGATGGGGTAGCGCAGCGGGATGCGCTCGCGGCAAACGCGGCATTTCCCGCCCAACAGCAGGTAGCTGAGCAGAGGAATGTTATCGTACCAGGCGATGGTGGTTTCGCAGCCTGGGCAGAAAGAACGCGCGGGGCTGGCTACGGAAAGATCTCGCGGCAGACGAAAGATGCACACGTTGAGGAAGCTTCCGATCAATAGCCCCGCGAGGAATGCCAAGACAAGTTCCGGCATTATTCTCTACCCGGCGCCATGAAGCGAGCCTTCGCGTACTTCAGGAAGTTGTAAAGCGCTGCCATGTTGGCGATGGCCAGGCCTTCCACGCCGTCCAGGTAGCCGGCCTTGAGGACGTAGGTTTGGAAGAAGGTCCAGGGTGGTTCGAAGATCAGACGTCCCCAAGTGACCTTGCGTTGAGACGCGATCAATTGCTCGGCCGCCAGAGTGGTGTAGCGGTCCATGGTTCTGAGATGTTCGGAAAGAGAATCGCAGGTGAAATGGAGCAGGTTGCCTTCCATGTGTCCCAGTGAGCCGCTCACCTTCACGGATTCATGCACGAAGTCGCCTTCCCAGGTGGCTTTCTCGCGATGGTAGAGGCGTACCTTGCGGTCCGGATACCAGCCGGAGTGGCGAATCCAGCGACCCAGATAGCGAGCCATACGCGGCATTGTATAGGCATCGTATTGTGGACCGCTTTTCTTCAACTGCCAGATCTCGGCTTCCAGTGCCTCGCTGAGGGATTCGTCGGCGTCGATGGATAGAATCCAATCGTGTTGGGCACGCTCGGCGGCGAAGTTTTTCTGTTTGGCGTAACCCGGCCACGGGCTGTCGATGACGCGCGCGCCTAGCTTCTCAGCCAGTTCGAGAGTGCGGTCCGACGATCCGCTATCCACCACCAGGATCTCATCGGCGCAGCGCAGGCTTTCGATGGCGCGTGGCAGGTTGCGCTCCTCGTTATGCGTGATGATGGTGGCCGAAATCTTCACGGTTATTTGATAGGTGACGGGGTAAACGAAAGCACCAGAATAAATAAGGCGAGCAGGGCAAGCCACTGGCGAGTTCCGCGAATCGGGGAGGGGTCGACGATGCGCGGGTGGCGCATACCGAAGAAGAACAGGATCGCGGCCCAGAATAGCCAGCTAACCGCAAAGTAGAATCCCATGGGGATCAGCACGGCGATCAGGAACCAGGAAAGATACTTGGTTCGCTCGCCCAGGAATGCGTAGACGATATGGCCTCCATCCAACTGGCCGATAGGGAGCAGATTCAAGGCGGTAGCCAGCACGCCTACCCAGGCTCCGCGGGCAATCGGATGCAGGTAGATGTCGGCCGTCGGAACGCCAGGGAATCTGGCCCATTCCATTGCACGCAGAAGTAAGGGAGTACCGAAGACTACTTCTCCTCGAACGGCGATGCCGGGGATTACTTTGGATAGGGACACTCCTATGATCAGGGGCAGGATCAGTGCGGCGAAGCCGGCCAGAGGGCCAGCGATGCCGATGTCGAAGAGAACACGCTTGGATAGGATGGCCGAACGGATGCGGATAAAGGCTCCGAAGGTCCCGATCAAGGTGGGCACAGGTATGAAGTAGGGCAGGCTGGCGTCTACGCTGTAGTAGCGGGCGGTTAGGAAGTGGCCGAACTCATGGGCCAGTAGCACGCCCACGAGTGTGAGCGAGAAGGGTAAGCCGGTCAACAGATAGGCGGGGTTATCGAAGATGCGGCCGTAGCCGTAGATGTCGTCGAAGTCGAAAGGCCGTCCCTCGGCGAAACTGGCGGCCATCCCGGCTCCGACCACGCTGGTGGTTACCAGGGTCAGCAACAAGAGCAGGGTATGCAACCAATAGCGATGGTGGGGTTCAGCGAAGGCATAGAGGCCCGCGTCCGAACGCGAATTTGGAATACGAAATTCGGGAAAGGGCGGGCCGTTGGTGGACACTGGTTGCGTCCGGAGCGGCTACTGCAACGCCTGCAATTCTTTACCGGGCTTGAAGCGTACGGCTTTGCCGGGCGGGATCGCGACTTCGGCGCCCGTGCGGGGGTTGCGGCCGATGCCCGTCTTGCGCGGACGTACGTTGAAGATTCCAAAGCCGCGAAGCTCGATCCGTTCGCCGCGTTCGAGCGAGCGCTTCATGCTTTCAAAGACAGTCTCTACAGCCATCTCCGCTTTGGTCTTCGTGATGCCGGTCTTGTTGACCACTTCATTAATGATGTCCAGCTTGATCACAGCAACCTCCCCGTTGTTTAGATCACACACGCAAATTCCCAAGGCGGGCATGGCCCTGAAACCCCATGATAGGATTAGGGTTAACTCAGTGTCAAGCGCGACCCACCTTTTTGTCTACGGAACTTTGCAGCAATTTAACGGAACGAACCCAAATGCAAGGTATCTCTCGCAGAATGCTAAGCTTACGGGCCATGCGCGAATGCCGGGACGGTTGTATGGCTTACGGCGTTACCCGGGAATGCGCGAACCGCGGGAGCCGGGCGAGTGGGTATTTGGGGAAGTGTACCGGATCCCGGAGCCGCGGCGCGTGTTGGCAAAACTGGATGCATATGAAGGGGCGAATTATCGCAGAGTGCGTCGTCTTGCCATTCTGGCAGACGGAGTTGAGCTCGACTGCTGGGTGTATCTCTATGTGAATGCATTACCTGAACATCGCAGGCTTGCGTCGGGGGCATGGGCACCACGACAATGAAACGTCATGCTTTTGACTTTCTGCGAATGGCTGAATGAGACGTGGGTTAGCGTTGGCATTCGCGAATCGCAATGGGTGTACCCGATGCTGCATTTTGCGCACATCCTGGCCAACACGTTGATGTTTGGAACGATTGTGTTTCTAGATCTGCGATTGATCGGTGTAGGTCTGACGCGCAGGCGGGTGTCCGATGTTGCCGAGCAGTTGCTGCCCTGGACCTGGGCGGGCTGGGTACTAATGTTCCTCAGTGGTGCGTTTATCTTCACGTCCGATCCGGTGGTGTATTACCACAGCTTTTTCTTCAGGATAAAGATGTCACTGATGTTGCTGGCGGGAGTGAATGCGTTATTGTTCCATTTCACGATCTATCGCGGAGTCTCCGCCTGGGATCAAGGGGTGGCTCCTGCGCGAGCGCGGATGGCGGGGGCGATCTCGCTGGTGTCATGGATCGCGATTGTGGTGACGGGAAGGGCTGTAGGATATTTCGACCGATGAAGGCCTCATTCGATTTCGCGGCGAAGTCTGGATTCGGAACCGCTATCCGTGATTCGCGCTATGCTTTTCCAGCACTTGAGATGGTACATCTGGTGGGGTTAGGGCTGTTGCTGGGATCGATCCTGCTGTTCAATGCGCGCTTTTTTGGGTTCGGCATGCGAAGACAAACGCTGAGGGAAGTGGCTGCGGACTTCGCTCCGTGGACGCGGCTGGCGCTGATTCTGATGGTTGTTTCCGGGATTCCGATGTTCGCGGCGAAGGCGGGGGAGCTGTGGCGCGAGGACCTGGCGGGGTTCACGGTGAAAATGTCGCTGATCGCGGTGGGCGTCGTATTCCATTATTCGGTGCAGATCCCGCTGGCGAAGGCAGAAAATGTTTCTCGCGGCCGGATCGCGGCGACGGTTTCTCTCGTAGTTTGGTTTGGGGCCGCTATTGCAGGCTTGACCCTGGAGTTTTTGTAACTCTTGTAAAATGATCGGTGGAGACCTCATGCGCCAAACGGCAGTCGTTCTTTCTCTCGCAACAATTCTAGGGTTGGTGGCGAATGCGCAAGCACCGGCTGCAGCCCAAGGACAAGCTCCGGAACCGCCCAAGAAAGCTCGCGTTGAAGGCATCGTTACCAGCCTTGCAGGTGAGCCACTGGCTCGAGTGCAGGTTCGCCTAGCGGGTCAGATTTCGGTAACGAACGGGCAGATTGTACAGCCCACGGCGTACTCGGCAACCAGCGATGACGCGGGTAAATTCGTGATCGAGAACATCGAACCAGGAAAGAATTTTCAGTTGACCGCCACGCGTACCGGCTTCGTGACCGCGCGCTATGGAGCACGATCGGCTAATTCGCCCGCGGTTCCGCTGTCGCTGGACGCAGGGCAGGTGATGAAGGGCGTTCAGTTGGTGATGACACCACAGGCGGTGATTAGCGGTAGGGTCACGGACCCGAACGGCGATCCAATTCAAAACGCCCAGGTGTCTCTTATGAGACGCGGATATCAACGTGGCGCGCGGCAACTAGTGACGGCCGGTAACGGGAATACCAACGATCAGGGTGATTACCGCGTCGCGAACCTGATGCCGGGGCGTTACTACCTGATGGTACAGAGCCGCAATCTGGCCGGACCTTCGGGGGGCGCGGCTCCAGCGACGGCGCCGATCCCCACCTACTATCCCAATGGCACGGATCCGCAGAGCGCTGCGCCTTTGGATCTGGCGGCAGGGCAGGAATTACGAGGTTTGGATGTGCGGCTGCGCCAGGGCAAAGTGTACACGCTGCGAGGAAAAGCCCTGACCACGAATGGCGCACCCGCTGTGAACGCGCGAGTGCTTGCGATGCCGAAAGCGGATGAGGGCAACCCGCTGGCGGCGGTACAAGCCCTGCTGGGCTCCCTCACGGGCGCAAACCCGACTAAACCGGATGGCACCTTCGAAATACGCGGAGTGTCGCCGGGAACCTATACATTGCAGTCGCTCTCCATCGACACGGGTGCAACTCGAACGGCGGGGCGCATGGAGGTAAGAGTAATCGACGCCGATGTAGCTGACTTAGTGCTGTCGGTGGTGCCGGGGCCCGCGGTAACCGGCACGGTGCGGTTGGAAGAAGGCGACCTTAAGGCGTTACTGCCTGCCGGAGACCCGAACACCAGTGCCCAGGCCAATACGCTGAACGTGTCCGCGGCTAACGCGGGGATACAAGTTACCGGCGCACGGATCGCTGTCGGATTGAACGAGCTTACACCGCTACCAATTGGCGGCAATCCACCCGCGACGATCAAAGATGACGGAACATTTGTTCTGGAAGGCGTCAGTCCAGGCAAGTATCAGCTTACAGTGGCAGCGCTGCCGCAAAATATGTACGTGAAAAGTGCGCGTTTGGGCGGAACAGACGTGACGCGGAATGGAGTCGACTTGACGTCCGGCGCGGGTGGCAGTCTGGAAATTGTTTTGTCAAACAAAGCTGCGGATGTGACAGGCGCGGTTCGCGGCGAGAAGGGCGACTCGATGGTCGGGGTGCAGGTGACTTTGTGGACACGGGAGGCCGAGCCGGGAACGAATGCGAATGGGGTGAAGGTGGCGACATCGGATTCGACGGGCGGGTTTTCGTTCAAGGGTCTGCGGCCTGGGATTTACTACCTGGCGGCGTGGGAAGACATTGATAGCGGGCTGTCGCAGGCTCGCGATTTTCTGACGCAGTTTAACAATGAGGTTACTAAGTTGGAACTGGCGGAGTCGGCGCATTCGGCGGCGGAAGTGAAGGTGGTTCCGAGCGCGAAGATCAAGATTGCCGAGGAGAAGCTGCCGTAGATGATGCGCGTTGCTTTCTTCGCATTGTTAACGGGATTGATCGCGTTAGCGCAGGTGTCGAAGGGTGCCCGCATTGAGGGCATTGTGGTCACCGCGGATGGAAAGCCGATGGCGGGAGCGCAAGTGAAATTGTCTCGCCGGGTGGTCGTTCAGGGTACCCAGGTCACTACGGATGGGGTATATTTCACGACAAGCGATGTCAGCGGAAGGTTCGCCCTCGAAGACATTACTACCGGCGGGACCTACCTGATGAATGCGCAACGCAGCGGCTTTGCAACCGGGTGGTACGGGGCTCGGTCCGCAATTGCACAGCCGGCTGCGTTCTCGGTGCAGCCCGGGCAGGTGTTAAAAGGCGTTCGCCTCGTAATGCTTCCGCAAGGAGTCATCTTCGGGCGTGTGACGGATTCCAATGGCGAGCCGGTGCGGGACGCCCGAGTACAGGCGATGCGGCGCGGTTATCAAGACGGCGTGCGCCAGATGATCGCCGTCAAGATGGCGATCTCGGACGAGCAGGGCAAATACCGTTTGGAGAATCTCAACCCCGGGCGATATTTCCTGGTGGTGCAGAGTTCGGCGATTGTTGTGACGGGTGGGGGGCAAGATCCGAAGATGGGTGTGCTTCGTACTTACTATCCGAACGCGACGGAGGAATTGGCGGCCGCCCCGCTCGATCTGGGACCTGGTCAGGAGATTCCTGGAATGGACATTCGGCTGCGTCAAGGCAAGGTATTCAGTGTACGCGGCAAGGTAGTAACGGCGAATGGTCCACCGGCTGCCGGCTTTGGCATTTTGGCTTTGCCATCGACGAATGGAGACTCCCTCCAGGTGTTGACGACGATTCGCGGTAAGCAAAACCAAACCCGAGAGGATGGGTCCTTCGAGCTGCTCGGTCTGCCACGTGGGACCTATACGCTACAGGGTTACAATATCGCCACCCAAGGAACTCGCACGGCAGGGCGCATGGAGATTCGCATCTTTGACGAAGACGTAGAAGATGTTGTGTTATCGCTGGGTGATGCCGGGGCTGTCTCGGGCCGGATTCGGATGGAAGATGGCGATTTGAAGACGATCTTGACACCAGATGACGCTCGGCCATTGCGCGAGTTACTCGCTAGCAAGACAGACGTTCCGGGTCGCATGACGGTGGGACTGAAGGATCTCAGCCGTCTGCCGATGGGCAATAATCCCTCGGCCAAAATCGGCGATGACGGCACATTTTCCGTGACGGGTGCGGCTCCGGGAATCTATCAGCTGACGTTTGGCTCGATGTCACCGGACATTTATGTGAAGTCCGCCCGGTTCAATGGAGTGGATGTTACAAGAGACCCCGTGGATATTTCGGCTGGCGCCGCCGGTAGTCTGGAGATTCTGCTGTCGGATCGCGCGGCCGAGATTTCAGGAACTGTGAGCATGGGCAAGGATGAGTCTCCGGTGGGAGTGACGGTGTCACTGTGGACGCGCGACGCTGAGCCGATTCGCACAACGACCGCGGATGAGTCTGGGAACTTTCGATTTCGGGGGCTTAGGCCAGGAGTCTATTATCTGGCGGGCTGGGATGATATCGATCCGGGGCTGGCGCAAATGCGAGATTTCCTAACGCAATTCACGAGTGAGGCGGCGAAGGTTGAACTGGCCGAACGGGCGCATGCGACGGCTGAGGTTCAGGTTACGCCTGCCGCGAAGCGTAAGGCTGCCGAGGAGAAGCTGCCTTAGTTGGCGGTGCTGCGTTTGCGGATCTCTATGTTCAGGCGCTTGATCTTTTGATTGAGCGTCGAGAGCGGGATACGGAACATTTCGGCGGCGGCGGTTTGGCTCCAATCGCAGGCTTCCAATTTTTCCATGATGGTGCGGCGTTCGAAGTCGGCCACGATTTCGAACAGGGATGCGTCGGCGGCCAGGTCGCCCGCTTCATCGCGGCGGATGCGCAGGCCGCGGGCTTCCAGCAAATGATCGGGCAGGACGTCGGCGGTGACACCTGGCTGGGCGGCCAGGACCACGGCGCGCTCGACTACGTTTTCCAGCTCACGGACATTGCCGGGCCAGGTGTGGTCCATCAGGATATGCAGGGCGTCGGGTTCGAAGGTTAACGTGGAATCGTTGTGATCGTCGAGGAACTTTTCGTTCTCGCGACAGTACTTGTTGAAGAAGTGTTCCATCAGCGCGGGGATGTCTTCTTTGCGGTCGCGTAGTGGGGGCAGCGCCAGGTTGATTACATTCAGGCGGTAATACAGGTCTTCGCGGAAGCGGCCTTCCTCGACAAGCTTCTTGAGATCGGCGTTGGTGGCGGCTACGATACGCACGTCGACTCGCACTGTATCGGTGGAACCTAGAGGCATGAACTCGCGTTCCTGGATCACGCGCAGGAGCTTGGTCTGGGTTTCGAGCGAGATGGTGCCGATTTCGTCGAAGAAGAGGGTGCCGCGGTCGGCGACTTCGAAATAGCCTTTGCGTGCGGCCATGGCGCCGGTGAAGGCTCCTTTGACGTGGCCGAAGAGGGCGGATTCCAGGAGGTCGGGCGGCACGGAACCGGAATGCACGGGGACGAAAGGATGTTCGTTGCGGGCGGAATGGGCGTGAATGGCGTGGGCGATTAGTTCCTTGCCGGTGCCCGTTTCGCCAGTAATCAGGATGGTGGCGCGGCTGGCGGCGACTTGCGAGACCAAGTCGAGGATGCGCTGCATACGCTCACTCTTGCCGACTATGTTGGGGAAGCTATAGCGCTGCTTGAGGGCGCGCTTCAGCTCGGCGTTCTCGAGCTCCAGGCGATGCTTGGAGATCATGTGCTCGATTTCGACGAGCAGCTTTTCGTTGTCCCAAGGCTTGGAGAAGTAATCGTTGGCGCCGCGTTTGAGGGCTTGCACCGCAACTTCGACGGAGCCGTAGGCGGTGATCATGAAGATGGGCGTATCGCGATCGCGGGCGCGGACTTCATCCAAAACCTGCATGCCGCTTTTGTCGGGCATCATGAGGTCTAACAAGACCAGATCGTAGGTGGAGGTTTCCAGGCGTTTGAGGCCTTCGGTGGCGTTGGCGGCTAATTCGACGCGATAATTTTCACTCGAAAGCAGGGCCTCGAGGCTATCGCGGATATCCGGCTCATCATCGATGACCAGGATGCGGCCGGGAGCGGGGTCGGGATTCAAAACATCGGGTGGAAGGTCTAGGGCGGTAGCCATTATTAATGAATCAACCTATCGGACTGCGCCGTGATGGTGGCCGGAACAGACGGTGATGCTTCGGTTCGGGAGACACCAACCGCTGGCGTGGAAACGGGAGCTGAGATCGGATACGGCACTGCGCGAATCGCCTCCCGTACTGTGGGACGTATCGCCGAAGGATCGTGTTGCGGAAAAGTGAGCAGGAAGCGGGTGCCGCGGCCGGGAATGCTCTCCACTTCGATGGTGCCTCCGTGCTCACGCACGATGCCGTAGCTGACGGAAAGTCCCAAGCCGGTTCCACGCCGTCCGCCCTGTTCGGTAGAGGAGGCCTCCAGCTTGGTGGTGAAGAACGGATCGAAGATGCGCGGCAAAACATGGGCCGGGATTCCCGCGCCGGTATCGGCGACGGTCACCAGGACCTGGCCGTCGCGGCGCCAGGTAGAGATGCTGAGAGTACCTCCCCGATCCATGGCGTCGCGGGCATTCATTGCCAGGTTGAGCAGGACCTGTTGGAGCTTGCCGGGGCTACCTTTGATGGGGCTGCCACCGGCGGCGTCGTCGAGGATCAAGTCCACTTTCACTTGCGCGTTGTCCATCTGATGCTGCAGCAGAGAGATGGTCTCGCGGATCACTTTGTTCAGATCGACGGACACAAAATCGGTGGCGGCTACGCGCGAAAAGTTCAGCAGCGAGTTTACGATTTCACTGGCACGGAATGTCTGGCGAGCGATTTTTTCGAGCAGCGGAGCCTTTTGGGGGTCGTCGGAAATCTGTTTGGCCAGCATCTGCGCGTAGGTGGAAATGACCGCCAGCGGAGTGTTCACTTCGTGCGCTACGCCCGCGGCCAGCAGGCCGATGGAGCTGAGTTTGTCGGCTTGGACCAGGCGGCGTTCGAGCTCGGCGCGATCCGTGACGTCGTCAAAGATAATGAGGCGGCCGATGCGCGAGCCGTCCTTCGAGAACAGGGGCGCGGTGGCGATGTTCATCGTGGCTTCGTGGGCCTTGAAGAGGTACTGATAGAGATTTTGGATTCCGGAGGCTCCACGCGACGGCTCCAGCGCCTCGCACAGATCGGAAGGCAATAGGCCGGAGAGTGAGCGGCCGACGGCGTCCTGGCGAGAAACCCCGGTGAGTTTCTCCATTTGCGAATTCCAACTTTCGACGCGGTCTTCGAGATCCGCCGCGAGAATGCCGACATGAATGGATTCGACGATGTTTTCTGAAAATTCCTTGAGGCGTTCGTACTGGTCGACTTTGCGTTGCAGGGACGCGTACAAGCGGGCGTTATCGATCGCGATGCCGACATAGCCGGTCAGAGTCTGCAGCAACTGGATATCTTCGCTGGATAGGAAGTCGCCGGTTTCGGTGCGGCTGACGCCGAGGTAGGCGATGGTACGGCCGCGGGCGGCGCAAGGTAAATAGTAGGTGAGCTCCAGATCGGCGATGGACCGGCGGGCGCCAGCTGGCATCTCATCGGAGACCACATCGATCATGTGGCGGGTGCGCTCGAAGAAGAGGTACGGTTTGGAAGGGCTGGCGTTGAGGAAGCTGAGGTCCAGGCCGGGAACTTCATCGGTTTGATCGCCGGCGCGGTTGCTGGCGAGTTCCAGGAAAAAGCGATCCCGGCTGCCGTCCAGCACGCCTTCGGTATTCTCGTCGCGCACGAAGAAGGCGATGTGGCGGATACCAAGCGTGCGAATCAGGCGGTCGGCGACGCTTTCCAGCATGGCGTGAAGGTCGGTAGGCGAGCCCAGCTCGCGCGCGAATTCAATCAAGGTGCGGCGGTAGTCATAGCGATCCTTGTAGAAAACGTAGCGATTGAGCTGCTCGCGAATCCAGTTGCGGATGGGTTGGAAGACGAACGCGGCGATGAGAACCATGGCGACCATGCCAAGTCCGTTGACTTCGCCCGCGCCACTGACGGAAAAGATGAGTCCGTAGAAAACGCCCAGGACGGCGAGTGTCGCGAGGGAGTAGATGGCGCCTTGTTCGAAGATGATATCCACGTCCATCAGGCGGTAGCGCAGGATGGCGTAGGACCACGTGAGCGGAATCAGGGGCAGGGAAAGCACTGCCAGATCCATGCCTTGGTTCGGCGCCACACCCATGAGGTAGGGCAGCGCGTAGATGAGTGTGAAGGGCAGAATGCCCGCGAGAGCGCCATTGCGGAGCCATGTCAACTGGCTGCGAACGATCGCATCGGTGGCGGCGCGGCGTTGGAATCCGAAGACCAGCGCGCCGGCTAAATAGTAGATACAGAGATATCCAAGCCAAACGCGATCCAGCAGCCACAACACTTCAATCAAAGGCGTGGCGGAGCGGAGCCAGCCGAAATTGAAACCCAGATGCGCGGCGAGGAATGCCAGGCCGGGGATGTACAGCAGGAAGGCGGCCCCTTTGCGGCGAATCCATGCCTGCTGAACTGGATAAGAGCAAGCCAGGTGCAGGAATAGCGCGGGCGCCATGAACCCGGCCACTACATTGCCCAGATAGATGACCTTGTCGAAATTGTTTAGCTTGGCCGTGTAGTGGAAGCTGGAGAGGATGAACGACGTCAGGCACAACAGGAAAAAGTGCAACGCGCGGGGTGCACCGCGGCGGCGGAAATACACGTAGAGTCCGATGCCAAGATAGAGGACTCCGACGGCGTATTGATAGTACAGAGAGGCGTCGCGAGGAGTTTCGCCTACCAGGACGCTGGCGGGGACCTCGACTCCGCTATGCAGAATGCGGTACTCGGCTTTGCGCCACGGGCCCACGCTAGCCAAAATTTGCGCGGCGTGCGAAGAGCTGGTGACGTGCAATCCAGAGATAGAAACGAGCGCGTCGCCTTCATGGATGCCGGCGTTTTCGGCAGGGCTATGAGAAGAGACGTGGATGGCGACTGGAGGTCCGCTGGGCTGGTCGACCCAGGTGGCTCCGTCGATGGGCAGGCGGAACTTCGCTTGCTGCTGGAAGTTGATGACAGCCGCGACAAAAGCCGCGACGGTCATGACCGCTAACAGTGCGTGAATCAGCTGTTGCCGAAGCTCTCGCATTCCGGTCGAACTCCACAAGCATTGCTGAAACCGCTGCCTTAGGTCGCGGCTCCTATTCTTAGCAACACTTCACCACCAGTTTCGCAGCATTTGCGCTTCCAATCCAGGAAGATGTGATAGATGATTGATTTTATTGATGCTTAGGTTTCGAGGAGTCATAAATGTATGATTTTTAGAAGAAATTGCTACCAAAAGTGGAAGGTTTGCCCTGTCGAGGCATGTCGGTGAAGACGTTATACTTACTCCGGCACGGGGTAGCGGAGCGCACGGCGGGCGGCCGCGATCAGGACCGTTCTTTGACGGCTGAGGGAATGGCGGAATTGCGGTCGACTTTGCAGAAGGCGAAGGGCGACGAGGCGCTGCCAGTGTGGATTGTGTCGAGCCCCTATCGCCGGGCGCGCCAGACAGCGGAGATAGCGGCCAGCGTGTTCGCGTGCCGCAACGAGATTGTGGAGAGCGCCAAACTGACACCGGAGTCGGATCCGGAAGAGTTGTGGAGCGAAGTTCGGGACTGGCTGGATGAGGGCCCGGTGTTGGTGGTGGCGCACGAGCCTCTAGTTTCAGCGGCGTCGTCTTGGATGGTGGGGGCCAGCCGTGTGATGATCGAGTTTACGCCGGGGACGATGGTCCAGATCGATTTCGACGCCGTGGGCGCGGAACCGAAAGGCGTACTACGACAGATATGGCGATGACCGAAAAACAGGACGCGGCGGCGGGATTCCAGAAGCTGGTGGAGATTATGGCTCGTTTGCGCGCGCCGGGTGGGTGCCCGTGGGATCGCGAGCAAACCTTCGACACGATCAAGCCGTACCTGTTGGAAGAGACGTATGAAGTGCTGGAGGCGATCGACGCGCGGGACTGGAAGAATCTAGCCGAAGAGTTGGGCGATTTGATGCTGCAGGCCGTGTTCTTTTCGCAGATGGCCAGCGAGGCGGGGCACTTCGATATTGGCGACGCCTTGGAGGCGATCACCAGCAAGCTGATTCGAAGGCATCCGCATGTGTTTGGGGATGGGTCGGCTAAGACCTCCGCTGAGGTGTTGAAGAAGTGGGACGAGATTAAAGCCGGGGAGAAGGTGCGTCCCAAGGGGCTGCTGGCGACGGTTCCGCGCAGTTTGCCGGCGTTAGTGGAAGGCGAGCATATTTCGCGCAAGGCGGCGGGGGCAGGGTTCGATTGGCCCAAGGTGGAGGATGTCTTTGAGAAGCTGCGCGAGGAGTTGGGCGAACTGGACGAGGCTCGCAAGGGTGGATCGCAGGAAGAGGTAGAAGGGGAGATCGGGGATTTGCTGTTCGTGATGATCAACATCTCGCGCTTCCTTAAGGTGGATCCGGAGCAGGCGCTGCGCAAAACGAACGCGAAGTTCCGGCGGCGGTTTTCGCATGTCGAAGATGGGTTGGAAGCGCAGGGCAAGGTTCTGAAAGACGCGTCCCTGGATGAGATGGAGACGCTTTGGCAAGCGGCCAAGCAGCAGGGCAAGTAACGGGCTTTACGGCGCTGCTGCGCTCGAATCGCAACTTCCGGTACGCCTGGTCAGGGCAGGTGGTCAGCGAAGTCGGCGATAACTACAACAACGTCGCGGTGTTTGCGCTGGCGATGGCGAACACGGGCTCAGGGCTGGTGGTGGCGGGGATACTGATTGCCCGCGCGATTCCGATGATGTTGGCTGGTCCGCTGGCGGGGGTCCTGCTGGATCGCATGGATCGGCGCAAAATCATGATTGCCAGCGACCTGGTTAGGGCGGTAATCGCGGTGGCATTTGTGCTGGGGATTCCGGCGGGACGCACGTGGTTGCTGTACGTGCTGAGCGGGATGCTGATGTTCGCGTCGCCGTTCTTCACAGCGGGGCGTTCGGCGATTCTGCCGGTGATTGCGACGGAGAGCGAGTTGCACACGGCGAATTCGCTGACCCAGATGACGCGCTGGTCGGCGCAAACTGTGGGCTCGTTTTTGGGCGGAGCTTGGATTGCGGGGTTTGGGTATGAGACCGCGTTTGTTTTGAATGCGGCGTCATTTCTATTGTCGGCCTGGTGTATTTGGCGGCTGCGGCTACCGCCTGGTGACGCGCGCGGCTCGGTCTCGAATGTGATTGGGCGGCACGCGGCGGAGCGGCATTGGCGGGATTACACGGCGGGCTTGCGATACATGAAGTCGACGCCGTTGAT
>JBDTSJ010000086.1:0-57232 GCA_039931205.1 Acidobacteriota bacterium
TTTCGCGGTGGCATACGCCACTTGCGCGGATACCAGATTCTGGCGGTTACTGGTCAGGGTATTCTGCTGCTGAATGACGACGAACAAGGTGGACGCGCCGAGGGCGAACTTCTTTTGCTCGGCGTCTAGAACTTGCTCTTGCACGGTCGCTGCTTTTAACGCAGACGCATAGCGCGCACGAGCCGTGTTGATATTGATCTGGGCCGTGTTCACATCGGCGCGGACGGTATTGATCTGTTGCTGAAGTTGCAGTTCCTGGGTGCGCTGGTTTAGCTGGGCTGTGGCGTAGCTGGCTTGCGCGGACCGATTCCGCAAGTTGATATTCAATGTGAAACCGATCGAGTAGTTGACGGTCGGCACGGCCCATAACTGGCGGAGGATGTTGCTGAAGCCACCGACCAGCTCAGCATTGACCTTGCGAGGCACAACGGCCCCCGTCAGCGGATCCGTTTGCTGCACCGGGTTAATAACACCGCCTGACGCAGGATTTGAAATATTGCCGGTCAGATTGAGTTGCGGCAGCAAGGCGTTTTTGGTGGTGCGCATGTTGATCTGGGTGTTTTCCAGATTAATACGGGTCTGAGCCAATTCCGGCCGGCTTTGCAGGGCTGCTTCCATCAGGTCCTGAATGGGCTGCACCGGCTCCACGGCGGGGACCTCCACACGATTCGTAGGGATGAGATGGACGGCCGCCAAAGAAGCGCTGGCAATACCGTTCCGGCTGATCAGATTCTTGAGCGTTACTTCCTGCGTCAGCACGGTTGCCTGCGCGGTAATCAACGTCTGTTCCCCGTTGGCGACGTTCACTTCGGTCTGCAGGATATCAATGGGCGCCATGGTCCCGATGTCCACCTGTTTGCGGTTCTGGTCGAGTTGGGTTTGCGACAAGTCCAGCGACTGGCGCGCTACGTTTACGTTCTGGGATGCACTGACAAGATTCCAATAGGCGCCCACCACCTGATTCACCAGCGTGTTGATCTGTGTCCGAAAACCAAAATCGGCGGCTCGCTGATTGTTCTTCGCGATGGTGATGCCTTGGGTATTCAAGGCTAAACCGAAACCACGCAACAGCGGCTGGCTCGCCTGAAGGCTGATGCCACCGCTCAGGTTTGGCACGAACAAGGAGTTGACGTTGTTGGTGGTCGACTTATTACTGGTGAACCCTAACGTTGCGGTACCACCCGTCTTGAAGCCTTGGGACAGCTGGAAGCTCCGGGCTTGGCTATTACCGACGTTTACTGACTGGCCACCGGCGGTGACCGCGTTGGTTTGAATCTGCGCGGACCGGCTGTAGTTGAACTGGTTGACGGCGAACGTGGGGTCCCACGCTCCGTTTGCGCCAGCCAGCGAACTCCTGTAGGCCACGTCCGTCAATTCAAACTGATAGCGGTTAATTTCCAACCCGATATTGTTTTCCAGAGCCAGCGCAATCGCGTCGTTCAGCGAGAGATACAAATTACCGGCGCGGATCAACTGGTCTAAGCGGCTCGAGTTCGAAACGTCGATCGGCGGCACGTATTGCGGTTTGTAATTCCGGGTCATGTTATTCACAAAGCCGGTATCAGTATTCAAACGCGGAGTGCGGTCACTGCGGCCCTGTCCGTAGCCGGCGGGGGCCAGCATCAGAAGGGCGCTTAGTAAGGCGATATAGTGTTTCACTTGTTTCATTGACGTTCCTACCTCAGTTAAATTACGTTCTGCGCTGACGTTATGTTCCGGATAAGCACGGTTCGGGCCAGGGCGATTTGTCGCAATCATTATGATTTTAGCGGTTTACCGAGCTTGGCGTGTTCGATTCCGGACACCAGCCGTTCACCCGCGGTCATTATCTGTGTCGCTATTCGTAACGGAGAGCCTCAATAGGATCCAAATACGCGGCCTTGCGCGCGGGATAGTAGCCGAAGAACACGCCTACCAGGGCCGAAAATCCCACTGCCCCGAAGATGGAGGTCATACTGACCAGGGTGTTAAACCCAGCTAAGTTCGCAAGCGCGACACTGACGCCCACGCCCGTTATGATGCCGATCAGACCTCCCAATAGGGACACGGTCACCGCTTCCACCAGGAATTGCGCCAGGATGTCCTGGGTCTTGGCTCCGACGGCCTGCCGCAAGCCGATTTCCTTGGTGCGCTCCGTCACCGACACCAGCATGATATTCATGACGCCGATACCGCCGACAACCAGCGATACGCCGGCGATTGCCGCCAGCAGGAAGCCGGTGGTGTTGGCGCTGGCCTCGGCCGCGGCCGCGATGTCTTCCAGGCTACGGGCTTGAAAATCGTCGTCTTCGTTGGCCTGCAGCTTATGCCGTTGGCGCAATAATTCCTGGATCTGCGTCAGCGCCAGCTGCGTGCGGTCCGGCTTGGCCTGGACAATAATGCGTCCCACAGTGCCCGCGTTGTTTTGCCGCCCGCCGATCACTTTTTTCTTCGCCGTGCTGATGGGCATGACGAGAATATCGTCCTGATCCTGTCCGGAGGCCGATTGGCCCTTGGGAGCCAGCGTACCGATTATTGTGATGGGGATCTTACGCACGCGAATAATCTGCCCGATGGGGTCGGCGCCAGCAAACAAGTTTTCCACCACCGTCTTGCCGATGACGGCAACCTTCGCGGTGGAGCGCTGTTGATCCATGGTGAAGGTCTCTCCACTTTCGATCTTCAGGTCCTTGATCGCCAGCCAGTCGGGAAATACTCCGTTGACCTGGGTCTGCCAGTTATTGCTCTGGAACACGACCTGCTGGCGGCCATTCTGCTCCGGAGATGCGTAGGCGACGGCGGATAATTCCTGCCCGATGGCTAACGCGTCCTCCTCTGTCAGGGTTTGTTGGTTGCCGTTGCCGGTCTTCACGTTGCCTTGATTCTGACTGCCGCCTTGAATCTGAATAACGTTGGCGCCGATGGAGGCCAACTGCTGCTTGATACGGGCCGCCGCGCCGCTGCCGATTGAGACCATGGCGATCACAGCCCCCACGCCAATGATGATGCCCAGCATGGTGAGAATGGTGCGCAGCTTGTTCACGCGCAGCGCGCGGAAGGCAATCTTCATACTTTGCAGAATCTTGCTCATGCCACGGACTCCTCTTGCTCTTCCACGAATTCTACTTCCGTCCAGTTTTCCAGCTCGCGAGCCGCGTTGCGCCGCTCGGCTACCATTTCGTCGGTTAGCACATGCCCGTCTTTGAACACGATGATGCGGTCGGCATAATGGGCGATATCGGGCTCATGCGTCACGATGACGATGGTCATGCCCTTTTCCTGATTCAGCTTTTGGAAGATACCCATGATTTCGACGCTGGTTTTGGAATCCAGCGCTCCAGTGGGTTCGTCGGCCAGAATCAATTGCGGGTTGCAGATCAAGCTGCGGGCAATGGCCACGCGCTGCTGCTGGCCTCCGGAGAGCTGACTAGGATGATGATCGTGCCGTTCGCTCAGATTTACCGCGTCGAGCGCGGCCATGGCTCGCGCTTTGAACTTCTTCTTGTCGTCAGTGGTGTACAGCAGCGGCAACTCGACATTTTCCAGCGCCGAGGTGCGCGCCAAAAGGTTGAATTGCTGGAATACAAACCCGATCTTCTTGTTGCGGATCTCCGCCAGCTGATCGCGATCCAGACTGCTGACGTCGATGCTATCCAGATAATACTTGCCGCTGGTGGGCTTATCCAGACACCCAATGATGTTCATGAAGGTCGATTTGCCGGAGCCGGAAGGCCCCATGATCGCCACGAAACTGCCGCGGTCGATCATATTGGTGACACCGCGCAGAGCGTGCACCTGCTGATCACCCATTACGTAGGTCTTGTGCAGATGGTCCGTACGGATCAGCGCCAGATCGCGCTGCTCCGCCGTCGATTGTTTAGATGAGTTCGCCATAGAGCTAGAAACGGAAACCGCCGCCGCCACCACCGCCTTTGTTGTTGCCACCCGGGAAGCCCTGCTGGCCGGGGAAGCCCTGGTTCGCTTTATTGGCATTGGTGGCAGCCGGCAGGCCGTCCACCGCCGTAACCAGCTCATCGCCTTCTTTTAAGTTGGTGCTGAGCAGCGCGACAAAGTTTCCGTCGCTGATGCCGGTGCGAATGCGTATCGCTTCCAGTTGGTCGTTCGCGGCCAGGCGATATACGGTCTGCTGCTGGCTGACCTGTCCGCCTACGCGAGCACCGCCACGGCCACCGCCGGCGTTCCGGGCTCCGCCAGCAACATTAGCACCGCCGCCAAAGTTACCCGCGCCGCCCTTGCCGGTTCCGCCGCCGCCGAAATTCCCGCCGCCCTTGCCGGCTCCGCCGCCGAAATTCCCGCCTCCGTTGCCGCCCCCACGTCCCTGGAACTGACTGGGATCGCCCCCTTTGGCTGCAAACTGCGCCCGCAGAGCTTCGCGGTCAAAGCCGCCCGTAGCGTCGCCACCTCTCCCGCCTTTGCCCTGGAACTGGCTCGGATCGAAATTGCCGCCACCGTCGCCGCCGTTGCGATTGCCGCGGCGATTGCCTTTACCGGAATCGCCTTGAGCGACCGTTGTTTCTTTTGCCGGCGTGTCCGCCTTGGGGGCCGCTTTAGGCACATCCGCCTTGGAAGTAGTCTCAGGAGCCTTCGCGTCGGGAGCCTTGGTGTCCCCGCCGTCTTTGAATCCGCCGTCCTTGCCGCCCTTACCTTTGCCGCCCTTAGCCACGTCGCCTATTACGGTCAACTCGGCCGGGGGACGGAAACGCAGCGCCGAACTCGGAATCCGCAGCGTGCTTTCGACGCGGTCCACGACGATGCGCGTATTCGCGGTCATGCCGGGGAACAAGCGCAGGTCGGAATTGTCGACACTGATAACCACGGTGTAGCTGATTACGTTCTGGACATTGACCGCGCCGCGGCGAATCTGAATGACTCCGCCCTGGAAGGTCTGGCCGGGGAAAGCGTCCACGTTGAATGTGGCCGTCTGGCCCAGTTGTACGCGCGCAATGTCGGATTCGTCGATGTTCGTATCCAGATGCATCTCGGTGAGGTCTTCGGCGATTTCAAACAACTGCGGCGTCGTAGTGGACGCCTGCACGGTTTCGCCTTCGTTCAGCTTACGAGTGATCACAACGCCATCCACGGGCGACAGAATTCTTGTGAAGCTGAGATTTAAGTCCGCGTCGGTTACCCCGCCTCGGGCCTGCACGATCTGCGATTCGGCGGTGGTCTTCTGGGTAGCGGTGACTTCGCGCTGCGCCTTGGTCGCTTCTAAAGTGGCCACAGAAGTCTGTTCCTGCGATTGCGCCGATTCCAGACTGAGAATTGCTTGCTCATAGGTGGCTTTTGCCGAATCCACCGAATCCCGGGAGGCGAAACCGCCGTCCGCCATTTGCTTTTGCAGATTGTACTTGCGAAGAGCTTCCTCCATGGTGGATTTCGCTCGCGCTACCGAAGTCTTCTGATTCAGAATCGCCGTTTCCGCATTACGAACGTCGATGTCGGACTTCTTCTCCGCCACCGTGGCCTGCAAACGCTGCGTTTCGGCGCTCCTCAACGCTGCCTGCTTCTGCTCCAGCACGCTCTGGAAAGTGGAGGGGTCGATTTCCGCCAACAACTGCCCCTTTCGCACCTGGGTATTGAAATCCGCGTACATGTGAATGACGTTACCGGAAACACGGCTGCCGACCGGCACTAAGCGCGTGGCAGACAGCGTTCCAGTGGCCGAAATCACGGCTTCCACAGAGCCCTTGGATACCTGGGCCTTCAAGAACGTCAGCTTGACGGGCTTGTTGTAATACTGATACGCACCATATCCCGCCCCCGCCAGGACTAACAGTGTCACAACTAGCGAGATACGCTTCTTTGCCTTCATCGTAGTAAACTACTCCCCAAGGAATTTAGAATTCTCAAGTTGAAAGGACGACAGCGGACGGGCCCAGTGTTACAGGGGGTGCCGGATCAGATGCGGATCAGCTTGCGAATCAATTGTTTATTATTACATAGGACCACGTGCCCGATACTACACTCGAAACCTTTCTAGAAACAGGAGCTTACCTACGGGGCCACTTCCGGCTGACCAGCGGTTTGCACTCCGCCGAATACCTGCAGAGCGCCAAGGTTTTACAATTCCCTAACATTGCCCAGCGCCTAGCGGAAGAACTAGCGAAACGTATGCCGAAAGGCGAAACGGTCGCAGCGCCGGCCCTGGGGGGCCTGATTATCGGCCACGAAGTGGCGCGCGCCATGGGCGTCCCCTTCATTTTCACGGAGCGGGATACCGACGGTAAGATGGCCCTGCGGCGGGGGTTTTCGGTCCGCGAGGGACAGAAATTCGTGGTGATTGAAGACGTGGTCACCACGGGAGGTAGCACTCGCGAAGTCATTGATTTGCTTAAATCGATGGGCGCGGAGGTGCTTGCGGCGGGGTCCATCATCGACCGTAGCGGCGGTTCGGCGGATGTCGGGGTTCCCCGCGTCGCCCTTACCACCCTTAAGCCGGAGACTTGGCCTCCCGACTTCTGCCCGCTGTGCCAGCAGGGCGTGCCTGTGGAAAAACCTGGCTCGCGGAAATGACCGGGGGAGTTGTTTGGGGCGGGCTGCCCCACTTGGGATAACGATGCGGCGCATTCGCATCACTGTCAGCTATGACGGCACGCACTATCACGGCTGGCAGGTGCAGCCTGGGCAGGACACCGTGCAAGCGCAGTTGGCCGCGGTGGCCAGTGCGCTGGAAGGGTCGCGGGTGGAAGTAGTAGCCTCGGGGCGTACCGACGCGGGCGTGCATGCGTTGGCGCAAGTGGCGGCCTTATCCATGGCGAGTCCCATTCCGGTCGACAACCTTATGCGCGCCATGAACCGCCTGCTGCCAGGCGACATCCGCGTCACATCCGCGGCGGAGGTCCATCCCGAGTTTCACCCGCGCTTCGACGCCATCGCCAAAACCTACGAATATCGGATTCTGCGCGCCGCGCTGTGCTCCCCGTTCGAGCGCCTGTACGTCCACCACTTCCCATTTGAACTGGACGAAGCAGCCATGATCGCGGCAGCGCCGGGGCTCGAAGGCGACCACGACTTCACCTGCTTCGCCGCCACTGATCCAGCGGATGCCCTGGGCCGCAGTAAGGTGCGGACGATCTTTTGCTCGCGGCTGATTCGCGATGGGGACCGGCTGATCTATCGCGTGCGCGGAAGCGGCTTCTTAAAACACATGGTCCGCAATATTGTGGGCGTGCTGATCGAGGTCGGCAAGGGAAATATTGACGCGGGCGAGCTGTTTATGCCCAGGCCCGCGGGACCTACGGCTCCGGCTTGCGGGCTGTTTCTGGTGAGTGTCGAGTATCCGGAATAGCTGCTAATTTCTCATCGTAGACATGCTTCCAACGCTTCCTCTAAGCGTTCGATGTCCGCTTCATTGTTGTAGAAATGCGGGGAAATTCGCAGCCTGCCGCGGCGCGACGCTACCTGGATGCTCTGCACGCGCAGTTTCTTCACAATCTCAGCGGCGTCAAGGTAAGGAAAGAATCCGGTCACGATCTGCGAGTTTGAATCTTCCCCGGCGCCGCCCAGACGTAACAGCATCGCGTGCGCTTTCGCGGCCAGGTCCAGGACGCGCTGCTCAATTGCCGCCGGACCAATTTCCAACATCCAATTCACCGACGCTTCCATGGCGTAGAGCAGCGAAAAGGGCAAGCCGCCGCCTTCGTATTTTTCGGCCGCCTGCTTGAAGTGGGGCTCGCCGTGGTGCAGGTTTCCGACGTTGCGCCAGTCCTCATGGCTGCGCCAGCCGATGATATTCGGCTGGAGACGCTCGCGCATTTGCGGAGACACGTACATGAATCCGGCGCCGCTGGGGGATATCAGCCACTTGTATCCGTGCACGGCTAAAACGTCCACTGGCGTTTTGGCCACATCGAACACCAGAGCGCCCGTGCTTTGCGATCCGTCCACAAATAGCGGCACGTGGCGATCCGCCGCGCGCTTCGAAATCTCATCTAATGGCGCCCGGAATCCAGTGGAATAGTTGACCTCGCTGAGCGCGATCAACTTGGTGTGGCGGTCGATGGAGTCAAGAAGGTGATCGTACGGCACCTTGCGGGCGTGCGCCATATATTGATAATTGGGAAATTCGTCGTCCAGAGTGAGGATGTGGTCGTGATGGCCCAGCTCCAGGCCGGACGTCACGATGGATAAAGCGGCCGCCGCGTTGGTCACAAACGCAATGTCTTCGGGCGCTGCGTTAATCAAGCGCGCGATGGAGGCGCGTACGCGGTTCATGTCCTCGTACCAGTCCAAGAAGTCCGCGCAAGCCAATTCATCGCGCTGAGCCCAATGCGCATTCACGGCCGCCACGGCACGGCGCGGGACTTGCCCGAATGTCGCCGTGTTCAGGTAAGTCCAACGCCGCAACGCCGGGAACTCGGCGCGGACCGCTGCCCAATCTGTCATGACATCACGACCTTATCCCAACGCGCGCGGACGAACTCCACCGCGTCGTTGACTGCAATATCCCAGGAGAGCTTGCCGCGCCGTTCCATAATCTCTACTTGAGCCTCCGCAAGCTTCTTGCCCAGGGTGACGCGCCAGGGAATGCCGATCAATTCTGCATCCTTAAACTTCACTCCGGGGCGCTGATCGCGATCGTCGAGGAGTGCGTCGCACCCGGCGGCCTTGGCGTCCTCGTATAGCTTTTCGGCTGCTGTGCGCTGCGCGTCGTCGCCCACATTCACGGGGACGAACAGTACGGAAAACGGAGCGATCATGGGAGGCATCACCAGCCCCGACTCGTCGCGTCCCATTTGAGCGATTTGCGTCAGTGTCGATTCCGGCGTCTCTGGAGTGGCGCTCAAATCGGCAAACTCGGCTGAGAAATCCTCGTCCGGCGTCACATTCCGCAGATGATAATCGGTCTGATTCGCACCGCAGATCAGGTTTTGACGCCCGCGCAACGCTTCATCGGTCAGGACGCGGACGTTCGTCACTTCGACGGGTCCCAAGGAGCCAGGATCTGCGCCAAAAGCGTTGCGAATTTCGTCGGGCGAGGCCGCTCGAACATCCGCGCCCAGCACGGCGCGAAGTTTCGCTTCGCTCAACGCATGATCGCCGCGCAGCAGAGCCATCGCCAGCTTCCCTCCCGCCGCCATCACGACGCTCTTGATCAAAGAATCCTCCGGCTGGCCGGTGAATACCGCGAGATCGGCAATGGATTTCACGCCCGGGGTTGCAAATCGCTCTGGATCGAGATCGTGTTCGGAATTCGGCGCGAGCACCAACGCTCGCCCTGAAAAAGGCAGGCCGGCGAGCTTTGCCAGAGAGCGCCGGCCCAGATCAAGGTATTCCAGACCCGCGTCACCGCGCCGGGCATACCCAGCGCGAATCAGCAGCTTCAGGCCGGGCGAACCGCCGCCCGAAGGCTCGTCTCGCAAGGTAGGAATCGTCAGCTCACTCCAGCGCATGAAGACTAGTTTGCCATGTGTGGCAGACGCGCCCGCGGGATCACCTAACTTTCAGATAACGGCCCGGACCCCTGGGATGCTCTGCTAAAATGTCGACAAGTCATGAATTACAGCGTGGTCATTCCGTTCCATAACGAGCAGGAGAATGTCGTCGAGCTGTATCGCACCCTAAAAGAGGTGATGGAAGAAGTCTGCGACGCGTTTGAATTCATTTTTGTGGATGACGGCAGCGAAGACGACACCTACCGGCTGCTGTCTGAGATCGCCGACAATGACCGGCGCGTCACGCTCGTCCGCTTGCGCCGCAACTTTGGCAAAACCGAAGCGCTGGCTGCCGGGTTTGAGGAAGCTACGGGTGAGTTCGTCATAGTAATGGACGGGGACTTGCAGCATGACCCGCATCTTATTCCGCAATTCATCAAGAAACTGGAGCTCGGTTACGACGTGGTCTGCGGATGCCGCGTGGCCCGTCCCGGCGATAGCTTGCTGCTCAAGCGGATCCCGTCGCGCATCGCAAATTGGTTGATGGCTCGCCTGACGGGCGTCGAACTGCATGATTTCGTGGGTGGCTTCAAAGCCTATCGGACCAGCCTCATCCGCCAGATTCCGCTATACGGCGAGCTGCAACGCTTCATACCGGTGCTGGCGGCTACCTTCGGAGCGCGCATCGCCGAGTTCCCCATTGAAATCGCACCCAGAAAACACGGCCGGTCGCATTATGGATTTCGGCGTGCGATTCCCTTCCTGTTCGACATTGTTACCATCCCTCTGCTGTTGCGCTTCGCCACGCGTCCCATGCACTTCTTCGGCACCATCGGCTTCGGCGCGATGGGGCTCGGAATGGTGTCGGCCTTGTGGCTGGTGATCGAATTTTTCCGCGGGGTCGGCGTGATGAGTGAGCACGGGCCGCTGCTCTTTTTCTCCACGATCCTTTTGCTGGCCGGACTATTGCTGATCTCCCTTGGCTTTCTGGGCGAGTTGAATGTACGCCATCATTACCTGGCGGCCCAGGCTCCTCGCGACTCTGAACCACTGCGCGTTAAAAGAAAAAAGGGACAGTAACTCTCCGCCGGATGAGCACTGCTCCCCTGCAGGCGACAGCGCCCCGCACGCGTCCCTGGCTCCGCGGACAATGGGCGATTCTGGTTGTAGCCGTCATTGTTTTTCTGGGGTCCATGGGTGGACCACCCTCCCTGATGGACGATGTGGATGCGGTGCAGGCGCAGCTTGCAAGCAACATGTTGGATTCGGGTGATTACGTCACCGGGCACCTGGATGGAATCCGCTACCTGGACAAGGCTCCTCTGAAATATTGGATGATGGCGGCCGCTTTCCGGGTCTTTGGCGTGCATGATTGGGTCGCGCGGATCCCCGTATCGGGCTCGGCCGTGGTGTTGTGCTGGATGGTGTTTTTGATCGGACGCTGGGCTTTCTCCGAACGCGCCGGCTTGTACGCGGGAATGGCTCTCTCCACATGCGTGGGACTTTTTCTGTTCACACGATTTCAGATTCCCGACGCGATTCTGACCACCACCATCACGCTCGCCATGTGGGCGTTCCTGCGGGCGCTGGACGAGGCCGAAGAGAATCCTCGCGCGTGGGCCATGGTAATGTTCGCCGCCCTTGGAGCGGGACTGCTGCTCAAAGGCTTAATCGGCGTTGTTTTCCCGGTAGCGGCCGCCGTCTTGTTTCTGGCCGTCACCGGCGACTGGCGGCGCAGCGAAACGTGGGAGCGCCTGCGCGTCGGCCGCGGAATCCTGCTGGCGCTTGCGATCGCCGCGCCGTGGCACATTCTGGCGACGCTGCGGAATCCGCCGTACCTGGACTTCACGATGCACGCAGGGCCCGGCGAATACCGCGGCTTCTTTTGGTTCTATTTTATTAACGACCAGCTTCTGCGGTTCCTGAACATGCGCTACCCGCGCGATTACAACACGGTCCCGCGCCTGCTCTTCTGGATGTTCCACCTATTGTGGCTGTTCCCGTGGAGCGTCTATTTACCAGCGGTGGCATCCACAAAATTCCGCCTTGCCCCCGACCGGGCATCCAGAACACGCCTGCTGTGCCTGTGCTGGATCGGCTTCATGCTGGTGTTCTTTACGTTCTCCTCCACGCAGGAATATTACTCGATGCCGTGCTATCCCGCACTGGCCCTGTTGATCGGAGCGGCCCTCGCCAATCCTGAATCGGCCCCGTGGGTGCGGCGCGGACAGACGGCACTGGCGGTGGTGGCCACTGCGGCGACGCTGGCCATTGCGTTCGTTTTGTCGCAAGTGTGGAACCTGCCGGCTCCGGGAGATATCTCGCGCGCGCTGCTCTCGCAGGAGGTCACCGCCTACACGCTTTCGCTGGGACACATGGGCGACCTTACGCTGGCTGCTTTTGCCTATCTGAAAACTCCGCTGGCTTTAGCGGGACTCGCGTTTCTGATCGGCGCGATCACCGCCTGGCGACAGCAGTTGTTGGGGGCGGTCATCATGATGGTTCTGTTTTTGCACGCCGCTCGCCTGGCACTTATCACGTTTGATCCGTACCTCACTTCGCAGCCTTTAGCAGCGGCATTGAACCAGGCTCCCCACGGGACTCTGATTCTGGACGACCAGTACTACAAGTTTTCCTCCGTCGTGTTCTACGCCGAAAAATATCACGGCGAACGCGTGTTGCTGCTCAACGGGCGCGTCAACAATCTGGAGTACGGTTCCTACGCCCCCGGAGCGCCGCAGGACGTTTTCATCAACGACGCCCAGTTTCGAGAACGCTGGCAGTCGGGCGATTTGTACTACATCTGCGTGGAAGGGCAGGCCGTGGCGCACCTGGAAAACCTGGTGGGGAAAGCGGCGCTGCACAAAATCATCGAGAGTGGCGGGAAAATCGTATTCAGCAACCGCGGCTGATTACTTCTTGGCCTTTGCCTTTTCTCCGGCTTTGTCGATGGCGAAATCCCACACTTGAATTTCGATGATGCCCCCGGTGAATTCCACCAAGGCGTATTCTCCGGGCTCCAAAGGCTCCTCTGGCCAGATCTTGTAAAGATTGGGACCCAACTGTTTCTTAAACGCGGGGATCACCTTTTGCTGCTCCAGTGGATCTTCGCCATTGGGGAAAATCTCTACCGTCTCCACCAGGCGGTCGCTTTTTTTCGGGGGCAGTTGGATGATGCCGAAGCGTTCTTCCTTAGCCAGCCGGAAGAAGAATTCAGGAGCGGAGTTTGTGAGGCGGAACTTAGCGGACTTGCCCTCGACGGTTACCGTCGTCTTGCCTGGAACGATGGGCGCGGGCGCCAGCACTTGCAAAATCCGGCGCGTCTTGCTGTTTTCCATGGTGACTTCCGCCGCGATCAACGGCACGACGCTGCTGCCATCGATCCAATACGGTCCCGGCGCATCGGGAATATCCGCGACCAATTTGCGGTCGGCCTTGATGGCGTCGTCTTCGACCTTTTCCTGACGCAGGTCCTCCGCCAGCGCGGCGGCTTTGTCGGCGTTTTCTTTTTCGGTGCGCTTGAGATCGATCAGGTCCAGGGGGATCTCTTCCCAACCTCCGCGGTCGAGGCTGTAAAAGCGGACGCGGTCTTCCTTTACCTGATATTCGCGAACCATCTGGTAGTCGCCGTCCTTGAGGTACAGGCGAATATTGGCCGCGAACATCGTTGCGGCGAAGCCCAGGAAGAGCACCCAACGCAGCATCATGACAAGCTCCGCCTCTATTATGGATGAATTATGCGCTGTGGGTTGCACACGTCGATTTCCGGAGCTTTGGAAAATTCCGCGCTGGAAGCCGCGCGCCTGGGGGCGAACACATTTCAGATTTTTTCCAGTAGTCCCCGCCAGTGGAAGGCGTCGGTACCCAGCGCCCCGGCCATCCAACTGCTGCAGCGTGCGCGCGACAAACACGACCTGACGCCGCTGGTAATTCATGACAACTATCTGATCAACCTGGCGTCAGTCGACGCAGTGATCCGCGCCAAATCGGTGGAGGCGTTCCGCGGGGAATTGGTGCGCGCCATCGCCATCGGAGCCGAGTACCTGGTGGCGCATCCCGGCAACTACAAAGGCCAGACCATCGAGCAAGGCATCTTCAAGTTTTTGGAAGGCGTCGCCGAAGCCGCCCAGGGCCTGGCGTACGGCAAGCTGATGCTGTTGATCGAGAACACCGTGGGCGCGGGCGCGCAACTGGGCGGCAAGTTTGAGGAGCTGTCGGTGATGCGCGAGTTCGCGCCCAAACTGACCGATCTTCCTATCGGTTTCTGCCTGGACACCTGCCACTTGCTTGCCTCCGGCTTCGACATCGCCCAGGAAAAAGGCCTGCAGGAAATGTTGGACGAAGCTGAACGGCTGCTGGGCCTGGACAACGTCCGTGTGATTCACGCCAATGATTCGAAGGGCGGGCTGGGCTCCCACATCGACCGGCATCAGAACATCGGCGAGGGCCACATCGGCCTGGAAGGCTTCCGCAGAATTGTGACCCATCCCAAGCTGCGAAAGAAGCCGTTTATCTTGGAAACCCCGGTCGACAATCCTGGCGACGACCGTAGAAACCTGGACACATTGAAGGCTCTGGCGGTACGCTGAAACAACCTTGAGTTTGTCCCCCGCGCGCGAGATCGCATTTCGAGTTCTGCAGAAAGTGGCCAAAGGCGGTTATGCAACCGACCTGCTTCGGCGCGAGACCGCGCAAGCTCGCGACGTGGCACTCGCCGAAACAATCGTGCTGGGTTGTCTGCGATACCAGGCCCAGCTGGACCACTTGATCGGTGTATTCTCCGGAAAGTCCGCAAAGCTGGACGAGGAGATACGGATCGCTCTCAGAATGGCCGTCTTCCAATTGCGTTACCTGGATCGCATTCCGGCCCACGCTGCCGTGGCCGATAGCGTGGAGCTGGTGAAGCTGGCGCGTAAGCGGTCCGCCACGGGATTCGTGAACGCGGTACTGCGCAAGGTGCATCGGGATCCAATCGCTTGGCCGGACCAGGCGGCGGAACTCAGCATGCCTCCGTGGCTGTTGGCGCGCTGGCAGCAGCAGTATGGAGTGGAGCCGGCGGAGACCATGGCGCGCGCTGCGTTGGTCGAGCCGGAGGCTAGTGTCAATCCAGAGACGGGCCGCCAGCAGGACATTGGAGCGCAGTCGATCGTGCCGTTACTCGACGTACAGCCGGGAATGCTGGTGCTGGATTTGTGCGCGGCTCCCGGAAATAAAACCGCGCAACTGGTAGCAGCGGGCGCAAGAGTAGTCGCATGCGACCTGTACGCGAAACGCTTGGCCTCCGTAGATGCGAACGCGGAACGGGTTGTCCTGGACGCCGCAGCCTCCCTGCCCTTCCGCGCCGTCTTCGACCGCGTGCTTCTCGACGCGCCGTGCTCCGGCACCGGCACACTGGCGCGCAACCCGGAGATCAAGTGGCGGCTGCAGGAGGCCGACCTGGGGCCCTTCGCGGACCGGCAAAAACGCATGCTCCAGAATGCGCTCGCGGTTTTAAAACCGCGGGGGCGGCTGGTGTACTCGACGTGTTCGCTGGAGCGCGAAGAGAACGAAGAGGTGGTCGCCGGACTGGGTGTAACCTCGACCCACCTGCGCCAGCCGGGCCGCGACCAGGGCGACGGATTCTTCGCGGCGGTGGTGGAGGCAGGGCACGAGTGACTACTTGGGCGGGTATGGATGGTTGAACATCCACGGAATGCCAAACTGATCCGTCAGCATTCCGAAGCGAGCATTCCAGAAGGTGTCGGATACGGGCTGCTCGATCTTGCCTTTTTCGCCTACGGCGGCGAACAATCTGTCGATTTCTTCCACCGAGTCGCAGTGGACGCTGACGGCGAAGTTAGTCGCTTTCTGCCGAGGGTGCCCCGGCATGGAGTCCGACGCCATCAGTATCGTACCCGCTTTCGTATCCAGGCTCGCATGCAAAACGCGATCGGGCTGGTCTTTCGCGGGGTTGCCGGGCATGTCCGAGAAAGGCATTATTGTAAGCTCGCCCCCCAGACACTGCTTGTAAAAAGTCATTGCCTCGCGGCAATTTCCGTCGAAATTCAGATAAGTGACTAATTTCATGATTCGCTCCTTAGTGAATAGAAATAAGTTCGCGCAATCGGCGGTCGCGGCAGGCCAGACCGCCCCAAATCATGACGGCCACGAAGACCGGGAAGAAGGCCAAGAGTGGAGCCCCAACCCGCACGTGCGTGGCGACCGCTCCGCCTAAATAACCGGTCAGCAGCAGCGCGCCCCAAAAAGAAGTTTGCGGGACGGCGTATAACAGGACGCTCACCAGCAACGCCAAGCCTATCGGGACAACCGTGCTTTCCGGGTAGCCCAGATCGACAGTGCCCTGTACGGAGGCGGAGGCTTGGGCGATTTTCATGCCCGCGTCCACTAGCAGGAACAGAATGCTCAAGCCGCTGAGCGCATAGCCGATCCACAAGCTCTTCTTTCCCACGGGAGCACTTTCCTTTTGCATGATTTCGTCTCCTATTGTTCTGAACCGCCCGCGATCGCACCCACTACCAGGAAGGGTTCTGTCCCCGAAGTTACCGCATCCGGCAGAGGCGCATCCGGCGACTCATGCGACAGGTCCTCACTGCAAGCGAAGAAGCGCACGAACGGCCGCCGTTGTTGTGTTACGTGATCCCGAATCGTGCCTTGCAGCATGGGAAACCGCTGCTCCAGCGCGTCCAAAATGGAACGCTGCGTCACGGGGGACGGCACGGATAACTCCACATCCCCGCTGACTTGCGCGAGGTTTCGCAAGTGCGCGGGAAGCACTACCCGGATCATCGCAGCGTCTGCACTTCCACGGATAGCACAGCCGGCAGATCCCTCACGATGGGCGCCCACGTGTCGCCGCCGTTGGGTGATGCATACACTTGTCCGCCGGTAGTGCCGAAGTACACGCCGCACTCATCCAGCGAATCCACGGCCATGGCATCGCGCAGGACGTTGACGTAGCAATCCTTCTGCGGGAGTCCCCTGGTCAACTCTTCCCACTCATTGCCGCCAGTGCGGCTGCGAAAGACGCTCAATTTCCCGCCCAGGGGGAAGTGTTCCGAATCGCTCTTGATCGGGACCACGTAGATGGTCTCCGGTTCATGCGCATGCACGTCGATGACGAAACCGAAATCGGTGGGCAGGTTGCCGCTGACTTCGGTCCACAACTCGCCGGCGTTGTCGCTGCGCATCACGTCCCAATGTTTTTGCATGAACAGCACGTTGGGACGCGATGGATGCATCGCCACCTTGTGAATGCAGTGTCCAACCTCCGCTTCAGGATCGGGAATGTATTGCGATTTCAGGCCGCGATTGATAGGCTGCCAAGTCTCGCCCGCGTCGTCGGTGCGGAAGGTACCCGCCGCGGAGATGGCGATGAAGATACGTTTCGGATTGCTGGGGTCCAGCAAAATGGTGTGCAGGCCCATGCCGCCCGCTCCAGGCTGCCACTTGGAGCCGGTGCTGTGATGGCGCAGCGCGGACAATTCACTCCACGACTGGCCGCCGTCGGTGGAGCGGAACAGCGCCGCGTCCTCCACTCCTGCATAGACGGTGTCCGGGTCGGTCAAGGAAGGCTCCAGGTGCCACACCCGCTTGAACTCCCATGGATGCGGAGTGCCGTCGTACCACTGGTGCGTCCCCGTGCCGCCTTCATACACAAACTTGTTGTCCACCGGCGCCCAACTCTTGCCGCCGTCGTCGGAGCGTTGGATCAATTGTCCAAACCAGCCGCTGCATTGCGAGGCGTAGATGCGATTGGGATCCGCTGGAGATCCCTTGAGGTGATACAGTTCCCAGCCCGCGAAGTGTGGGCCATCCACCTCCCATTTTTCGCGTTTAGCATCGGAAGTAAGAATGAATGCGCCTTTACGGGTGCCGACAAGAACACGTACACCTTTGTTTGCTGTTGCCATGAACTCTCCTCTACGAAAATAAGTCGAACTTGCAGCTCGCGAATCGACACTCTACAAAACTATTTTTCTTGACCGGCCATTTCCGCTGCCTCCGGCACTTCGGGCATGCCGGCCAGTTGCACCACGGGCCGTACCTCAATCGTGCCGTAGCGCGCGGCAGGAATGCGCTGGGCGATGCCGATGGCCTCGTCTAAATCCCGCGCGTCCACCAAAAAGTAGCCACCCAATTGTTCGCGAGTCTCCGCAAACGGCCCATCGGTGATCAGGCGCTTGCCTTCGCGCATGCGAACGCTGGTGGCCGTGGATGTGGGATGCAGAGGCGCCGCAGCTAGAAACTGTCCGCGCACGTTCAACTCATGCGTGAGTTGGATGGACTCGGTATAACACTCCTGCCGGGCCTGCTCACTCAATTCCTTCTCTTCCAAATAAACCAGCAACAGATATTGCATGGGCGCCTCCTAATTGGTCTGACATGATTGGTCTGACATGGATGTGTCGAACGGGGAGCGCCGGAATCGACACCCCACTCAAGAATTATTTACCATCGGAGGATGCGCGCGCTAGCGGATGCGGCCGTCGAGGCACTGTACCACTCCGATTGGGGACGCATCGTCGCGGCGCTCATCGGCATGGTGGGTGATTTTGAGGTGGCGGAAGAGGCGGCGCAAGAAGCATTTACAGCCGCCGTGGACCAATGGCGGGTCACCGGTGTCCCGGAATTTCCGCGCGCCTGGGTGATTCAGGCGGCTCGCAATAAAGCCATCGACCGGATCCGGCGGCGGGCGCGGTTTCAGGAGAAAGTCGACTTGCATGGAGCCGAATTCGGGCCCACCATCGAGGAACCCAAGTACGACATCGAAGAGATTCCGGATGACCGGCTTCGTCTCATCTTCACCTGCTGCCACCCCGCTTTGGCTGCCGAATCGCAGGTGGCGCTGACGTTGCGAGCTCTCGGCGGTCTCGAAACGGACGAAATCGCGCGCGCATTTCTGGTGCCCACGGCCACCATGGCGCAGCGCCTGGTGCGAGCCAAACACAAAATCCGCGATGCCAGGATTCCCTACACTGTCCCCGGAACCAAGGAGCTTCCGGAGCGGCTGGATGCGGTGCTGACCGTCCTCTATCTGATTTTCAATGAAGGCTACGCCGCCACGCGCGGCTCCCTTGTCAGGACCGTTCTGTGTGCGGAGGCCATTCGCCTGGGCCGCTTGGTGCGGGAATTGATGACGCCGCAGCCGCCTTCCGAGGTCACGGGGTTGCTGGCGCTGATGCTGCTGCACGATTCGCGGCGAGATGCCAGGTTAGACGACGCCGGTGATATCGTGCTGCTGGAGAATCAGGATCGCGCTCGCTGGGATCGGCGGCAAATTGCGGAAGCTCTGCCGCTGGCCGCCGAGGCGCTGCGTGGACAGGCCGGCCCGCTGGCGCTTCAGGCATGCATCGCCGCGGCGCATTGCAGGGCCGTGACGTCGAACGCTACGGACTGGCTCGAAATCCTACGGCTCTACGACTTGTTGCAGCGGTTGCAGCCGACGCCCATCGTAGCCTTGAATCGCGCGGTGGCGGTGGCGATGGTCCAAGGTCCCAGGCCCGCGCTCGCGTTAATCGACGCCTTGATTCCGGAGTTAGGCAATTATCACCTGATGCATTCCGCGCGCGCCGATCTGCTGCGTCGCGCCGGAGCACCGTCAGAGGCGGCGAAAGCATACCAGCAAGCTCTCGCCCTGGTGAACAACGACAGCGAGCGGCGTTATCTGGAGCGGCGTTTGCGGGAAGTGCAAGCGTGACAGAATAGCGGAGGAGGTTTGGCATGAAGGCACTTGCTTGGACGATTCTCGCGCTGGCCGCGAGCTCCGTGGGAATGGCGCAGACTCTGGCCGGGGATGCGTTGGTGAAAGCGCTGCAACAAGGTGGTTACGTGATCCTGATGCGCCATGCCGCGTCGCCGCGCACGGCTCCCGACAAAGCCGCCGCAAATCCGGACAACACGAAACTGGAGCGTCAACTGGACGCCGAGGGCCGCGAATCCGCCACTGCCCTGGGCAAGGCTCTGCGGGCGCTCAAAATACCGCTCGGCGAGGTTGTGTCGAGCCCAACCTATCGCGCGCTGGAGACGGTGAAGTACGCGCAGTTTCCGAAAGCCGTCGAGGCTCCGGAGCTAGGCGATAACGGCCAAAGCATGCAGGGCGGAACTGCGGCGCAGGCCGAGTGGTTGAAGAAGCGAGTGACCCAGATGCCCAAGGGTACGAACACTGTGTTGATCACGCATTCGCCGAACCTGACCGGCGCGTTCCCGCAACTGGCGGTAGGCGTCGCGGACGGCGAAGCGATGATTTTCGGACCCGGCACCACGTTGGTGGCGCGGGTCAAAATCGATGAGTGGCAAAAATTAGTGAAGTAGAGCTGCTACTTCTTCAACTCGTCGAAAAGCGACCCGTAAAACGCCGCCTGGAACGTCCAGCCCAGGTCGTCCGTCTTGACTTGCATCGCCAGGGTTTCCTTCGTGGCGCCCGCCTTGATCGCGTCCGCTGCGCGCTGCACTAGCGTCGCAAACTTGGTGCGATAGGCCTGCACTTCCGCCTTCGTCTTCGGCTCGCCGCGGCCAGGGATGGCCCATTCGAAATCCATCGCCAGCGCGCCGTCCAGGCTCTTGTTCCACCCCACCGCGCTGCCGCCGTTAGCGAAATCTACAAGCGGCGTCGCGTCCGTCATCTGGTCGCCCACCATTACGATCTTCTCGGCCGGGAAGTACACAATCGTATCGCCGCCGGAGTGCCCGGGGCCGTAGAAATGCAGATCCACTTCCGCGCCGCCGAACTTGAGGACATAGTCCTTCGCGAAGGTCACGGTCGGACGTCCGGGGATGTCTTTGGTACGGTTGTCGCTGGCCATGAAGGTCTTCAACGGTTCCACCGCCAGTACCTGCGCGCCGGCATCGATGAACTTCTGATTCGTGCCCACGTGGTCCGGATGATGCTGCGTATTGATGACCCACTTCACGGGCAGAGGCGAGACCGACTTGATCTCTTCCATCACGCGGTCGAAATTCTCGTCACCGGGATTCTTGGTGTCCGCCACAATGATGCCTTCCGGCGTCACGCGGACCAAGGTGTTGGCTCCGCCGCCGGTGATCAGGTAGAGGTTCGGTTTCAAAGTGCGGATCTTCTCGACCGTGGCTCCCGCTTTGGGTGCGCCTTTACCACCTTTACCGGCACCACCACCGGCAGGCGGCTGCGCGACAACGGCGGCCGTAAAACCGAGCATGGTGGCAAAAGCCGCAAAAGCCAGAGAGAGAAGTTTCGTGTGTGACATGTTTTGACCTCCCTTATTCTAGCCCGTGATAGCATGATGGGGAACCCTGCCCAATGGCTGAAATCCTGCCTTCCATCCTGTCTTGCGACTTCGCCTTCCTGGGCGAGCAAGTGGCGCCCCTCGAAGCCGCCGGCTGCCGCATGCTGCACGTCGACGTGATGGACGGACATTTCGTGCCTAACATCACCATCGGACCGCCCGTGGTGGCGAGCCTCCGTAAGGCCTCGAAAGCCCTGCTGGATGTACATCTTATGATTGAGAACGCGGACCGGTTCATTCCCGCCTTCGTGGATGCCGGCGCCGACTTGATCTCGGTGCACCAGGAAGCTTGCGTCCATTTGGATAGGACGTTGCGGTTGATCCGCAGTTCCGGCGCGAAGGCGGGCGCCGTGCTAAACCCCGGAACTCCTGTGTCCACGCTGGATGACGTTCTTGACTTGCTGGATTATGTACTGGTGATGAGCGTGAACCCCGGTTTCGGGGGGCAGAAGTTCATTCCCCACTCGCTCCACAAGATCCGGCAATTAGCGCAGCGCCGGATGGAACTCGGATTGCATTTTCACATCGAGATCGACGGCGGTGTTTCGCTCGAAAACGTTGCAACGATAGTGGATGCTGGCGCGGAGTGGCTGGTAGCCGGGTCGGCTATTTTTCACTCTGTGAATCCACGGGCCAGCTTTGAGACGATGAGTAAGATCGCGGGCGCCGGCGTGAAGGTTTAAACTGGATAAAAGGGTGATTTCTATGTTTTCAAACTCGTCCATTTGTCGCGCGAGTCGCGTGGGCCTGGCCGTTTTCGGTTTGCTGGCCTTGGGCTCCTGCGGGTTCAAACATAAAAAGTACGAGAACCCCATTACGCAGGACACCGATCAGCCCGACAAGCGGCTATTTGACACGGCCATTAAGGATCTGGAAAAAGGCCGCTACGAGATCGCGCGCATCACGCTGAATACTCTGCTGAATACTTACGAATCCAGCGAATTCCTGGCCAAGGCCAAACTCGCCATCGCGGACGCATGGTACCGCGAGGGCGGCACGCGCGGATTCTCGCAAGCGGAAGCTGAGTACAAGGACTTCATCCTGTTCTACCCCGCCATGGAAGAGGCCGCGGAATCGCAGAAGCGCATTTGCGACATCCACGTGAGACAGATGGAAAAGCCGGATCGCGATTCCACCCAGGCGCAACGCGCGGACCAGGAATGCCGGCAGCTGCTGACCCAATTCCCGAATTCAAGATTCGCGGCGGACGCTGAGCAGATGCTGCGCAATATCCAGGAATCCGAGGCCGAGAGTGAATTCCGGGTCGGAAAGTTCTACGACAACCGCGGGAATGCCAATGCCTCCGTCAACCGCTTGGGCGGCGTGGCGGATCAGTATCCGCTGTATAGCAAGGCCGATGAAGCACTGTGGCTGCAAGGCCAGGGATATGGAAAGCTGGGCGCCGCCTTCCGGGCCAAGGAAAGCGAAGCCTACGTGCGCATCGTGCGCGACTATCCGCTCAGCCAGTGGGTAGATGAAGCCAAGAAGCGCCTCACGGAAATGGAAGTCCGAATTCCGGAGCCCGATCCAGCGGCGATGGCGCGCATGCAATACGACCTGGATAATCGGGTCCGTCCGGGCGTCTTCAGCAGGTCCTTCGGATTCATGCGCCGCGGCCCGGATACGTGGACGGCAGCCAAGAACGGCTCCCCCAGCATGACGGCGGCGAAGCAGAATATCCCGCCCCTGGTCCCGGCCGCGGGCGGCGCCAATGGAGGATTCCAGGGCGACGTGACGGTGGCTCCGGTGACCAATCCACAGGCGTTGGAACAGAATCCGGACGCACGCCCGGCGAATCAACAGCCGGCCCCTGCCAAGCCCAAACCGTAAGCCGCCGATTTCATGAGCATGATTCTGCTGGCTGACGATAGTCCGCATGCCCAGCGGATGGGTGAGCACATTCTGCGCGAAGAAGGCTTCGATGTCTCCTGCGTAAGGGATGGCGTCGCGGCCATGATTCGGATCGCCGAGATTGACCCCGACCTGGTGATCGCGGACGCCTTTCTGCCGGGGCGCAACGGCTTCGACTTGTGCCGCCAATTGAAACGCTGGCGGCCGCATGTCCGGGTGATCCTGACGGCCGGCCAACTGGAGAGCTTCGACGAGGAAGCCGCACGGGACGCGGGCTGTGATGCCGTGCTGCGGAAGCCCTTTGAGGCGTCGCAAGCGGTGGCTATCATACGGCCTCTGGTGCAGGAAGCGATCCTTGAGCGCGGGCTCATGGGGCAGTCGGTGCCGCCTCCCGAATCGTTGGCCTTGCCGGTGTCGGATGCGATCCACACGGCCACCGCTGCCTCACATACTCCCGATCCGGAGAGAGTCAAGGCCGCGGTGGAGGCCGCCCTGCAAAACGCCATTCCCTCACTGGTGCGTGACATCACGGAAAAGGTTCTGATAGCCTTAGGGAATTAAATGCCTGATAACAGTTTTGACCTCGTATCCAAAATTGAATTGCCGGAAGTCAGCAACGCCATCCAGCAAGCGCTGAAGGAAGTGCTGCAGCGCTACGATCTGAAAGATTCCAAGTCCAGCATTGAACTGAATGAGAAGGATAATAAGATCCTGCTGGCCAGCGCCGACGAATTCAAACTTAAGGCCGTGATTGAGGTTCTGCAATCCAAGCTGGTGAAGCGCAATGTGCCGTTGAAAGGCTTGGCGTTCGGCACGATCACGCCGTCGTCGGGGTCCACCGTTCGGCAGGAGATCACCTTGCAGCAGGGGATTCCGATCGAGAAGGCGCGCGATATCGTAAAGGCCATCAAGGACAGCAAGAAGAAAGTGCAGGCGTCCATCCAGGGCGATGTGGTGCGTATCACGGGCAAGGATCGGGATGCGTTGCAGGACGTCATGCACATGCTGAAAGGCCAAGACTTCGGCATCGACATGCAGTTCACCAATTTCCGCACGAATTAAGGGCCCAGCGGATTGCGGGGTCCGCCAATACTAAATGGCAAGAAAGATCGAGTCGCTTTTCCTGGCAGGTCCGGCTGGGCGCATCGAGGCACTCCTGGAAGAACCAGAAGAGGGTGCTCCCAGGGAAATCGCATTGGTATGTCACCCCCATCCCCAGCACGGCGGCACCATGCACAACAAAGTCGTCTATCGCGTGGCCCGCGGGCTGCGCCGCAGCGGCTGCGTGGTACTGCGCTTTAACTATCGCGGTGTGAACCTCAGCGAAGGGGAGTACGCCCACGGGGAAGGGGAACTGGAAGATGCCCGGACCGCGCTCGAGTATTTGCGGTCGCGCTATCCGGACTTGCCGCTGACGCTGGCGGGGTTTTCCTTTGGCTCCCGCATTGTGCTGCGGTTGGGCTGCGAGGGGGCTGGTGGCGCTGGGCGGGTGCTTGCGGTGGGATTTCCTACCGTGTACAAAGACCGAGCCTATCTGGACGATTGCAAGGTGGCGCGCGTTTTTGTCCAAAGTACGCGCGATGAATATGGCCCGGTGGCGGAACTGCAAGCTATCGTGGACATGCTTCCGGAGCCAAAGCGGTTGGTGTGGATCGAGGCGCAGGACCACTTCTTCGCGGGCGCGCTGGAAGAACTGGAGAACGCTGTCGCTGGCCTGGGGTTATAAGAACTGGGAATGAAATAAAAAAGGGCCTGGGATAACCCAGGCCCTTAGTCCTTACTACTCGGAGGCGCTTCTAATTGTTACCGGCGAAACCGGCGGGCAATGCCCAAGCCGACCATGCCGATGCCGATCAAACCGAAAGTGCTGGGCTCGGGAACTCCGCCGCCACCACCACCGTCGCCGGCGGGAGACTGCTCTAACAGCAGGTTATCGAAGGAGTAGGTCTCCATGGTGCCCGTAGCTGTTCCGGAAGTCAGAGTGAAGGACGTGAAAGCCGTGTCCGACGTGAATCCGAAGAAGACGCCCGCTGGGTTGTAGTCCACCAACGTTGTGACGATCTGGGTTCCGCCACCAAGCAGGTTCACAGTCAGGACCACTGTCCGGCCCGTGCCGCCCGGCGACAAGTTCCAATCCGCGCCCGCAGCTACCAAGGTGGCGCTGTTCTTGAGATTGATCAAAGTCGATTGAACGGGGCTATCGTCCACCTGGTCATTCACAACGCCACCCGAGATGTCCCGAACGTTGACGCCTTGGACGCCGCCCGTGAAGATGATGTTGCTGAACAGCGACGTGTTCGTGTTGAAATTTTCAGTAAACGTCGCGGAGCCCCCAACGATGCTGCTGGCGTTGAAGCTGGCCGCAGTGCTGTAAGGAGTGATAATCGCCGCGTACGAAGCTGCGGAGAACGCAGCCGTGAGTGCGGTAAGAGTTAGTAGTTTTTTCATTTTAGTCATAGCCTCCGACCGATGCACGACTTAAGCACTTTCCGTGTCGCGCTTCGGATACTATGAATACTACAACGAAAGTACTGAAGCTTGCAAGGGAATAAATAGGCTTAAGTTCTATAGGGATTAGCACTAACGATACAGTACGCTTTAAAGCTTACGGGATCTACGGGGTATCCCCTACGGAAAAAGCTAGATTTGAGCAAAACCGGTCAGGAATAAGCCTTAGGAGGCCTAAGGTATTAGGGGTTAGACGCCAGCAAGGACCATCTCGCGGCGCAAGCGGCGATTGGCCCGGTCACCGATGAGGGCGGCGACTTTGGTCAACAGAGCAGGAATGTCTTCCGGCTTGATAAGCAAGGATTTATGCCAGTTTTCACCGACAGGTTGGGCGTCTTGATAGGTTGTAAAAAGGGAGGTGGCCGGCTTATAGTCCATCATGCGGGCGTGAGCTAGTACCTTGAGGCCGGCTTCGGGGGACTCCAACTGCAGATCACTTAGTACTAGTGAAAATTCCCCTTCATCCAGCTTGCCCACTGCTTCCGCCGCGCTGGCAGCCACTTCTACACTGTAACCGCATGTTTCTAAAAGGGTTTTCAATGTCAAACGAGAAGTGGGGTCGGCATCGACCAGGAGAACCCGGGCGAGCCCGCAGTCACGAACTTGGGAAGCTGCAGCCATGTTTACTACCAAATTTAGTGTACTCCAGAAGGCCGTATTTCGAGCCAGTGGTTTTTCGTAGTACGGCCCAGTATTTAGTTTTTATGTTTGCAATCAACGATCTACGCAAACACCCGCGCAAAGATGCGATCCACATGGGACAGCTGCCGGGCCACGGAAAATGCCTCATTAATCTTTTCAATCGATAGATAAGAAAGGATTTCTTGATCACTTACGACAGCGGCGCGGAAGTCTGCCTCCTCTTCCCAGCAGCGCATGGCGTGGGCCTGGACAGTTTTATACGCCTGTTCCCGCAACATGCCTGCAGCTGTAAGATCTAAAAGGAGTTGTCCGGAAAAGATCAATCCCTGCGTGGATTCCAAATTCCGTAGCATACGTAGGGGATATACGCGCATGCCATCGATTAACCAGATTGTTTTGGCCAGTAAGTAGTCGGCGAGAATAGCCGAATCCGCCAAAACCACGCGCTCCACCGAGGAATGCGAGATATCCCGTTCATGCCAGAGAGCGATATTCTCGAAAGCGGCCTGGGCGTTGGCTCGAACGACGCGCGCCAATCCGCAAATCTGTTCACAAACAACGGGATTCCGCTTATGGGGCATAGCGGAGGACCCTTTTTGACCGGCGGCAAATGGCTCCTCGGCTTCCCGGACCTCGGTTCGCTGCAGGTGCCGGATCTCGAGTGCGATCTTCTCCAGGGTTGCGGTCAGAACGGCTAGAGTGGCCACCCACGCGGCGTGGCGGTCCCGCGAGATCACCTGGGAAGTGATGGGCGCCGGTTTGAGATCCAGGAAAGCGCAGATGCGCTCCTCCGCTTCGGGGCCGATGTGGCCAAAAGTGCCCACCGCACCCGAGATCTTGCCAACCCGCAGGTCTTCGGCCGCCGCGGACAGGCGGGCGATATTGCGCTGCATCTCGTCGTACCACAGGGCCAGCTTCAGCCCGAACGTGATGGGTTCCGCGTGAATCCCGTGCGTGCGGCCCATTTGGACGGCATCTTTGAACTCATAGGCTCGCCGCTTCAGAGACTCGGCCAAGGTCCGGCATCCATCCAGCAGGATCTTGGAGGCCTGCTTCAGCTGGATGGCTTGGGCGGTATCCACCACATCATTAGAGGTAAGCCCATAATGCAGCCAGCGGGAAGAGGAAGCATCCCCCGCCTCGGCCATTTTCTCGGCCACTGCGGTAGTGAAGGCGATGACGTCGTGTTTGGTTTCGCGCTCAATGGCATGAATTCGGTCGACGTCGAACGAGGCGTGGGCGCGGAGAGCCCGTGCGGCATCGGCCGGGACCTCGCCGGTCGCGGCCAAGGCGTCGCTGGCGGCAAGTTCTACGGCTAGCCAAGCCTCAAAGCGGTTCTGATCCGAGAAGATACGGCCCATTTCCGGGCGGGTGTAGCGTGGAATCATAGTATAGTGGCTTCGTACCCAACGGCTGGTAGAGGAAAGACCATGGTCGCGGGATACCGGCTATTTGTCAAACGAGAGGGAGCCACGCCTATGAAAAAACAGCACTTATTGATCCTTGGGTTCGTTCCGTTATTTTGCTATATAATTTGGGCGCAGCCGGGTCCGCAAACTCCCCGGCCGCAACAGCCTCCCCGGTCACCGCAGGAGCTCCGTCCGCAGGGCCCCCGCCCGCAGAATCAGCCCGGCCAACAGACGAACGCCCCATTCTGGAATGATCCGCAACTAACAGATCGGCTGGGACTTAATCCCGACCAACACAAGAAGCTGACAGACCTAGGGCAGCAGCACCGCCTGCGGCGCATCGATCTGGACGCCAACCTGCAGAAAGCGCAGGTAACGCTGGAGCCGTTGTGGCAGGCCGATGCCCCGGACGAGAGCAAGATCCTGTCGCAGATCGACCGCGTTAGCCAAGCTCAGGCGGAGTTGAAGAAGGACGAGGCGCGAATGCAGCTCGCGGTCCGCCAGATCCTGAGCGCGGATCAATGGAAGAGGCTGCAGGAACACAACCCGCCTCGCCCCCCGATCGAAGGTCCTAACAGGGGCGCTCCGAATGGGCCGCCGCAGGGTCCCCCACGGTAGCTGCTCTTAGTACACGAAGGCTTCGGTCGCTTTTCCAGCCTCTGCGATCACCAGTTTCGGGGATAGGCAGCGTTCTTCAAGCGTTTGGTTGGCCATCAGCCGCACAATCTCCGGGTGGTTGTTGTGCTCACTCAGATGCCCCAGGATCAGGGTCGAGGTGCGCGAATCCAGGATGTCGCGGATAAAACTGCAGGCGACCTCATTCGACAAGTGGCCCATACGGCCCATCACCCGCTGCTTGACGGACCAGGGATACGGACCCACCTTCAGCATTTCGAGATCGTGATTGGATTCCAGCAGCAGGACATCCGAGCCTTGCAGGTGCACGCGGATGGAATCCGGCAGGTAACCCAGATCGGTGGCAATGGAGATCTTGATGCCTTGCGAGCGCAGCGAGAAGCCCACGGGATCGACGGCGTCATGCGGGATGGTAAAGCTATCGATGTCGATGTCTCCGACCGAAAAAGTGGACCCCGCCTGGAACAGCTCCAACTGCGGCACGAATTCGCCCCACGGGATCGCCGGGGCGGTTAGGCGGGAACAATATATAGGGATACGGAGTTTGCGGGCGATGGCGGGCAAACCGGAGACGTGGTCGGAATGCTCATGCGTAATAAGGATAGCGTCCAGGGTGTCGGGATCGATGCCGATGGCGGCCAGGCGTTCGAAGGTTTCCTTGCGGCTGAGCCCCGCGTCTATCAGGAGACGCGTCCGCTCCGTGGCAACCACAGCGGAATTGCCAGAGCTGGACGACGCTAAAACAGAAACCTTGAAAATGGGTTTGGACTCCTTGTTAAGGATAACCCAGTTAAGGATAACCCACTACAATAGGGATAGCGCGGCATAATCCTCCACGCCATCTTCGTCGATGGATGATTGCACGGGTACGAGGAGTGCGCGCGATCAAGGAGATGCATGAAGGCTCGCGTGTACGTATCTTATAAGACCACCGTGCTGGACCCGCAAGGCCAGACGATTCAAGGCGCACTACAGAGTCTGGGGCACAAAAGCGTGGCGGCGGTCCGGCAGGGGAAGTTTTTCGAAATCGAGCTTGGCCCGGGCGCGCTGGACAAGGCAGCCAGCGCGAAAGAGATGGAACAGATCGCGCGCGATGTCCTGGCCAATCCGGTGATGGAAGATTACCGGGTTGAGATGATCGACTAAGGAAGCGGGGATCACTAACTCATGTGTGGGATTGTTGGCTATATCGGGGACCGGCAAGCGGTTCCCATCATCGTAGACGGCCTGAAGCGCCTGGAGTATCGCGGGTACGATTCGGCGGGTCTGGCGGTGCTGGAGAGCAACAGCGGATTGAGTGTGCGGCGCGCCTCTGGCAAGCTGCGTAATCTGGAGGAGGTTCTCCGCCAGAGTCCCGTGACCGGTCTATACGGAATCGGCCACACGCGCTGGGCGACGCATGGGCGTCCCACGGAAGAGAACGCGCATCCGCATCGCGATTGCAGCGGTGATATTGTTGTGGTCCACAACGGCATCGTCGAGAACTACCTCCACTTGAAGCAGCAGTTGGAGAAGGAAGGCCACAAGTTCGTCACCGAGACGGACACAGAGATCATCGCGCACCTGGTGGAGAAATACTACGACGGCAACCTGGAACAGGCGGTCCGCGAAACAGTAAAGCAACTGACCGGCGTGTTCGCGCTGAGCGTAATTTCCAAACGCGATCCCAACAAGATCGTGGTGGCGCGCTTCGGACCACCCGTGGTGGTGGGACTGGGCGAAGGCGAGTATTTTGTTGCTTCCGACGTACCGGCGATTCTGTCGCATACCCGCGACATGTTTTTCCTGGCCGACGGCGACATGGCCATCCTGACAAAGGATGGAGTGACGCTAACCGATTTCAACGGGCGGCCGGTGAAGCGCCAAGTCTCGCACATTTTGTGGGACCCCATCATGGCGGAAAAGGGTGGCTACAAACACTTCATGCTCAAGGAAATCTTTGAGCAGCCGAGGGCGGTACGGGACACCACGCTAGGACGCGTGGGACAGGAAACCGGGCGTATCTTTCTGGACGAGATGGATATCTCGCAGCAGGAGTTCAAGGATTTCAAACAAGTCCGGATTATCGCGTGCGGCACCAGCTGGCATGCGGCGCTGGCCGGCAAGTTCATGATGGAGAAGCTGGCTCGGATTCCAGTGGAAGTGGATTACGGCAGCGAATTCCGGTATCGCGATCCGATTATCGGACCCGACACGCTGACCGTAGTGATTTCACAGTCCGGAGAAACCGCCGATACTTTGGCGGCACAGCGCGAAGCCAAGCTGAAAGGCTCCAAGACGCTGGCGATTTGCAACGTGGTGGGGTCCATGATCACGCGCGAGGCGGCGGGGACTCTGATCACGCATGCGGGTCCGGAAATCGGCGTGGCGTCCACGAAGGCGTTCACCTGCCAGTTAACGGCTTTGTTCCTGCTGGCAATGTATCTGGGGCAGCAGCGTGGAGAGCTGGACGATGAGACCTCCAAGAAGTTGGTGGACCAGTTACTGCATCTGCCCAGTCAGATGGAAGACGTCCTGCGGCGCGACCACATTTACGACGATCTGGTGAAGGCTTTGCACCGCTCGACAGACTTTCTGTATTTGGGGCGTGGTATTCATTTCCCGATGGCGCTGGAAGGCGCTCTGAAATTGAAAGAGATTTCCTATATTCACGCCGAAGGGTATCCGGCCGGTGAAATGAAGCACGGCCCGAATGCCCTGATCGACGAGAATCTGCCGGCGGTGGTGATCGCTACGCGTGATTTCGATAGCGCCTCCAGCAGAGTGCTGTACGAAAAGACTCTGTCGAATATTCAGGAAGTGAAGGCGCGCGAAGGCATCGTGGTGGCGATTGCGTGCGAAGGCGATGAAGAAGTCTCGAAGATGGCGCAACACGTGATCTCGATTGGGACCACCAATGAGCTGCTGCTGCCGATCTTAGAAGTGTTGCCGCTACAATTGCTGGCGTATCACATCGCGGTGAAGCGCGGCTGTGATGTGGATCAACCGCGCAACTTGGCCAAGAGCGTTACCGTCGAATAGTTGGCGCACCACACGCACACACTGGAAATTGGCACCCGCGGCAAGGGACTGTATCCCTTCACGCGTGAAGTGGCCCAGTGGGTGTCGTCCACTGGCGTGTCGAGCGGACTGCTCACCGTTTTCATCCAGCATACTTCGGCCTCCCTGGTGATTCAGGAGAATGCCGATCCGGACGTAGTCCTGGATTTGGCCGAGTTCTTCCAGCGCCTGGTGCCCGAGGGCGAATCCTGGTACCGGCACACGGCGGAGGGCCCGGATGATATGACGTCGCACATACGGTCGGCTCTCACGCAGACGCATTTGTCGATCCCGGTCATCGGCGGGCGCATGGCGCTGGGGACGTGGCAAGGGCTATACGTGTTTGAGCATCGCGATGCTCGCCACCGTCGCAGCGTTGTGTTGCAGTTGTTGAGTTAGGCTTTCCAGCCGAGACTGACCAGGCGAACGGTGATGCCGGTCTTTTTGGGGCGCACGGTAATGGTCTCGAAGACCTCGGTGGCCGAATCGACCTTACTCTCCAGAGCCGCGACTTCGGCATCGAACTGCGCGTTCAACTCCTGAGCCTGCTGATCGATGGCCTGCACGCTTTCGTCGGCACGGCCAATGTCGCTGTATTCCCTCATGGTCCGGCCGGCTGCTCGCACACTTTGCCCAGCTCGGGTCAGAGTGGTGGCGCTGATGGTTTTGCGTCCCATAAAAGCCCCCAGCAAACTGGTTCCGAAAGTGATCGCGGTATTCAGCATTTGCGCGCCGGACTGTTCCTTTTCCACGGCGACACGCTGCTGGGCTTTCATCTTTCTCTGTGCCAGAGCATCCAACTTGGGCGCGTATTTGGTATGCAGCTTGTCCTTGAGCGCATCTCGCTGCTCACGCGCAGCTTGTTGCAGACGAATGCGGAAGTCGCGCTCGCTTTCGCCGGGCCGCGAGGTTTCTCCCAGGCTGGGGGAGCGCAAGAGATCCAGCGTCTGCACGCGGAACAACCAAGTCGAGAACGTTTTATTCCATACGTCGTAGTTCTTGGGCTTGGCGGCGGCGGAGGGGATTTCCGAGAAGGCGATGCCGGATTCGGGCGTTTTCTCGAGGTCGGTGATGGCGCAGCCGGTGGCTTCCGCCTGTTCCCAGTTGGCGCCGACGGCGTCATCGGAGATGGGCGCCGTGAACAGCAGATCGCGTACTTCGTTGATGCCTGTCTTGGTGTCGGCGAACTGAATTTGCGCGGCGCCAATGGCCACGGGCGTATAGGTTTTCGCGGTTCCGCGCACGGGGAAGAAGTATTGTTGGACTTCCGGCGGAAGCACGGGAGCGGAGGATATTGCTTGCGCGGATTTCGCAGAGGCCGCGGAGGATTTCGGATCGGGCGTCGCTGCGGCGGCTTCGGTTTTGCGGCCGGCCATGAGCTGGCGAATCTCGGTACGGGCCAGCGGACCGCGCAGATAGGACATAGTCCAGCGGGTCTCGAATAAGACGGGTTGTTTCTGGTGCACGTTGTTCATCAGGAACACGCGCTTGCCGAGGCCGCTGAGCATGGTGTCCATGGCCGCGCGGTCAAAGGCTCCGCCAGCCTGCGCGGTGGCGCCTTCCAGACCTTCCAGCACGCGCGCTTTGTCGCGCTCAGTTTGCAGGCGGCCGAGGAACCACGTGCCGGTGTTGGAGAGTCCCTTGTAATCCAAGTCCACGGGGTTTTGCGTGGCCAGCACTACGCCGAGACCGAACGCGCGCGCTTGCTTCAAGAGCGTGAGCAGAGGTTTCTTGGATGGTGGATTCGCGACTGGGGGGAAGTAGCCGAAGATCTCATCCATATAAAGGATGGCGCGCAGGCTGGTGGTTCCGGATTGTGCGCGCACCCAGCTCAACATTTGATTCAGCAGCAGGGAGACGAAGAACATGCGCTCAGCGTCGCTCAAGTGGGCGATGGAGAAAATGCTGACGCGCGGTTTGCCGGTGGCGGTCCACAACATTTTGCCGATGTCGAGCGGGTCCCCCGTGAGCCATGCTTCGAAGCCGGGCGAGGCCAGCAGGTTATTCAGGGCCATCGCCAATGCGAAGCGGTCTTTGGCGGGATAGAAAGATTCGAGGTCGAGCACGCCGATTTTCTGCGTGGGTGGATTCTGGATCTGCGCGATCAAGGCGGCGAGATCCAGATCTTTTCCGGCGCGCCAATTGGTATCCAGAATCGTGGATAGCAGAACATGTTCGCGGCTCTGCACGGGGTCGGCGTCGATGCCCACTAAGCCCAGCAATGACGTCGCGGTGGCATTGATGCGATCGCGCAGGGCTTCGCGGTCGTCGAGGGTTTTCGCGTCCGGTGCGGCAAAGGAAGAAAGAATCGAGACGGGGATTCCGGCGTCGGAGCCGGGCGTGTAAATGGCAAAGTCCGCTGCGGCACGAAGGCGGGCGATGCGGTCGCCATCCTGTTGCCAACCGGCGAGCCCTTTCTTCCACAACTCGGCTTGTTGGGCGGCGAAGGCAGCGGGCTCCAGGCCTTGATTACGGGCTTCATCGGGATTTACCCAGGGAGCGAAAGACTCGGCGTTCAGATCGGGAAACGTGAGCAGTAGATTGGCGAGGTCGCCCTTGGGGTCGATGACGATCGCGGGGATACTATCGAGGGCGGCTTCTTCCAACAGGCCGATACATAGACCGGTTTTGCCGCTGCCAGTCATGCCGACGCAAACGGCGTGAGTCACTAAGTCAGCGGAATCGTAAAGCAGCTGCGAACCGTCGGCTTTGTTCCTTCCAAGATAGAACGCGCCGAGTTTTTCGTAATCGGGGAGCATTCCTGTATTGTAAGAGGACGCTACAGGTTGGCGTAAACCGAGCGCTCAAATTCGCCTAACAAACCGACGGCGGCGGAATCGTAGAACGGCAAATACTGCATCATAATCACGCCGCCGATACCGCGGCGGGGGTCGATCCAGAAATAGGTATTGTAGATGCCGGCCCAAGCCATACTGCCTTCCGCGCGGCCGCCGAGAGTGCTGGGGCCGCGCAGGAGGAAGCCGAGCCCCCACTTGTCCACGCCCCCGGGATTGGTATCGACGTCGCTGGACACGTTCGGCTGGAAGGATTTCAGAACGCCGGCGTGCAGGCCGCCGATCTGGTTCTTCATCATGGCTTCCACGGAACGAGCTTGCAGAACCTGGGTGTTCACGCCTGTCAATCCGTAGCGGAGGATCATCTGCATGAACTTGGCGTAATCATTGGCCGTGGAGGAAAGACCTCCGCCACCGTTGAAGTCCGTGGGGGGCGGGGGCTGGACGCGCGGCGCCGCGGTGAAAGATCCATCGGGATTACGCTGGTAGCGGTCCACCAGACGGTCGAACTTGGCTGGGGCAACACCGAAGTCTGTGTCGTTCATGCCGAGCGGATCCAGAATGTTCTTGCGGAAGTATTGCTGCAGAGTGAGACCGCTGATGGCCTCGACCAGGCGTCCGGCCCAATCCACGCTGTATCCGTATTGCCAACTGGCGCCGGGCTCGAACATCAGCGGCACTACCGGCGCGATTGACGTGGGTGCAACGCCGGCCTTCTGCGAATACTTGAACATGCCTTCGTGCCAGGTCGGGTAGGAGATGCCGGAGGTGTGGCTCAGCAAATGGCGCAGCGTAATAGTGTTTTGCGCGGGCCGGAGAATGGGGTCGCCCGTGGCGGTGAAGCCGTGCAACACCTGCATTTCGGCAAGCTGGGGCAGGAATTTCGAGACGGGCGCATCCAGACCGACTCGACCTTGCTCCACCAACTGCATCGCGGCGACGGAGGTGATGGGCTTGGTCATCGATGCGATTTGAAAAAGGGAGTCGGCGTTGACGGGGATCTTCGACGCTGCATCGCGGTTCCCGAAAGCGCCAGTGTAGAGAGTGCGGGTACCATCCACCACCATCGCGGCGACAGCGGGAATGCGCCGCGTGGCCATTCCGTTGCGGAGCACATCGTCAACGGTCTTGCTTCTGAAGGTGGCGCCGAAGAGGCTGCGCGCTTGTGTACCGGCAAGCAGCAGACCGGCGAATTGGCGGCGTGTGGAGCGGGAGCGAAAGACCTGGGACATAATCACTAGATACTACCGTGTATCAACTGGCACAAGTGAATATCGCCCGAATGCGTGCGGGAACCGGAGAACTGTCGATGGCGGGACTGGTCACGCGCATCGACGAGACCAACGCGCTGGCCGAAGCCAGTCTGGGATTCGTTTGGCGACTGCCGGGGTCGCAGATCACGCCGGACGATCTTCGCGTGTTCGAAGGATACTTCGAGCCGTTCGACGAGCAGCGGCTGTTCTACAATCTGTCGGTTTGGAGCAGCGTCGACGATCTGCGCAAGTACGTTTTCGGGTCCCAACACGCCGAGTTGTTGCGCGGGAGACAGGCATGGATCGCGGCATTCGAGCGGCCGCATCTGGCGATGTGGTGGGTACGGGGAGGCTCGATGCCGAGCGTGGCGGAATCCGCCGTGCGATTGAAGGCAATGGAGCGAGACGGGCCGACTGCGTTCGCGTTTACGTTCGCGAAGGTGTTCGACCCGCCCGCGTAGCTTAGTGTTCGTTTAGTTGGGGCGGCTATCGCGTCAGATGAGGTTGTCACCTCAGGATGCGCTCCGCGATCGCGAACGCACCTCGGACGAGGAAGAAGTGCGCTAAACCGATCGGGAGCAGTCCGATATACGACGTCTTTGTGGCGGGCCATGGAATCCAAAGGATCAGGAACAGATTGGCGGCGACAATCATCGCGAGGACGGCCCAGAACCACACACGCGCTCTCAAATCCCACAGGTGCCGGACCACCGTCCCAATTGACATGCCACTTATCCATGCGGCTTCGGCTCTGCCGAGGTCATGCATGAAGAGGAGGAACAACACAAATATTGGGGCTGTCGACAGGCCAAGGATTATCGCCCACTCTCTTGTCATCCATTCGGTGGAGCGCTTATGTTGTTCCATTAGGGACGCTTGACACTACGCCGCAATCAAATGGATTCGCGATCGGGTGGCAGCCTTTCACGGGGCGGCCACCGATCTGGCGAATAAACAGGACGAAAGCTTAGTGCAGGAAACGGCGGTCGCGGCGCAGGATGGCCGGGACGTCGAGTTCGTCGAACAAAGGCTCGGAGTGTCCGTTTACGTGGGGCGGAGGCACTCCGGCGGCGGCGGCGGCCATGGTGCGCTCTTCGCGCGCTGCTTCTACGACGGGCGCGGGGATTTCCTCGACGATAGCAGTCTCGGCAAACATCTCCTCCGGCTCCGGTGTTTCGACCACGGCCGGTTCCACGTTCACCGGTTCGTTGCGCCAGGGAGCGGCGGTTTCGACTGCCGGGGCGGAGGTGGTGCTGCCGGTATGCGACGTGACGGCGCGGCGCTGGATCACGGGCAGGTTGTCGCGCTGGAAGCCGGTGGCGATAACCGTAACCTTCACTTCGTCGCCCATGTTCTCATCCACGACGACGCCGAAGTTGATTTCGACATCTTCATTCGCGCAGGCTTTGCGAATCAGATTGCAGGCTTGATTCACTTCATGCAGGCGCAGAGTGCGCGAGCCGGTGATGTTGATCAGGACACCGCGGGCGCCAGAGACTCCACCAGCTTCGAGCAGGGGGCAGCCAATTGCTTTCTCGGCGGCGGCCACGGCGGCGTTTTCGCCCTTGGCGGTGGCGGTGCCCATCATGGCGTAGCCCATGCCCAACATGATGGTGCGGATGTCGCTGAAGTCGCGGTTGATGAGGCCCGGCGTGGTGATGATGTCGCTGATTCCCTGCACTGCTTGGCGCAGGACATCGTCCGCCAGACTGAACCCATCGGCAACGCTGGTATCGGCCGGGGCTTGCTCCAAGAGGCGGTCGTTGGGAATCGCGATTACGGTGTCCACTACGCTGGCGAGTTCGGCTAAACCCTGCTCCGCTTGCTTGCGGCGTTTGGAGCCTTCGAAACCGAACGGCTTGGTGACGACGGCGACCGTCAACGCTCCGAGTTCTTTGGCGAGTGACGCGACGACGGGAGCCGCGCCCGTTCCGGTGCCGCCGCCGAGACCCGCAGTGACGAAGACCATGTCCGCGCCTTCCAGCATCTCAATGATTTTTTCCGTGTCTTCGAGAGCCGCCTGGCGGCCGACGGAGGGATTGGATCCCGCTCCCAGACCGGCGGTGATCTTGGAACCGATCGCCAGCTTGCTGGGGGCGGGCGAAGCGGCGATGGCTTGCGCGTCTGTATTCAGAACGCAGAAGTCGACGCCGGCCAAGCCGTCCTGCAGCATGCGGGCGACGGCATTAGAGCCGCCCCCTCCGACACCAAACACGCGGATGCGAGTCTTGGGGGCGGCCTCTTCCTGAATCTCAAATTTCAAAGGTGCGAATGCCATAATGTGTTCTCCCTGCCAAATTAGCGCTAACGATTGTTCATCGAGTGATTAATCCCATCAAGCCACCGGCACGCCGCTGTGGAGGCCGGCGGAGCTTGAGTTTCGCTGAATACATCGCCAAGCCGGCGGCAGTGGCCCAAGTGGGACTGCTCAATTCATCCGGCCAATCTCCGATCCCTTTCGCCATGCCGTGGCAGGCGGGGCAATCCAACTTGCGCTCCGCCATATCCCACATACCGGGCAGCAGCGCACCGGCTCCCGTGAGGATGACGCCTTCGAGTAAATTGCGGTCCATGCCGGAGCGTTGGATTTCCGTACGCACGTAGGTAAACAACTGGTCCGCGCGGGCTTCCAGAATTTCGATCAACTCAGCGCGGCGGGCTTCGCGCGGGGCGCGGCCTTCCGGCGACGGCACTTCGATAAGGGTGGATTCCGAAGACAGCCCAAGGATCGCGCAACCGTACTGCTGCTTCAGACTCTCGGCGTCTTCATAGGAAATTTTGAACATCCATGCGATGTCCTTGGTCAGGTGATCGGAAGTGACGGGCACGTTCGCTGCCAGCACCAGGCGATCTCCGTCATACACGACCATGCCGGTGGAATCCAGGCCGAGGTCGACGAGCGCGACGCCGCGCATGCGCTCTTCTGGAAGCACGCAAGCAAAGGATGCGGCCAGCGGCTCGAAAACGGTTTCTTCCACAGCGAGGTGCGCGGTGTGCACTGCCGCAACCAGGGCTTGATGTTCCTGCGCGGAGCCGGTGATCAGGTGGACATTGGCTTCCAGGCGAGCGCAGACACTGCGGATTGGTTTGCGAAATCCGGGGCGGCCGTCCAGGGTGAAGTCCTGCGGCAGAACGTGCAGCATCATGCGGTCGCGCTCGAGCGAAACGTCGGATGCCATTTCGATGGCGTAGGCCAGGTCGCCCGCTTCGATTTCGCGGGGGCGGCCGAAGCCGTAAACGTTGCGGCCCTGCGCGCCGCGAATGGAGGTTCCGCCGATACCGATGGTGATGGCTTCGACCGTTACGTCCGCGCCGCGTTCCGCATCTCGCACGGCTTCACGAATCGAATGGGCGACGGCTTCGGGATCATTGATGCGGCCTTTCGTCCAACCGGCGGAGGGAGCCAGACCGTAGGACAGGCAGCGCAGTTGTTGCCCTTCCAGAACAGTAATGACGCAGCGCGTCCGGCTGCTGCCCGCATCCAAACCGACGCACAGTTGTAACTTTGCAGAATTCATTCGGCCGCCGATTCCATCACGGTAATGCGATCTTCTAATCTCAGGTCCAAAACCGCCGCGGCGGGAACGCGCGATTCAATCTCGCTGAAATGCGTGACGAAGTTGTTGTAGCGCGCCGCCAGGTTGCGATCCCCCAGCATCAACTTCAAAATACGGCCCTGGTAAGGCCGGGACACGGCGAGGTTGTCCGCTTTCGAAACGTCGATTTCGGAGATATCCTTGATGGCTGCGCCCAGTTCCGCACTGAGCCGGAGCATGCGTTGTACCGCGGCCTTGCGGACTTCGGCGGGCTCCGATGGCTTGATTCCGCGCAGTACGGGCAGGTTGAAGTCGTCGGGCGCGGGCGGCAGAATAATTCCCTCCGCATCTATCAGGGCAAAGCGTGAAGAAGGCAGCGTGACAAAGGCCACGGGCTTTCGCTCCACCACATTGATCATCAGGCGATTCGGCCAGATACGGGCGATGGAGGCGTCTTGCACCCAGGCTACGGCGCGCACCGACGTTAAACGATCCTTCATCGGCACCAGATAAAGACTGCGGCCGATATCCGACGCGAAGACGTTCTCAATGGATTCGAGAGACGCGTGCGCGGCGCCCGCAATGAGGATCGCCGGTTCGGAAGTGCCCGCTAAGATGGGCACGGCGAATCGAGAATCGCGAATCAGGAAGTCCTCGGCGACGTGGAAGGCATACACCGAAGTGGTGGTGGCGAAAACCAACACGATGCTGGCGACGATGAGGCGCAGCTTCGTAAGGCGCGGCAGGCGGGACTTTGCATTGCGGGATTTCGTTGCGGCGGCTGTTTTCGAGGAAGCCCCGGGAGGCCCTTCCATGCCCGGTAAAAAATCCGATTCGTCGTAAGCTTTGCGTTTCATCGTTAGCCTCGACTCCTCAAGCGCTCTAGAATCGCGCTGCCTGCCTGCGAAACCGTTCCAGCACCCAAGGTGATAATGGCGTCGCCGGAGCTGGAGGTGGAGGTGACGGCTTCCACACCCGCACTCATCGAACTTGCATAGCGCGCACCATGTTGGCCGTGATGCTGCATTCGATCCACCAAGGCCGCGGAGGTCACGCCGTCAATCGGGAGTTCCGAGGCGGCGTAGATGTCGAGAACATCCACCGTATCGGCATCTTGAAACGCTCCGGCAAATTCTTCCATCAATGCCTGGGTGCGCGTGTAGCGATGCGGCTGGAACAGAATGTGGAGGTGCTGGTACTCGCAGGCGCGGGCGGCGGCGAGAGTGGCGCGAATCTCGGTGGGATGATGCCCGTAGTCGTCGATCACGGTCACTCCGCGTTCGGTCCCTTTGATCTGGAAGCGGCGGTCCACACCGGCGAACTGGGCGAGGCCTTCGCGAATGGTTTCGATCGGGACCTCTAACTCCAACGCCACCGCGATCGCTGCCGTGGCATTCAGAATATTGTGAACGCCGGGCACGTGCAGACGGAAGCAGCCCAAGTCCTGGGCGCCGCGCACCAAATGAAATTCACCCGCCAGGTGGCCGGCGGAAGAATGGGTGATGCGCAGATCGGCGGCCGGATCGGCGCCATAAGTAATGACGCGCCGGTTGATGGACGGAAGGATCCGGCGGACGTTCTCATCGTCCAGACACATTACTGCGGCTCCGTAGAATGGAACCTTGTTGACGAATGTGATGAACGCCTCCACGATGCTGTCAAGGCCGGTGTAGTGATCCAGGTGCTCACGATCAATGTTGGTAACCACGGCGAGAATGGGCGCGAGCTTCAAGAATGAACCGTCGCTCTCATCGCTCTCGACCACCAAGTAGGGGCTTTTCCCGACGCGGGCATTCGAGCCGCGCATGGTGGCGGACAGACCGCCGACTACAACAGTAGGATCGAGACCGGCGTGCATCAGGATCTGAGCGACCATCGAAGTGGTGGTTGTTTTTCCGTGGCTGCCGGCAACGGCCACGCCGTATTTCAGGCGCATCAGTTCCGCCAGCAGTTCGCCGCGCGGGATGACCGGAATACCGCGGCGGCGCGCTTCGACCACCTCGGGATTGTCGGGACGGACGGCGGAGCTGACCACGATGGCGTTGGCTCCCGCGATGTGTTCGGCTGCGTGCCCCTCGTGGATTACCGCTCCCAAGCCGACCAGGCGCTGCGTGACGGGGGTGGTACGAAGGTCCGAACCGGTGACACTGTAGCCCAGTTCGAGCAACACTTCCGCCAGTCCGCTCATGCCAATTCCACCGATACCGGTGAAGTGGACGGGCTGGGGTTTGAAAAACATTTTATTAGTGTATTGTTTCGGCTTTCTAGGGCGGTGTCAACAAGGCAAAAAGGTGCTGTTCATCCGGGGGGTATGAGACTTTCCAAAACAGTGGCGGCTCGCTGGGCCGCGTCGGGCTTGGCGAACGTACGCGCGGCAGTTCCCATGCGCTCCAAGCGTCCCGGCTCGCGGAGCAACGACATGACTTCGTCGACGAAGCGCTGCCCGTTCCAGTCGACATCCAGGACGATACGGGTAGCACCGGCGCGCTCCAGAGCCTGTGCATTGCGGAGCTGGTGTTGGTCGCTGGCGGTGGGCAGCGGAATCAGGATGGACGGCTTGCCCGCGGCAGCTAATTCGCTGACCGCGCCCATGCCCGCGCGGCTGACGATAAGGTCGGCTTCGGCGAAGGCGGCCGGCATGTCCTTTATAAAAGGATGGATTTCGCCAGGAACATTCGCCGCCTTGAACTTCGCCGCCAGCTGTTCGAAAGGGATGAGGCCCGTTTGGTGAATCAGGCGAATGCTTGGACCACCCGACACAGTTGCCCAAAGCGGCCAACTTTCCTCGGCGCCACGATTCAGTGTTCTGGAACCCTGACTGCCACCCGTGATGAGGACGGTAAAGGGATCGCCGAGAGGCTTGGGTGGGATCTCGAAGAACTTGCTGCGAACCGGTAACCCGGTGACCTCCGTGCCGCGCCCCGGGAACCAGGCTGCCGTTTCCGGGAAACCCACTAGTGCGCGGGCAATAAAGCGGGCAAACTTGCGATGGGTGAAGCCGGGAATCGCGTTGGGCTCCATAGCGACGACGGGGATTCGTTTCCATAAAGCCGCCAGCAATACCGGACCCGCGACAAAGCCTCCCATGGAAAACACCGCCGCTGGACGAGTGCGATCGAGGACGCGCGAAGCCTGCCACACGCTCAGCGGGAGCTCGGTCACGCTCTGCAGAGAGCGCGTAAGACCCACGCGATTCAGGCCGCCAATCACGATCCAATCGATGGGAAAGCCCGCGGCAGGGACCAGAGTCGCTTCCAACCCGCGCTGCGTGCCGATGAAGCGAACCGCGTGACCGCGAGCTTGCAGTTCGCGCGCGACGGCTAGCGCGGGAATCACGTGGCCCCCGGTGCCGCCCCCCGCCATCAAAAACGTCGCGGGGCGAATTTGTACCGCTGCGTCCGGTGCAGTGTTGATCGCCTCTGTCATCCTTCATGTTCACCAACGCTCAGCAGCATTCCCATGGAGATGAGAGTGCTTAACAATGAGCTTCCTCCGAAGCTGATCATCGGCAAAGGGAAGCCCTTGGTGGGTCCCAGATCCAGCACGACGCTGATATTGATCAACGCCTGCACCACGATGGTGACGGTTACACCCAGGGCAAGGTACTTGCCGAAGTCTTCTCGGGCGAGAACAAACAAACGCGCTCCGCGCCATAACACGATGAGAAAACCGGCCAGGACGGCAGTGGATCCCCATAAGCCGAGCTCCTCGCCGATGGTGGCGTAGATGTAATCGGTATGCGCCTCAGGAAGGAACATCAGTTTTTGTTTGCCTTCCATGAGGCCTACACCCCAGGGTCCGCCTGCGCCGACAGCAATGATCGATTGACGCGGCTGATAGGCGCCATCGCGTCCACCATCCACGTGATCTGTGTAGCGGCGGATATGGCCGCCGGGATTCAGTTTGTCCACCAGCTTGTAATTCGGGTCGACGAAACTGATCACGCGATCGAGGCGATACCCTCTGGAGGCAACCGCTCCCATGCCCAGCAACATACCGACGCCCACCAGACCAGCGAGGATCTTCTTTTCGAGTCCCGCGACCCACAGAACTACGAGAGCAGTGATGACGGGGACGACGGCGTTTCCTAAATCCGAAGCAACCACGAGCAATCCGAGAACCGCGATCGCGAGGAACGCCTGGGCCAGGGTCCGGCGGCGATTGATTACCTGAGTGCGGCGCGCGATGAAATACGCCAGGAACAGAATCAGCGCAGGCTTGGCGAATTCGGAAGGCTGCAGGGAGCCGACGCCGGGGAAACGAAACCAGCGATGATTTCGCGAATCGACGATGAAGACCAGAATCAGCATCGCCAGGACGATACCCAGTCCGGAGAAAGCCCAGGCTGGTGTGTTGAGGCGTCGATAATCGAAGCGTTTGAAAAACATCATCACGACGAGTGAGCCTAGAGCCCAGCCGAATTGACGAAGCACGAAATAGTAAGACGGGTAGTGATAGCGCAGGTCCGCTACGGCGCTGGACGCGCTGTATAGCATGACGATTCCGAAAGTCACCATCGCGAGGACGGTGAGGAATAGGATCTGGTCGGTTCTGAGTTTCGTCATGCGGATACCTCTAGCGCAGCGGCCATGCGTTTGAATTCGCGGCCGCGGTGTTCGTAATTTTCAAATTGATCAAAGCTGGCGCAGGCGGGCGCCAGTAACACTGTGTCTCCGGCGTGGGCCCGCGAGTGGGCTTGCGCGACCGCGTTTTCCAGCGTTCCGCACTGCAGGACCGGGATCCCGGCGAGTTGCGCGCTAATTTTTCCAGCGGCGGCGCCGATGAGCAAGGCCGCGTGGACTTTACCACGTAACGCGGAGGCAAGCGGAGTGTAATCGCTATCCTTGTCCTTGCCGCCCAGGATAATCCAGAGGCCGCCGTCAAACGCCGCGATGGCTTTCAGCGTCGCATCCACATTCGTGGCTTTTGAATCGTTGTAGAAGGCGACGCCGTGGAGGTCACGCACGAATTCCAAGCGATGTTCGACGCCGGGGAAGGTCATCACGGAAGATCGAATCTGCGCGTGAGTTGCCCCGGCCAGATGAGTGATGACGGCCGCGGCCATGGTGTTCTCCACGTTGTGCGCGCCGCGCAAAGGAATCTCCGCGACCTGCATGAGGGGCTGCCCGTCGAGCAGGATCTGGCCTTTTGCGATGCACGCGCCGCGAGTAGTGGAACTAGTGGAACTAGTGGAACTAGTGGAACTAGTGGAACTGAACCAATGAGCCTCGCCGGTGGTTCGTTTGGCGTAAGCAGCCGTGATGGGATCATCGGCATTGAGCACGGCAAAATCGCCGCTGTGCTGGTTCACGAAGAGGCGCGCCTTGGCTGCGGCGTACTGGTCCAGAGTGTAATGCCGGTCCAGATGATCGGGCGTGACGTTGAGGGCAGCGCCGATGTGGGCACGGAATGTGTTGGTGGTTTCCAGTTGGAAGCTGGATAGTTCCAAAACATTCCATTGTCCGGGCCGCGAGGTCGCAACCATTGCCGCGGGAGGCGTTCCGATGTTGCCGCCCACTTGGGCAGCGATGCCGCTGGCGGCCAAAATGTGTCCGCACATTGCGGTGGTCGTGGTTTTGCCGTTCGCGCCGGTGATGCCGATGATTTCGCCTTGCAGGAACCAACTGGCCAGTTCCAGATCGCCGATCACTAACGCACCCGCGTCGCGCGCGGCCTGGGCTACGGCGGCATCGGCCGGGACACCGGGGGACAGGATGACGATGTCGACGTCCGCGATTTCGCCGGGAGACTGTGGACGCACGGGGATCCCCAACGCCGCCAGGCGCGCATTCGGGGCCGGTATTTGATCTATTGCAATCACCATCGCTCCGTGTTCCACCAGCAATTCCACCGCGGCCACTCCACTTTTGGCCATTCCTATCACTGCCACGCGCGCGCCCTTCAAGGGCCTCATCGCAACTTCAGCGTGGTTAGCGCAAACAAAGCTAATACCAATCCTGCGATCCAAAATCGAATGATGACCTTGGATTCATGCCACCCCAAATGCTCGAAATGATGATGCAGAGGGGCCATTTTAAACACTCTTTTACCGCGCAATTTGAAGCTGGTTACTTGAATGATCACGGATGCGTACTCCACTACGAATACTCCGCCGATCAAGGGCAGCAGCAATTCCTGTTTCAGAAGCACGGCGACGGTTCCCATGGCTCCGCCCAACGCCAGCGAGCCTACATCGCCCATGAAGAGTTCGGCGGGATGGGAGTTGTACCAAAGAAAGCCCAGCGATGCTCCGGTGAGCGCGCCGCAAAAGATGGTGAGCTCGGACGCGCCGGGCGTGCGGGAAATCTCCAGGTAGCTACTCAATTCCGCGTTGCCGGAGAGAAATGACAGGGCGGTCATTGCCATGCCGACAATCAGCATCAGGCCGATCGCCAAGCCGTCCAGACCGTCCGCGAGATTCACGCCCTCAGACGATCCAGCCAATACCAATGCCAGGAATCCGAAGAAGAATACGAAAGCAAAAGGATACGTCCAGGCATTCGCAAGCCACGAGTGAATGATCAGGTCGGGCTTAAAGCTTTTGAAAAACGGTACGTTCATTTCCATGGAGTAGACACCCGCGCGATTCATGGCGAGCAACATGCCGCCGATCACTAGAGCCACCAAAATCTCCAAGCCGAATTTTTGCCGTACCGTCAGGCCGAGGTTCCGTTTGTTAGCGACCTTCGTGTAGTCGTCCCATAGCCCGATGGCGCCGTATAAGATGACGGACGCCATGGCGACCCACACGGCGTGGGTACGAAGGTTGGCCCACAACAGGGTGGGCACGATGATCGAAACGCAGATCAACAATCCGCCCATCGTGGGCGTGCCAGCTTTCTTAAGGTGCGACTGGGGACCTTCGTTACGAATGTGCTGGCCAATCTGGAAATCACGCAACCGCCGGATGAGCCAGGGGCCTAACGCGATGGAGAGCAGCAAGGCCGTGAGGCTGGCCATGGCCGTCCGAAACGTCGAATACTGAAATACGCGAAAGGGCGTGTAAGAGCGGAACAGGACCTCGAAGCCCAACCAATAGAGCATGGGATTAGTGCGATCCTTTTGGCGGCTGGCTTGGGCTGCCGGGCAACTCCACATCCCCTAAGAGCTGGGCCAGCGCCAGTTCGACGTGGACACCCCGGGAGCCTTTGAAGAGGATGGCATCGCCAGGCTGAGCGATGGAACGGACCCATTGGCCGGCTGGGATGGGCTCGTCGAAAAAAAACGCGGCGTCGACCCGAAGGCCGGCAAGCTTGGCTGCGTCCACCGTGTAACAGGCCGCGCCGCGTAATCCAACGAGCACATTTATCCCACACTCCACTGCGTAGTTGCCTACGTCGCGGTGCAAGGGCTCAGCCCAGTGGCCAAGTTCGAGCATCTCCCCCAGGACGGCGATGCGGCGTTTGGCTGGGGTGTCGCGAAGGACATCCAGCATGGCGCGCGCGGCGTCCGGGTTGGAGTTGTAGCAATCGTTATAAATCAAGATTTCGTTATGCCAGATGCGTTCACCGCGCATGCTGGCGGGACGCAGGTGGCGGACGCGCTCAGTGAGTTCGTCCGGCGCGATGCCGTACACGCCTGCCGTGGCGATACCAGCCAATAGATTTGAAACGTTATGGCGTCCCGTGAGCGCGCTCTCAAAGTGCACGGCGCCGACGCGGAAGCGAACTCCATCCAGCGCGTACTGCACATCTTCGGCACGAACTTCGGCAGAGGGCGACTGGCCGTACAACACGGTGCGTCCGCTATGAGCTTCCGCGAACTGCGCAACGCGATCATCGTCGGCGTTGAGCACGGCGGTCCCTTGGGGTCCAAGCGCCTCCACCAATTCGCGCTTGGCCGCGGCGATTCCTTCAACTGAATCGAAGTTTTCGATGTGCGCCCAGCCGGCGTTGGTGACGACGCCCACGTTGGGACGCGCGAGTTGTGCGAGCGCGCGAATCTCACCGGCATGATTCATGCCCATCTCTAATACGGCGACGGTCGCGGATTCGTCCAGTCTCAGCAGCGAGAGCGGCAAGCCGATGTGGTTGTTCAAATTCCCCTGGGTCTTAGCGGTACTGAGACGCACCGCCAGCATTTCTGCGATGACGTCTTTGGTCGTAGTCTTGCCGGCGCTGCCCGTCACGCCGACGACTTCCCCGCCCCACTCTGCACGTATTTTGGAGGCCAGTTTTTCGAGAGCCTGTTGGGTATCGTGCACCCGAAGCAGCGGGCCGGCAGACTCCGTCGCGCTGTCGGCGATGGCCGCCACAGCGCCCTTTGCTAGAGCCTTCTCGATATAGGCATTGCCGTCGTGATTTGGTCCGTGCAAGGCGAAAAACAAGTCGCCGGGTTGCAAGGTACGCGTGTCCACGCTCCATCCCGTGACTTGTTCTTCTGTAGCCATCGTGATTCCCAGTGTTTCCGCCACCCAGCGCAGCGGCCGTTTCATCCTTGCCTGGACTCCTTGTATCCCAAAGATCGCAGGACCTCGCGCGCCGTTTCACGATCGTCGAAATGGATGGTCTGGTCCTTCAGGATTTGATAAGTTTCATGTCCCTTGCCGGCCAGCAAAACGACGTCTCCCGGTCCGGCCTTCTCCAGCGCCACGCGAATTGCTTTGCCGCGATCGGGCTCCGCGGTGTGCGGGGTGTCGAACTTTCCCAGGCCAACCATGGCGTCGTTCATGATGCCGAGCGGATCTTCGGAACGGGGATTGTCTGAAGTGAGCACGACGTGATCACTCAATTCCGCGGCAGCCATACCCATCAAGGGGCGCTTGGTGCGATCGCGATCTCCTCCACAACCGAACAACGTGATCACTCGGCCCTTGGCCAAGCCACGGGCGGTTTGAATCGCATTCCGCAGAGCGTCGTCGGTGTGAGCGTAATCCACCACGACCAGGAAAGGCTGTCCGGCGTCCACGCGTTCGAAGCGGCCAGGGACCGCGCGGCACTGGGCAACTCCACGGGCGATTACATCCACAGGGATGCCGTAACTGATGCCGACCGCCACGGCGGCCAGAATATTTGAAACGTTAAAGAGGCCGACTAGCGGCGATTCGATGGGCTGGCGCTCACCCTGCCATACCAGATCGAAATGCAGCCCTTCGAAATCCATGCGGATGCCTTCGGCGCGCAAAGGGGTTTGCTTGTCGGCTCCATACCAGATCACGTTTGCGGGCGGCGGCGGAACCATGCTGGCGGAGGAAACGTCGTCGGCATTCAGAACGGCCCACTGCGGCGCGGGACCCTCATTGGGAATGAAGAGCAAACGCTTGGCGGCCGCGTAGGCCTCCATGGTGTGGTGGAAATCCTGATGGTCCCGGGTAAGATTTGTGAAGACGGCGGTGTGGAAGAAGAAACCCTGGACGCGGCCGAGTTCCAGCGCGTGTGAGGATACTTCTGAGATCAGGTGCTTCCCGCCCAAACGCGCTATCGCATCGGCGAAGCGCGCCAGGTCGAGCGATTCGGGAGTGGTGTTCACAGCGGGCCGCACTTCTCCGGCGATCCGGTATTCGATAGTCCCGACAACGCCGGAAATCAGGCCAGCTTCCTTGAGAATGGCCTCGATCACATAAGAGGTAGTTGTCTTGCCGTTAGTGCCGGTGATGCCGGTGAAATGAACTCGCTGATCGGGATTGCGATAGAACGCACGCGACGCGGCTGACAGAGCACGGCGGCCATGCTCGACCTCGATCCAAGGGCCGTTGAAGTCAACCGGCTTGGGCGAGTCGCTGACGACGGCCACTGCCCCGCGCGCCATCGCCTGTTCCGCGAAGCGGGCGCCATCGGTGCGCGATCCTGAAAAAGCGAAAAAGACAAAGCCGGGCTCCACCTTGCGTGAATCGTATTCCAGGCCCGCGACTTCCACCGAGCCAAGCTCCGGCGAAAGCGACTGGCGGAGCCTGACCCCGGCCAACAGTGCGTTTAGTGTCATCGCCCAAACTGCACCTTTACTGCCGCGCGGGGCTGAAGAGCGGCGCCAGGCAGTGGATCCTGGCTGCGAGCCAAGCCGCTTCCGTACGCTTCCACATTCAACCCCATGGCGGCGGATTTTTCATAGACGGCGCGCAACGTCATGCCTCGAAAATCAGGCATGCTGCCACTGGACCCGGACTTCGTCGCGTCACTGGAGGGCTGGACTTCGTTAAAAAAAGGCCGCTGACCAACAGAGGAATCCCCGGCCAAAACCGGAGTTCCTCCATCGGCCGGCGGCCGAGTGACGGAGGATACAACTCGTGGGCGCACGGCGTCGCTGCCATGCGCGGAACCTGGTGCGGAATAAGACGGCAAGGTCAGCGCGTCCGCATTGAAGGCATTGGAAAGATCGGCGCCGGCCATCAGCAAGGGAGCCTCATTGGCGCCGGCGTCCGGCAAGTCACTTTCGTTGATGGCCGCAGACACAACTCGTGGGTTGCGATCCGGCAGATCCTTGGGGACGTCGAGCATCCGCAACGCGCCCATGGCGACCTCGCGGAACACGGGAGCCGCGCGCGCGCCGCCGAACCCAGCGGATCCGCCGGTGGTGCCGTACAAGGTCACGGCGATCACAACTCGTGGGTTGCCGACAGGAGCAAATCCGAGGAAGCTGGCGTTGTAGGTATGGGTGTAAACGCCGGAACTGGGATCGTAAATTTGTGCCGACCCGGTTTTGCCGCCCGACGTATATCCTTGCAGCACCGCTTTGCGGCCCGTGCCTTCCAGCACCACGCCTTCCATCATCTGACGCATCTGAACCGCGGTTTCCGGCTTCAAGATACGCACGGGCGGTGCCTGGGGAACCGTCTCCGGCTCCTGGCCTTTGCGTTGCCGCGAGATCACCAACCGAGGCTTCACCTTCATCCCACCGTTGGCGACAGCCACGCCCGCCAACGCCAGCTGAATCGCGGTGACGCCCAACTCATGCCCCATCGCGAGCGACCCGATGGAACTCTTGGTCCATTTCTCAATGGGCCAGAGGATGCCGCCGGATTCACCCGGTAAAGGGATGCCCGTCTTCGCGCCAAAGCCGAAGCGTTTCTGATACTCGTAGAAATTCCGCTCACCCGTGGCCATCGCGATGCGAATCGCGCCGATGTTACTGGAGTGTGCCAACACGCCGGCCATGGTTAATGCCGAGTAGCTATCGTGATCGTGAATCACGCGGCCGAAAAGATTAATTTTTCCATTGCCGCAATCGATCATCGTCTGCGGAGTGAGGGTCGTATTTTCCAAAGCTGCCGCTAGCGTGATCACTTTGAACACGCTGCCAGGCTCGAAGGTTTTCGAGACGGCCAGATTCTGACGGACCTCTAACGCGGCCATACCAGGCTGAGGTTTTAGGTTTGGGTCGAAGGAAGGATAGTTGGCCATGGCCAACACGTCGCCTGTGTAGGGATCGAGAGCAACCACCGAACCATTTTTCGCGCCGCTCGCGCGCACCGCGGCCTCCAGTTCGCGCTCGGCACGATACTGCAGTGTGGGGTCGATGGTGAGCGTCAAATCCGCGCCTGGAATCGGCTCACGCAGTACAACCGAGTCATAAGAGTTCTGGCGCGAATCCATGGATAAGCGAGCTTCGCCGGCCTTGCCACCCAGTTCACGCTCAAAGGAAAGCTCGACGCCGGCGTTGCCACGCTCCACCACATCATCCGCGTGAACGATTCCGGTAGCACCCAAAAGATGCGCAGCCAGCGAACCCCCTGGATAAAAGCGGCGCATTTCCGGGTGGAATTCCAGTCCCGTAAATTTCAGCTCGCGCACTCGCTTGGCAACTTCCGGATCCAGTTTGCGAGCCACCCACATGAAGTGCCGTCCGCGCGCCTTGGAGGTCTTCATTTGTTCCAGCAACTGGGACGGATTCAGCCCCAGGGCCGCACCCAGCAGGCGTGCGGCCTGCGGCAGATCCTTCACCTTTTGCGGATCCACGACAACCGAATCCGCTTCCAGCGACATAGCCAGCGGCTGGCCAGTGCGATCCAGAATAGCCCCGCGCATGGCGGGCAACTCGACTACCTTCTGTTGTTGATTTTCTGCAGCGGCAAGCAGTTCATCATGCCGGAACACTTGCAGCCATACCAGCCGGCCGAACAGAAGTCCGCTCCACATGACCAAGCCCCAAAGGAGCCAGTGCAGACGGCGTGTCGGTTCGGTCGGCGGCATAACTGGTTACTCCGTTATGAAAACTACTTGCCGGTTCCAGCCGCGGGGGAGATGGCTGCGAATTCGGTATCGCCAGGCGCGTCCAAATAGACGACGCGGTCCGGCGCTGGATCGATGAACTGTTGCATTTTGGCTAACTGCGCCATACGCTCCGGGCTCATCAACTGCGCTTCCTGCAATTCCAGGGTGTTTTGTTCCGACACAAGTTTTTGGTTCTCATGCCGCAACGATTGGATTTCGTAACCGGCCAGCACGCCCATGCCTTTCGGCATCAGAATGCAGATCAATACAACAGCGGCCGCCGCCGCCATGCCGATCATCTTCCAACTGGCGCGATCCGAGGCCGGATCCGCTTGGCGGAGTACCGCCGTGTTGTCGATATGTTTCACGTAAAAGTAAATGTCCTCATTCGCAAACACGCGTACACGCGTGCTTGTATCCACTTGCTCATAACGTTGGTCGCGCCGCGCAAAAGCTGGGGAGGTGGCCTCCGCGGTTGCGACTGTTCGTGGAAAAAATTTGCCAAAAACGTTGGTTAACGTTGCCATTCTGCCTGACCCTCTAATACGGTTGAGACAACAACGAGCACGACGGCTCGATGCTGAGAAGCTCGATCGCCCGCAGCGTTTATACAAGCTCTATTGCACGGAGCTTGGCGCTGCGCGACGGCGGATTGTCTCTGGTTTCCTGCTCCGCAGGCTTGACGACGTGCCGGGTGAGCAGCATAGCTCGCCCTTCTTTCGCCAGCGCCTGAAATCCATGTTTTACTCTGCGATCTTCCAATGAGTGGTACGTCAGCACCACCACCCGCCCACCCGGCTTCACCAAGTCCGGAATGGATGCGAGCAATGCGTCCAGCTCCTCGAATTCGCGATTCACAGCAATCCGCAACGCCATGAAGGTTAGCGTGGCGGGATGTAATTTTCCCGTACGGGGCACGGCCCCCTCGATCAGCTTGGCCAACTGACCGGTGGTATGTATCGGCCGCGCCCGCACGATTGCTCTTGCTATTTGTCTGCTCCTCCTTTCCTCGCCCAACGAGAAGATCAAGTTGGCGAGTTCCTTCTCTGAAATAAAATTGACGATATCGGCGGCGGTCTCCGGAGCATCGTGCCCCATACGCATGTCCAAAGGACCGTCCGCCATCAGCGAGAACCCCCTCGCGCCATCCGTAAGCTGGTATCTGGAGACTCCTAAGTCCGCAAGCAGACCGTCCAGTTGTGAAATCTTCTCTGCTACCAGCACGTTGCCCAACTCCGAGAACAAACTCCGGTGATAGCGGATGCGCGCCGCACAATCCGCTGTGTTGCCGCGCGCCATGTCCAGACTTTGTTCGTCGCGATCGCACGCGAGCAGTAACCCCGTATCCAACTGCCGCGCGATCATCCCCGCGTGCCCACCAAGGCCCGTTGTTGCGTCCAGATACACGCCGTCCGGCTTCAGCGCCAGATATTCCAGGCACTCCGCCAACATAACTGGGACATGCATGCATCGCCTCTAAATGAACCCCATCTCTTCCAAAGCCGCTTGATCGTCGGCCGAGTGCGCCTGCGCCGCTTGCATCTCGGCGTCGTATACCGGCTTAGGCATCACCTTCACCACGCCGTTGTGAAAATCGAGCCAGACGGGCTGCTTTTCCAGATCCACCTTCGCCCGCAAATTCGCCGGCAGCAGAATCCGCCCAGCCTTGTCCAGCTTGACCTCGCCCCCATTGGCCCGCGCGCGAAACGCCATACGCTTGGCCGCGCCCGAGTTCTCGCGAGCATTTTCGAAAACTGCCAGGTTGCGCGCCCACACGTCCATGGGGTAAATTAACGCCATGCGTTCGTCCAGCGACGTGCAGAAAAAATCCGTGATCCCGGCCGATTCGAAATACGCAATCGCAGCAGCCGGCGTGTTCAGCCGACCCTTGTCGTCGACCGAGGCGGAGAGATGGTACTGTGGCGGGTTGAGAGGCTTGTTTGCCGAGTTCGCGCCCTGAGTGTCCACCACTTACTGCCACCTTTCCCCACAAGGGAACACTCAGTATAGAGTGGAGAGAATCCCGAAATCAATAGGAAGTTGAAAAATAATGACCTACGCCTTTTATTCGCTAGGGGATAACGGGTGGTAGAAACTAGCTTGCTGTTCTAGAATGGAGGGGTGAGCCTGAACGTCAAGGATCCTGAGGCCCATCGGCTAGCGCAAGCGATTTCCCGCGAAACCGGGGAGAGCATGACCAAAATCGTCATCGACGCTCTGCGTGACCGTCACGAGAAGTTGGAAAAGCGCAAGAAGAAAGCGACGGTGGAGGAGCTTATGGCCATCGCTCGCCAAGTTTCCGCCGGGGTCAAGCGGCCGTACGTTGACCACGGCGATCTGCTGTACGATGAGCGCGGTTTGCCGAAGTGATCGTCGACACATCCGCGTTGATCGCAATCCTATTCGGAGAACCGGAGGCAGAAAAGTTTGCGCAAATCATGGCGCAAGCTGGAACTTGCCGTCTCAGCGTGGTCAGCCGGCTAGAACTCGACATCGTGCTGGATCGCCAAGCTGCGCCAGACGCTCTCCGAAGAGCCGAGGTCTTTCTGAGGATGGCTGCGGTGGTGGACGAACCAGTCACTCTGGAACAAGGTTCCTTCGCCCGTCAAGCGTTCCTTGACTTTGGTAAGGGCCGCCACAAGGCGGGCCTGAACTTCGGCGATTGTTTCGCCTACGCACTGGCAAAAGCGCTAGACGAGCCGCTGCTATTTAAGGGCGGAGACTTCGGGCTGACGGATGTTCGCATCGCGGCTAGTGCGTAATTGCTAATGCGAGGCAGCGTCCTGGCGTTCTAAGGAGCGGGCAGGCTGCCGACCAAGTCACGCAGAGCCTTAGGGGCCTCGATTAGGGTCCATTTCCGGCCAGCCGTGGCGTTTTGGCTGGCGTTGGAGAAAAGTGCAACCTCCACTTCCCGGCCCAGGCCGCCATGTTCGATTGCAACCAAGGCTGAATCCCCGTCCAACCCCGCGACCACGAATCGCCGCATCGGCAAACTGGAGTCCACAACATCAGTCGGATTGTACTTTTCGCCTCGATCCGCGATTCCATCGAGACCTAACGCTCCAACGCCCAATGCCGTTTGGACACCCGGTGGTAACTCCCGCAGAGCTGTTACCTCGCGGAGTGCGTGGCCGCCCCGCTGTATGCTCCCTTGGCTCTGGGTCACGGTAGAAGTTTTCGCGCAAGATTCGATAAGCGCAACAGCGGCACAAGCCAACAAGGGTCTAGACAGCAGGCACTTCATGTGCTCTTAAGACTACTTCACGCCGCTCGCCTGGCGGGCCGCGAGGAATTCATCGCCTGGTTTCCACGTCGGCATGGCATCCTGGTTCGCGATGTCGATGCCGATCAGCAGGCCGAATTGGGAGTACTGTTCCATGCCTGCGAAATCCCAGTCGTCTTTGTATTCGTCACCGGGCTGGTGATAACGCTTCTCAGTGAATTCGGCGTGCGCCTGCTTGCCGAAGCCGGCTGGCTTGCCCACGAAATCGTCTCCACCGTCGACTGAGAAGGAAGGGATCCCCACGCGGGCGAATGAAAAATGGTCGGAGCGATAGTAGGTGCCCGCAGACGGGCGCGCATCGGGACTGATTTTGAGACCCATGCGCTGCGCGGCCTGCTCCACTATGGGGTAGATCGTGGTTCGCTCGGCGCCATTCACGGTCACGTCCTGGGCGCGGCCGAAGGGCAGGAACATATCGAAATTCAAGCCCGCCGCGATTTTTCCGGCGGGAATCACGGGATGCTGGCCGAAGTAAAATGAACCTCTGAGACCTTGCTCCTCGGCGGAGACGGCCAAGAAGATCGCGGAACGGCGCGGTTTCTGCGGCAACGCGGCCCAAGCGCGAGCCATCTCCAGCAGCATGCCGGTGCCGGTGCCGTTATCGGCGGCGCCGTTGTAGATGGAATCCCCGGCGACCGCTTCGCCGACGCCCAGGTGGTCCCAATGGGCACTGAAGATCACCGCTTCGTCTTTCAACTTCGCATCGCTGCCGTCAATGCGGGCAACGATGTTCGCGGTGTTCACCGTGCGCACGACGGCCGGCGCGCTGGCGCGGAAATGCAGGGGGAGTTCCTTGGCCTGGAAACCACGCTGATCCGCGGCGGCGAGCATCTGGTCGGCGGTCATTCCGATGGTTGCGCCCAGCTTGTCGCCCTTATCTTTGGTCATCCAGCCGGCGAACGCCAGCGCATACTCATCCTTTGCGAGGGCAACCTGCTGCTCCTCCGTACCCCAAGAGCCGCGCACCGTGGCCCAGCCGTAGCTGGCCGTAGGCTCTGTGTGGATGATGATGGCGGCGACCGCCCCGTGACGAGTGGCTTCTTCAAACTTGTAGGTCCACCGGCCGTAGTAAGTGAGCGCGGCTCCGGTGAAGAACTTGGCGTCGGTGGAGGGCGGCTCGCCTGTAAAAAAGACGACCACCTTACCTTTTACATCCACGCCTTTGTAGTCGTCCCATTGATATTCGGGGGCAACAATGCCGTGGCCCACGAACACCGCGGGCGCATCGAGCTCCGCATTGGGTATCTGGCGTTGCGTGACGCCGACGAATTCGTCGAGCCATTTAAACGCAATCGCGGGCCCGCTGGTGGGAATCGCGGATAACTGCGAGCTGTTCTGCGGGGCGACGCCCACCAGCTGGAATTGCTGAAAGTAGGTCCCTTTGTCGCCGGCTGGTTGCGCGCCGAGCAAGGCAAACTGGGTGGCGATGTAATTGGTCGCCAGATCCCCGCCGCGCGAGCCGGGAGCACGGCCTTCGAGGAGATCGCTGGATAGGAACTTCACATGCGCGCGGATGCGTTCTCCGGAAACATCGGCCATCTGGGATTGCGCCGTCTTGGTGCACGCTGCCGCCAGCAAAAATGCGGCGATTAATGTGGATTTGGTCATTAGCATTAGTGCCGGAGTCCTTTGTGAACCTGCGCCTCGCGGATCTGGCAGGCCAGGCACAAGTCCCGGTCGCCTTCGCGGGTATTGAGTTTAGACATGCTGGGGATGATCTGCCCACAGCCATCGCAAATCTGTTTTCCGTCTTTTTCCATGCGATTCCTCTCAAATGGTAGCGTGTACCAGGCTGGACTGGGGCTGGCATTCCAACGCATGGTAGATTATGACTCAAGTTGAAAAGGCTACTTTTAGGATGCTCTTAGCGTCTGACAAATGCTAAGCTAAGGAGATTCGGGCTGTAGCGCAGCCTGGCTAGCGCGCTTGCTTGGGGTGCAAGAGGTCCCGGGTTCAAATCCCGGCAGCCCGACCAATTCTTTCAGCCAGATGCGGGAGATTTCCCCAACTACCGCAAATCCCCTGTAGATGATTTTGTAGTTGATCTGCGTCGCGCTGATCACGCCGAGATCCCGGGTTCGAACTCGGCAGCCCGACCAGCCGTTTCAATGGAAATGTGTCTTTCGATTCAAGAAAGACCATCCATTGCCTTTTGCGCGCTGCATCGGATTCAGTATACGTCCTGCTTACGAAATCAATCAGACGCTCAACTTGATCCAGGTAGCCGGTGGAATCTCCGAAGTGCCGCTGCGGCGCGCGCATGCGGTCCATCATCGACAGGAACAGATTGCACATGGGGGTTTCTTTCCGGTACACGACATCCGGAGATCATTGTTCCGGGTCACGAAGGTCCGGGCGCGACGCGCAACGTGGCCACGATCACTTACATGAAGAAGTACATGGCGGATTGGGATGTGAACTTCAAGAAATCTAAAGATGCCGCGGAGATGAAAGCCAACGTCCTGAAGCAATACCCAAAACTCGGCATGGAGTTCACGCTGAATGATCGCGTCGCGACTTACTTCCCCCCCCCGAATAAGGGCAAGGGCAAGTAGCGTACGCTATTTCGGACCGGCGTCGTCGATCGGCGTGAAACGCACCTCGTCCGCGGCCAGGTACTCACCCTGCCGCGGACCGGAGAACTGGACATAGGCAATACGCGGTGCCTTCACGGTCATGTTGAATATCGGAATCGGATCGCCCGGAGCTTTACGTCCGGGCACCGATTCCAGCGCGACCCGGTCCACAACCTTGCCCTCCGCATCGAAGGCTTCCAGGAGCGCGGGCGTCCCCGTAGATCCCCAAAGCGCTAGGCTCACCGAGGAGACCGGCTTCGGGAATGTGGCCTGCACCGGGATCGGCTCCAAAGCCATCGCGCAGAGAATTCCTTTGTGCCCCGACGCCAAGTGAGGGAAAAACATGACCAGTCCCTTGCCCTTGGACGCGCGCGGCTCATGAGCTAGCTTGAACGTCACTCCCTTTTCCACCCATTGCTCAACGCGGTTCGGCCGTTCATCGGGAAAGATGAGCGTGGCTTGTTCGAAATCGACGACCACGGGTTCCGCCGCGATGCCGCAGGCGGGCAGCAGCAACAGCGCAGCCGCGAGCCTCATGCCTTGGTCATTTCCAAACCGGACATCGTGCCCGTGGAAGAAGCGAACTTCTGATCTTCCATCCCCATCCGCTGCAGCATCGAGACGAACAGATTCGGAAGCGGATAGTTCTGGTCGCGATTAAAGGCCAGGTGCCCGGCGTGTTTGAAGCCTCCACCGGCGAGCAGCGTCGGCATGTTGGAAGTGGAGTGAGCGTTGGCGTCGCCGAGGTTTGAGCCGTAAAGAACCATCGTCCGGTCAAGCAGCGTTTCCCCGCCCTCCGCGACGCCTTTCAATCCTTTGAAGAGATCGGCAAGCAAACGCATGTGCCAGGTGTCGATGATGCGGAGCTGCGCGAGCTTGTCCTCCGACTTACCGTGATGCGAGAGGTTGTGGTAGCCGTCGCT
>JBDTSJ010000087.1:0-4682 GCA_039931205.1 Acidobacteriota bacterium
AAACCGGACATTTCTACTTGGCACAAACTAGGACATTTCTATTTGGCATTGACATCGACCAACGCAGCGTCCCGCCCACTTGCATAGAATTGAAGGATGCCCGAAGGCGATTGGATCACTTCACCAGTTGTGATCGCCCTCGCCGTGGTGTTGCTGCCGATCATCCTGATCTTTGTGAATCGGTTGATCGTGCCCAGGCTCCGCCGCCGCCGCCTGCGCTCCCGGTCGCGCAATTGGCCCCTCATAAAAGCCCATCTGGATCACGCGTGTATCACCGAGTATCGCCCCTCCGACACCATCATCACGTACCGCCTGGATGCGTGGTTCACTTACACGGTGGACGAGAAGCCGTTCGAAGGAAACTACGCGGACGACGACATGCGCCTGGATCATGCCAAGAAGCTTCTGTCGCAGTTGAACCACCAGCCGGTGATGGTGCATTACAATCCGTCGCGGCCGTCGGAACATTACTACACCCCTAAGTTGAAGAAGTGACCGTTATTGCGCGCCGCTTTTCGATCCGGCCTCAGTGGCCGAAATGATCGTGCTGCTGCTTATGCTCGGAACGGCTTTTTTCATTCCGCACGCCGGCTGCTTTCTGGTGCGCCGCGCTCAGGCTCGCCCCGCGCGTAGCTTCCGAACTGACCCCCGACAACGAGATCAGTTGATCCAACTCAGTCTTCCCGCAGCCCGGGCACGCCGCGGCCGGTGACGCCGCCCGCAGCAAATATTCAAACCGATGCCCGCAGCCACGGCACTGATATTCATAGATGGGCATGTGCGCAGTGTATCACCGACACTCCGCACACCGGCCCTTGTTCCGCGCTCAGGACTGGGGTACGATGACGTTGTCGTCGGCGTGCGCCGTGCCTCGCGCTCCCCACTCTCCCGATCCCAGCGGATCACCGTCGCGCCTTACCCGTCCTCAGCGCCCATTTTTGCCTAAGACTTTCTGGAGGACCTATGCGCCGTTTCTGGCTTGTTCTGCTTTCCGCTGTTGCCGCATTTGCGGAGCCGCTCCCGTATCAAAAACCGTTCCAGGCGATTCTCGATATTCTCAACGCACCGGTATTGCCGTCGTTGGCCGTGAACCCCACCGGCACCTACGCCACGCTCTCCGACCAATCGCGCTATCCCTCCATTGCGGAGGTTTCGCAGCCCATGCTGCGCCTGGCTGGTATCCGCATTAACCCGCGTACCAACGGTCTGCATCTTGCGGGATTCAGCCAATCCATCATCTTGGTCAAGCTGCCGGAAGGAACCAAGACTCCAGTGGCACTCCCGGCCAATGCCCGAGCCAGCGGATTGCGCTGGTCGCAGGACGGCAAACTGTTCGCGTTCATGAACACTACCGGCAGCGGTATCGATTTGTGGATCGGCGATCCAGCCACCGGCAAGACGCGCCAGATCGCCGGCGTAAAACTCAACTCCGTTCTGGGGGATCCCTTCACCTGGCAGTCCGATAGCAAAACCTTGATCGCCAAAACCATTCCCGCCGCCCGTGGACCCGCGCCAATCGAGCCAGCCGTGCCCATCGGTCCGGAGGTTCAGGAAAGCAACGGCGCCGCCATGGGAGTGGCCACCTATGAAGACCTGCTGACCAGCCCCCACGACGAGGATCTCTTCGAGTACTTCGCCACTTCGCAACTCGCCGTCATCGATACCACCGCCAACCGCGCGACACCCATCGGCAAGCCCGGCCTGCTGGACGGCGTCAGTAAGTCGCCCGATGGTAAACACCTGATGATCAGCCGTGAGAAGCGTCCCTTCTCCTATCTCCATCCCTACAGCCTCTTTCCGACGGAGGTCGAAGTTTGGGATCAAGCCGGCAAAGTTACCTACACCGTCGCCAGCATTCCGCTGGTGGAACGAGTGCCGCTGGGCGGCGTGCGAACTGGACCACGCACCATCCGCTGGATGGGCAATGAGCCCGCCACCATCATGTGGGTGGAAGCTCTGGATGGTGGAAACCCGGACGAAAAGGTTCCCTTCCGCGATCAGTTGATGTCCCTCAGCGCGCCCTTCACCGGCCAGGCCAAGCAGCGCATTCGAACGGAAGAACGCTATGGCGGCATCCAGTTCGGCAAGGATTTTGCGCTAATCACCGACCAGGCCCGCCTCACCCGAGTCGCGCGCACGTTCCAGGTGGATCTCAACGCGGCCAATCCCGAGCCCAAACTCATCTGGAGCCGCAACACGCAGGACGCCTACAAAGATCCGGGCCGGCCCGTGGCGGACCGTATTTCTCCACTGATGGTGCAGAGCGGCAGCGAAATCCTGCTGGATGGCACAGGCGCTTCGCCCACTGGCGATCATCCCTTCCTGGATCGCTTCAATCTCGCAACGCTAAAGAGTGAGCGCGTCTTTCAATCCTCGCCAGATCTGTATGAAACGGTCGAAGCGGTGCTCGACAGTACCGGCAACCAACTCATCATCCGCCGTGAAAGCGTGTCGCAGCCGCCCAATTATTTTCTGCGCAACGGGGACAAGGAAATTGCGCTGACGTCTTTCAAAGATCCCGCGCCGCAAGTGCGCCAGATCAAGAAACAATTGGTCACCTACAAACGCGCCGACGGCGTGCCGCTATCCATGAATCTCTATCTGCCGCCCGATTACAAGCCCGGCACTAAGCTCCCCGCCGTTGTATGGGCCTATCCGCGAGAGTATAACGACGCGGAAACCGCTGGCCAGATTCGCGGCTCGCAGAACCGCTTCACCACCATCACCGGATACTCGGAACTGTTCTTCCTGCTGCAAGGGTACGCCGTGCTCGACGACGCGACCATGCCGGTGGTCGGCACCATCGACGTAGTCAACAACACCTACGTGCAGCAGGTGGTCAGCAGCGCCAAAGCAGCCATCGACAAGGCCGCCGAGATGGGTTACATCGACCCGCAGCGCGTCGGCGTCGGCGGACACAGCTACGGAGCTTTCATGACCGCCAACCTGCTGGCCCATTCCGATCTTTTCAAAGCCGGCATCGCGGAAAGTGGAGCCTACAACCGCACCCTGACGCCCTTCGGCTTCCAAAGCGAGCGCCGCTCCCTATGGGCGGCTGAGGATACGTACCTGAAAATGTCCCCCTTCATGTTCGCGGACAAGATCAAGGAGCCCATCCTCTTCATCCACGGGAAAGCCGACGACAACTCCGGCACCTTCCCCATCCAGAGCGACCGCATGTATCAAGCGGTCCGCGGCAACGGCGGCACAGCGCGCCTGGTTTTCCTGCCCGATGAAGCCCACGGCTATCGCGCCAAAGAAACCATCGAACACGTCAATTGGGAAAAACTCCGTTGGTTCGACATGTACGTAAAAGGCGCCCCACCCACCGCGTCCTCCGCCCAATAGCAAGTCTCCCGAGCCTGCTCCGATAAAGTGGGGCAGGCTTGGTAGACTGCGGCGGCCTTGCAGTTGGCAACTCCCCCCGCTTTGCGCGATCCTAGCAAAGGACCCATACACATGAACGCAGCCAACCTAGTCGCCATCGACACGCACGTCCACATTGAATCCGACCCGGAGAATAACGAAGCCGACGAAGCCGCTCGCAAATACTTCGGCAACTCCGGAGTCTCCTACAAGCGCGCCGATCTGGCCGAGTATTACCGGTCAAGAAACATCGGCTGCGTGGTATTCAGCGTGGATGAGCGTCTCACCGGCCGTCCCCAGGTACCCAACGAAGACGTGGCCGCCTTCGCCAAGGAAAATAGCGATTTCATGATCGCCTTCGCCAGCGTCGATCCCATGCGCGGTGCGGAGGCGGTAGCCGAAGCCGAGCGCCTGATCAAAGGGGGCGGTTTTCGCGGATTCAAGCTGCATCCTCCGCTGCAACAATTCGCGCCCAATGATCGCCGCGCCTATCCATTCTATGAAGTGATGAATGCGGCCAAGCTGCCGGTCATCTTCCATACCGGCCACAGTGGCATCGGCACCGGCATGCCAGGCGGCGGCGGCGTGCGCTTGAAATACGGCAATCCCATGGATATCGACGATGTCGCCGTCGACTTTCCCGACATGAAAATTATCATGGCCCATCCTTCGTTCCCTTGGCAGGATGAAGCGATCTCCGTCTGCCTGCACAAGCCGAACGTTTACATCGATCTGTCGGGCTGGTCCCCGAAATACTTCTCGGCGACCTTGATTCAATATGCGAACTCGTTGCTCAAGCGTAAGATGCTGTTTGGCTCCGATTATCCGCTGCTGACGCCCGACCGCTGGCTGGCTGACTTCGAAAAAATCGCCATCAAGGACGAAGTGCGGCCACTGATCCTCAAAGCGAACGCTGTGGCCCTGTTCGGTTTCTAGCGGCCGGACCCTTATCTTTTCCAGTCTTTTGGCTCTCGCCTCCGCCGATAGAAAATTCTTTGGCCGGGGATCAATATTATAACTTTGCTTTCCCCCGGCGAAAACCGTAAGGTGGGAGACTATACCGGCGCTGTGTTGCCCGGAATCGCCTTCCCTGTAGGAGAGCTCAGATGCACCCAAAAGACATGTACTCGAAAATACAAACGTTGCGGAAGTGGATTAGTCCCGTCCTCCTGGGACTGACCTTCGCAGCCTGCCTGTTCGGACAAGATGCAGCTGCACCCGCACCACCCGCGGCCCCCACGGCTGCCGCCCCCCAGACAGCCCCGCCCGACATCGCGGAACGCCTGGCGAAAGTCGAAAAGGCAGCGGTGGCGGCG
>JBDTSJ010000088.1:0-20779 GCA_039931205.1 Acidobacteriota bacterium
GCTGCTAGAGGATACGTTCTCCGCCAACGACTTATTCGTGGCCTGCCTCAGCACGAAACACTTGAAGTTATATGAGTACGTGGATGGTACCTGCAAGACAGTGCCTTTGCCGGCGGGCATTCCCGAGAACGTGGCGGCGGCCGGGCACGCGGACACCGGTGGCGGGCCGGGACAAAACCGGACACCGGCGGGAAACACCGTTGGGAAGATGACAGGCGTTCGCTTCGGCACATCGGGGAGCAGGGAATCCGCTCGCGGTGCCATGGAACACTACTTCACTCTGGTGGATCGTGGGCTGGCGAGCTTGATCGGAGAACGTCCTCTGCTGTTGATGGGTGTGCGCGAGGAGATTGCCGCCTACCGGCGTGTATCGCACTGCCACTCCTTGTTGCATGCGGAGGTGGATGGCAACATGGAGACGCTGACCGCGGCCCAAATCGCCAATCTCGCGAAGGCGGCCGCGCTGGACGACTACAGACGCCAGGGCGAAGAAACACTGCATCAGTTTCACGAAATGCGGGACCGGCAGCGAACTTCGCGGGATGCTCGCGAGATCCTGGTGGCAGCGGCGGAAGGTAGAGTTCACCAGCTGTGTGTTCGGGCCGGGACCGAATTGGTTGAACCGATGGAAGAAGGGCTGGATCGTGCCCACTTACCCGGCGAAGACCTCATTAATGCGGCGGTGGCGGAAACATTGGCAAAGGGCAGAAGCGTCTTCCTATTGCCACAGGACCGCATGCCAGTTAACGAATCTCTGTGCGCGATCCTTCGTTACTAGCCGTGCCCGAAAGGAGGGCTCCATGTCGATTGGAACTCTATGTACTCGCGATGTTGCGACGGGAAGCCGCGAGACCACGGTCGCAGAAGCTGCGAAGCAGATGCGCCACCGCCACGTGGGCGATCTAGTCGTTGTCGACGAATCGGACGGTCGGCGCGTGCCCGTTGGGGTGGTCACCGATCGTGACATCGTCCTGAGCGTGGTGGCGACAGGGCTTGACGCTAATGTGTTCACGATCGGTGACCTGCTGTTGAAGAAGGCCGTCACCTGCCGCGAAGATCAAGGCGTATTGGAATGTCTGCAAACACTGCGGGCCAACGGCATCCGAAGAGCACCCGTTGTCGACAATGAGGGCGGCCTAGTGGGCATCATCACGTTGGACGATCTGGTGCGATTGCTGGCAACCGAGCTATCCGAGGTCGCCAAATTGATCTCTAGAGAACAAATCCGGGAGATGAAGACGCGCGTTTGACATAATACCCGCATGGGACCCGCACGGGAGTACACGGGGAAATTAGCGACTTGGATCACGTTCGGCATCCTTGCCGCCGGCACATCGTACGTCGCGTTGCGAATTTCGGGGCCCTATATTGAGTCATTACTGACGGGCGCGGCCCTGGCTGTCTTGTGCGATCCGTTGTATTTGCGACTGCGGAGACACCTTCGGTGGCCATCAATAGCCGCCATCATATGCACGCTGATTGTAATCGTGACGCTGGTGGTACCGATTGGACTTGTCATCGCCACCGTGGTGCGCGAACTTCGGCAGGCATACCAGGCCCTGGGTCCGGGAGCGTTGGGTAACGGTGCGGACCGGTTCTGGGCCATGCTGGATCCTATCGCGATGCGCTTTGGTTCTAGCGCGGATGAATTGCGGCAGATGGCTCAGTCGCGTCTCGACGAAGCCGGAACCGCAATCGTAAAGCAAACGTTTTCCGCAGCTGGCGCAGCGACTAGCGGCGTCATTCAACTCATTGTCGTCATCGGAGCGTTGAACGTCTTCCTGTTGAACGGAGCATGGCTCCGGGAGCAAACCCTGGCGCATTCCCCGATTGGAGCGCAGCGCACCGAAGGCCTGTTGGAATCCGTGCGGCAAATGATCGTGGCGAGCTTCTACGGAGTGGTAGCCGTAGCCACCGCTCAGGGAACATTGATGGGGCTGGCTGCCTGGTGGGTGGGCCTACCGATTCCCGCCCTGTGGGGGGTCGCGGCCGCGGTGTTCTCGGTGCTCCCGTTGTTCGGGTCGGCCTTGGTCTGGATACCGGCCACTGTGCTTCTGTTGGTAGCGGGCAGAACGGGAGCGGCAATTTTCATCCTGATTTGGGGCGCGGCCGTGGTCGCGAACGCGGACAACTTAATTCGGCCAATGATTGTTATGGCCAAGCTGCCTGTCAGCGGACTGCTTGTGTTCATCGCGATTCTAGGCGGCGTGCGAGCCTTCGGACCGATCGGCATTCTGGTAGGACCAGTAACGTTGGCGCTAGGACTAGCTCTGCTCAAGATTCTTCGCGAGGATCTGAGCCGCGAGGAGGTCCAGTTGAAGTGACTACGCCTCCGCCCGCATGGCACGGGATGTCGGTGGACGAGGTACAGTCGCACCTCGAAACGGATCTTGCAGTGGGCTTGTCCGCGGACGAAGTTTCCAGACGGCGCTCTAAACATGGTCTGAATGAAATCCGCGAGGCCAGGGCCAAGAGTCCATGGCGCATTTTGGCGGCCCAGTTCTCGGACTTCATGGTCATGGTCTTGTTGGGCGCGGCCTTGATCGCCGGCATTCTGGGAGAACCTGGCGATACCATCGCGATCGCGGTGATCGTGCTGTTGAACGCGTTGATCGGCTTCGTACAGGAATTCCGTGCGGAACGAGCGTTGGCTGCACTCCGGCAGTTGGCTGCGCACCATACCCGAGTTCTTCGAGGGGGCGAAACGGTCACTGTGCCGGCTCTGGAACTAGTCCCGGGTGATGTGGTTCTGGTAGAAGCCGGCAACCAGGTGCCTGCCGACATCCGGGTTGGCGAGGCGGCCCAACTCCGCGTCAATGAATCCACGTTGACGGGTGAGAGTCATCCGACGGAGAAACACACGCTGCCAGTCGAAGCGTCCTCGCTAGGCGATCGCAGGAGCATGGCTTTTAAGGGCACCACTGTCATTCACGGGCGAGGGCGCGGAATCGTGGTTGCCACCGGCATGCGGACGGAGCTGGGGCGGATTGCCGAATTGCTGGAAACACGTGTCGACGTCAAGACACCTCTGCAAACCCGCCTCACCCATTTCGGCAAGTATCTGGCATTGGTGGCGTTGGCAATTTGCGGGATCGTCTTCGCGGCGGGCATCGCTCGGGGCGAGCCGGTAGTGCGGATGTTCCTGACCTCCATCAGTCTGGCGGTTGCGGCAATCCCGGAAGCTTTGCCCGCCGTGGTGACCATCACGCTCGCTTTGGGGGCTCGGCGCCTGTTGAAGCTGCGGACGTTGGTCCGGCGGTTACCGGCGGTCGAGACTTTGGGGTCGGTGACCTATATTTGTTCCGACAAGACCGGCACGCTTACGCAAAACCGAATGCGAGTCGTGGAGACCGAGGTTTCAGGCGGCGCCAGAGAGATGTTCTACGTCGCTCTAGCCGTGAGCAACGATGCGTCTCTGGATTCGCAAGGTCAAGCTACTGGAGACCCGACCGAAATAGCACTGTTGGAAGCAGCACAGACGTTGGGATACGAGAAGATTCCGCTCATGCGCCGTTGGCCTCGCATCGCAGAATTCCCTTTCGATTCAGTCCGCAAGCGCATGACTACGCTGCACTCGTCGCCAGACGGATCTGCTGCCTTTATGAAAGGCGCCCCGGAAGCCGTGCTCGTGTGTTGTCCAGGAGAGGACGCGGACGGCATATTGCGGCAAGCGGAGCAGATGGCCGCTCGAGGCCTGCGAGTGTTAGCGGTAGCTCACCGCGCCTTCGAAACCGATCCAAAGAAACTCACCCTGGCGGAAGCGGAAACGTCAATGACCTTCCTCGGGTTAGTGGGATCGATGGATCCGCTTCGTCCGGAGGCTCGGGAGGCAGTCGCCATCTGCCAACGGGCCGGCATTACTCCAGTCATGATTACCGGGGATCACCCGGCCACGGCACGCGCAATCGCAGCGGAGCTAGGGATCGCGGCGATGAGCGACGTGGTGATAACTGGAACGGAATTGGCGGCTTTTAGCAACGAAGAGCTGGATGGAAGGATTCAAAACGTCCGGGTATATGCGCGCGTGGATCCAGCCCAGAAGGTCCGGCTGGTGGAGGCACTGCAACGGCGCGGAGAATATGTCGCCATGACCGGTGACGGCGTCAACGACGCTCCGGCCCTGCAACGCGCCGATATCGGCATCGCGATGGGACGCGGGGGGACCGACGTGGCTCGCGAGGCAGCGGATCTGGTTCTGCTGGACGACAATTTCGCCACCATTGTCGCCGCCGTTCGCGAAGGCCGCCATATCTTCGACAACATCCGCAAGTTCTTGAAGTTCGTGATGGCCAGCAACTCCGCGGAGATCTGGACAATCTTCGCCGCTCCCTTTCTGGGTCTGCCCGTGCCACTTCTGCCCATTCACATCTTGTGGACCAACCTGGTGACCGACGGCCTGCCGGGCCTGGCCTTGGCCGCGGAACCAGAAGAACCTACGCTTATGCAGCGCCCCCCACGGCCGCCCGGCGAGAACTTGTTCGCACATGGGTTATGGCAACACATGGTTTGGGTGGGCTTGTTGATCGCTGGATTGTCGATCGGCTCGCAGGCGTACGCGATTCACAATGGGTACGCTCACTGGCAGACACTGGTGTTCACTGTGTTGACGCTGTCCCAGATGGCACACGTTCTGGCGATCCGATCGGAAACCCACTCGCTATTCCAGCTCGGCCTCTTTTCCAATCTGCCGCTGCTTGGGGCCGTGGCACTGACAGTCGGCCTGCAGGCGTTGGTAATTTACGCACCGGCCTTCCAGCGGGTATTCAGAACGGCTCCGCTGACAGCAGGGGAATGGGGAATCGTGGCCGGTCTTTGCTCGTTGGTCCTGCTCGCAGTGGAAACAGAGAAGTGGCTGGTACGGCGAGGCCGGCTTTACTCCTGAGTTGTTATGGCCTTACACTTGCATCGTTGAATGTTAGGAGAAATAGATGCTGCCCTTTCGAAAGATCCTGTTTCCAATCGATTATTCCGATGCCAGTCGGGCGATTGTTCCCCATGTACGAGACGCGGTAAGGCATTTCTCGGCGGAACTCATGCTGGTGCATGCCTACGGCCCGGAGGGCTTGTCCTTTGTGGATCTTCCGCTCGCGAGTCCGGATTTGCCAAAGCAGGTGCGCGAGTTCGAGCAGGCGCGCGTGCGCGATTTCGCGCAGGAACACTTTCCTGGCATAAAACCTGAGTGTTTTGCCGAATTGGGAGAAGCCGGGACGATCATCCACAGCGTATTGCAACATCAAGGCGCCGACCTGGTGATGTTGCCTACGCACGGACGTGGTCCGGTGCGCCGGTTGATGCTGGGTTCAGTAACCACGAAGGTGCTGCACGATGTGGGTTGCGCGGTGTGGACCGCCACCGGAACCGCAGCGGCGGGATACGTGGGCGGATACAACTCGATCGCCTGCGCTGTTGACGAGTCGGACGAAGCCTCAACCGTGGTTGTGGCGGCTGCGGCACTGGCCAAGTCCTATAACGCGAGCCTCTCGGTCGTTCATGTTCTCGGACTGCCCCCGGCCACGGTTGAACTGGATTACGCGGCGATCAAGAACGATCTGCTCCGCGCTGCCGAGGAAAAGCTACGCGAACGGTTGGCCGTGCTGAAGGTTACAGCGAAACACGCGGTGATCGAGGGAAACATTGCGAACAGCCTGCACGATTGGGCGGCGGATCACAAAGCTCAGCTTCTGGTCGTGGGCCGTGGTCACGCGCAAGGCGGTTTGGGCCGCGTGTGGTCCAGCCTCTACTCGATCGTGCGCGAATCGCCATGCCCTGTACTGAGCATCTAGACCAAAGCTGGCAGTAGAGCTGCCCGCGGAGGTGCTGGGGCATCAGCTGGATACAGGATGACGCGCGCGTCCAATGCGATCAATTGCTCGGGCGACGCCAGCAGAGGATTGATGTCGATCTCCTGAATCCAGGTCTGTTCCACGACGAGTTGGCTAAAGCGGACCAATAAGTGATCCAGCGCGGCCAGATCCACGGGCTTGCGGCCCCGTACCCCTTCAAGAGCACGGTAGATCTTGGTCTCCCGCATCAGGTGGCGAGCCAGCGTGGCATTGAGGGGCGGAAGGGCGATGGCCCGATCCTTGTAGACCTCCACCAGTTGGCCGCCGCCGCCAAACAGGAGTACCGGGCCGAACTGAGGATCTGCACTGGCACCGAGTATTAATTCGTACCCCGACGTGTTGACCATCGGCTGAATCGTAACACCAAGGAAGTTCCCTGCCCCGGCCTTCGCCGCAACGGACTCTTCGATCACTTTATAAGATTCTCGAACACCGGCTTCGTCCTTCACGTTGAGGCGCACACCGCCGACGTCGGTCTTGTGGGTTACGGTTTCGGAATGCACCTTAACCACGACCGGATAGCCGAGTTTAACGGCGGCGCGGACGGCGTCGTCGGGTGTTATTGCGATCTCCGTCGGCACGGTCGGAATGCTATAGGCCGCCAAGAGTTGTTTGGACTCAACTTCGGTGAGCAGTGTCCGGCCCGCCGCGCGGACCTTCTCAAGGATTGCATTGGTAGGAACGGCGGCGGGTATCTCCGCCCGCTGCTGTAACAGTTCCAGGTTCGCGGTGTAACGCCACATCGACTGGAACACGCGTGCCGCTGAATCGGCATAGTGATAGCTAGGCATGCGCGCCGCATTCAGAATAGCCTGCCCTTCCGCGACCGCTGGACCGCCCATCCAAGCGGCCAGAACCGGTTTCCCGGGAAGCTGCGCAAATTGGATGATATGCTGCGCCACCGCCGACGGATCGGTCATCGCCTGGGGAGCCAATGCGATCAGCACCCCATCGGTATTGGGATCGGCGGCAGCGATCTTGACTGCTTGTTCATAGCGCTCCGCTGTCGCGTCCCCTAGGATGTCCACGGGGTTGTGGTGACTCCAGCTAGGCGGCAAGATCGCATCCAACTGGCGGGTTGTTTCCAGCGCGAGTTCCGCCAATTGCCCACCCTCGCCCAGCAGAGCATCCGCAGCCAGCACGCCCATGCCGCCCGCATTCGTCACCATCATCAAGCGGGGACCCTTCGGACGTGGCTGTTTATCCAGCGCTTCGGCCAAGTTGAATAACTCAGCGATGGTATCCACGCGAAGTATCCCGCAGCGCCGGAAAGCGGCATCGAATACGTCGTCGCGACCGGTCAACGCTCCAGTATGGGAAGCGGCTGCTTTAGCGGCAGCCTCCGTTCGTCCGGGCTTCAGGACGATAATCGGTTTCGTGGGAGCGACCTTCTGAGCAGCCGCCAGGAAGCGCGGCGCGTTTGGCACGGACTCCATGTAGACGATGATGCTGCGCGTGTGCGGATCGTCTCCCAGGTACTCGATCAGGTCTCCCCATTCGACGTCGAGCATGGTGCCGGTGGATACAAAGGCGCTGAAACCGACGTTCTCCTGCTGGCTCCAGTCCAGGATGGCGGTGCAGATGGCCCCGCTCTGGCTGATCAATCCCAAGTTGCCGGGGCGCGCCATGGATGCCGCGAATGTCGCGTTCAGCCCCTGCAGCGGACTCATTACCCCGATGCAATTCGGCCCGACGATCCGCATACCCGCAGCGCGGGCGATTTCCAGAACTTCGTGCTCAAGCGCTACGCCGGCAGGGCCAATTTCGCGGAACCCGGCACTAATGATCACCACGGCCTGCACGCCAGCGGCGGCGCATTGGCGCACCGCATCGGGCACGCACATGGCAGGAATCACGATCACCGCCAGATCGACTTTTCCCGGAATCGCCGCGAGACTCGCGAAACACGGCAGGCCCAGCACCGTCGTGTGCTTCGGATTGATTACGTACAGCGGTCCCCCGAAGGAAGTGGCTTGCAGATTCGCCACGATTGCACGGCCCACGCTCGCAGGCTTCTCCGTGGCGCCCAACACGGCAACGCTGCGGGGGTGAAAAAAGACGTCCAGCGGTGCGGGCTTCACTACTGGCTATTGTACGACTCCGCCCTATGCCGCCAGCGCCGCGTCATGGGCCACGATTTTGGTCGTGATTTTGGGCGGGTTCAACAGAGTGTTGTGGATCAGACAGGTGTGCACGGCGCGCAGCAACCCTTCGCGGTGCTGCTCTTCCAGTACTCCCGGATAATGCACCTCAATCGTTATGTCGTCGAGTCGCGCCGGACCCTTTACTTTTTCCGCAGTAACGCGAATCTGCATCCCGGCTGTCAACAGCTTCCGGCTCTTTGCGTATTCGGCCGCGTAATGACCCGCGCATGCGCCAATAGACCCAAGAAAGAATTCGGGTGGCGTCATCCCTTCGTCGTAACCTCCGGCTTCCACCGGCTGGTCGCAGTAAACCGTATGTTTGCGAGCCTTTATCTCGAACTGCACATCGCCCAGGTGGTTCACTAAGACTTCCATGCATTTCTCCCAATAACGGCTCTGCAATTGGATGGCCGTAGCAAAGCAGGGCGTCGCGCGGACCTAGCCCTTCTTGCGCTGAGCCACTTTCGCGTTCACGCGCTCGCCTACTTCCTGTGCACGCAGCTTCGCGACTTGCTTGATCAATTTCACCGGGACCGGAGACGCATATGGAAATCGGATGGTGTGCTTGTTGATTTCGTACGGCGCGAGCTCATCCTTCAGTTTCGCAATGACGTGACCGGAAGCCGCGAAGAGCGAGTAATGTGCCTTGAATCCCGCGAAATAGATCATCGGACGGTCGTTCAGTTTGTAGGTAGGCATCCTGTACGAGATCGATTCTTCCGCGTCTGGCGCAGCAGTGCGAATCGCGCTGCGCACCTTCTGGAGTATCTGCTGGGCGGCGGTAGGCTGCACAGCAATATATTCGTCAACGGAGTTGTAGTCCCGCTTGTCCATCACTACCCCTTACAGCGCGCGCTGGTAAATTTCGAGCGCCGCGGCTTGATCCAGCGGACGAGGATTAAATCGCCCGGTCCATTGCGTGGCAGCGTCCTCGGCCAGGCGAGGCAAGGCCTCTGCTGGTACGCCGGCATCGCGCAAGGTTGTGGGCAATCCGGCAACTTCAGCCAATTGCCGCAGACGCTGCAGTAGATCGCCGCGATACAGTTCCTCATAACGTCCTGCTACCGTGGCCATGTTCCACTCGACGACGTGGGCCAGGACCAACGCGATCGCCACGCCATGCGTCAATCCGAAATGCCCAGTTAAGGGATACGCACAGGCATGGGCGGCGCCCAGCATCGAATTCTCAACCGCCAAGCCGCCGAAATGCGCGCCCAACAGCAACTCTCCGCGAGCTTCCAGATCCTGCGGATTTGCAATCACGCGTTCCAGCCCGGAGTTAATCAAACGCCACGCCGATCGCGAGAAACAATCCGATAGAGCGGTTTGACGCGTGGTGACCAGGGATTCCAGCGCATGCGAGAGCGCATCGTATCCGGACGCCGCAGTCAACGCCGCCGACTGCGAAACCGTGAGTTTTGGATCCAACACCGCGACCTGGAACACCAGCTTGCGATCCCCGCAGGCCATGCGCACTCCGGTTTCCGCGTCCGTAATGGTGGCGTACGACTGGGCTTCGCTGCCAGTTCCCGCTGTGGTGGGAACCGCGATCATGGGCAGCAGCGGCTGCGACGCTTTGCCGTACCCCCAGTAATCGCGAATCTTACCGCCGTTGGTCAGCAGAACGTTGATCGCCTTGGCGCAATCCATGGAACTGCCACCGCCTACTGCCACAATCAGATCTATGCCGTGCGGAGCAGCGAACTCGCGTCCCGCCTCCACCATGGCCGAATTCGGGTTCACTTGGAAATCATGGAAGGAATGCACCACCATGCGCCGCGCCTTAATCGCTCGCGCAGCTTCCTGCGCGTAGCCGGCTTGCACCATTCCCGGATCGGCCACCAGCAGGCATCGTGACCCGCCCAGCTCTCGCGCGATCTCTCCCAGGCGGGCAAACTCACCTGCTCCAAACAACACTCGGGTACGGGGGCGGAAATCGAACGAAGTCATGGGGTTATTGGATCAGGATACTTCACTTGAGCAGCCGTTTGACACCATCGACGCACAAGACGGCCGCATGTTTCGATGCCGGCTCCAGTCCGCCCAAAGCAGTTTCAATGACGGTAGGCGTTAAGTTTTGTAGTTCGGCGCGTGATTTCCCCTGCATCCATTCGGTGAGTGCGGAGCCCGCCGCTATGGACGCAGTGCAACCCCGAACCTGATAGCGGACTTCCGCTACGAGATCGTTTTCGAAGCGGGCGGCCAAGCGCAACATGTCCCCACACGCGGGATTACTCACATCCACTGTCACGGCAGGTGGCGCGAGCTGACCCACGTTGCGCGGGTTCTGGAAATGCTCCAGCAGGACGTCCGAATGTAGGGGCACTACCTTAGGGTACCGTCCGCCAGAAAAATGGCAAGTTCTTGAGGGTCCTGGGACCAGGACTGGCGAAGCACATCTGACCATCGGGGGTCACCTGAAAATTACGCCCCATGGTGATCGCAAGGCCTCCGGGTCGCTCGAACACGGCTTTCACTGTCGCGTGGCCTCCGGGCCATTCCAAATCCGTGAAGCGAATGTCCAGAACATAGCCCGAAGCAAACCGATCCAGTTGCACCACTCGGCCTTTTGCTACAGCGCCTTTCGGAGCCACCTTTTCACGGCCCCGCCGGATGTCGGAGGTCAGCATGGCCGTCACCACATCTCCTACAGCCGATTCCGTTAGCTTTAGTTCGCTGCGGATTTCTAGAGGTAGCAGAACATCCACCGGTAACGTGGCTTCCCGTACCTCGACCGGAGTCGCCGACAATGCCTCGATCTCCGCGTCATCGAAGATCAACGAACTCTCGCCGGAAAACTTGCGGCATCCCGAGAAGCGCACGTGGTTGCGGCTGTCGCTGTCGTGGGTCACCATGCGGAGCGTGCTGTCCGAAGGCAGCAAAAATTCCTGGTCGCCGATCCAGGCACGCACGTAATCGATGCTGTCTTCGCTGGACGTCAAGCCAAGCTCCAGCGGAATATCGTCGGCGTAAATTTCCACCCGGCGTAAGTCCGCAGTCGCCGGGTCCGCGAATATCGAGCCGTGAAATCCCACTACAGCTTCGTGCTGGCCCACGCTTAGGTGATAACCGCTGCGCGTGGCCTTCACCTGAAAATCGTAGCGAGCGGCCGGCCGGCCGTTGATCGGTACCTCGCCGTGATACACGAAGGCAGGACCAGCTCCGAGAAATAGCATGCGATTGTAGATGCCATAGTTCCCATTTCCAAACATTCCGGAACTGACCAACTCCCGGATGTCCTTGTCCTCGAACTCCTTCGCGCCGGGCCAGGAGAACATTTCCTTGCTGTCCACCAGCGCAACCTCCAGACGCAAGGTATCTTGCATCAGGAACCCACCACCGGGAGCCTGACGCATGCGCTCCACTGTCTCCAGACACGTGTAGTCCGGTTGGTTGGTCAGATTATCCATCATCTTTTCCCGCACGCGAGCCAGCAAAAGCGCTTCGGGCGCGGAGCCGGAAAGTTGCGCCCACGCGGGTAAGATCAGCAACGCGATGAGGACAAATCGCATTGGCTCCATTATAGGGTCGCCCCTACTAGAGTGTTAAGTATGTAAAACTTACGGCTAGTGCAACCTAAGGGGCCGGCATCGGCGTCTTTCTATTTGATGAACAAACGGACTATCCTCGCAGCTGCCACCGCACTGGCGTTGACCGTGGCATTCACTGCGTTCTTGCAAGGCCAGGGTGGCGGACAGGGCCAAGCCGGTCAGGGACAACAAAATGGGGGCGGACAAGCGCAGGCCCAGGCTCCCGCTGGACCTCCAGGCGCGGTCGCGGGACAAGTGGTGAGCGCCACTTCGGGAGAACCCTTGCGCAAGGTAAGTCTATCGCTACGTCCATCTGGACGCGGCGGGACGCCAGCATCGGCTACGTCAGACAATTCAGGCGCCTTCCGATTTAACACCGTCGACCCGGGAACATACACACTCATTGGCGAACGTCCAGGCTACGTACGAGCGGCGTACGGCGAAGACAGCACTGGGCAAGCCCGGCAGATCACTGTGGCGTCGACCCAGACTGCGGGCGCGATCCAACTCAAGTTACTTCCGCATAGCGTGATTGCAGGTAAAGTGTTCGATCAGGACGGCGATCCCATTCAAAGCGCCAATGTGCAGGTTTGGAGATACACATACCCGCGTGGCCAGCGGCAACTGACGTCCGTGGATCAAAGTTCGACCAACGACTTGGGCGAGTTTCGCGTTCCTGGTCTGGCGCCGGGACGTTACTACGTCAGCGCGGCGCAACGGGGAGGCATTGCTAATCTGCAAGTGGCCATCGCCGACTTGGCCGGCGGTGGCGGCTTCGGCGGTGCCGGCGGAGCGAAAGGTGGTGGGCCCGGGGGCAACCGGCAGGTTCTACGCGACCAGATACTGGGACGCGGCGGCGACGCCAACCCTGAGAATTACGTAACGACTTACTTCCCGCGATCCGTGGATCCAACCGGAGCCACACCCATTGATTTGGTGCCCGGCAGCGAAATGCGCGGCGTCGATATTGGACTGTTGAAGGCTCGGCTATTCACAATTTCCGGCATCGTGGAAGGGATTCCGGCAGCGCCCCCAGCCGTGCCCCAAGCGCAGGGTCAGCCGGGCCAAGGTAAAAATAAGCAGAAGGGAGGACAAGGCGGTCCTGGAGCCGTATTCGTAAGCCTGGTCCCGCGCAATGCCGCACAACAACCCGGCATCGGCAATGCATTAGGCGGCAACGCACCTGCGAATGCCGATGGCTCATTCGAATTTCGCGGCGTGCAGCCTGGCGCGTATTACATAATGGCCCAGAGCCGCGGCGGGCAACAGCAGACGAATCGGCTTTCGGCACGCTTGTCTGTCGACGTCAGCAGCGGCGATCTCAAGAGTTTGCGCGTGCGTCTGGCTCCACCCCTGGAAGTAACAGGAAAGGTCGTGCCGGATAAGACGGATTCGACCATCAACTACTCGAATATCCGCTTGAACTTCACCTCCTCGACGCCTGCGGGACAAGGCGGACGCGGTGGCGGCGGGCAGCCACGCATCGATTTGGCGGCCGACGGCAAGTTCGCAACCACGCTGGACTCGGACACGTATACGGTCGAGATCGCCGGGGCTCCCGCAGGCTATTACTTGAAAGCCGTCAAACTCTCGGGACGCGAGGCTCCGGATAATCGTGTAGATCTCACATTTAGCGGGGCTGTCCTCGAAGTGGTGCTCGCGAACGACTCGGGCAGCATCACCGGCAAAGTGGAGAAATCCAACGGTGACCCGGTGCAGAGCGCGCGCGTCACCGTAGTGCCAGCCAACAACTCGACCCGACGCGACCTCTATAAGTCCGCCACCAGTGGCGCGGACGGGACTTTCACGCTGTCCAGCCTGCCTCCCGGGTCCTACCGCCTCTACGCGTGGGAAGAGGTGGAGGCCAACGCCTGGATGGACCTCGACTTCCGGCGTCCGTTCGAGACCCTGGGCTCCAGTGCGACCATCAAAGACGGCGCCGGACCCAACGTCACCATGCGGCTTATCGGGCGCGAGCAAATGCGGCTCGCGGGCGTGCAATAACTCGTTTTCACTGCGATCTTCTTGGCCGCCCGCCCGCGGCGCGATCCCAAAAGAATGATAGAAGTGCTCCCCGCCCCAGTTCAGCAAAAGGGTAAGTAGCACCGCCGAGGAACCAAGGATTCAACCCTCCTGCGCTATACTTGATCGGAAATCATTACCGAAATTTCGGAGGCAGTATGCGCAGGATTCTCATGATGACTCTGGCTGGCGCCGCACTGATCGCGGCGTTCCTCGCCCAAGTTGGCCCAGCTCAGACACCGGCCAAAGGGCCCGCGAAACAAGCGACCACGGCTCCCGTCAAGCAGCCGGTCGCGAAAGCCGAAACTTCATCCGTAGCTCCCGGAGACTGGCCGATGTACAGCCGCGATTCCTCCAGCGCACGCTTCTCGCCTCTGAAGCAGATCACCGCGCTGAACGTCGCTAAGTTGAAGCAGGTCTGGAGTTATCGCCCCGCCGCGCCACCTCCAGCTCCCGCTGCCGTTGCCGCGGATAACGCGAAGGGCGGAGGCAAGGGCAAAGGCAAAGGTGGCGGGGGCGCGCCCGCGGTGGTAGCCGAGTCCACGCCCATCGTCGTCGCCGGAGTCATGTACGTACCCGCCGGCAACCGTGTGATCGCGCTGGATGCCGACACCGGCAAAGAAATTTGGAGCCACCAGGCGACCGGCGGCGTAGCCACCCGCAGCGTCGGCTACTGGCCCGGCGACGGAACGAACCCAGCGCGCATTCTTTACAGCGTTGGCGCCAATATGTTCGCCATCAACGCCAACACCGGCGCCACCGATCCGGGCTTTGGCAAGGAAGGCGTCGTTAACATCGAGGTCCAATGGGGCGGAGCTCCCTTCGTCTACAAGAACCTCATTATTATGGGAAACAACAACGGCGAGCGCAGTGACGGCCCCGCTGGTGACACCAAAGTCTACGACGCGCGCACTGGCGCCGAGTTGTGGCGCTTCCGAACCATCGCCCGTCCCGGCGATCCCGGCTATAAGGATTCATGGCTCAATGACACCTGGAAACAGCCGCGCGCCGGCGTGAATCCGTGGGGCTGGTATTTCACAGTCGACGAAGAACGCGATCTATTATTCATGCCCATAGGCTCGGCCGCCGGCAACTATTTCGGCGGTGACCGGCCCGGCAATAATCTTTATGCGAACTCCCTGGTCGCCGTCAACGCCACCACCGGGAAATATGTATGGCATTTTCAGACCGTGCACCATGACCTGTGGGACACCGACCTGCCCGCCGCACCCAGCCTGCTCGACGTCCGCAAAGACGGCAAAGTCATCCCGGCGCTCGCCATCATCAGCAAGAACGCACTGATGTACATCCTGAATCGCGAAACCGGTGAGCCCATTCATGGCGTGGAAGAGCGCTCCGTCCCTAAGGGCGACGTACCCGGCGAATGGTATTCGCCGACCCAACCATTCCCGCTCAAGCCGAAGCCTCTGGCCCGCTCCAGCTTCAACAAAGCGGACGATTTCATTCGCGCCTCCGACACCACTCCCGAACACGTCAAAGCGTGTGAGGAGCTATGGGACCGCGCCGGGGGCTACACCAACCTGGGTCCCTTCACTCCGTTCGGATTCCACGAAGCCGGAGCCCCACCGAAATCCTATCTGCAATTCCCAGGCAACGGTGGACCCAATTGGGGAGGCACCGCGGCGGACCCGACAACCGGATACGTCTTCGTCGCTACGCATGATGCGGCACTATCCGGCTGGATCGAGAAGAAGGTCCCTGGCGGCAACTATGGAAACCTCACCGACGGCTCTCCCCTGCCCCTGGATCGCGCCAGCGTTACGGGACCCGGCCCGTATAGCGGATTCGCCGCCGGCGGATTCCCCTGCCAGCGCCCGCCTTGGGGCAAGCTGTACGCCGTCAACGCCAACACGGGGGACGTAGCCTGGGAAATAGTGCTCGGCATCAATGAGCGCCTGCCGGAAGGCAAACAGAAGGTCGGCAACGTAGGCAGCGCTGGACCCACCGCCACCGCTAGCGGATTACTGTTCGTCCCCTCAGGCGACAGCTACTTCCACGCGTTTGACTCGAAGACGGGCAAGGAACTTTGGTCCGTCAAAATGGACGGCAACATGAACGCCAACCCGATGACATATTCCGGTAAAAGCGGAAAGCAATACGTGGCCGGCGTCGTAGGCGGCGCCGTGGTTGTATGGGGGCTACCGTAGGACGCCATCTCATTCGATAGGCCGGGCCCAAGCCATGCGAAGCGCGGTGTGATAGGCTCTACCAATATGCGGACCATTATCAACCTCTCGCTCTGCTCCGTTGCGGTCGCACTCCTGGCCAGCAACATCATCGCGCAACAACCAGCCGCGGCCGGCAAAGCCGCCCCCAAAGCCCCTCCGCCACCCATGAGCTTTTTCATCACGAGTGTCGGCGCTGGAAAAGGGGCCAACCTCGGTGGACTAGCGGGAGCCGACGCCCATTGCCAAATGTTGGCCACCGCCGCCGGAGCAACCAACTTCACCTGGCACGCGTATCTGAGCACCCAGGCCCGCAACGGCCAAGCCGCCGTCAACGCGCGCGACCGCATCGGCACGGGACCCTGGAACAACGCTAAAGGTCAGTCGGTTGCCCAGGATCTAGCCACGCTCCACGGCGATACCGCCGAACAGGCGCGTGTTGGCAACAACGTCTTAAAGGCGCGCGCGCTCAATGAAAAAGGCGGGACAGTGAACGGCGTTGGTGACACACCCAACACCCACGACATCCTCACCGGTTCCACGACCGACGGCCGAGCCTACACCGATGCCGCCGATCACACTTGCGGAAACTGGACCAGCGAAGCGGCCGACGGCGTCGCCCAGCTAGGCCACTTCGATCGCAACGGAGGCGGTGTTTCCTGGAATTCCGCACATCCCAGCAGCGGCTGCAGCCAGGCTAACCTCGTAGCAACCGGAGGAGCTGGCTTGCTCTACTGTTTTGCGGCCGGACCCAAGTAAGGCCATGCACTCCAGCAGTGCCTCTCTATTCGCGCGGGCTGTCGCGTGCGCCGCAGTTGTACTCTCCGCCTCTGGACAGGCCTTCGAGGTCGCATCGGTGAAGCCTACCACCCCGGGCGAACCCGTCATTGCGATGCTGACCTACCCCGGTGGGCGCATTATCGTAACGAACTATACGCTGAAAATGCTGATTCACGAGGCCTACGAAATCGACGACCAATTCATTCAAGGCGGCCCCGGCTGGACCTCGCAAGTCCGTTACTCAATATCGGCCCAGCCGCCGGCCGATTCGCCCTCCAGCAAAATCAACCCGTCGAATCCCAAGCTTACCCCTCCGGCCGAGGAACTCGCCATGTTGCGGACATTGCTGGCGGAGCGCTTCCACCTCAAAATACGGGAGGAAATCCGCGAAGGTCAGGTCTACTCTTTGACTGTCAGTTCATCCGGCCACAAGCTCAAACCCCCGAAGGACCCCAATACATTCGCCTACATCGGAACGGGCGGCTTCTCGACACGTCCGGGCTTAATTCGCAGCGCTAACGCCACGATGGCGCTGCTCGCGCGCGGACTCACGAGACTGGCCGGGCGGCCAGTGATCGACCGCACCGGTCTGGAAGGGGCCTACGACTTCGAATTTGAATTTGCACGCGGCCTTTCCGAGTCGCCCCTGCCGTCTCTTCCCGCAGCGCTACAAGAACTGGGCCTCCGCCTGACCCCGGAAAAAGGTCCCGTGCGATACATCGTGATCGACCAAGCCGAACAGCCGGGCGAGAACTAAGTGCCATTTCGGCGTTAACCCTGCCAGCGTCCTTACTTTTCTACTCACCCCCCTATGAAATAGGAAAAAACCACTGACGGCCGGCGGTCAATTGAGCCCTCTATGCGCCTAATGCGGGTTTCCGGCGCGGCCCTCAACTTGCTGGTAATACTGCATGCCACTCGCACAGCCGGAATTTAGAGAGGTCTACGACGCCGCATTCAGCCTCGCTCCGGACGTGTCGAGCGCTTATGAGTACGCGAGCTATGTGCATCGCCAGATAACCACCACGCGGCTGGAACGCTTCCGCCACCTTCTGGATTATGCCCGCAAGAATTCAGCCAAGCGCACTCGTTGGTGGCAATCCCTGTTCAACCCAATATCCACTCACACGCAAGCCGAGACTCCGTGGGAGGCAGCTTTGCGGGAGTGTTCCTGGACAGCGCGCGAGGTCCTGGTAATCGCCGACGCCGGCTTTATCCCCGCAGAAGCTGCCGCTTTGCTCGGCATTCCTGAATCGCGCCTGCAAGAGGCCTATGACAATGCGCAGGACGAACTGCAGCGTCATCTGTGGAACCTCAGCTCGGATATCTACGCCACTCCTCAAACCGCCCGTTAGCATTTGCGGAATTGCGGGCGTACAATCGTGGAATGCCGAACAACACCACTCGCCGGGAGCTCCTCAGCGGAGTTGCCGCCGCTAGCCTGTTAGCATCCATGGATTGGGCGGTGCCCGCCCTGGCCCAAGGCGATGCCGATGTCCCCTTTACTGACATTCCCGCCACCTTCAATCCCGCCAACCCCAGCCCCACGCAGCGCCAGCTCGATATACGGACCATCGACGGCATGTTTACGCCCAAAGATAAATTCTTCGCGCTGCAACATTTCGATCGGCCGGAGGTCAATCCGACCACTTACAAGCTGAAATTATCCGGTTTAGTAAACAAGCCCGCGGAGCTGACTCTTGCCGACGTGAAAGCCATGAAGTCCACCGATCTGGCCGCTGGCTACGAGTGCTCCGGCAACAGCCCCCGCGCGATTCAGGCACTGTCTTCCTGCGGCAAGTTCACCGGTGTGCGCCTGAGCGACCTTCTGAAGCGCGCCGGTGTCGGCGCCAAGGCCCGGGAAGTTGTTTTCTTCGGCACCGACCATGGGGTTGCCGACGTGGCCTTCCGCCAACAGACTTTTAAACTGGACCAACAATTCGGCCGCAGCATCACGATCGAAGACGCTCTGAAGCCGGACCCTCTGCTCGCCTGGAACCTCAACGGAGAACCGCTCACGCGCGAACAAGGTTTTCCGTTGCGACTCATCATGCCGGGTCGATACGGCGTATCGAATGTGAAATGGCTCTCTGAGATTCGCCTGCAGCAGGAGCGTTACGTCGGCAACTACCAGGCCCGCTGGTACCGAACTATCCGTGGCGTGGGAGGCACCGGCAAGGATGACGATCCCAACACGCAGTGGATCGAGAACGAGGTCACTCACCTTCAGCTAAAGTCCGTAATCGCCCGCGTCCGAAAATCCGGCGCGGCCCACACGATTATGGGTTTCGTGCTGAATGACGGCACTCCGCTTAAATCGGTGGAAGTACAAATCGACGGCGGCCCGTGGATGAAAGCCACCATGGACCCCGACAATACCCAATACTCATGGAAGCTCTTCTCCTACAAATGGGAAGGCGCGGCACCTGGCGAGCACACCATCGTCTCACGCGCCACCGATGTCGATGGAGTCGTCCAACCCACCGCCGCCGAATTAGCTCGAAAGCGGACGTTCCTTGAGGACAACAGCCAATTCCCGCGCAAACTCCGAATCGCCTAAGCTTCAGCAAACACTCAAAAGGCCCGCGCACCCAGAAGGTGAACGGGCCTTTTCTAGTTTCAGCGCAACTTAGCGCCGCGCAGTTATTTCGCTTTCAAGACGATCTTCATGGTCGTCCCGCCCACCGCGATGGATTGCATGGTCGAATTAATCGTGCTGACCTGGGTATCTGAGTACTTCTTCGCCCCAGTCTCCACAGTCACGGGCGTTTCCGCCACCACTTTCTTTCCACTGGTAAATACAGCCTTGTCACCCGTCACTTCTACTTTGTATTGACCGGGTTGCAGCTGCGTTCCGCCTACGCTCGTCGCTGAGGTCAATTCCACCTTATATGCCGACGCCGCACTGGCTGCCGCCGACAGAATCACAGCTAAACCTAACGCTCTGAATAAGTTCATAACTACTAAAGATGCCTTTCTCGTAGATCAGTATTGGAACTTCCGAGCGGCCCAAAAGCCACCTACTGATTAGACGAAGGCAATCCTGAGTCGGTTATCCGCCAGGCACCGACAGGACTCAAGTCATTCGGCAGTTGCGAACCGCGATTGCGAATCAACGAGGGGACGCTTAGCCCCACACTTCGCTCGCGACTTCCACAACGCGGGCAAGCTTTGCCCATTGCTGTTCCTCTGTAACGAGATTGCCTTCCTCGGTCGAGGCGAAGCCACACTGGGGACTCAGGCACAATTGATCCAGATCGATAAACTTGGCCGCCTCGTCAATCCGCCGTTTGAGGAAATCCTTGCTCTCCAGCTCACCCGTCTTGGAGGAGACAATCCCCAACACCACGTACTTATCTTTGGGCACCAGCCGCAGAGGCTCGAATCCACCGGCGCGTTCCGTGTCCCACTCCATGAAGTAGCCGTCGATATTGATCTTATTAAACAAGAGTTCTGCCACGGGTTCATAACCGCCTTCGGCAATCCACATGGACTTGAAGTTGCCGCGGCACAAATGCATCGTGATGCGCATGCCTGGCGTTTTGCCGGAGATCGCCGCATTGATCATGTCGGCATAAATCGCCGGCAGAGCATCGGGATCGTCGCCCCGATCACGCAGCTTCTGCCGTTCCTTCTCATCACAAAGATACGTGAAATTCACTTCGTCCAGTTGCAGGTATTTGCAGCCCGCCTGACCAAAATCGTTGACTATTTTCTTATAGGTCTGACCTAAATCCTCGTAGAATCCTTCCATTGTGGGATAGACATCCGGGCGAATCGCCTTGCGTCCACCGCGATAATGGAGCACCGTGGGCGACGGAATCATTGCCTTGGCACAGCGCTTGGTATTGGCCGCCAGATACTTCCAGTGTTCGATCTCGTAATGCGGCCGCGATGATCCCAGCGTGCTCACCACGCGCAGCCCTTTCGCCTTGGTCTGACCACCCTTGAACTGAATGCCTTGGTCGGATTCATACAACTCCACGCCCTCCAGCCCAGCCATGAAATCCAAATGCCAGAACGCTCTGCGAAATTCGCCATCGGTGATCCCCTGCAGACCCACGTTCTCCTGCTTTGCGATCAGTTCCCGAATTGCCTTGTCCTCCACCGCGGTCAGCTCCGAAGCCGGAATCGCTCCGGCCGAATGTTGGGCGCGCGCATCTTTAAGATATTGCGGTCTAAGCAAGCTGCCGACGTGGTCGGCGCGATAAGGAGGTTGTTGCATAAATGGGTACACCCCGAAATAAAAATGGCGCGGTCACAAGGACCGCGCC
>JBDTSJ010000089.1:0-18775 GCA_039931205.1 Acidobacteriota bacterium
TCGGGCGGCTGGATCGGGATGTCTTGTCGCAACCGGGGGTGAAGTGGGTGGTGCTACTGGAAGGTATCAACGACATCAACATTCACGGTCGAGCAGACGGTCCAAACGCACTCACGGCGGAAGAACTGATCTGGGGTTACCAGCAGATCATCGCGCGAAGTCACTCTCATGGGATTAAAGTAATGGGGGCTACGATCATGCCTGAGGAGGGAGTGCCTACCGCCTCCGAACGGGGTGAACAAATTCGCCAGGCCGTCAATCGGTGGGTCCGGGAGAAAGGTCACTTCGATGCTGTCGTCGATTTCGACGCGGTCGTTCGAGATCCGCAGCGAGCAACTAAGATCAAAACGGAATTCGATCCCGGCGATCACATCCATCCGAACGACGCGGGCAATCAAGCCATGGCCGACGCATTCGATTTAGGAGTATTCAAGAGATGAAGGTCGCGGCACTGATGCTGACTGCAACGCTCCTGCTCGCGCAAGGTCTCGTAGCGCTGTGTTCCCCAGAGGTTCACCTGGACCGGACCGTGACGTTTCGGGTGCGTGCGTCGCAGGCAAACGAAGTGCTGCTAACCGGAGAAGTCCTGCAGGGCAAGTCTCCACAAACGATGATCAAGGGAAGCGATGGTGTGTGGAGTATCACCATCGGTCCTTTACCACCTGAAATCTGGATCTACAACTTCCGTATCGCAGGCGTCGATCTATCGGACCCAGCTAACATCAACTTGATGCCGCGGGCCCCAGGCCCCGCCTCTGTTTCGAGCTTCGTGGAGGTTTCAGGAGACAAGCCCGCGTTTTATGACGCGCGCCCCGTTCCGCACGGCAACGTGCGGATGGAACTGTACGAAACGAAGGCGATCGGCGTAAGCCGCTACGTTTGGGTTTACACGCCACCGGGCTACGACAAGTCGAACGCGAAGTATCCGGCCTTCTATCTGCTGCACGGCAACGGCGAAACGCAGAACGGTTGGGTGGACAATGGCCGCGCCAACATCATTCTGGACAATCTGATCGCCGACGGAAAGGCGGTGCCGATGGTCGTCGTGATGCCGCACGGGCATGCATTCAGAGCGCTTCGGTTGGGCCTTCCAAGGAGCCTGCCGCAGCAGGAGTGCCTAGCCTGGGCAACTATGTCTTGTTTACAAAGGAGTTCCTGGAACAGATCATCCCGATGGTTGAGACGAATTACCGCGTGTATACCGACGCTGATCATCGTGCAATCGGCGGTTTTTCGATGGGTGCCATCAGACGATCTCGATCGGTCTCGCGCATCCGGAGATGTTCCACTATGTTCTGGCGTTCAGCGGCGGATTTGGCAACCTCGCTCCGACGCTAGAGTCTGGACCGGTGGAATCGCAGTCCCCCTGGAAAGAGATGCTCGCGGTTCCCGCCAAAACGAACAAGTCGCTCCGGTTCTTGTATCTCGGGTGCGGCCAGTCGGAAACCGGTATGCTTGAGCCGGGTAAGAAGTTGGTGGGCTTGCTGAGGGAGAGGGGGATCAACGCCCGTTGGTCCGACTACCCTGGAGGGCATGTCTTTAGCGTGTGGCGTAATCAGTTGAATGAAACTACTCCCCTGTTGTTCCGTAAGTGAGGTGTCTATGACGAAATGGATCATTCTGATAACGGCCGCGACGGCATTCGGACAGTCGACGTTGAGGGTCGGGGCGGCTAAGGTAGATGTTACGCCCGAGACGCTGCCGCAGAACTACCTCGGCGTTCTCGATCGCATCCACTCTCGAGCGATTGTGATCGATAATGGAACATCGTCCGCTGCGTTGGTTACTGTGGACGCAGGTTCTATGCCGGACAACATCTGGCAAGCGGTGACGAAGCAAGTGGAATCCGAGCTGGGGATTCCCACACAAAACGTCATCATCACAGCGACGCACACGCATAGTGTGCCTGGTCAACAGGCGGCGACTTACATCGCGAAAATTGTGGAATCCGTTCGGGTGGCGAAGCAACGGCTGACGCTGGCTCGGGTTGGCTACGGTACCGGTGTTTCCTATATCAATGTGAATCGCAACATCGTCGATGCCAAGACGCGTCGTTGGTGGGAAGGACCTAACTACGAGGGCCCGTCGGATAAAACGGTTGCGGTCATCAAGTTTGAGACTATGAACGGCGACCCCATCGCGGTTTACTACAACTACGCAATGCACGCCGTCGCTGTGGGGCAACTCGATATGGTGAGCGGCGATGCCCCGGGCACCACCTCGAAGTACATCGAGGACTCCTACGACGACAAGGTCGTGGCGTTGTGGTCGACCGGTGCGGCGGGTGATCAGAATCCAGTCTACTTCCAGCAAACCTACGATCTGCGCGAGATACGCATCAAGGACTACGCAAAAAGAGGTGAAGACATCAGCAACGCCATGCCCCCCGGCGGGCAGGGATTGAACCGCAAGGACCCCCAAACTGAGAAGCTGATGAGCCAACAGAAGCAGATGATCCTCTCCATGGGCCAGTTTCTTGGGGAGGAAGTGATGCATGCTATGCGAGGCATGGATCGGATGGAGACGGGGCTTAAATCGACGGACGCTTCAAGACCGTGAGCTGCCCAGGTCGCGAACGTCTGAATCAAGGCCGCGCCGGTTTCGCAGGGGAATACAAGGAAGCCGGTCCTGTCGACATCCGACTCAGCTTACTGCAACTAGGCGACATCATGATCGGCGGCGTGAATGCGGAGGTCTTTAACCCGATCGCACAGCGGCTCAAAAAGGAGTCACCGAACGCTCGAACGATGATGGCCACGCTGACGAATGACGCTGCTCGCTCCGGTTACATCCCTCACGATGCAGGTTTCGGAATGTTCACCTTCGAGGTGCTGTCCTCGCGACTGCAACCCGGCTGCGCGGAGTCCGCCATCGTCAACGGCATTCTGGACCTAATGCAGTAGCGAGCCGCCGGCGAGCAGCAGCATCAATATGTATAGGAGGCTTGATGCTTCTCGGTATACGTGTATACTTCAAATCACATACGCTAAGGACGATTCTTCTCTGGGCGCCAATTCTCACTGAGGGCGACTGGCCTTAGCGCGGCATGGATGTGATTTCGCTTCCGATGCGATTGGCAAACATAGTGCAGGCAGCGACTCTGCTCGTCGGTGTCGTGATGATGGGGCGATTCGCCTAGAGCTTCCAGCCTCCAGCGGGAGTGTCAGCCGGACAAGGGAAGGCTCCACCGCCGAATCCAAATGTGGTCACCGCCATCGAATTCTTTATCGATCCGCCGACGCTGATCAATCTCGGCTTTGAGTGGTTTATTCAAGGCGATGACAACCGCAATGCCACCGTGAGCGTGTTCTACCGTAAGAAGGGCGAAACGGCCTGGAATGACGCTTTGCCGCTGCTCCGCCTCAAATGGGAACGTGTCTACATGGCATCCCAAGTCGACGTGATCGCTCCGAACATGTTTGCCGGGAGCATTCTAGGTCTGGAACCCGACACCGCCTATGAAGCGCAGTTTGTGCTCGCTGATCCGGATGGTGTTCGCAGCGAGAGCCGCCGTACTGTGACGGTTCGCACGCGTCCCGAGCCGATGTCTTATGCCCACGGCCGTGTGCTGCACATCTACCCACACGGATTCAAAGGTCAGAAGATCGAACCTTCCTACGAGGGATTGATGTGCGCCTACAACTATTCCTGCGCGGGAACCGATTGGGCGACGGGGTCGGCCGCGCGTCCGCCCGGGAGATACGATCCTGGTGCATGCCGGTGAATACAAATATAACCGCTACGAATACACTAACGATGCGACCGTGAACCGGACGACGCCGTTGGATGGGACCTACTACCTCACCGCCGATGGGACAGCTGAAATGCCCATTTCGATCAAAGCTGCAGGTGACGGTCCGGTAGTCATCAATGGCGTGGCCTACTATGCGCTTTTCGATGTGCGCGCCGCCGACTATACCTATTTTGAGGGCCTGGCAATTCGTAATGCGGAAATCGGCATCTTGGCCGGCACATAGTTCCTGATGGGATCCAAGGGCCTCACCGCTAAGAGAAATCGCTTTGAAAACGTCGGTGCTGGTATCTTCGCGAATTATTCGGGATGCAGCAACTTCTATATCGCGGATTACGTGTTCCTGGGACGGAACGACCCAAGCCACATGATCGGCTGGGCGAGTCCCAATTTGTGGGGTCGGTTTGCCGGACTGGATGGATAAATCTTTCCGCCTAAGATAAGTTCCTACGTAGCAGTGAAACTCTACGGGCCGGGCCATGTTGTGGCTTACAACTACATTGCTGATTTCCACGATGGCATCAATATCGAAACGTACGGCAACCCGGATGGCTCGACTGCTTCGGGGCCGGATATCGGAGAAGGACCGAAGTATCCGCCGCACGAGTATTGGGATCGCCCGCCAGTCGCGATTGATTTCTACAACAACTACGTCACCAACTCGCATGACAACCCCATCGAGGCCGACGGCGGCATGCACAATATCCGCATCATGCGGAACATGCTCATCAACCACCCGTCGCATGCGTTCTGTAACCAGCCCGCGCTGGGAGGCCCTGTTTATTGGATCCGGAACAGGTGGCTCGACGCGCCTCACCAGCGGATCGGCCGGAGTGCTCTTCTACAACAACACGATCCTGTCGGAGACGCCGGGAAATCCGCAGAACAACCACTGGAGAAACAATCTGATGCTGGGCCAGAACTCCAGTCTCCTGATCTTCAGCGTCACTACGAACACCAACTACACTTCATCGGACTACAACGGCTTCCGCCCGAATCCCGGTGTAGCTAAGTCGTTCCAAGGGGACTCGCCGCCAGCGAATGTCGTGATGGATCCCTTGGGTCCTGGGACGCGTCCACAATTACAGAATCGGCAGTTCGCGACCCTGCAGGAATATAGTCAGGCAACCGGACAGGACGCAACAGCATCCTTGTCGATTACGATATTTCCGTCAAGGTGTCGCGGCTCGATGCGAGCGATACTTCCAGCTTGCAGAAACTCTACAAGGCTGAAGACTTCGACTTCCGCCTCAAACCAGGAGCCGCGGCCGTGGATCGGGGCGTGGTGTTGCCACCGTCACGAACGGATTCGCCGGGCGCGCGCCTGACCTGGGTGCGCTGGATGTCGGACAAGCTCCGCCTCATTATGGACCGCGCCCCTGATGATGCAGCGCGATTGCAAGACGCCGGTTCTACGTCTGAATCAACGATAGCGGGAATCCAGAATCTGTACCATCCCGCCGAAGGTGAACTCGGGTCAGGCTCTCCCGCAATCCCTCTCGTTTACTGCTGCGCCTTGTCGCCGACGGCCAGACCACCTGTGATGCCGTCGACGTGATAGCCGGTTTGGATGGCGCGGATCTTTACTATCTCAGCCGGGGTAGCGGTCTTTGGATCTACGTTTGCCAGAGCGCAGGTGAAGCCGCGCAGCGTGCATTCGGATGTTGTGTGCTTGATGCCGCGTTTTTCCATTTCGCCGGCGATCAACTGCTGCACATCGGCGTGGATGATTACGGCGTTGTTGGGCACGAAGGTTCCTACTCCGATGGCGTAGTCGATGGGCATCAGGGGTTCGACGCTGGAGCCGAACGCACCGTCGTTCTTCTTGCCCAGGTCGTGGGCGTTGAGGTCAGCTCCGGCGGAGATAAGGTACTTGACGACCTCGATATCGCCGAGATTCGCAGCGACCATCAGCGGGGTGATTCCGTAGTTGTCGGCGGCGTTCACGTCTTCGCCAAGTTGGACCAAGAGTTTTACGAGTTCCAGGCGTTCGGCTGAGGTCCGCTGGCGGTGATAGCCGTTGATGAATCCCGTGCCGGAGGCAGCCATCAAGGTTGTCTCGCTGTCTCTCGAGCGAATATGCGGATCGGCGCCGTGCGAAAGCAGGAGCTTCGCAAGCTCGACGTCGCCGGCCAAGGCGGCGCGCATGAGGGAAGTGGCGTAGACCAGGCGCGGCGAACCCTCGCGCATACGGGCGCGGGGGGTGGAGTTGATCAGGAAATTGGGATCCGCGCCGGCATCGAGCAGTTTCTTGATCAGCGGCAAGGGATCGCGGGTTTCCATCCAAGGGAAATTGGGGGCGGTTTCCATGTTGCGGCGGTCGACAGCCCAGAACAATGCGGTAAAGCGCTGTGCGTCTTTTTGATTCACGTTGGCGCGGCTATCGATGAGGAACTCGGCGACGTCGTAGCTGCCGTCGAAGAAGGCGAGCGACAGCGCATCTTTGCCGTCGCCGGACTGCGCGTTGATATCGGCTCCGGCTTTGACGAGCAAGCGGGCCGATTCCAGGTCGTTCTCGCGAGCCGCGAGCATCAACGGCGTCAACCATCCGCTGGCAAATTCTTCGAAGTCTTGTGTGTTGGGTTTGTTGGGAACGGGAGTGGTGCCCTCGAAGCCGCGCCCGGAGGCGGAGGGAACGTAGTAGGAACGCGTTTTCACGTCGGCTCCGCGCTCGATCAGGAGCTTGGTCGCTTCTGCATGCTTCTCGGAGACAGCCCACATCAATGCCGTGGTCCCGCCCCAGGTTTCCTGTGTGTTCACTTTAGCGCCGCGGTCGAGCAACACTTTGACGGCATCCACTTTGCCCGTGCGCGAAGCCATCATCAGCGCGGTATCGCCGGACTTGGTCAAGAGCGCGTTTGGATCCGCGCCCGCGGCAAGGAGCCGTTCCAACATCGGGGCGCTGCCGTTGACCGCTGCCAATTGCAGGGGAGTGGATCCGGTGACGTTGGGCGCCGCTACTTTCGCGCCCGTTTTGATCAGAAGATCGGCGAGTTCAAGGTCGTTCGCTTGTACCGCCCAATGGAGCGCGGTCGATCCATCCACTTGCGGAGCGTTCACGTTCGCCTTTTGCAGAATCAGCTTTTGCACAGCGGCCTTGTCGCCGCGCATCGCCGAGTCGGCGACATCGCTATTGCCAGCGGCGAAGCATGCCACCGCGACACTCATCGCCAGGAATGCCCGTTTCATTTTGCCTCCTTGGCCAGCTTCACGTTGCGAAGCACGACCGGCTGTCCGCTCTCCGGCGTTAACATTTTCATGGATGCGTCCGCTGCGAGCTTGCCCGCAAGCGACGTACGTCCTTCGCCTTGCCCCTTAGCATCCAAGCGCAATTCGATCACCGTGAATTCGTCACTATTGGCAGCATCAAGATTCCAGCGTTGATTCATCGCGCCCAAGCGGCGCTGCGTGATCAACAAGACGCGCTGCGAGCCGTCAGGATTCGCGATCTTGCCCGCGTAGCGTAGCGCGTAACCGGCCATCTCGGAGGACCACAGGTAGCCCACCGTCGTTGTCTCTTGCAGTGCCCGCGCCAGTGCTGTCGACGGCGAAATGGCATCTGCGCCGGATGCAGGAGCGGCACCTCGACCCGCGCCTTTTCCTTTGGTGGCGGCTTTGCCTTTCGTATTCGCGGGCGTGCTCAAACGTAGTTCCCAAGCGGCCATCAAGCGGTCGCGCTCTTCGTCGGTTGACCAGCGTAGGATTTCGAGACGCACTTGATCGGGGGCGCCGGGGATGTTCGCTGTGGTGGCAGTGAGGTACAGCGGCGCGGGGTCGTTCGCGAATAGCAGCGCGGCGAGCAGGAATAGAGTGAGCCTGCGCATCATTTGTCCTGGTTGGTCCCCCACACGCGCGCAAGCCACTCGACGAGCCGTTCCAGCTCTTCATCCGATAACTCTGCGCCGCGCTCGCGCATGTCGACTAACGTCACGCGCCAGTTTTCGGTAGCCTTGCGCGCTCCTTGCACGCGATCGACGCCGTGGCACTTGGTGCATGAGCGATTCATCAGGCGGAACGCTTCGGGATCGGAGAAGAACGTCGTGATCTCGGGAGGAATGTAGGTTCGCGGAAATGGCTTGGTCTCGGGCCCGAACTTTTCGCCGAGCCAATTGAGTAGCAGGCCTTGGTCCGCTTGGGAGAGAACGGCTTCGCCGGGTTTATGTTTTTGCGCGATCAGCTTGGACCAACCCGCCTTGTCCAGAGCATAGAAAGCGTAGTCGTCTATGCCGTGGCAGGTGGTGCAATTGGCGCGAATGACGTTCCAAACGGGACCGTCAGGGCGCTCGATCTTGGGACGCGTCGCTCGTCCGCCGACCTGCGCCGCCAGCGGCAGAGCCGCCAAGACTCCGATAGCAATGATGTAACGCATGCGATTAGAGCGACAGCGGCTTGGTGCTGGACCCAAACGTTTTCTGCGTCCCCACCTGGTGCCCGCCGACGTCATACTTTGGAATATCTTCGATGTCGTACTTGTGCAACAACGCGAGCAGCATGTTCGAGGTGCGCTCAGTGTAGTCGGGGAACACGATGTGACGGTTTCCCTGCAGCGAGCCGTTCAAGCCGCCCAGCAGGATCACGGGCACCTTGATGTGCGCGTGGCGGTGGGAATTCCCCATGTTGCTGCCTTTGTAGATCAGCGTGTGATCGAGCAGAGTTCCGTCTCCGTCTTGAATCTTATTCAGCTTCGCGGCAAAATACGCGAGGTTTTGCACATGATAGCGGTTCATCTTCGCGTAGCTGGCGACGTTATCGGGCTTGTCGCCATGGTGCGAAGATCCATGCCAGGCGCCGTTGAATCCCGATTCCGGGAAGCTAGCACCCGAGAGATCTTTGCCGAGCATGTAGGTTGCCGAGCGTGTCAGGTCGCCTTCGAAGGCGAGGGCGAGCAGATCGTACATCAAGCGATAGTGGACGTGCTTGTTCTCGGGGAGACCAAAGGGGATTTCTTCGTTGGGCTCCTTCACCGTCGATTCCATGGCGATGCGGATGCGGCGTTCGATTTCGCGAATGTTTTCGAGGTAGGTATCGAGGCGCTGTTTGTCGCCTTCGCCGAGCGGTCGACGGAAGAAGGCGATCTCTTGCGTCACGGAGTCCAGGATGCTGGCGCTCTGCGCTCTGCCGCGGCGGCGTTCCTCACTGCTGCTGCCGTCGCCGAAGAGCCGCTCGAAGGCGACACGCGGGTTCACTTCGGTGGGGAGAGGGGTGGTGGGCGAGGTCCACGACATGCAGTTGGTATAGGCGCAGCTATAGCCCCAGTTACAGTTGCCGAAGTTCCCGTCTTCTTCTACACCTAGCTGTAGTGAGGAGAGGATGGTGCTCTCTCCGTACCGCTTCGCGATCAACTGATCGAAGCTGACGCCGAGGTAGGGGCTCACGGCGTTCCTGCGCGGGCGGGACGAGGAGAGGAACACCGCTCCTCGCGCGTGATCGCCGCCGGGCTCTTCGGTTGTGGCCGCGGCTTCCGGCATGTCCATACCAGTGATCAAGGTGACACGATTGCGGAACGGTTCGAGCGGCTTGGTGATGAAGGAGAACTCAAAGTTCTTACCTTCCTGCAGCGGGCTCCAATAACCCGGCGCCGCGCCGTGCGGATGCCAGATGCCGAGGAACCGGGGCACAGGGGCCGCGGCAGTCTTCTTCAGTGCGGTTTGTGCCGGCACCATGCTGTCGAGAAGTGGTAATCCGATGGCCACGCCCGCACCGCGAAGGAATGTCCGACGCGGGATAAATTTTCGTGTGAGAAACATAAGTCCCCTAGTTCTCCGGCTGCTTCACTCGTTTATTGAATGGATCGCTCTTGATAACGCCCATCAGGACCGACATAAAACGGTCATTATCGTTATGCGCGTCGCGAGCGATCGCCCGGATGACGGGCATGTCTTCGTTTTCGACACCCCGGCCCAAGGCAAACGTCATCATCTTTTCCGTGATTGTTCGCACGAACTGCGGCGAGTACTTGAGCAACGCCTGGCGTAGTTCGGTGGGACCGTTCACCTTGGTGCCGTCCCAGATCACCGAAGACGCGTCGATCGGTACACCGCCCTGGCCGCCTTGCTTGGTGCGCCACGAACCGTCCGCATCGAAGTTCTCGAGCGCGAAGCCGATAGGGTCCATCAACTTGTGGCAACCGGCGCACGGCTCGTTTTTGCGATGCAGCGTCATCTGCTCGCGCAAGGTCATGATTTTGCTGTCGCCGGCGCTATCTTCCAGCGGCGGAACATTAGGCGGAGGCTCCGGAGGTGGCGTGCCCAGGATATTTTCCAGAATCCAGACGCCGCGTTTCACTGGCGAGGTCCGGAAGTTCTGCTGCCACGCGAGGGCTAGCACGCTTCCCTGGCCAAGGAGTCCGCGACGATAGGCCATGTCCGGACCCAGCGTCACGCGCCGGAACTGCGCTCCGTAAATGTTCGGCACGCCGTAGTGCTTGGCCAAGCGTTCGTTAAGGAACGTGTAGTCGGCATTCAGGAGATCCAGGATACTGCGATTTTCCTTGATGACGCTCTGGAACAATAGCTCCGTTTCGCGGCGGAAGCTCTTGCGTAGCTCGTCATCCCAGTTCGGATAGAAGACGCCGTCAGGCGAGGTGGTGGGTAGATTGCGCAGATACAGCAATTGGTCGCCGAAGTTTTCGGTCAGGGCGTCCGCCTTGCTATCGGCGAGCATACGTTTCACCTCGCGCGCCAGCACCAGCGGAAGATGCAGTTGGTTCTTCGCGGCGACGTCGATCAACTCGTCGTCCGGGATGCTGCTCCACAGGAGAAACGACAAGCGAGAAGCAAGCTCCAGATCGGTAATCCGGTAGGCTTGACCCGCTTTGAGGTTGGCGGGCTCACGCTCGGCGCGGACCAGGAACTGCGGGCTGGTCAAAATACGCCGCAGGGCCAACTCGATGCCGTCCTGGAACGTTCCCGTGCGACGGCCCTCCTGGAAGAAACCCTGCACCCATTCCATGTCTTGAGGAGTCACCGGACGACGATAGGCCCGGCGCATCAGCGTGGTGAGGATTCTATTGGCGCAGGGAGCCTCCTGCTCCGTGGTGGATGGCTGGCAGACGTAAACTTTACGAAGGCTGGCGGAATCTTCCGGACGTGTCGCCGTGAAGGGACCGCGAATGCGCAGCGATCCCACGACGGGGTGATACTGCAACTGCGGAATCGGATTGTCTTCCAGTGATTTTCGATCGTACTGACGGATCAGGTCCAGGCTGGGGCGATAGTTTTCGGCGAGAAACGTCACGCCTAACATATGCGAGCCAGCCTTCACCGGGATGGTGACTTCGATGGTGCCGTCGTTATCCGAGGAGTTCGCGGCGGAGAGTCCGACGCCCTTATAGTCGCGCTTTTCCACCAGTTCGTTGTCGATGAAGAACGCGAGCTTCTCATTGGGGATGAACTTACCCACGCCGAAGTTGGCAATCAAGAACTTATATTCGCCGTTTGACGGGAAGACGTGGCGCACGACCATGCCTCCGCGGGTACCGAAGGGCAGCCCTTCCAAGCGCTCGGTCTGCGAGGTATCGCCAGGCGAGATGTAGGCGGCTTCGGTGGGAGATTTCCAGAAGCCGACCGACATGCGTGAAATGCGCGAAGCGGCCGAGGTGTAGGCTTCGAGCAGGGTTGGCGAAATGGTTAAAGATCCCGCGATGTTATCGAACCCTCGCGCCGAATCGTCGGGCGGCAGTAAGGAGGCGACATCGACCTCAAGGTCGAGCAGGTCTCGTACCGCGTTCTTGTACTCGGTTCGGTTCAGCCGGTGCAGGACGACAGAACCCGGATCGGGATGCGCCGCGGCTTTCTTGTCGATCTCCGCTTCCAGCCAATCCCGCAGGCCTTCGTACTGCGCGAGAGGAGGCCGCGGCAACCCGGGAGGAGGCATCATTCCGGCGCGCATCTTGCGGATCACCCGCTCCCAGACCTCGGGATGATCTCCCGCTGTGAGCAGATCAGCTTTTTCTAGCGAGAAGTTGGCGGTCTTCAGCTTCTCGTTGTGGCACCCGACGCAGTATCGATCGACCAGAGCTCGCTGTGCCGCCGCGGTTGGACCAGTGGACGCGATTTGCTTGAGTCCCGCCTGTTTCTTGGGGGGGTGCCTGACCACAGTCCGTTCGGGGTTCGGTACGGACTGGCCGGACAAGAGCAGAAACGAGATGCTTCCGAGAATGAGGATTACGCCAAAATTACGTAGATTGTTCAAACGTCTGCCCCCTGCGGACGACAGTCTTGGTCTCACGACCTCACCGGTGTCGCAACTGACTATGCACTAAATTTGATATGACTGCAAGCTGCGAACGGTAAGTCACCGCCCGTTCAGATCAATGGAACGGGTTGGTATCTTCATCTATATAATTGATAAAAAAGGGGTAATTAGCATGGGGAGGTGGGCTCCCTCTCTACTCTCTTTGAGCTTTGAAACTTTGGCCGTTTCCATTAGACTTAGAAAGGCCAAAGCGGGGGGTAATGCAAACAAACCAGCTGGACGGGTCGTCGATAAGCGTAGCCGCGCAAGTAGATCGTATTCTCCAAAGCCAGCCGTTCCGGAACGCCGAATCCCTGCGGAGGCTGCTCAGATTTCTGGCTGACCGGTCGGCTGGCGAGGCTGTAGGGCCATTGAAAGAGTACGCAGTAGGTGTAGAAGGGCTTGGGAAGACCGCTGACTACGATCCTAGATCGGATTCCAGCGTCAGGATTCAGGTTGGGAGGCTACGCCAGAAGTTAGCCGAATACTACCGGACCGAGGGGCTCCACGATCCCCTCATCGTCGAGATTCCTAAAGGCCAATTCAATCTAACTTGGGCGCCACGTCCGGACCCGGCGGATCAACCTCATACCGCCGAAGCTGGGGTCAAGCCAACCCCTTTACTAATCCGGGGTTTGGTCATTGGCTTAGTGCTCACCTCGGTGTGGGCCGGAGTCGCGTCCTATCAACTCAGAAACGAGCGGCAGGGATTTTCCCGTTCCATGTGGACTTCCGAACTGCGTCAGCTGTGGGCAAGCTTTTTGTCGGGTCAACGGCCCGTGATCATAGCGATTGAAGATCCGCCGTTTGTGCAATTTGGTGGGGCGGGTACGTATCGCGAAATGTGGTTGAATACGTGGGAAGACATCGAAAAGTCGCCACGCGTGGCGGCGATCCGGAAGTTGCTTGGCGATCCCGAGATGACTCCCAGCCACTACTACGCTCCCATTGGAGAAGCTAGTGCGGCGTTTGTTTTGGGCCGATTTCTGGGTCCGCTAGTTCCTACCCTTTCTTTGTCGGCGGGGACAGATCTTTCATGGTCCATACTCGCAAGCCATAACGTAATTTACATAGGGGCGTCGGTTTTTTTCAATGACCGCTTCAATGCGTTGCCGGGTGTCCTGGATTTCAACTACGCGCCAGGTGGCATTACTAACGCACGTCCGGGTCCAGGCGACCTCGAATTTTATCCCGAGCGCTCAGCGAATGCATCCGAAAACGGGGAATTGTATGCGATTGTTACTCATATTGCTGGCCCCTCTGGCGCAGGTGACATGACTAGTTTCACCAGCATGCGAACACCTGGTAGGCTGGGTGCCGTCCAGTGGTTCACGGATGCCGCCGCGGCAAAAGAGCTGATCGGGCATCTGAAGAACAGTACAGGTAAGGTGCCCCGTAACTACCAAGTGTTGCTGCGAGTGAAGTTTCGGGATAGCGTCCCCACCCAGACCTCCTACGTGACCCACCATATTCTGTCCGAATCGGCACGGATTGCACAACCGGCGAACTAGGACTGACAACCTAGATCCCCTTTCCAGCGGGTGTGTAATATGCCAGTGCACAAACGTCTGATCAGATCCAGTTACCGTAGTTTCTTAAATTCTGAGTTGAAACGCTCTGTCGGAATCAAACGGGGCTCTGTTTTCAACTTGGTGCCTTCATTCACTTCGATGCGCGTGGCTTCTCCGCTGAAGCTATTGAGGAACGCGTAGTTCCAGAGAACGCCCGTTTCGGAGGTGTCGAAGGCGGCGACGCGATAGGTGCCGGGTGGGAGACCTCGCATGAGGAACGCGCTCCCCTTGCTGTTGACCATTCGGATGCCGTGCAGGGGATGTCCCGGGTTTTCGGGCTCGGGCCACAGCACTACACTCAGGCCGTCGCGCGGGAGGGTCCCTCCTACTTCGGCGCCCTTCGTTGAAATGACCACTGTCAGCGGACCGCTCGGGATGCGAATGGGCGCGTGCGTTAGGTCGTCATTTTCGACCCGGACGGACTTCACGTAATAGGTTTCCGGAAACCCGCCGGCTACGAACCGGTATTCTCCTCGAACGACGCTGCGATCTCAAACTTCGAGTCCGCGCGAACCTCCGCTGCGTACGATCCGTTGATGGACGAATCCATGGCCGTCAGCCCGGCATAGGGTGTCCTGGGGATGCCTGCGGGCTCCGTCAACGTCGCCTCGGTCAGCGTTGGACCAATGCGCCGTTTGTCCGTGGGAGGGGACCACTCCTCTCCCTCGACCTGGATGGTCCCAGTGAGCGATGCCGTACGTGAGGGGCGCAATACGACGTCCGTGACGTCGGCGGCGCCAACGACCACCGGTGTACTCATCGCCAACCGCGGCAGGGGTGCACCCGTTTGTGGATCGAACATCGCGTCCGGCTCAACGATGTAGTTTCCCGGCATTAGATCGTGCATCTCAAAACTGCCGTCTGCGCCGGTGGCTGTCATGGCGAGAGTTGTGAACGCCGCGTCATTATTGCGACGCGCCGACACCCGGCTCTGGCGCATCGGAGCGCCCGATTCATCGATTAATTTGCCGCGCAGAGAGTACACAGCGCCGCGCAGGAGCGCAATGTCCGCCCGAGCTTCGCCACCCGGCGTTACTTCGACCGGTGTGGCATCCGTAAACTGCTGCGTTCCGTGAAAGTAGGTTGTGAGGTTGGCTTTTCCGTCACCACGAGCGGAGCCGGCGTTGGTTTCACCGGCGACCAATACGTAGGAGCCCGCGGGAAGCTCTGCCAGCCGGTAGACGCCGCGGTCATCGGTCCGCGCGATACGTGTGTAATTCTTTTCCACCACGCCCAGCCGGTAACGCAACTGCCATAACACGACGGTCGCCTGCCCCACAGGATCGCCGCTTTGATTGGTAACCGTGCCGGTGATGACGCCCTGTCCGATGAGGCGTAACTCAACACGTGCGATCTCTCCACGTGCAAGAGCGAATGGCGTAGGTAGTGCATTGCGGGCGCCTTGAGCTCCCGCACCAAGAGTGGCTGTCAGATATCCAGGTTTCTGCGCGGTGATCGCGTAGTTGGACGCGGGGGGCAGATATTCGAACGCAAAGGTTCCGTCGGCGGCGGTACGCGAAGAGCGCGGCTGACGGTCCGTCATCAAGCCTGTCATGACGTTGACATTCGCGACGGGCCTTCCTTCTACGTCGATCACGCGACCTTCGATTCGGGCTGTGTTTGCCGGGGTTTGAGCGAACAAGGGCACGCAGAGTAGCAACACGGCGTAACGCATGCGGATATGGTATCCAAATGTGCGGTGCCCGGTTCGCACCCCATCGGACGACCATGGAAGACCGCTACGAATGCCGTACGGTGTGCGACTACACTAGCGGACAGCATCCGGCCCCCTGGGGCGATTGATTCTGCGAAAATAGAACGCGCATGAGAGTGCTACATTCGGGCAAAGCGTTACACAATACACGAGCGAACAGGTGCATAGCCAGATGAACTCAAACAACACCATCTCGATGATGGCGGCGGCCTTGGTGACGCTGGTTGCGGGAGCGACCATGCTGCTCGCACAATGGCCCGCCCACCCCACGGAGGGGCCGAGAACCGAGAGCGGGGAACTCGATTTGAAGGCACCGGCGCCGAAAGCGGCGGACGGACATCCCGATCTGACGGGCTTGTGGCAACCGATGCGCTTCAATCCGGCGAATGGAAAAGCGAAGGGAGCAGGTGGTGGCGCGCCTCCGCCGGCGCGGGCGCCCGGGGAACCTCCGGCGGCGCAGTTCGGAGATATTGGCTCCGGCTTTGCGAAAGGGCTCCCTTTTACGGAGTGGGGCCGCCAAACCCGAGACGAGCGCAAAGGCGACAACAGTAAAGACAACCCCGACGCCCACTGTATGCCGCTGGGGTTGATGCAGCTCCACACTCATCCTTTTGAGAAAAAGATTGTGCAGGGGTCTGGATCGATCGTCATCATGTACAACGCCAACAATGACGTCCGCCAGATTCTCACGAACGGTCAGGCCTTGCCGACAGTGGGTTCGCAGCTTGCGCCTTGGTGGTACGGGTACTCGGTTGGCAAGTGGGAGGGCAATACCTTGGTTGTTACGACGGTCGGATTCCGTGACGATGTATGGCTGGATGTGAATGGGAGTCCGCTGACGGGCACCGGAAAATTAGTGGAGCGCTTCACGCGGCTGAACTTCGGGATGCTGCAAATCGATATCACCATCGAGGATGCGAAGGCGTATACGGAACCATTTACTGTCCGCGTGATGCAGCAGTTGATGGCGGATACGGAACTCTACGAGTCAGTGTGCGAGGATCGGGACGCGGTCCACTACTTGGGAGACGCGCAGTTAAAGCAGAAGGCAGCGCTCACGAAGTAAGCACGCCCCTCTCTGTCGATTCGCGGCGCGCTTATGACTGGAACCGCCGTACCGCTGGCTTAAGTTCACCCACAGGTGTGTCTTTTAGGTCCTTGAAGTTATCAGCGCCCTGCTTCAGACTTTTGACATGCAACGATTAGGGTTCTGGGATCATCTTTAAAAGCGCGGGCATCTGGGGTGGCGCACCTGCCCGAGCCACGCCTGTTCCGCGATGGCATCGCAATCGACCGTGGAAACCTTGATCTCTGGGCCCGAGACTCTTGTTCCTTCTGGGTCAGGCAAATCGCGCGTTTCGGTGTGAACACGTAAAGAGCAGCGTTCGGCCAGCAATCACCAGAGCGACCTTGTCTGGCGTCGTGTCGGTTGCCATTCGAGCACCGACATCGGATCGTTCTGAGTTGGCCCAACCGGTTCGGAAACAATCTGGAAGTCTTGTAAACCATAGTCGCGCTATATTAAGTTGGCGGACGGTAGCGGCATTTCCATTAAATGCCCCTGGTTGCAGTTGGATTCTTCCTCCGCCTTCCGCTGATGTGCTCGGACGCACCGAAGCGACCTCGAAAGAAGGATCGGCCGGCATTCTGATCAGCGCAGAACCAAGCCTGGCAGGGTCCTCGTCTCAATGCGGAGTCCTGGCCACATTACCGGTGCTGCAAATCGGAGAGGTGGGAGCTCAGGTGACTTTTGCGGGCATTATCAGTCCAGGTCTGACGCCGATCAATGTGGCGATTCCGACCTCGGCCGCCAATGGCGTTAACACAATTAACGGCGAGTTTCGACGGTGGCACGACACCCATAGTGTGATTGGTTTGCCGGATCTACATCGACCCAAGCTTCGGCCGTTTCTTGTGCCATTCCGTTGCGCGCTCATATGCGCGCGCAAGCGAAAGAACCGTGGACTCAGCCCATGGAGCGCCGCTGATCTGCAGACCGATCGGCAATCCGGATTTTGTAATACCACAGGGCACTGAAATGGTGGGAAGGCCGAAGATGTTGAAGGGCGAAGAATTCTGCAGTCCAACGGGATCGAAAGTCTTGGCGTCCGCCGAGCTTTCCGCAGGATTCGGCATGGTCGACGTAATCAGGAGGACCATCGTTAAGAACACCTTCCGGATCTCTCTGCGAAGTAGATTCGTCTGACGGAGAGCATTGGCATACGGCGGGGGCTTTATGTCTGCCGCAAACTGGATGATCCTGTCACGAGTAAAGGGCTGGTACAAATCCTCTGACTCTGCGAGCGTCTTTGCGTGAAACGCGTATGCTTCGGGTCCCGTTATTGGAATGAGCAAGGGAAATGTAGGCGGAAGCGTCGTCTCAGTAATACGGCCGCTGATCTTCCTGATTACGGCAATTGCCGACTCCACAGCTTGGGCGACCTCGGGATGAAGTTTCTCAAAAAATGGCCAGCGCGGAATGGCTAACGTAACTTAGGAGTATCCACCTTAACGGCCCGGCTGTAATCGGGAACCGGCGTGTCAACTGCTGCGGGATCCAACAGATCAAAGCAAGCGATTGCGCTAGCATCAACCCCGCATCTTCGACTGTTTTGGAAATAGGACCAACGTGATCAAGCGTCCAGGAGAGAGGTATAACACCGCGGAGACTCACGCGACCATAGGTGGGCTTGAACCCAACCACGCCGCAATACGATGCCGGAATCCGAACCGAGCCGGCGGTATCCGTGCCGAGCGCACCAAAGCACAGATCGGCCGCGACCGCCGAACCGCCCGAGGACCCTCCGGCGATGTGTTCGAGTGCCCACGGATTGTGCACGGCGCCAACGTAACTCACATCGGAAGTTCCGCCGTAAGCGAATTCGTGAAGATTCAGTTTGCCAAGGATCACAGCGCCCGCGTTCTTCAATCTGCGAACGACTTCTGAATCTTCGGAGTGTATGCGGTCCTTAAACACGCCGCTCGCCGCTGTGGTGCGAATTCCTGACGTGTCAATATTATCTTTGACCGCGATGGGAATCCCGTGTAAGGGACCTCTTCACCGACCACGCCGCAGCTCGGTTTCCATCTCACGTGTGGTTTGGAGAGCTCCCTCGCTGGTAACTGTGATGTATGCATTGAGGGACGCATTGTAGCGTTCGATCCTCTTCAGGCACGCTTGCGTCAGTTCAACAGGCGACGCATCTTTGCGGCGGAGCAACTCCGACGCCTGCTTGAGCGTGAGGGCGGCGAAAATCCTCAGAACGCCTCCTCAAAGCCAATCCCGCGCTCGCGGTAGCAGCAGCCAGGACGAAACTTCTGCGCCTGGAGGCGGAGGGCTGCATTGATCTTGTTGATGTTAACGCATTTCTGTGGGTGGACAGACGAGCTGCGACGCAAGATGATACTCACACTAACCCTCCGCGGAACACGAATCCTTTCCCGGCCACCTTGACCCTTCCCACGTGGGGAGCACAGAAGTGTCCGGGGATCAGCAGCTGATTA
>JBDTSJ010000090.1:0-32766 GCA_039931205.1 Acidobacteriota bacterium
GCCGCGGTGGAAATCCCCTACTTCTTCGCAGCTACCGAATTGCTGTAGTTTTAACTCTTCGATTGGGGCTCCACCCGGAGCCTCAATCCCTCAACCGCTAACACCCGCACCTTCCCACCGATCTCAACCGGAGTGATCGACTCCGCCTCCCAATACTCCCCGTGAATGAGAACCTTGCCCGCGGGGGCCAATACCGTTCGAGCCTCGCCAATCTCAAACAGCAACCCTTCGACGCCGGTCATCACTTTATTTCGCCGAGCCCGCACCGCAATGGTCAGCAGAAATATCGTGATCGCGGCGAAGGGAATTGTAACGGCCGCCGCCGTGGACCAGCGAATCCGCATCTCCGGCGGACCATCCACCAGCAGAGTGGCCCCTAGCATCATGGCGATGGCGCCGCCTACGCCGAGCACGCCGTGCGAAGTGATGTGCGCCTCCAGGGCGAACAATACGAAACTCAAAACCAGCAATGCAGCGCCCGCCCAATTGATGGGCAGCACCGCCAGCGACGAGAGTCCCAGCAGCATCAGAATTCCGCCCACGACACCGGGCACGATCAAGCCGGGCGCGCTAAATTCCACGTACAAGCCCAGGGCTCCGACGATCAACAAGATGATTCCGACGTTGGGGTCCGAGATTCCGCGAATGATACTTTCCCGCAGGCTGAGCTGGTAGAGCGAGGCTTCCGCCCCCGCCAGATGCAGCACTTCTTTATGCCCGTCGAAGCGGGTGATCTCACGTCCGTCCAACGCCGCGAATAAAGCCGCTTCGTCTTTGGCGACCAGATCCACTAATTTCTCGCGTAGAGCCTCCACTTCGGTGAAGGCGCGCGCCTCGCGGATGGTCGTCTCCGCCAGTTCGGCATTGCGCCCGCGCTTCTCAACGGTCCCGCGCAGCCACGCCGACGTGTCGTTCTCGACCTTACGGCGCATCACTTCATCCATCTGGCCGCTCATGGAGACGGGAGACGAAGCTCCCGTATTTGTACCCGGCGACATCGCAGCCACGTCCGCGGCTTCCAGGATGAAGAATCCCGCGGAGGCCGCGCGCCCGCCGCTGGGAGTTACGTAGGCGATCACCGGCACTTTCGACGCCACGATCTTTGCATTGATCTCGCGCGTGGCATCCAGCAGGCCGCCGGGTGTATTGATGCGCAGCAGCACCGCCGCGGCACCGCCGCTCTCGGCTTGCGCGATGGCGTTGCCCAGGATCTCCGCGGTGATGGGATGCACCATGCCTCCGATCTCCACCGCCAACACCTTCGGCGCCGCGTGCGCCACACCGACGATTAACAGGGCCGCCAGCCATCTCATAAGATCACCGTTCCCTTATGTAGCATACTCCCGCTACTCTTAATATGGAGTGTCTCCCCGCAACATCTTAGTGCGCGCCACCAATTGGATCGGCGACGCGGTTATGTGCCTGCCCGCACTGCGCGCGTTGCGCCAGCAGCATCCGCAGGCGCGCATCACGATTCTGGCAAAGCCCTGGGTGGCGGAACTTTACGGGCGTGAGCCATTCTGCGATGCGGTGATCCCTTACACGCCACGCACGCTGGCTGAGAAATTCTCCGCTGGCCGCGCGCTGGCGAAATACGGTTTCGATACCGCCATCCTGCTGCAGAACGCCTTTGAGGCCGCTGCGGTGGCCTACGCCGCACGCATTCCACGGCGCATTGGGTACGCCCGCGATGGCCGGGGATTCCTGCTAACCGACGCGATCGCCATGCCCCGCCCCGGCGAGATCCCCGCGCATGAGCGCTTCTATTATCTGGAACTGCTGCGCCGCTCGGGTGTCCTCGACAAGGTTCCTGAATCCGACGCTATCCGGTTGGACGGCGCTCCGGCTGCGTGCGCCGCAGGGCTGCAGCGCTTCGCCGCACTAGGCTTGGGTGCCACGATTGTCGGCGTCAGTCCAGGAGCCGCCTACGGCACCGCCAAACGCTGGCTGCCGGAGCGCTTCGCCGAAGCTGCCAACCAACTGGCGAACGAACTGGGAGCGTCCGTCGCCATCTTCGGCTCGCAAGCCGAACGAGACCTATGCCAATCCGTCGCCGGCGCTATCACGGGCGCAGTCCACAACTTCGCCGGCGAAACGGGACTAGGCGAATACATCGAACTCGCCGCCGCCTGCCGCGCCTACCTCAGCAATGATTCCGGCGCCATGCACATCGCCTCCGCCCTGGGGGTGCCAACCGTTGCCGTATTCGGCGCTACCAATCACATCACCACTGGACCCACCGGTCCGCTGGCGCGGGTGATCCGCGAAAACGTCGAATGCAGCCCGTGCCTGAAGCGAGAATGTCCGATAGATCATCGCTGCATGACGCGCGTGGACGCTACGCGAGTGGCGCAAGCGGCTCTCGAACTGCTCAAATAAAAGATCCACGCACGAATTAAACACGCACGAACTAAAATGGATACTCGTAGCAAGATCATCTCGAACGCCGAGGCAGTGGTAATCGCCAAACAGGGCGCGACCATCGTCAGCGGATATTTCGACCCCTTGCTGGCGGCCCACGCCGAACGTCTGCGAGGACTGAAGCAGGCCGGAAATCCATTGCTGATTCTGATCGCGTCCCCCGCCGACGCTATTCTTCCCGCGCGTGCCCGCGCCGAGCTTGTGGCCGCTCTGGCCTGCGTCGACCACGTGACAGAAATCGGCGCCGCGTTTCCGGACGGCCTGGCGCCGCACACGCAACTGGAAACCGAAGACGCCGCCCGCCTGCAGGAGCTGATCGCTCATGTGGCCATGCGCCAGCAAGCGGCGGGATAATTCATGTACCGCATTCTGGTGATCCGCCTTGGTTCCATGGGGGACGTGATCCATTCTCTGCCCGCCGTAGCCAGCCTGAAGCACAGCTTCCCGCACAGCCATCTGAGTTGGATCATCAAGCGGCAGTGGATTCCGCTGCTGGAAGACAATCCGTTCATCGACGAGATCATTCCTTATCAGCGCACCGCCGCCGGCATTGCCCAAGCCTGGACACGCCTGCGCCGGGAGCACTTCCAGCTAGCCGTCGATCTGCAAGGTCTGATGCAGTCCGCGCTGGTGGCCGCCGCGGCACGCCCGGAGAAGATCGTTGGTCTGGACCGCTCGCAAGCCCGCGAACCGCTGGCCGCGCTGATGTATTCCACCACCGTGCGCACCACCAGCGCCCATCGCGTGGACCGCTACCTGGAAATTGCCGCGGCCGCCGGAGCGACAAATATCGTCACGACATTCCCATTGCCCGCCGGCCGCCCCGAAGGAGAGTTACCGGAAGGCCGCTTCGTGCTCGCCTGCCCATTGGCGGGCTGGGCGTCAAAACAATGGCCGCTGGAATACTACGAAGAGTTGGCGGCCGGCTTGAAAGTCCCGCTGGTGCTGAATGGCTCCCCGCACGCGGAGGAGACCTTGTCGCGAGTATCGGGCGCGCACATCCATATTTCCGGCGTCTCCGGACTAATCTACGCCACCAGGCGAGCCAGCGCCGTGGTTGGCGTCGACAGCGGCCCGCTGCACTTGGCGGCCGCGCTCTCGAAACCGGGCGTCGCCATCTACGGACCCACCGATCCCGCCGCCCACGGCCCCTACGGGGGCAGCATCAAGGTCCTGCGCAGCCCCGACGCCATTACCTCCTATAAGCGCAGAGACGACGACGACCCCAGCATGCGCGCCATCCAACCAGGCGAGGTTCTGGATATCCTGCACCAGGAGCAGCTAGCGTGAATTTTCCGAAACCCTACGCCGATCGGGTAGCCAAGTTGCGTGTCCCCGGAGGCTTCGTGCTGATCGCGGCATTTCTGTGGCTGTCCGATCCGACATGGGAATCCATCGCGCGAGGCCTGGCTGTTTCGGTGCTGGGGTTGCTGCTGCGAGCCTGGGCCGCCGGGCATCTGGAAAAAAACATGACGTTAGCGGAAAGCGGACCCTTCGCGTATCTGCGGAATCCGCTGTATGTGGGGACCCTCATCACCGCTGCTGGATTAACCTGGGCCGCGCGAAGTTGGGTGTTGGCGACGATCTTCGCCGCCGTGTTTGTCCTGATCTACCTACCTGTGGTGGAACTGGAAGAACAACACCTGCTCAAGATTTTTCCGAGCTACGCGGAGTACGCCGGCAGAGTTCCGCGCCTGTGGCCGAATTTGAGCGCACCGTCAGGACCGAAGCCATTCCGCTGGGCGGTCTATGTGCGCAACCAGGAATACCAAGCCCTGCTGGGTTTCCTGATCGCGGCTGCCGTTTTGGCCTGGAAAGCTCTCAGCTAGAACTGGCAAACGCTTTTTCCAGCGTCTTCATGGCGATGAAAAACTTTTTCGGATGTCCGGCGAGTGCTAAAAATTCATGGTGCGCATAGAAGCTACAAGCCGCGTCATTGATAGCTTCCGCGACAACTCCCACCGATGCAACCTCCGTGGTGTTCCTCCAACTGCGATGCAGAGCATCAGCGAGCAGCAGCCGGCCAAGTTTCATTCCCGTGTGGGCTTGGCTGATCGCGAGGCGACCCAGCAGCGTAGCCGGCAAGACTGGATATCGCGGGAGCCTCTTGGTTACTACCGCGGGCAGCTCCGTCATCCGGACTCCATAAGCGGATAACGTGTAGTAGCCAAGGACTTGCTTGCGCTCGTCCAGCATCACAAACGGCGCTGCCACTCGTCGCCTGGCGTCCTGGCCAGCCTGCGTATGAAGGTATTGGTCCAGTTCCGGCACACCACACGAAAAGGCAAGCCGATCATGGTCACCGAGCGGCTCAAAAACGATCGAGCCCGTTCGCACCGCCGCCACTAACGGCTCACAACTCTTTTGTAGCTCCGAACCGCCGCGCGCAGGACCTTTCCAGGCTGGGCAGGCTTCAAAATAGCGTCCACGAAAGCTTGCGTTTCCCGAGCCGTTAACGTCAATAGGGCGCGTTGCTCAATCGTTCGTTCCGCAGCCATCTCGGCGCTGTGTAAGACAAACTCCGTCATCGTGCGACCTTCAATGTCAGCCGCGCGCTGTATCAGCAACTTCTGTTCTTCATTGAGCCGCGCGTCGAAACGGTAGACCTTAGAGGTGCCCATACGGGGTTTATCCTTACCAGATCAAGCAAATCCAATAAGTTCCAGCGTACGGCATATATCCGTACAGGTCAAGGTCACCCGGCGTTGCGATGGGCTGCTGTGCGCAGCGGCGGTCAGGGCGTGGAAAACTAGCCTAGCGCCAACGGATTGGGCTGCAGGCGCCCGGTGGAATCCCCGAGCTTGTCGAGATTCACTCCGACGCCGTCCAACATTCCCAGCAACAGATTGCACGCCGGAGTGTCGTACTTGTAAGCGATGTGCTGGCCCGTCTTCACCTTGCCGCCGAGCTTTCCGGCCAACAGGACCGGCATATCGGAATGCCGATGCAGATTACCGTTGCCCATGCCGCTGCCGTACATGATCAAGCTGTGATCCAGCAGGCTGCCGTCGCCATCCGGCGTCGCGGCCATCTTTTCCAGGAAGTAGGACAGCATCAAGACATGGTGGGTGTCGATGAGGGCCTTCTGGGCCATCAAACTGGGGTCGTCGCGATGATGCGAGATGGAATGGTGCGCATCCGGCACGCCGATCGACGGGTAAGGCCGCAAGCTGAGTTCGCGCGCCATGATAAATGTGAACACGCGCGTCATGTCGGTGCGGAAGGCCAGCAACTGCAGGTCGAACATGAGCTTGGTGTGTTCTTCGAAGGTCGCGGGAATGGCCAGCGGACGCTCCGGGATTTCGATATTCTGCGCGCCTTGCTTCTCCGCGTTCTGAATCCGCAACTCGATTTCGCGGACCGATTCCATGTACTCGCTCAACTTCGTACGATCGCTACGGCCTAACGAAGCAGCCAGCTTGTTGGCTTCGGCGCTCACAGAATCCAGGATGCTGCCGGTGCTCTTGACCTGGGCTAATCTTTGCGCGCCCGTGCCGCCGTCGCCGAACAAGCGTTCGAACACGACACGCGGATGATTCTCCGTCATGTTCGGAGTGGTCTCATTGCGCCAGGAAACCGTATTCACATAGAAGCAGTCGCCGGAATCACAGGAGCCCTGCGAGGGCGTGTCCGTGGTCAATTCCAAAGATGGGATGGGCGAATTCTTGCCGATGTGCTGCGCCGCGATCTGGTCGGCGGTGGTGGCCACTTTCACTTCCACGCCGGGACGGGTGCGATCGTAGACATGCACGCCGGTCAACCAGGCCGCCGACGCGCGCGTGTGATCGCCGCTACCGTCGCCCTTGGTGTCCGCCTCCAGATGGGAGAGGCCGGAAAGAATGTTGATGTGCTCCCGCACCTTGGCGAGAGGCTTCAGGTTCTGTGTCAGCTCGAAGTTCGCGCCCACCGTCTTGGGCTTCCAGGAATCCCAGATGACGCCGTGGGATACGTAGACCCAGCCCAGCCTCTGGATCGGCTTTGCCTGCGCGGAAAGCGCGGGGATCATCGAATCCAGCATCGGCAGTGCCAGCGTGGCGCCTGCACCCTTCAGAAACGTTCTGCGGGCAACCGACTTCTTGGTGACGAAGTTCATGCGAAACTCCTTATCTCAATCTATTGCTATTCTACGCCTAATTGCGAACGGGCGGGTTGGCCCGCATTTGGAACGGCCGGCTCTTCACCACACCCAACACCAGAGCATCAAACGTGTAATTCTTCGTGGCGGCTTCGCGGACGACGCCGCGCACCGCGGGAGCATCGAAATACTGGACGTTGCGCCCAATCGAGTACATCAATAACTTCTGCGTCATGGCGTTCACAAAGCGGTCCGGATCCTTTAACAGCAGTTCCTTCAGCCCCGCCACGCCCGTAAACTTGGTTCCATCGACGAGTTGGGTGGCCACATCGATCACTTTGCCGGATGAATCCACATCGCGCCAGCGTCCCACCGCATCGAAATTCTCCATGGAAAATCCGATCGGGTCCATCTTGGCGTGGCACCCCGCGCACGCCGGACTGGCCCGATGCAGAGTCATAGCCTCACGCATCGAAAGCTGTTGATCCGTGTTAGCGCCCTCGGTCTTCAGAGACGGCACGTTCGGGGGAGGAGGCGGCGGGCCTGACGCCAGCAAGTTGTCCAACACATACTTTCCGCGCACCACCGGGGAAGTCCGCGTCGACTTCGACGTGATCATCAGAATACTTCCCTGGCCCAGCAAGCCACCGCGAGGGCTACCCGGCGGGAACGTTACTTTGCGGAAGTAGCTGCCTTGAATGTTGGGGATCTCATAATGCTTGGCGAGCCGTTCATTCAGGAACGAGTAATTCGCCGACAGCAGTTCCAGCACGCTATGATTTTCCCGCAGCACGCTGCTGAGGAACAGTTCCGACTCACGCGCCAGATCCTTGCGCAGCACATCATCGAAATCGCGGAACAAGAACAGGTCCGCCTCGTTGACTTCCAGATCCCGCAGGAAGAGCCACTGCGCGGCGAAGTTGGTCACCATCGTTTCGGACCGCGAGTCCGCCAGCATGCGCTTTACCTGCTTTTCGAGCTCCGCCGGCTGGCGCAGCTTGCCGCTGGCCGCGACATCCAGCAACTGCTCATCCGGAATGCTGCTCCACAGGAAGAACGAAAGCCGCGAGGCCAGTTCGATGTCGGTCAGCGGATAGGCCACGCCGGTGGCCAGATTCGGAGAATCCCTCTCGATGCGATACAAAAATTGCGGACTGATCAGCAGGCGTTCCAGAGCCTTCTGAATTCCGAGATCGAAGTCACGCTCCTTCTTACCCGCTTCATAGAAAGGCATCAGGTCCGCGACATCCGCATCCGTCACTGGACGCCGGAAGGCTTTCTTCATCAATCCGGCGACAATCTGCTTGGCGCACGCCGCATCTTGGGTCTTGCAAACGAAGATTTTGCGCCGAGCCGGCGTGTCGCCGGGACCCTTGGCTTCAAAAGGACCGCTGATCGTCACCTTAGAAATGGATGGCTGCGTACCGCGGCTACGCGTGCGCGGTTTCACCAGCGCTTCATCAAGCGCCTCAGTCTTCAAGGCAAACGTGACGCCGATCACGTGCGGTCCCGCGGTAATCGGAATCCGCAGATCCGGCTGGCCGCCTCCGCGCCCGCGGCCACCCGCAAAACCACCGCCGCGGCCACCCGCAGGCGGACCACCCGGACCACCCGGAGCCGCACCGCCCGGGCCACCCGGGCCACCCGGAGCCGCACCGCCGCGGCCACCTGCACCGCCGGGGCCACCTGGTCCACCCGGAGCCGCACCGCCGCGGCCGCCCGCAGCCGCGCCGCCTAACGTGATCGTTTCCCTGCGCTCGCCATCCACGCTGACTTCAATCAGATGGGCATCGCGAGCATTCCCGCTGGTCTCCACCTTGAACACGTAAGTGGCATCCAGTGGGAAATAGGAATGCACCGAAAGCCCGCCGCGCGTTCCCATGGCCAGGTCTTCCACACGCTCATCCTGGGGATGCTGCCCCTCCATCGCGTGGATGTTCACCATCACAGGAGCGTTGGGATCGCCAATAGCCACGCGGCTGATCTTGCGCGCGGCGTCCAAATACCGTTCCATCACGGCGGGAGAAACGTACAGCAGGTCGGCGAGGTTGTCGAACCCGCTGCTGGAATTGTCCGCGGGCAGCAACACGCGGTAATCCATCTCCTGCGGCAAGTTCTCCAAGCCCACTAAATCGCGAATCGAATTCTCATACTCCGTCCGTGTCAAGCGGTGTAGTTGCGGCAAATCCCCGACGTTCGGTTTGGCCTGGGATGCGGCATCCAGCTTGGTTTCGAGGAATGTCGCGACCCTCTGATACCCGGCATGATTCGGACGCGGCACTCCGGGAGGCGGCATGGATTCAGCGCGCAACTGGCGGACGACCTTTTCCCACGTCTCGGCATTTGTGCCGGCGTTCGCAATCGCATTCGGATCGATCACCACGCCGCCGGACTTCACGGCCGCGCTGTGACATCCCAGGCAATATTGATTTAACGTCGCGCTGGCCGCAGCCTGGTTCGCCTGCGCCGTTGGGGGCGCCTGCGTCCTGCCCGGTCGAACGGCGAACAAGGCCATCACAACTACAACGGGAATGAGGATCTTTTTGTACATAGTCACCTCTGCTATTATATGTGCAGCGAAACTGGAGCGCACCCCCATGTCGGTCAAAAGCCTCACGACTGCAACTTTGTTGTTCTCTGCCCTGTTCTCAGCGACGACCTGTTTCGGCGCCACGCTGGCCGATACACGCTTGCTGGACGCCGTGAAGGCGGAGAATCTATCCGCTGTCCGCGCCGCGATCGCGCAAGGCGCGAGCATAGCGGCGACCGATCCGGATGGATCCACGGCGCTGCACTGGGCCGCCCAGCGCGATAACGATGCAATCGTAGCCGCCCTCATCGCCGCCGGCGCGAAGGTGGACGCGAATACCCGTTTCAGCATCACGCCCCTATCGCTTGCCGCGATGAACGGCAACGCCAAAATCATGGCGCGATTGCTGGACGCGGGAGCCGACGTCAACAGCACCTCCAGCGAAGGCCAGACAATCCTAATGACGGCCGCCCTCAACGGCAATCCCGAAGCCGTCAAGCTGGCCATCCAGCGAGGCGCCAAGGTCAACACCATCGAACCCTATAAAGGTCAGACGGCCACGATGTGGGCCGCCGGTGAAGGCAATGCCAAGGCCATCGAGCTGCTGGTGGAATTCGGCGCGGACGTGAAACTGAAATCCAAGGGTGGCTACACAGCCTTCCATTTCGCCGTTCGCAATCGCCAAATGGAAGCCGCCAAAGTCCTGCTGGCGCATGGCGCACTGGTGAACGAAACAATCCCCGACGGCACTGGTCCGCTGAACATGGCGATCGTGAACGGCTACTTCGACGTCGCCTCCATGTTGCTGGATGCGGGCGCCGACCCAAATCAAGCGGACGCGCGCGGTTCCGCACTGCACTCGCTCACGTGGATGCGTAAGCCCGGCGCTCCCTGGGAAGCGGCCGCGCTGGCCGAAGATCCGGAAGGTCCGCCTAAGCAGAGCGGCAACGTCACTGCCCTGGAACTAGCCAAGAAGTTGCTCGAAAAGGGAGCCAACCCCAACAAGCGCCTGGAATGGAAAGAAGGCCGTTTCGGCAAGAGCTCAGGCACGACCAAGGCCCCCGCGGGGATTCCTCTGGGCCGGCACTTTCTGAGCTTCAATGGGAGCACTCCTTTTTATAATGCCGCCCGCAACGGCGATGCTCCGCTGATGAAGCTGCTGGTCCAATTCGGAGCCGATCCCAAGATTCCCAACGCCCAAGGCGTTACGCCGTTGATGGCCGCTGCCTGCCTTGACTTCTATGAAGGGGAAACCCCCGGTCCTACCACAGGGGTCCCGGAGCCGGAACGTCTCGCGGCCGTCAAACTCGCTCTGGAATTGGGCAACGACATTAACGCCGTCACCGACTTCGGCACTTACGAGCTAGTGGGCGACCCAGAGTTCCTATTGAAGGGCTACCCCACCAACTTCGACCAACTGCAGGACCTGGGCGTGGGCGATCCACGCTTCAACAAGATGACCGCTTTGTATGGAGCCATCCTTTCGCACCAGGATTCCATCCTGCAATTCCTCATTGACAGTGGCGCGAAACTTAACGTCAAGAACCAAGCCGGCTGGACGCCTCTGATGATGACCAAGGGCGTGTTCCTGGCCAACTCCTTTAAAGAATTCCCGGTAGCGGGGAAGATGCTCCGCGACGCCATGGCGAAACAGGGTATCCCGGTAGAATAAATCGGCGTTCCCCTGCGCTCATCCGCCGTCTTGTGTGGGTTGCCCTTCCTGTGGGCGACCCTCGCATCCGCACAGCCGCCTGTCGAGCCCGTAGAAGAATCCATCACCGTCTACGCTACTCGGACGGGCGTGCGCCTGCAAGACGAACCAACCCGCGTCGAAGTCCTCTCTAAAGAAGAAATCGAAGAGAAAGCCATGATGACCCCCGGGGACATCGTCATGCTGCTTAACGAAATGGGTGGACTGCGGGTGCAAACCACGTCGCCCTCCCTGGGAGCCGCCAGCATCCGCATCCAAGGCATGCGCGGACGCTACACCCGCTTTCTTAGTGACGGCCTGCCGCTATTCGGCCAGCAAGGCGGCGGTCTTGGAATCCTACAAATTCCGCCCACCGACCTGGGCCAGGTAGAAGTGGTCAAAGGCGTCTCTTCGGCACTTTATGGAGCCGGGGCCATGGCTGGGGTCATCAACCTGATCTCCCGGCGCCCCGGACCCGAACCTATCCGCGACGTGCTGATCAACCGCTCCTCCCTGGGAGCGACGGATGTCTCGGCGTTCTTCGCGAATCCTCTCGCGCATGGCTGGAGCGCATCGCTACTAGCCAGCGGCAACTTCCAGCAGCGCATCGATCGCGACAACGACGGATGGGCGGACCTGGCCGGATACAATCGCGGCGTCCTACGTCCCCGCTTCTTCTGGAACGACGACAAAGGCGCGACCGCGTTGCTGACCGGCGGCATCACTTATGAAGACCGAGCGGGCGGCACGATGCCAGGATCCACTCTGCCCGCCACCGGAGCCGCTTACCGCGAAGCCCCTTACCGTGAAGCAATGGATACCCGCCGCTACGACATCGGCGGCAACTATCAATTCCTGTGGCAGCAGCGTTACCTGGTCAGCGCACGCCTCGCGGCCTCCTGGCAAAATCATCGCCATCAATTCGGCGAGTCCCTGGAACGCGACCGGCATGAGATGTTGTTCGGCGAGCTTTCTATCCGCGGAACGTACTCCAGAAGATTCAGCCACACCTGGGTTGCGGGCTTCGCCACAGAACGCGATGCTTACCGTCCCCGCGACCTGCCACGCTTCGCCTACCTCTACGTAACCCCGGGCCTCTTCGTGCAGGACGACATCCAATTCACCTCGTGGTTCAGCATCTCCGCCAGTGCCCGCGCCGACTTCCACAACCGCTTCGGCACATTCCTCAGCCCGCGCCTCTCCGCCCTTTTCCGCCCAACAAAAAAATGGACTAGCCGCCTCTCCGCCGGACAAGGCTTCTTCGCCCCCAGCGCGCTGACCGAGGAAACGGAGTCCGCCGGCCTCTCCCGGCTGAGCATACCAACGGCGCTGAAAGCCGAGCGTGGACGGTCCGCCTCCTTCGACCTGACGCGGGAAATCGGACCCGCCTCTGTGACAGCGACGCTCTTCGGCTCCTCTGTCCGCGACCCCGTAGAGGTCACCACCCCAGTCACGGCCGCATCCACCTACTCGCTCATCAATGCCACCCGTCCGGTGAAAAACCTGGGAGCTGAATTCCTGGCCACCTACCGCAAAGCTCCCTACTCCGCTACCGCCAGCTACACGTATGTAGACTCACCTTCTCCGCTGACGCCCCGGCACAGCTTCGGCCTCACGGGAATGTGGGAAAAAGAAGCCGCCGGACGCATCGGAGTGGAATGCTACTACACCGGCGTCCAGCGCCTGGAACAGAACCCCTACCGCTCAAAATCCCGCCCTTACTTCAGCGTCGGCTTTCTGGTGGAGCGAAAGATCCACGGGGTCCGCCTATTCTTCAACGCCGAGAATCTCACCGATTCCCGGCAAACCCGTTGGGACCCTTTGCTGCGCCCTGACCGCGCCTCCGATGGCCGCTGGACCGTGGACGCCTGGGCGCCTTTAGACGGCCGGGTAGTGAACGGCGGCATGCGCTTCCTGTTCTGAGCAACAATGTCTTAAGTGACCTTCGCCCGGACTGCCATCCTGTGCGTTATTTTGTCGACACCGGCGCTCGCGCAGCAGCCCTTCTACACCGACGACGCGGATGTGGCCGAGCGCCACCGTTTCCACATGGAAATCAGCAACCAAAACTCGTGGCTGCAGCGTTCCGCTCTCCCGGCCACTAAGCAGAACACTACCGTCTATCAACTGAATTTTGGACTGACGAAAAATTTCGAGATCGGCATGGATAGTCCGATCATCCTGCTGTATCAACAAAAGACGCCCCTCGTCTACGGCAACGGCGACACCAACGTCACATTCAAACTCCGCCTGCGTTCGGAGCAATCCAATTCACGCGTCCCCGCCCTCACCCTGAGCTGCGCCATTGAAACGCCCACGGGCAGCACGCGCAAGCAAATCGGCTCGGGCCTCGCCGATTACGGCTGCAATTCCGTCACGCAGAAGAATTTCAACGGCTGGACGCTGCGCGTGAACAACGGAGTGGTCTTCTCCGGCAACACCTTGACTGGCGTGATCGGTCTGCGTGCCAAAGGGCTCGTCTATATTGGAGGCTTTTCGGTAACCCATGAAGTTCATCCACGTCTGCTGCTGGGCGCGGAACTCAACGGCAGCGCGGCCCGGCAAGGCACCATCCTGGGGAAGGCGACGATGCAAACCCAAGTAGGCGGCAAGTTCTCGATCGACGAAACGCTGACCATCGATTTCGGCGTGCTGGCGGGCTGGTTCTCCGGAACCCCCCGTAGCGCCCTCCAAATCGGGTTTTCCAAGGATTTCTAAGAGCCCCGCAAGCTCTTGGCGCCGATGCGGGACACGGCTCCTAGCCGTTTGGCAACCTTGACTTTAGGCGATAAAGTCGTTATCTTCCTACTCGTACACGTAGCGCTAGAAATGGCGCTCAGGGGGAGGCGCACACTTGCGCTGCCGTTTAGTTGTAGGAATTCAGGGGGTCTCATGCGCACACGCGTTCTCGCGTTTTGCTTTGCCGTAGCTCTGTCCATTTCCGCGTTTGGCCAAGCCGACCGTGGCACCATCACAGGGACAGTAATCGATCCAGCCGGAGCCGTTGTGGCCAACGTGCCCGTTGAGATCCGCAATCTGGGGACGGGCGTGCTCTTTCCCACGGTGTCCTCGGATACCGGCAACTACACCGTGGGCCAGCTCCCCGTGGGGAATTATGAACTGACGGCGACCGCGCCCGGCTTTAAGAAATACGTACGCGGGCCATTGCAAGTGCAAGTGGCCCAAACGATCCGCGTCGACGTGCCGCTGGAAGTCGGGACCGCCACCGAATCCATCACGGTCAGCGACCAAGCCTCGCTGCTCAAAACCGAATCCGGCGAATTGAGCCACATCGTCACCACCGCGAACATGAACAACCTGCCGATCCTCAGCATCGGCAGCACCAACGCCGGCAGTTCCGGCATCCGTAACCCGAACGCGATTCTGCGGCTCATCCCCGGCACCTATTGGGCTCCGAACTCCGACATCCGCATTAACGGAGCCCCCAGCAACACGCAGTCCTATCGCATTGAAGGCCAGGAGGCAGCCAATACCGGCACTCCCGGCACGCCCGCCCAGAATCAGCCGGGTGTGGATGCCATCGAAGAACTGGCCGTCCAGACCAGCAACTACGCAGCGGAGTACGGACAAGCGGGCGGAGGCTACGTCAACATCACGATGAAGTCCGGCACGAATCTATTGCACGGCAGCGCGTACAACTACAACGTCAACGAAGCTTACAACGCCGGCACGCCCTTTACCGATAACGGAGCCGGCGGCAACCAGCGCCCGCGCGCACGCCGTAACGACTATGGGTTTACCGTGGGCGGTCCCATCATCCTGCCCAAGCTTTACAACGGCCGCGACAAGACCTTCTTCTTCTTTAACTGGGAGCAGTTCCGCGAAACCATTGGCGTAGTCAATCAACAGCAAACCGTCCCCACCGCCGCGTACCGCGTCGGCAACTTCGCCACGGCCATCCCCGCCACCGGCGCCCGCACGATTGGCACCGACCCGCTCAACAACACCATGATCGAAGGCATGATCTACGATCCCAGAAGCACGCAGACGGTGGCCGGAAAATCCGTGCGGCTGCAGTTCCCCAGCAACGCCATACCCGTCGCGCAATTCGATCCCATCGCGGTCAACATCCAAAAACTTATTCCCCTGCCCCAGGGACGCTTCGCCAGCAACATCAGCAATAACTACATTCAGGATTACCCCAGCTCGCGCATCACCCAGGTTCCGTCCTTGAAGCTGGACCAGAGTATCGGCACCAAGGGCAAGCTTTCCTTCTTCTGGCAGCGCACCAACACAACCAGCGCCATCTCGCCGACTCTCGGCCAGTCCGACGGATTGCCCGATCCCATCACCACCGCGATCGGCACCTTCGCCCCAGCGCCCTTATATCGCCTGAATTATGACTACACGCTCACGCCCACCATGCTGCTGCACCTGGGCGCGGGCTATCGCGAGACGAATTTCTACGTGCCTTCCGTCACCACCGGAGGCGCGCAAACCAACTACGATATCGAAAAGGAAGTCGGCCTTAAAGGGGGAATTACTCACCGTTTCTTCTCGCCAATGACCGGAATGCTTGCCACCAACGGCACGGGCGGCATGAAGAACTTCGGCTCCGCTGCTGGGACTCGTAACGTCACCCAAAGCCCCACTTTCAACGCCAGCTTGAGCTGGGTTAAGGGGAACCACACCTACAAGTTTGGTTCCGAGTTCCGCACCGAAGGCTACCCCGTGGATTCCGTCGCCAACACCGATGGAGCTTACGCCTTCTCCGCCGCTCAAACCGGCCAGCCCTTCCAGAACGTCGCCGTGAACGGAGCCAATGTCGGCTTCGGCTACGCCAGCTTTCTGCTGGGCGGCGTCAACTCCGTCACCATCGCGAACCCCACCAATCCCCGGCTGGGCAAGAAGCAGTTCGGGCTGTACGCGCAGGACACCTGGAAGATTACCCGTAAGATGACGCTCGATTACGGTCTACGCTACGATTACTCTACCTACCTGCAGGAACAGTACGGCCGCGCGCCGTTCTTCTCCGCCAGCACCGTGCATCCCACCATCGGCCTGCTGGGCGCCGCCGTCTATGACGGACACGGCGCCGCGCGCTGCAACTGCAGCCTGGCCCACAACTACGCTATGGGCTTCGGACCGCGCCTGGGCCTGGCTTACCAGATCAACGCAAAGACCGTCGCGCGCGCCGGCTTCGGCATCGTTTACTCCGGCACGGAACAGCACAACAACTCAGGTGGCGGCCTGGCTGGATCTTCCGCCACCAACGCAGCCTCCGTGTTCGGGAACAACATCACCACGCTGTCCGACGGAATTCCGGTCGGGTTCCGCCCCGCGTCGTGGCCCACTTACAACGCAGCCCAGTATCCGACCTCCGCCCCCACCCCCGGCGCGGGCCCGGTCTTCATGGATCAAAACGCCGGACGCCCCGCGCGCCAGTATCAATGGTCGATTGGCGTGCAGCGCGAGCTCAGCGCCAACCTTGTCGTGGAAGCCTCCTACGTCGCCAACCGCGGCGTGTGGTGGCAGGCCCCCGGGCTTCTGGACGTGAACGCTATCCCGCAATCGCGACTGGCTCAATACAATCTCAGCCTCGACAACGCCGCCGACCGCACCTTGCTCTCCGGCTTTCTCAGCGCCGCCGGGGCCTCCCAGCGCGGCTTCCTGCGCCCGTATGGAACCTTCCCGACCGGCTCCACCGTCGCGCAGTCTCTGCGGCCCTTCCCGCAATTCACCACCGTAAGCACCTACTGGGCGCCTCTCGGCAAGACCTGGTATGACTCGTTGCAAGTGAAGGGCACCAAGCGCTTCTCCCACGGGCTCTCCGCCACCAGCACCTTCACCTGGTCGCGCGGCCTTGCCAACGGTTCCGAACGCGAGCCCAACCCCGGCACCACCGGCAGCGCCGTTTTCAACGACATCTTCAATCGCCCGCTCAACAAGTACCTGTCGAGCTTCGACATCCCCTTCCAGTTCATCCTTTCGGCCAACTATCAGACTCCCAAGGTCAGTTTCAGCAAGGGCCTCGTGAACTACGTACTCTCCGACTGGACCTACAGCGTCGTCCTGATCTACCAGAGCGGCCAACCCATCGTCTCGCCGACTTCACAGAACAGCCCGAACCTAAGAGCGCTGACTTTCCAGGGCACTTTCGCCGAGCGCGTCCCCGGGCAGCCCCTGTTTACGCAGGACCCCAACTGCCACTGCTACGATCCGCAGAAAACGTTCCTGTTAAATCCCGCCGCGTGGACCGATCCGCCCGCCGGCAAGTTCAGCTCTTCGCCTGCGTACTATACCGATTACCGTACACAGCGCCGCCCGAACGAGTCCATGAATTTCGGACGCACCTTCCGCCTGCGCGAGAAAGTCGCCCTCAATGTGCGCGCGGAATTCAGCAATATCCTGAACCGCGCCTACTGGAATAACCCTACCGCCACCAACGCGAAGGCACCCCAGTCGCGGCTCTCCAACGGAATCACTTCCTCGGGCTTCGGCTACCTCAACCCCGTCCAGCTGGGCGGTGTGGGCGGACCTCCGATCATCAGCCCGCGCAGCGGCTCCCTGGTCGCGCGCATCACGTTCTAGGCTTACCCAACCACGTATTGCCCACGCACAGAGAAGGGCGCTCTTCGGAGCGCTCTTTTTTTGCAGTACCCTAATTCTAAATGAGCCTAACGTCCACACTTGAAGCTGGCCGCCGCGACTTCCTCGAAGCCACCGCCGACCTCACCCCGCAACAAGCCTCTACTAAACCGAGCCCCAACGCATGGTCCGTGCTGGAATGCATCGAGCACGTAGTTACCGTGGAGCACCGCTTTCTAGGCTGGATCGCCAACGGAGCCGAGATTACGCCCCAGCGCAACGGCGACAACGAACTCCGTCTGTTCACGATGATCCGCAATCGCGAGACCAAGGTGGAAGCGCCCGAAGTAGTCCGCCCTACCGGCCGCTTCACGAACCTGAGCGACGCCCTGGCGGAGTTCAACGCCGCCCGTGATCGCAGCGTGGAAGTGATCACAAGCCACGGCGAGAAACTCTACGCCCTGGGCGCAAAACATCCCCGCTTCGGTGACCTGAACGGAGCCGAAGTCTTCCACGTCATCGATGGCCACGCCCGCCGCCACGCCGAACAAATCCGCGAAACCGTGGAGTCCCTGGCGCTGAGGCTGTGAGTGGGGCAGGCTCAGGCCCCCTAGATGAACGGATGAAACCGCCGCCCCGCCGCCAGCATCCCCGGCGTCAGGCCACTAAACTCACGGAATTCCGCGATCATGTGCGACTGATCCGCATACCCTAAGGCCGCTGCCGAGCCCGCGCCCAGCATTCCCATTCCCAGCCCCGCTCGAAACCGCGTCAGCCGGGCATATAACTTCGGCGACAGCCCCACCTCTTCGCGAAATACCCGAGTCAGATGCTGCCGTGAAACTCCCGCCGCAGCGGCTAGTTGTCCCACTGTCACGCACCCGCGTTGCGCAATCATCCACTGCGTGAGTCCAGCGACATCCACGCGGCCACTCGTCTCTTCCGAACCTCGCAGGTGGTTCCGCAACGCCTCTTCGAGAATCTGCACGCGAGCCCCATCGCTCTCCGCCTCATACATCCGGCATTCCAAAGCCGCATGCTCCGAACCCCACACGTCCTCGAGCGGCACGATGCGATCCGTAAACTCATGTGCCGCGAATCCCATGAGAGCGCGCACCTTGACCGCCCGCACGTAGGCACCCACCTGCACGATGCGGTCTCCATGAGCCACTGCGTGCGCCGAACTCATGGCTCCGATGACGTGCCCGGCGGACCGTCCGTCCCACAGTCCCGCCACTCGGTAGCCAGCGCCGAATGTTACGACGATCGACAAGTGTGCGTCCGCGAATAACGGAGTAAACGTTTGCCCCGCGGGAAACGCGACCTCCCGGATTATGGCGCGGCTAACGGCCGGACCGGCAGCGCGCGTGTCCGCTGGCGCGGTGAACGTGAAAAACGCGCGTACGTGCCCGCGGAGATCCGCGCCAGGCGCAAACTCGCGGTATATGGCCTCACATTCCATTTTTCCTATATTGCCACGGCGGAGAGCTCTACACTCGTCGCATGCGAATCACAATCCTGCTCCTACTCTCCGTGGTGCTGTTGGCGTCCTGCGGCAGCGCACCGGTAGACGATTTCAAACCCGACACGATCATTGCCCTGGAGCGCCACGCCCTGGATCTGTGGGGTCAAGGCGAACCCTCCGGGTATTCGGCCCTCTACGCCCCTGAGATCACTTACTTCGATCCCACCCAGGAACGCCGCATCGAGGGGATCGACGCAATGAACGCGCTCTACCAACCCATCAAAGGTAAGATCCACGTCGACCACTACGACATGCTGGGACCAAAGGTGCAGCACTCCGGCGCCACGGCCGTCCTCTCCTACAACCTGATCAGCTACATGAAACCGCCCAACGCGCCGGAATTCAATGTCAGATGGAACTGCACGGAGGTCTATCGCCAAATCAACGGCCAATGGAAGATCGTCCATAACCACTGGTCCTTCATCCAACCCATATTGAAAAATCCTATCTCGGAATAAACGCAAGAAACGTCAAGCAGCAGCGCACAGGTTTCAGTAAAATACAACCCATGCCCGTTGCTGCCTCCAAGACAATTCGCAGTGTCCTTGCCGTGGTTGCCGGCATTGCTGTGTTGACCGTTTTGTCCTTCAGCATCGAGGCCGTCGTGAATCCCGCACTGCTGTACCTCTTTGCAGGCGCGCTTCCGGACGCGGCCGCACTAGCAGCCAACCTGCCCGCCCGGCTGCTCATGATGACTTACAGTCTGGCTTGCGTCGCTGCTGGAGGATATGTCACCGCCTGGATCGCCCGCCGCGCCCCCGTGCGGCACGCCGTGGCGATGGGTGTGCTGCAGGCTCTGATGACGATTGATGTGTGGCTTTCCGGCTTCGCCTCCGCGCCCGCATGGCAATGGATGCTCAGCATCGCGCTGCTAGTCCCCGCAGCCTGGTGGGGAGCGTCTATTCGCACGGTAGGTCCTCGATGATGCGGAGGCGTCTCCAGCAAGTGCAACCTCTACTGGCGTATGCCGCGCGACACTTGGAAGAGGACCTGTCTCTCGCCGTCCTGGCCCGGCGTGCCGGCTTGTCTCCGTATCATTTGCAGCGCGTGTTCGCGGATGCCGTGGGCGAAACCCCCAAGCAGTTGACCCTCCGCCTGCGGCTGGAACGCGCCGCCGTCCTGTTAAATTCACGGCGCGATACCGTACTCGATATTGCGGTGGCCTGCGGCTTCGAAAGCCACGAGGTCTTCACCCGCGCATTTCGCCGGAGGTTCGGAACCACGCCGCAGCAGTTCCGCCGCCGCGTTCCGCCCAGGCCTGCACAGGATACACAAGTCCACGCCCAACTGATATCCCAAATCGGACCCTGCATCGGCCTGTTTCACAAAACCGATCCAAGTGAGACCCCACCTATGACCTATTCCATCCAGAAGAAGAATCTAGATCCCCAGCCTGTACTTGTCGTGCGCCGGCGTGTAAAACGGAGCGAGATTGCCGCTACTATCGGCGGAGTCTTGCCGCACGTTTTCTTATATGCCCAGAAGAACGGTATCACCATCAACGGATTCCCGTTGACCCGATACCTGGAGACCGGACCAGGGATGGTGACGATGGAGCCAGGTATGCGCGTCACCGCCGGCGCCACACACCCACCAGCCGAGGATCCCGAAGTGCGCGTCGACACCCTGCCCGGCGGAGCGGTCGCATTTACGACGCATTACGGTCCCTACGATAAGCTCACCGAAGGGTATGCCGCCGTCGAAACATGGATCGAGGAACAAGGCCTGACAAGAGCAGGCGCGCCATGGGAAGCCTACTGCACCGACCCCGGCGACTTCCCTGATCCTAAAGATTGGAAGACCGAAATCTACTGGCCTGTTAAGTAGCCGTTCCTACGGAACGACGCACCCGCCGGCCGAATTCGAGTACTCCGCCTGCAACCAGAAGCCGCCGCTCTGCATCTGGTAAGGATTGTGCCAGGCGCATTTGTCCTCCGCTTCGTAGCCCGTAAGGTCATACCACCCGTTCGCGCCGTTGTCCCCAGGATCGGTAACTGCTTCCCGGATTTCGTGGCTGGTGACGATGGTCAGCAGGTCCGCCACACGGCTCCACGCAAATCAAGTATGCGGTTACCCGTATCCCTAGTAATAAGTCGAACTGCCGGATTCCCGGTTTCATTGACGCTCGACTTTTTAAAGATTTTGACAGAATTGGCGAGTATTCTGAGTGAAATCAATATACTTAAGTACCAGACGTTCACCTAGACCTCGACCCGGCCGCCCCCAACCCATCCCCAACCGCTGCTAAAATAGTCCCAAATCGTGAAACCCATGCTGCGACATACATTTGCCCTCCTCCTGATCGCCGCCAGCGCGCCCTTTACTGTTTCGATGTACGCCCAGCGGAGCATGTCCGGCGAAGTCGAAATCCGCCAGGCCTTGGAACGTCTCAATACTCTAGGCAGCGTGATGATGATCGCAGCCCACCCCGACGACGAAAACACCGCGCTGCTGGCCTATCTGGCACGCGGACGCCACGTTCGCACGGCCTACCTGGCGCTCACTCGCGGCGAAGGCGGACAGAATTTAATCGGCTCGGAACAAGGCGACCAGATGGGCCTTATCCGCACGCAGGAGCTTCTCGCCGCACGCCGCATTGACGGAGCCGAACAGTTTTTCACCCGCGCCATCGACTTCGGTTTCTCGAAAATCGCCGAAGAAACTCTTACGCAATGGAATCGTGAGCAGGTGCTGGCGGACGTAGTGTGGAACATCCGCCGCTTCCGGCCGGACGTAGTGGTGTTGCGCTTCACCGGCACGCCGCGCGACGGGCACGGCCATCACCAGGCCTCGGCCATTTTAGGCAAGGAAGCCTTCTCGCTGGCTGCGGATCCATCTAAATTCCCAGAGCAACTCGCGTTCGTCGAGCCCTGGCAAGCCAAACGCCTCATGCAGAATAATGCGGGCGGCGGTCCGGGTGGAGGTCCAGGGGGTGGAGCAGGTGGCGGCGCTCCAGCAGCCCCCGGAGCTGCTGCAGGCGGCGGTGGCCGCGGCGGTCCGGGCGCAGCGGGTGCTGCAGGACAAGGCGCTGGACGAGGCGGCCGCGGCGGTAACGCCACCCCCGCCGAAGAAGGTGTCGACATCGACCTGGGCGCTTACTCGCCGGAGCTTGGCTACTCCTACGGTCAGATCGCCGGCATGAGCCGCAGCCAGCATCGCAGCCAGGGCATGGGCGCGGCCGAACGTCCGGGCACGCAGCGCAACACTCTGATCACCCTCGCCGGAGATAAGACCACAAGCGACATTTTCGAAGGCATCAACATTGCGTGGTCGCGCCTTCCCGGCGGCGAGCGCGTGGCTCCGGTGGCGGCAAGAGCTCTCGCGTCATTCGAACCCAGCCACCCCGAAAAACTTTTGCAGGTGCTGGCCGAGGCCCGCCCGCTGATCGCCGCCATCAACGATCCCTTGGCGCGCCGCAAGCTAAACGAACTTGACGAGCTGATGGCACTGGCGTCGGGGCTCTATTTGGAGGCCCAGGCTGTCGATTTTGCGGTCACTCCCGGCAAGGACCTGCGCGTCAATGCAACCGCCATAGTGCGCCTGCCCGCGCAAGTCGCCATTAGCGGCATCCGCATCACCGGCATGGAAGGCGCGCCGTCGCTCGACATTCCGCAAACCGTGCTGGTGAACAACCAGCCCAGCCAATATCCCATCACGGTGAAAGTTCCCGTGAACCAGCCCTATTCGCAGCCCTTCTGGCTGGCCCAGCCCCGCTCTGGAACCATGTATTCCATCGCCGACCAGCGCCTGATCGGCAACGCCGATAACGCGCCGGTTTTGCAGGCGCACTTCAAAGTCCGGATCGCGGGAACCGACCTCGAGCTAACACGTTCGGTACAACATCGCTACGTCGATCGTGTATACGGCGAGCTCTTCCGGCCCCTGGAAGTGGTCCCGCCCGTTGGCATCGATCTCGCCGGAAACGCCCTTGTCTTCCCCACTACCGCCGCTCGTCAGGTGGACGTGCCCGTGCGCTCCAACAGCGGCAAGCAATCCGGCGACGTTCGCCTGGAGGTCCCCGCCGGCTGGACCGTCGCCCCCGCCACGCAACACTTCGAACTCAACGCCACCGATGAACAAACCAGCGTTAGCTTCCGCCTGACCCCGCCTACCGCCGATTCTAAAGGCGTCATCCGCGCTGTCGCGCAAGTGGGAGCCGCCGGCGTCTCGTCGGGAATCGTGCGCATCGACTATCCCCACATTCCCGTGCAAATGTTGTTGCCCGCCGCGCAAACCGCCTTGGTCCGCACCAACATCACCAACCTGGCAAAGAACGTCGGCTACATCATGGGAGCCGGCGACGAAGTCCCTGGATCTATCCGCCAGTTGGGCGCCGAAGTAACATTGCTGAGCACGCAAGACCTCGCGCGCGGCGACCTCTCGAAGTTCGACGCCATCGTCACCGGCGTGCGGGCATTCAATACGCGTGCGGATTTGCGCGCCAATTACCAGCGCCTCTTCGAATACGCCAACAGCGGCGGCACGCTAGTAGTGCAATACAACGTGGCCGAAGGCGGAGCCACCGGGGGCCCTCTGGAACACATCGGTCCCTACCCCATCCACACCGGCCGCGACCGCGTCACGGTAGAGGAAGCCCCCATCACATTCCCCAACCCCCAGTTGAAGCTGCTGCATGCTCCCAATGAGATTACCCAGAAAGATTTTGAAGGTTGGGTGCAAGAGCGCGGCCTGAACTTCCCCGACCAGTGGGATGAAAAATATCAAAGTGTCCTCGAATCCCACGACCCCGGCGAAGAACCCCTCAAAGGCGGCATGCTCTACGCCCCCTACGGCAAAGGAGCCTACATCTTCTCCGCCTACGACTGGTTCCGCGAGCTGCCTGCCGGCGTCCCGGGCGCGTACCGCCTGTTCGCCAACATGCTGAGCGCAGCCAAAGTTCAATAAGGCTCCATGAACGAACCGCAACGCGAAATCCTCGACGAGCCACCACCGTTCCTCAAGCGTTGGTCCAACGTCTACCGTTTCGTCCTGGTCTACCTGGCGTGCGTAATCATACTCTTTTACATCTTCACGGCGGCCTATAAACCGTGAGGCCCCTGGACTGGGTAGTCCTCGTCTTCTGGTTAATCTTCCTTGTTTCCTACGGCCTGTACCGCGGTCGCGGCTCGGATTCCACCAACCAATTCCTGCTGGCCGGCAAGACCATGCCGTGGTACGCCATGGGCCTGTCTATCATGGCAACCCAAGCCAGCGCGATCACTTTCATCTCCACCACCGCGCAGGCCTACGTCGACGGCATGCGCTTCGTGCAGTTCTACTTCGGCCTGCCGATCGCGATGGTGATCCTCTCGGCCACCGTCGTGCCCATCTTCCACAAGGCCAAGGTCTACACGGCCTACGAATACCTGGAACAGCGCTTCGACGCGAAGACACGCTTACTGGTCACGATCATCTTTCTGATCTCGCGCGGATTAGGCGCGGGTATTTCCCTCTCCGCCCCTGCCATCGTTCTCTCCGTGGTGCTCGGCTGGCCGTATCAGATCACCGTGCTGCTCATGGGGGGCTTAGTCGCAATCTACACAACCATGGGCGGCATCAAGGCCGTTACCTGGGCCGACGTGCAACAGATGATGGTGATCCTGTTCGCCCTGGTGCTTTCTTTCGTTGTCGCGATCTCGCTGCTGCCTCCCGACGTTTCCTTCTTCGATGCACTCACCATCGCAGGCGCAGCCGGACGCCTCAACGCCGTCACCACAGCCTTCGATTGGAATGACCGCTACAACATCTGGACCGGCTTGATCGGCGGCATGTTTCTGGCCCTCGCGTATTTCGGCACCGACCAGAGCCAGGTGCAACGTTATCTGACCGGAAAATCCATCGGCCAAAGCCGCCTGGGCCTGCTCTTTAATGCCATGGCGAAAGTGCCGATGCAATTCTTCATCCTCTTCATCGGGGCGATGGTCTTCGTGGTGTTCATCTTCGAGAAGCCACCTCTACTCTTCAACCCTGTCCAACTCGAACGGGTGACCAAGGACTCCCAATTCCCGGCCATCGAACAGCGTTACAACCAGGCCTTCGACCAGCGCCAGACCGCCGCCCGAGCCGTTCTGGCAGGCGCGCCCGCGGCGGGAGAAACGTTCCGGTCCGCGCAGCAGCAACTCGATGGCGTCCGCGCCGACGCCCAGAAGATCGCCGGTGGCAACGACACCAACTACATCTTCCTGTCCTTCGTCACGCACTACCTGCCCATTGGAATCGTAGGCCTGGTAGTCGGCGTGATCTTCACCGCCGCCATGTCGGCCATCTCCGGCGAGATCAATTCGCTGGCCACCGTCAGTGTCATCGACGTCTATAAACGCTACGTGGCGACCGATCGCATAGACACGCACTACCTCTCCGCATCCAGAACCGCGACCGCGTTCTGGGCGGTTTACGCCATGGCCTTCGCCAGCTTCACCAGTAACTTCGGCGCGCTGATCGAAGCGGTGAACTACGTCGGCTCGCTCTTTTACGGCGGCATGCTGGGCGTGTTCGTACTCGCCTTCTTCTTCAAACGCTGCACGGCGACCGCCGCGTTCACGGGCGTCATCGCCGGCGAGATCGCAATCCTGATCACTGCCCAATTCACGGGAGCCTACCTATGGTTCAACGTAATCGGCTGCCTGGTGGTGGTTCTGGTGGGGAACCTGGTCTCCGCCCTATACCCTGGGAACAAACCCACCCCGGCTCACGTATCGTCTATATAGGAGGCCGATATGTTCTGCGACCGCTGCGGTACCAAACTTGCCCCCAATGCCAACGCCTGCACGTCCTGCGGCAGAATGATGGTGTCCTTGATGCCCCCCAAGCGCGGCATCCAAGGCCATGTGCGTCTCTTGGGAATCCTGTGGCTGGCCTACGCCGCTCTCCACATCTCCCCGGCGCTTATCATCTTCACCTTCTTCGACCAGCGCTTCTTCCCGCCCGATGTTCCACCCTTCGTCTTCAACTTCTTTCCGATGATCGGCGGCCTTCTAATGCTGACCGGCGTCTCCGCCGCAGCCGTCGGCATCGGCCTGCTGATGCGCCAAAGCTGGGCTCGCATCGCGGCCCTCGTAGTGGGAGCGATGAACCTGATCGCCGTCCCCTTCGGAACATTTTTGGGAATCTATACCCTGTGGGCCCTGCTACCCGCCGAGCATGAAGAAGAGTACCGGGCACTCAGCCGCGTTGCGTAAATCCAAAACGCCGCCAGCTGCGTAGAATATAGTGATGAGCAGCCCATCCAATGTTCCGTCCAGCGTTCCTTCCAACTACGTCCTGGGACAATCCGTCCACGAGTATGAGCGGCTGATGTTGCAGTCGCGCATCCTGCGCCCCTTTACGGAAAAGTTCTTCCGGGCGGCCGGGGTAGGCCCCGGCATGCGAGTGCTGGACGTTGGATCCGGCATGGGCGACGTGGCCTTGCTCGCGGCGGATATCGTGGGGCCCGCCGGCCGTGTCCTGGGGATTGATCGCGATGCCACCGCTCTGGAGAACGCCCGCCGCCGCACCATCGAGCAAGGCTGCTCTTCCTGGGTTTCGTTCCAAGCCGCCGGCCTCGACGAATTCACCACCACCGACCAGTTCGATGCCATCGTAGGCCGCTACGTTCTGCTGTACCAGCCGGATGCCGCCGCCACGCTGCGATCCCTGCTGCGCTGCGTGAAGCCCGGAGGCATCGTCGTCTTCCATGACATCGATTTTCCCGATCCGCACTCCAGCTATCCGCCCTGCCAGCTGTGGGATCAGGCCTATGCACTGCTGGGCGAAGTCTTCCGCAAGGGCGGCGCTCCGCCGGACTTCGGACGGCGGCTGGGCAAGACGTTCCTGGACGCAGGCCTTCCCTTCCCCACCATCGCCGCTGAAAACGTCGTGGGCGGCGGACGTGGATCGTACGTCTACGCCTGGATCGCGAACACGCTGGTCAGCGTGGCTCCGCGCGTGGCTCAGTTGGGATTGGAATTTCCTCCCGGACTTGTCGCCGACGACACACTCGCCAGCCGCTTGGAAGAGGCAGTCGTCAAACTCGGCAGTCAGGTTCTGGCGCCGGGGCAATTCGGTGCGTGGACTCGCAAACCTTAGCGCGCCGCCGTGTAGCCGGACCGCGCCCGCACATGCGCCCCCGGCCGTTGCACTCGCACTTCCAGCTTGTGAAAGGTCCCGTCCATCGCATCCTCGGGAAGCTTGAATGTCAGGACGTATAGACTGCGCAGTTCGGCCTCGATCAGGCGGAACATTTCGCCCGACTCAATTTGCGGAGCCACAAATTCGCGGCCTCCCGTTTCGCTGGCGATGCGTTCATAGTCTCGCAGTGTTTCCGCCGCGCGCGTGTAGAACGCCTTTGTCACGGCGCGCGTCGGCATCGTGAAGTCATAGCGAATCGCATACACCAGCGTGTCGCTGGCCTCGGCGGCCTGAATGGCATCGTCCAGTGTATGTTTGCTGCCCGTATCCCAGCCGTCCGAAAACACGATCAGGGCCTTACGTCCCGCAACCTGCTGCATTTTGAGATGCGCCGCGGCGTAAACACCATTCCACAGCGCCGTTCCTCCACAGTTGGGGAGCCACCATTTCTGCTCCCCGCATATGTCCCCCAGCACATCGCCGGCGGGCGAGCGGAGGTCCAGCGATTTCATCCCCGCGCGTAATGCGTCCGTCGAATGCGTCAGGTCCGTGACTAAACGCGCTTCGTTGCCGACGCTCACCAGAAACGCCTGATCCTGAGGACGCAATATGCGTCCCAGGAATTCGTTCAGGGCCTGGCGGTGCGCCGCGACATGCTCCATTTGGCTGCTGCTTAGGTCGACAATCAGGCCGATCGTCAAAGGCACGTCGTCTTCGCGCCACAGGGAATCGATCGCGCGCGGGCGGCCGTTATCCAGAATGAGCAGTTCTTCCTGGCGGAGGTCTTTGACCAGCGTGCCTTCGCCGCCGGTCACGGATACGCCTACTGCCACCAGATCCACGCCGCTAGTGATATCCGCTTGCTGCCCCCAACTCAGACCCGACAAAACCAGCAGCAGCGAGCAAACTCTCACCAGCCGAGTATATCCTTCGACAACACCGCGTTCAACGATCCCTGCCGGTAGCCTTCCAGGTCCAACGTCACGTAGTGAAACCCCAGAGGCTTGAAAATCGCGAGGAAAGCTTTGGCCATCTGCGGCGCAAGCGCGCGCGGCAACTCCTCAGGAGCAATCTCAATCCTCACCAATTCGCCATGAAAACGCACGCGGAATTGCCTGAACCCGAGCGCGCGAATCTCTTCTTCGCCGCGCTCCACGGTTTTGACATTCTGAATTGTCACCGGCGTTCCATACGGGATGCGCGAGCTTAGACAAGCCGAGGCGGGGCGATCCCACGTGGCCAAGCCGGCGCGCTTCGACAACTCGCGGATCTCGGCTTTGGTCAATCCGGCTTCCACGAGAGGAGCCTTCACCTGGTGCAGCTTCGCGGCATTCTGTCCCGGCCTGTAATCGCCGAGGTCATCGGAGTTCACTCCGTAAATCACGTGCGCGATGCCGCGCCTCGCAGCCTCCGCCGCCAGTTGCGTGAACAATTCATCCTTACAGTGAAAGCACCGGTCGGGCGCGTTCTTCACATAGTCCGGATTGTCGAACTCGCGGGTGGAGATGTATTCATGCGGGATTCCCTGCAGGCGCGCAAACTCCTCCGCATCGCGCTTGTGCGATTCGGGAATAGAGGCGGAATCGGCCGTGATCGCCACCGCGCGATCTCCCAGCACTTCGTGCGCGGCCCACGCCAGATACGCGGAATCGGCTCCACCGGAGTACGCGACAATCACGCTGTCCAAAGTACGCAGGTGCTCGAAAAGAGCGCTCTGTTTGACTGCTGGGTCCACGGCGGTGACCATAAATCTCAGTATACGGTGAGCTAACCTTTTAGGTATGCGACCGCTTCCCATCGCGCCAGTGATCGATGGCTTCCCGGCCCAACGCGGCGTCTACGTCTGGACTGCTCCCTGATGCCCGAACGAATTCTGATCGCAGGCTACGATCCGCGCTGGCCGGATTTGTTTGCGGGGGAGGCTGACAGAATCCAGTCCGCGTTGGGTAGCCGCGTACTGCGGCTGGAACATGTAGGCTCGACATCCGTGCCGGGGCTGGCCGCGAAACCGGTAATTGATATCGTGCTGGCGGTGAAGGACTCCGCTGACGAGGCGGGTTATGTTGCTGGTCTGGATGCGGCCGGTTACACCTTCCACAGGCGAGAACCCCATTGGCACGAACACCGCATGTTAAAGAGGCCGGGCACGGGCCTCAACCTGCACGTCTTCTCGGACGGCTGTCTTGAAATTGAGCGGATGCTGCTGTTCCGAAACTGGCTGCGCGAGAATGCGGCCGATCGTATCCTGTATCAGCGCACTAAATTGGCCTTGGCCACCCAAGAGTGGCCGACAGTGCAGCATTACGCGGACGCCAAGACCTCCGTGGTGGAGGAGATCCTGTTACGAGCCGCTGTCCACTCGACTAAGCCGCATCCCGAATCGTGATGTCCAGTTCTTTACCGATCACGCGCAGAGCCGCTTCAATCTGCTCCAGACGCGAATTATGTTTCGGGTCGAACAGGCGGTCCACGTTCATGCGCGGAATATTCAGGCGCCGTGCGAGTTCCGACTTGCGAATTCCAGATTGAAGGAATGCCGAATAAAGGGCGGCTTTCGCCGCGACCAGCGCCGGCAAACGAACGGCGCGGTAGTGGCGGCCGCGGTGCTTACGCGGAACCGGAAGAGCAATACCCTCATGGATGTAGTGGGTGATCACCATACTGAGTGCATCAGCCGCCATCTCATGCGCTTCTTCCTCTGAGTCGCCCTGTGTGACACCCCAGTCGAAGTCCGGGAACGTTACTACGAAGCCGCCCTTTGGGTCTGGGTCGAAGAGTGCCTGATATTTCAACATGCGTATGGCCTTTCCTAGATTCTGGGGATACCTAACTGTTTGAGGATGGCGCGCAGTGTTCCAGTCCTGATCTCTGCCGCAGGATGACGCGGGATTTGCGAGACGCGGCCTTTGAAGAAAACCTTAGTGTGGTTCGTTCCTTGCTCGAATGTGCATCCCAGCTTCGCGAGTTTGCGTTTCAGTTCACTAGCCGTCAAAGATCAAGCGTAATCTAATCTGATTACGCAGTCAAACCTTACGTTCGTGAGTTGCTGACGGTTCAACCCACGCTGGCGGGTCCGCCTCAATTCCTAATACTTCCTTAGAGTGCAGGAGGCCGCTTATTGCAGTGGAAGTTCGTCTTGACCGTCGCCGACTACGGCGTCCGAGTCCGGTATCAAACTCGCCGCGGCTACCAGGTCTCCGGCTTCCACGTTTACCAAACGGACGCCTTGCGTGGAACGTCCCGCCTGCCGGATCTGGCCCGAATCAATGCGGATGATCTGCCCCTGTTTGGTAATGATCATCAGGTCGGAATCTTCCCGTACGGAGAGAATACCGATGACCTTGCCGATTTTGGGCGTGGTCTTCATGTTGATGACGCCCTTGCGGCCGCGCGCTGTTAGACGATAATCCTTTAGCGGCGTGCGTTTGCCATAGCCGTTTTCAGAGATCGATAGGATGAGCCCATCGCCCTCGACGACTTCGACGCCGACCACGTAGTCGCCCGCATCGAGTTCCATTCCGCGGACGCCGCGCGCGGGGCGGCCCATGGCGCGGACATCGTCTTCCTTGAAGCGGCACGCCATACCGTCATGGCTGCCGATGAAGATGTAGTTATCGCCATTCGTTAGGCGAGCGGCGAGAAGGTCGTCGCCGTCGTCCAGGCCCAGCGCAATGATGCCGCGGGACATGGGGTTGTCGAACTCCGTCAGCTCGCACTTTTTGATGACGCCCTGCTTGGTCACCATCACGATGTACTTGCCGGCCACGAATTCCTTCACCGGCAGAAACGCGGTTACCGATTCATCCTGCTGCAGGTTGATCAGGCCGGAGATATGTTTCCCCTTACCGGTAGTGGTGGCGTCGGGGATATTGTAAATCTTCAGCCAGTAAAGGCGTCCCTTGTTGGTGAAGATCAACAAGTAGGCGTGTGTCGAGGCGATAATCAGGTGCTCGACCACATCCTCGGCGCGCGTGGACATGCCTATGCGGCCCTTGCCGCCTCGCGTCTGGCGGCGATAGGTGTCGACGGCGGTGCGCTTGAGATAGCCGCCGCGCGAAACCGTGACCGCGACGTCTTCCACCTGCACCAGATCTTCGAGTGAAATCTCACCGGTGTCTTCGATGATCTGCGTACGGCGCTCATCGCCGAAGTCCTTCTGGACTTCTTTGAGTTCCTCGATGATCACCTTCTTCAGGCTCTTGTCGGAGCCCAGGATGTCCATGTATTCGGCGATCCTGCCCTGAATCTCGGCCAGTTCGTCGATGATCTTCTGCTGCTCCATGCCGGTGAGGCGCTGGAGTTGCAGTTCGATGATCGCTTGCGCCTGACGTTCGGTGAAGCGGGGACCGCGCGGGTCCGCGTCGACCAGCTTCGCGAAGGCCACCTCTTCAGCGGGCGTGATGTACGCCATCAGGGCTTCGCGGGCGTCCTTGGGAGACTTCGAGGAGCGGATCAGGGCGATGATCTGATCCAAATTGTTCAGGGCGCGCTGGAAGCCGAGCAAGATATGCTCGCGCTCGCGGGCTTTGCGCAACAGGAAGTCGGTGCGGCGGCGAATGACGTCGACGCGATGTTCGAGGAAGCGCTTCAGGGCGTCGATGATGCCGAGCTCGCGGGGCTGGCCGTTGACGATGGCCAGCAGGATGACGCCGAAGTTGATTTGCAGCTGCGTCTGCTTGTAGAGATTGTTGAGGATGACCTCGGCTTGCTCGCCGCGCTTGAGGTCGAACACGATGCGCATGCCGTCACGGTCGCTCTCATCGCGGATTTCGGAAATGCCTTCAATCTTTTTCTCGTTGACCAAACTGGCCGTGTGTTCGATGAGGCGGGCTTTGTTGACCTGGAACGGGATTTCTGTGACGACGATGGATTCACGGTCTTTGCCGTTCGTTTCGGTAGCGGCTTTGGCGCGCAGCTTGATGGAGCCGCGGCCGGTGGCCATGTAGTTGTGGATGCCTTCGCGGCCGAGGATAAAACCTCCGGTGGGAAAGTCGGGGCCCTGCACCAGTTCGGCGATCTTCGCGAGCGGCGTGTTCGGGTTCTGCACCAGAGCGATGCAGGCGTTGATGATTTCAGTTATGTTATGCGGCGGAATCTTGGAGGCCATGCCGACGGCGATGCCTTCGCTGCCGTTGATCAGCAGGTTGGGGACGCGCGCGGGCAGAACTTCGGGTTCGGATTCGGTGTCGTCGTAGTTGGCCTTGAAGTCGACGGTTTCCTTGTCGATGTCTTCGAGCAGCGAAGCGGCAATGCGCGAGAGGCGGGCTTCCGTGTACCGCATGGCCGCAGGCGGATCGCCATCGACGGACCCGAAGTTGCCTTGCCCATCGACCAGCATGTAACGCAGCGAGAACGGCTGCGCCATGCGGACCAAGGCGTCGTAGATCGACTGGTCCCCGTGCGGGTGGAGTTTCCCCATGACGTCGCCGACGACGCGGGCGGCCTTCTTGGTGGGGCGATTATAGTGCAGCCCCATCTCATGCATCATGTACAGGGTGCGGCGATGCACGGGCTTGAGTCCGTCGCGCACATCGGGGAGGGCGCGGCCCACGATCACGCTCATGGCGTAATCGAGGTACGAGCGCTTCATCTCATCTTCGATGTTGACGGGGATGTGGGACTTATTGGAGCCTCCGTCACCACCCAGCGGAATCTGGCCGCCTGGGGGCGGAGGGGGGGTCGGATTGTTGGGATCGCGCGGATCGGCCAAGCGGTTGGGCTCCTGTTTTTAGTGTTTCGGCAGCTGGGGGAGAGGTGCTGCTGAAGCCTCTATTTTAGCAGGTTTGGTGAGAGATTCATACACTTCGGCCGGTGAGTGTCGCGGCAAAGTGAGAAGTTCCTAATTGGGCAAAGTAGAAAGTTCCTATTGA
>JBDTSJ010000091.1:0-19267 GCA_039931205.1 Acidobacteriota bacterium
GAAACTAAAACGTTCATTGATCCGGAACGTGCGCCCGATCGTGAGTGCTTCCTGCGTACCCGATCCTAGTGCCGCTGAATGTCTCATAGTCGCTCCGCTCCAGGGACTGGATCCATTCGGCAACTTTCGGAAGTAAGCGGCGTAATCGGCTCCATCATCGGACCCGCTCTTTTGTCGCAACTCTTGCATCAAAATGTGCCTGGTCAAGGCACTGGAGGATCCAGACATAGGCTCAGGACGCGTGCGAACCGTGACCGTACGGCGGCTCTCGCCCCGAACGCCATCGGGATCGGCGAGCACAAATTGCGCTTCGTAGGCGGTATCTGGCTCCAGGTCCAGGATGCTTCCGGCAAACATGTTCGGAGCAATCACGTCGACTTGGGAGGCCATGTAGACACGCTCCCCTTTGAGGCGCAGCAGCGGCAAGGCGTCCTTCCAAGCGGTTTCGCCCTTCTTGCGATAGGATACGGTCACCGCCGCATTGCGGTTGTCATCGCCCTGGATGAACCATTCAAAGCCCAGATTGATCAGCGTCGGTGGATCGATCAGGAATTCTATAGCAGAGACCGCATTCGGGTTCGGCGGTGCAGCCTTTCCTTGTCCGCCAGGCGCTCCCGGTCCGCCAGGCGCTCCCGCTGGAGGCTGGAAGCTTTGCCCGAACTGCCCCAGGAATACGAAACCGGCGAGCAGGGACGCCGCCTGAATTATCCTTGCAAAACGCATCCGTCCTCCAGTCGATGCCCGGCGTTGCCGTGGTGGCGCAACCGAACTCCTAACTATTAGAACGTAAAGCGAGCGACCAAGGTGCCCGCCCGCTGGCCGGCTGTCCCGGCGGTGGGAAGCACTGTTCCAAAGCCACCGTTAAACAAACCGACATTTGCCCCGGTGGTAAATTTCGTTGGCGCGTTCTTGTAACTGCCCGTAACCACGGGCTGGGGAAGCCGCGTACGATTGAAAACGTTCTGGAATTCGACGCGAATGTGCACCGTCATCTTCTCCCGGAGATGGAAGTTCTTGCCCAGGTTCAGGCTCTCTTGCGGCTGCCGGATTCCACGATAGCTGCGGATGTCCGTGGTTTGCGCCGCCCATTGGCCGTCGGGGATGTCGGACCAAGCGGCGGGGTTGAGAAGCTGAGTTTTGGTCGGATCAAAGCAGTGGCAGTTGATATCCAAGGGTTCCGCATGGACCTTGCCATCATAGTCCGTCCAATTGACGGCGAACGGGTTCATGGAGTTGCCGTCGGCGCCAATCTTCAATTGCGCGCTGCCGGGACCTCTTCCGAGGAAATTGCTGAGCGGCACGGCGCCTTGACTGGCGGGGCGGGCCAGTACGGCCGCGCTCTGATACTGGAGGAACCAGCCCAGGGTCCAACCTCCCAGAACGGTGGAAACCACGCGGTTCGAGAGAAGCTTCAATGCGCTATTCGTCAGACCTGGCGTCACGTACTCTCCCGAGAGGCGCAACTGGTGGGGAAGATCGAACGCGGTGAAATTCTTGCCCAGCGGGCGGTTGTAGATATCGACGCTATTCATCAGGTCCAGATTCTTCGAATACGTGTAGTTGGCGCTGAAGCTGAGGCCGTGCGACATGCGATGCGTCGCGGTCAGCTGCAGCGCGTCGTACCAAGTCTTCCCCAGCGGTGCCGATGCCGGCGAGATGGCCGTGTTGTACTGCGGGTAGTTCAGCAGCATCTGGCGGGTGGTCAAAGCGGTGGGGAATGTCGAATACGGGAACCCGATGTTGCGCGATGCCAGCGTCGACTTCTGCGCCGCGCTGAGCGAAGCGTAAGGCAACGTCAGTAGGTCGCTCTCACTCTTAAGTGCCAGGTTTTGGAACCCACGGCTGGTCAGATCCGAGATCTGAAGCGCGTTCAGCGCTGCCAAGCCGCTGCCACCGGTCCACCAACTGCCACGATTGGCGATGTAGGCGGCTTCGACAACAAAATTCCGGGTCACTTCGCGCTGCAGGTTGATCGACCACTGCAACTGGCGTGCCGGGCGGCCGGCATTCGGGTCGAGGAATTGCGGCGCGGCGACTACAGCACCGTTGGGTTGACCGGCGTTCGATGCGAAGTTCGGCCAGATGGGCTGCACGTTGGAAGGAATGCCATCACGGAACTGGCCGACCACCTGACCGTAACCAGGATCGCCTGTCGCTGCTCCGTTGACCGAGGAACCCGACGCAATCTCCGTGGCCGAGTACACCACGCCGATACCGGCGCGAAGGACGGTTTTGGTATTGATTTGGTAGGCCGCGCCGATGCGGGGACCGATGGCGTAGGGATAGTTGGCGGCGAACCTGCAGTTACAAGTGGATTCGTAGATATAGCCGCCGGGGTGGCCGCCCGCCGATGGGTTGGCGACGGTGGGGTTGAAATTGCCGTTGCGGCCGTACTGTTCTCTCGCATAGGTTCCGTAATCCCATCGCACACCATAATCGAACGTGAGTTTACGGGTGAGCTTCCAGCTATCCTGCAGATATAGAGCCCACTGGCTCTTGGTCGGCTGGGGCGAAGCGATCTGCGCGAGTTGGGCGGCTTTCAGGTCACCCAGAAGGAACGAGGCAAAATCGAAGCCGTGGAAGCCCGTTTGCACGGTCTGACCATTGAGCGACGTTTGCACAGTGGAATTCAGCAGCGCTGTGCTGCCGAACGTGTAGGTGCCCGATGCGTCGGTGAAGGTCCTGACGGGGAATTTCTCAAGGCGGTATTCTGAGCCAAACTTAACCGTGTGATTCCCGCGGACCCAATTTGCCGAGACCGTGCCCATGGGACGGCGTTCGAAGTTGTCCGATTGCGGACTCGGTCCGAGGGAGGTCATGCCTCCGGTCGCCTGCGTTGGCGCCGTGAACACCAGCTTCGGGAAGGTGCGGATAATCGTGGCGCCTTTCAATCCTAATGTGCTGAGCGCGTTGTAATCCAACGTTCCAGCGTGATCGCTGAAATTCATGGAGTTCCAACCCGCGCCAAAGTGCAGCAGCAATGTCGGCGTCAGGGTGTGATCGTAGTTGATGCGTTCGGTGAAGCTATAGATAAACGTTCCACGCGCCTGCGTAATGGGCTCCGGGAGTCCGTCCCCCTGCCCGGGACCGGCTTGATACTGTGTCGGGTTCACGGTCTGCTGGAAGTATCCCGACAGACGGCCTTTGGAGCCAACGGCATGATCGATCTTGATCGAGGGCAAACGCGTGGCGCGCTGCGAGGTCCACGGAACCTGGAAGTTGTTCCCAATGCTGCCATTGGTGGCGTTTATGCCCTTGGGGCTCGGAACCAGTTGTAGAACCTTGACCGAGATCGGGTCAAAGCGGGTGACGGGGATCGAGTTGGTTGGGAACTGATCGCGGATCGTACCAGAGCCCGACGGCGCTGGGCGGGTTGTAGCAGGATCAAAGATCATGCCACTGAGCACCGCACGTCCCAGAGGGTCGACGTAGTTTACTCCGTTGGCCCGAAGCGCGCGATTCTCGACCGATAGCAAGGTACCGAAGTTGCCTTGACGGTAGGCCTCAATTGGGACCGTGGGGGAGGTGGTGGTCACCACTGCTCTTTCCCGATATTGTTCCCAACTCCAGAAGAAGAAGGTCTTGTTGCGCCCGTTGTAAAGCTTCGGCAACACCACTGGACCGCCGACAGTGAACCCATAGTCGTGGCGGCGTTGGGTGTTCTTAAGGCCAGTGTAAGGGGTAGCCGCATTGAGTACTTCATTGACGGCGTAATCGTAAGCGCCGCCATGCAGCGCATTGGTGCCGCTCTTCATGACCATATTGAAAACGCCGCCGCCCGCGGCACCGAACTCGGCTGCATAGTTGCTGGTCTGAACCGCCACTTCCTGAACAGCGTCGGCACTCGCTTGCGTGAACTGCGTGAGGTTCCTGTTGGCGCCCGTATTGCCCATGGTCATGCCGTCCAGCCGGAATTGGACGGTGCCGTTGGGATTTCCGTTGATCACCATGGTGGTGCCGGCGGTGTAGGAGGTACCAGGGAGCATCTTGGCCAAGGCGAACGGATCCCGGAAGCCCGCCCCTGTGCTGCCAATCGGCAACACCGGAAGATCATTCAATTGTGAAATCGTCACGTTGTGCACGATCTCGCTCGACTCCGTTTTGAGCAAGGACGATTCCGCCGTCACCGTTACCGATTCCGACGTGGCACCCAGCGTGAGCGTGATGTCCTCACGCATGGTCTGCTGGGCCGCGAGGCGGAATCCGGCATGAGTGTAAACCTTGAACCCCGGGGCGGTCACCGTGAGGTTATACTCGCCCACTGGCAATTGCGCGACCGTGTAGTTTCCGGTTCCACTGGTGGACGCGGAAAAGAGCTGACCTGTCTCCACGTTGCGAACTGCAACCGGAACGTCCGCTACCACGGCTCCCGTGGCATCGGCCACGGTCCCCGTGATGGTCGCCAGCGCCGTCTGCCCGTAGGCCACTGCCGAAACCACGCAAAATGAAATTACTACTAAGAGTTTGAACATTGCCTTACCTCAACAAAGTAAAATGCGAGCCCTATTGTGTGCAAGCATACAATAAACCAGCATTGGGGGCTAGTAAAAAGGGTAGGATCGGCCTTACATTAGCTGGTTTACCGCTGGCGCTCGGGGGGTTGAGAGCACCAGCGGACCAGTACGAGCGGCACTGCTTGCCGCTCCCGCCTGCGCTCGGGGGGACGAGCATAGCGGCCTATGGTGGAGGGCGGCGCTGCCTGGCCGCCCCCTACCTAACTAGAACGTCAACCGGGCAACAATCGTTCCGCTCCGAGGACCGGGAACCGGGACGCTGTTGGGATTGATAAAGCCGAACCCTGCGGTCAGGTTCCGGAGCTGCGCCGAATCGAGGCAAGGTGCGCCGGAGCCCGAAGTGCCGGCATTGACGATGCAAGTGGTCGACGCCGTCGGATTCGTGGACGAGGGAGCATTCAGGGACGTCCGGTTAAAGATATTGCTGAACTCCGCTCGAACCGAAAGCTTGATGCTTTCCTTGATCGCGAAAATACGCGCCAGACTCATGCTCTCCGACGGAATACGCTGACTGCGGTAATCGTTGAAGTAGATCGACGTGGAGCCCCAGTTGCCGCGAGTCGCATCGGTCCACGCCGCCGGGTTCAGCACCAGATCCTTGTTCGGATCGATGCAGTGACAGTTGAGGTCCTTGAGGAACAGCGGCTTACCCGCCACGCGCGTCATGTTCGCCGTTTGGAACACCGAGTTGGCCAACTGGTTGTTCGAGGCCGGAGCGGCGATGGGCGTGCCGCTGGCATATTGCATGACCGCGCCCAGCATCCAGCCACCGGTGAGTTGTGAGACCACTTTATTGGCAGCCCAGCGCTGCGTGGTGTAGTTCGCAGAGAAGACGCTCACCAGCGGACGGGACAAGATCGAAAGCGACTTGTTGATGTCACGATTGTAAACGTCGTAGATCGAGCCACCCGTACCGTTCTGCAGTTCCTGCGAGTAAGTGAAGGCGTAGGTGAAATCGAGGCCGTTGGAGTAACGCTTGGTAACCTTCGCCTGGAGCGAGTTATACCAGGTTTGACCGAGCGGAGCGTAAATCGGGGCCAGACCGCTACTGAATTGCGGAAAGACGCGCAGGGATTGCGCTACCGTGGAACTACCCGGAAATCCAGCGTACGGGAACCGGTTCCGGAACTGCCCGGCCGATGCACCGTCCAGGCGGGAGATGAGGATCGCGTGATCGGATTCCTTAGTCGGATCAAGGCCATAGGCTTGCAGCATTTGTCGGGTGGGCGCATTGTAGTCCACTAGGTTAGTGCTGGGCCACCACACGCCGACGTTACCGACGTAGGAGACATCGACCACCATGTTACGGAAGACTTCGTGTTGGATACCGGCGCTCCATTGGGTCTGGCGCGAGGGCCGGCCACCGTTCTGGTCCACCACGTATGGCGTTCCCTGGGTCGGGCTGAGCGTCGTCGGGTACTGGCTCGCGTTGAGGTTGGGGAACCCCGTCGTAAAGTTCGCCGGAATGCCCTGCTTCCACTGGAAGGCGGCTACGCCGAACTGCGGATTCTGGGCGACGCTCGCGGGGTTAATGCCGCCTGCCACCGACTGAGGGTTGCCGGTGCTACCATATACAACTCCCAAACCACCGCGGAAGACCGTGCGTGTGGTCAGCTGGTAAGCCACGCCGATGCGAGGTCCAAATCCGTATGGATAGTTCTTTGCGAAGACGCAATTGCACGTAGCTTCAAAGGCCGTCGCGCCCGGATGACCACCCGCGAAGGTATTGGTTAAGGTCGGCGCCAGGGTAGGCAGTCGTCCGTATTGTTCCCGCGGCGCGACAGAATAGTCGTAACGCAGGCCGTAGTCCAGCGTTAACTTACGCGTGATCTTCCAGTTGTCCTGGAGGAAGAAGCCCCACTGTTTTTTGCCGAAGCGGTAATCCGCAGGCGCGCGGGTGGTGAGCTGGCTCGGTTGGCCCAGCAGGAAGCTGGCATAGGGAAAGCCAATGTTCACCCCGCCTGGCGCCGCGCTCAAAGTGTAAGGCTGACCCGTTTGCGCGGCGGAGAACGCGTGCACACCCATCGTCGCCGTATAGGCGTGGTACATCCAGCCGTCCAGGCGGAGTTCGCCGCCGGCCTTGAACGTGTGGTTGTTCTTAACCCACGTCAAGGAGGTGTTGAACGTCGGAATTACTTGACGGTTGGTGGACTGGGTACCACCCACGCCAGGACCCATGTTCACCATTCCGCCGAACGTACCACTGTTCAATCCGCTGATGCTAGGGAAACGGCCAGGATTGACCGGCGCGCCCGTCAGCCCAAGTTCTTTCACCTGATCGAAATTAAGCGTCGGGGAGTTGTCGTTGAACGGATAATTGACGATGCCCGCACCCAAGTGAAGTAGCACGGACGGGGACAATGTGTGATCGTAGTTTAAGCGGTAGGTGTAAGACCGCGTGAATGTCCCGCGGGTCTGCGTGATCGTCGACGGCAGCCCCTCGGATTGGTTCAGGTTGGTCGAATACTGCGCGGCCGTCTGGTTGGTTCCGAAAGAGAAGGACAGTTTGCCTTTGCTGCCCACCTGGTGGTCCAGCTTCAACGAGTAATTCTTCGTTAAGCGGTCCGTCGGGAAGTTCGGCGTGAGATTGTTGATGGTCGCCGTAGACGGCGCGGCGGGGATCAGGTTCTGAATTTTCAGTGCCACCGGGTCCATGCTCGTCAGCGGGATCGCGTTATTCACGAACGGCAGGCGGTAGATCTGGCCGTTCGCAGCAACAACGTTGCTGGCGGGATCGAAGATGGTACCTTCGCGCACCACCGTCCCCAGCGGATGCGGGAACGCCGCGTTGCTCACGTTGCGCGCGGTGAGGATGCTTGAAAAATCACCGGCACGGTAGGAGGGCAATGGCACCGTGATCGGCAGATTGTTCACCTTTCCGAATTCCCGGTACTGTTCAAAATTCCAGAAGAAGAAGCTCTTGTCCTTCCCGTTGTAAACTTTGGGGACTAGAATCGGCGCGCCCACGCTGAAACCGTAGTCGTTGCGGCGCACACGTCCTTTCGCGTTGGTGAAGGGCGTGTTCGCGTTCAGCGCTTCGTTTTGCAGGTAGTCATAACCGCTGCCGTGCACGCGGTTGGTGCCGGACTTCAGCGTGATGTTGAAAATGCCGCCACCCACCTGACCGAATTCGGCCGCGTAGTCGCTGACCAGAATTGTGGTTTCCTCAATCGAGTCCACGCTGGGTTGCATCGAGGCCGGCACGCCGTTCAGCGTGTTGGTGGCGTCCATGCCGTCGATCTGCGTGCGTTGGGTGGCCGAAGGAGCGCCGTTCACTTTAATGGTGGCGGTACCGGTCGCGCTCACCTGGAAATAGGTGCCCGGAATCAATTGCGCCTGTGCCATGTAGAAGCGCAGACCTTGGCTGGATGAAAAGTTTCCGCCGATGCCCAGCACCGGCAGGTCATTCAACTTCTGCGCGGAGATGGTGTGCGAGAGCGCACCGTCTTCCGTCTTCAACAAGCTGACTTCGTCGGTGACTGTGATCGATTCGGCATTCGAACCAACTTCCAGCGTTACGTCCACGCGGGCCGTCTGGCCGACCTGGACGCGAATGTTTTCCTGGTTGTACCGCTTAAACCCGGGTGCGACCACCTCCAGGCGATACACACCGGCAGGAACCTGCGCGATCGTGTAATTGCCCGTCGCGCTGCTGGCCACCGAGTAGCTTACGCCCGTTTCCGAGCTGCGTAGATCAATCGGGACCGCTCCCACGACTGCTCCCGACGGGTCGACCACGGTGCCGGTTACGGTACCCCGATCACTCTGCGCATAAAGCAGCCCACACAATAGCGTGAGCAAAATAAATAACCTAGTCATCTTTGGCCCCTTTTTTGGCAAAACGATAGTCGGTATGCCGGAATAGAAGAATTGTAAGCGTTTGCAAGGCTACCGTCAAGTAAAATGTATTCCTGCATGCAGACTTTCCCGGCCGGGAGTCAGTGGCGCCGATCTGCGTACGTAGAACGAGTGACTTAGGCTGGCTTCAGCTCACAGAGGAAGCCGTCAAGGTCCTGAAAACGCAGCAATCCTTCGTCGCCCGAAGGGACGATTTTGGCTCCTAGCGCCGTCAATTTCGCGGTGTAAACAAGCGACCGCAAAGCATTGAACCCTAAGCCATTGAAGCTAGCCATTTGTTGCGCGAGCCCATGTCAGTTTGGGGTGCAAAAGGTCCCCGGTTCAAATCCCGGCAGCCCGACCAAAGGCTGCATAGACTTATACGGGAACCCTTCCGAATTTGGAGTTTGGAATCATTCCGGAGTCCAAAACGCAACGCCCGGGCACGGCGCTTTGTGTATCCCGCTCAAATTGTGCGGCTACCCCCGTACCAAATAGACCTGACAATTCCGACAGTTACGTAATTCTGTTGGCCAATTCGAGCTTTTTGCGGCAGCCTGACCAAGAAAGTGGGCGATCAACCCGACATTTAACCCGACACCCTGCGGCATGGCTCTTTGTAACGGGTATACAAAAAAGGGGACATTTTTAGAGTGGCTTGACATCTTTCACCGACCCGGGTGATTCCGCGAGATTTTGAATGTAGACTGTGTCGTGGAGGTGACTGCGATGAATCGCCGCCTATTTTCGAAACACTTGGGGATCGCCTCGGTTGGTGCCGCAATGGCAGCGTCGACGGGCCGCGCTGCTGACGTAGCGAGAAACGCACGCTCAGAGAAGAAAGAATGGGCTCGCGAGCATCTCAAAGGCCTGAACGGTCTGGTGATGCCGTCGTTCACTCCGGATTTTAAGGCGCTCGACGAAGCGGGAATTCGCGCGGACATCCAGCACGCCATCGCACAAGGGTTCACCTCATGCACTGTTTCAGCGAACGGCGCCAACGCCGAACAGAGCAGGAGAATGTGGCAACTCCTCGCGGAAGAAACAGCTGGCAAGACGGGGATGGGAGCGATAGGTGGCGACGCGGCATTCCTCCAGTCCCTCGGGTGCCAGTTCACGATGATCTCGTATCCGAGAAGCGCGAAGGCCGAAACCGAGGACGACGTGTATCGCCGTTTTCGCGAAATCATCGACGCGACATCCATGGCGGTGCTGCTCTACGGCTCCCCGGTCGACTCGCTGCGCCGTTTCCATCCGAGCGGCATTCCCCTTAACGTCTTTGATCGCCTAGCCGATCACCCCAACGTGGTCGGCATGAAACTCACGCATCCGATGAGCCCGGCGACCGCTTATGAAATCTGCGAGCGGCTATCTGACCGGCTCGTCATAGGTCCGTGCAATTTTGACCATCTCCCTTTTCTATCCCGCAACTTTAAGAACGTTCAGTGGAGCGGCCTATGGATCACCGACGCGCTGCAGTCGCCCGCGAAGCCTTACGGCGTGGAGATGATGAATCAAATTATTAAAGGCAACCTTGCCGAAGCGATGAAGGTATATTGGCAGATGCAGCCGCTGATCCAGGGGATTTACGATCTGCAGGCTCCGCTGATCGCGCACGAAGGCCATCCCTGGTTGCATATGAAGTATCTGCAATGGACAACGGGCGGCAACGGCGGGTTGCTGCCGCTGAAGCAATCCGAGTATCTGCCGGCGCTCGACACGGCGGGCCGCGATTTGATCCGCGCGAATTTCAAGAGAGCGGGAATAACTCCTCTCGACCGGCCAGAGGAAGAGTTTCTCGTCGGCCGAGCTGCTTATGCCAAGGGTGTTCGCGCGGCTCAGTTGTCGTCGAAGCCGCTGTACGTTTAGCGGCAAAACTAACATCGACCAGGCGTTTGTAAACCAGTGATGGACGAATCCACGCCACTGAAGTTGCAATAGGCGAAGTGCAGGCAGAGTGCGCCCCAGCCTGTGCAGGTGAACCTCGGAGCTTTGTCGATTCCGCTGAAATTCTGCAACTACCCCCGTACCAGAGATACCAAACATTCCGACAGTCACTTCACCATGGTTGGGCCAATTCGATCTGAACTGGCGGCGATTGTTCAGACGGGGCGAGGCCGATGCCGAACAGCGGCAGGAGCTCGAATCCTAGCTGTGTTCCGGAGCGTTCTATCCCCACCACAATTTCTTGGTGAGCCGATCGAGCGGCGCAAAACCGGAGTAACTAAATCATCCCTCATTATCAGAGCGGTCGCTTGGCCCTTTCCGTTGGCTCGAAACGGCGCTCTGGGAAGCGAGAGATAACTTCCTGGAGTCCCGATTGTTCACCATAGTTGAGTTGGTCGATCTATCCGGGATAGGGAACCAACATACGTTCGGCCTTTGTGAGTTCGTACAGCCACTCTCTCTCGAATCGCTCTATTTCTTTCTGTTTCGCACCTTCTCTCCACAACCGGTAGAGTTCCTGCCGCCCATAGCGCTCGTATACGAATTTGACAAAGCTACCGAGTTCCGGATATGTGACCATTTCCGGGAACCTGCCACTCCAATTCTGCTTGATCAGGTCCTTCATCGGCGCGAGCCGTTTCTCTTCCAGCAACCCACGGGCTACCGAGTGAAGCGGCAATTCCCACCACTCGTCGTCCGAGTACACTGCGAGACCCTCGTCGATCCAATTCGCCTTTGGTCGCCCCCAAGCTAAGCCAGTTAGCACATGACATATTTCGTGTGATCCCACATTTCCGTAAATTGCGGCAATATAGAGGCCGCCACGGCCTTGAAAGGTGAAGGCATTCATTTCTCCGCCGGCCAACTCCTTACTCCGCGACCGAGTTGCCACGACGAAAAAGGGGATGCGTGCATCCAGCTCCTGGTTGAGCAGCGTGGTGACGCGGCGGCGCGACAACTCTGCGATCGTTTTGATACGTTCGATGTTCCTTTCCGCGGGAGTGTCACGCTCGACGTAATAGTCGAAATTGTCGGAATGGTGGGCCACCCAAGTGAATGTTGGTAGCGCGAGTACTTCCGGCAACGTCAGCGTCCGAGCGTGAACGAGCGATGCCAGAAGAAAGAGGAGGGCCGGGCGGCACATCAGCCTAGGATATCTAGTTTCTCGCCATCACCTCGGGGTTCAAAACGGGGCAGTGGAAATAGCCACGAACCCTTCCAACTTCTGAGTTTGGAGTCCATTTCGGAGTCCAAAACGCAACGCCCGTGCATGGCGCTTTGTGGATCCAGCTCAAATTCCGCAACTAACCTCTTGTTGTACGAAGAACTCAATTTTGTTGGGGCAATTCGGCAACAATAGCGAAATGAGCTTGGAAACGTCTAACGGGCGTCGGACGACCATGGCGCGCGCAATCCTCGAATTCAGCCAGCGCCGCGAAGTCACCACCGACAACTTGCGCTATGCGGTCTCACTGGCTTGCAAGGCGGGCGGAGAGGCAGAGATCGTTTCCGCAAGGCCGAAAACATGGACCGTTGACGACGGTCGTATTGTGTTTCCGATTGGCGTGCGCTGTTCGCGCTTGAGCGTCGATGTAGAAGTGTGCTTCGCAGAGTTCGCGACGACGTCTGCGAAGTAGCGAAGGATAAGGACTCAGGGCGCTGTGCATGCGGCTTTGTCACGGCGCAATGGTTCGCACCGTGGGTGCGCGTAAACTGTTGCAGCTTTTGCGCTGCGCCGCCGTGAGCGCCAACTTCAATTGTGGAGTCAGCGTGGGTTTATCTCGGCGATGTCTCGCTGCAGTTTCAGCATTGGCCGGAGTTTTCCTGGCGTTGTCGGACAAAATCGCGAGAGACACGGACGTCCAAAGAACCAGAGGGCGTCCCCGAAGGCAAGGTTGCCCGGGCCTAAGCTGCCCTCGCGCTTTCGGCTTTCAAACGCGTGAGCACCTCTGTAACGGGATACTTTTTTCGATCTATGAAAATCATCTGGATTCGTCTTCCCACTGACTAGCCAACTCTAGAACATTTTAGTTTACAGTTATGTCACCAAGTCAGGGTACGCGCACCAGAAGGTTGGCCTGGACTAAGGCGTTAGGGCGCTCGACCGGCCCTGTGGCGTGATTCGAGACACTCAGGTCTTGGAGTCTGCGAGGAGTCCAAACAGGGAGAAAAGGGCGTCTTGGCGGCCATCTGGCCTCCAATTATTTTTGGCTAAGTGCATGTTGATCAATAGCATAGCTCGCAAGTGATTAATTAAAGTTGCTTGGGGTGCAAGAGGTCCCCGGTTGAATCCCGGCACCAGACCATAGGATCTGGTGCATCACGTTGCTCACTTCCTGGCAGGCGTTTTCGATCAGGTTCACCAGGACCGATCTGCCCGTTGGCTGGCAGAACTGCTCTGTGATCGACGTCGACTCCTTGGCGGCTCGCGTCACAATCCGACATGTTTTCTTCACGGCGGTTGGCGCCTTCTAGGATTTAAGGTTTGGCGACGAATTCTATCAGTCCGGTGCCGCCGCCGTTACCAACCTTCAACTATGAATGGGTCACCCGCTTTTAAGGAGCTGTGTGTTGCTCTCAGGGCTATTTGAGCGTCTCAAGGATCGTAAAGGGTAAATTAGGTCCGTTCCAGTGTGCCGCCCCTGCCTAGAGAGACTCATTGCTTAGGTCGCCCACGAGTTAACAATACTTGCGGGATGCGCGCACGGGGGTAAACGGGCACGTTTGATGTGGCACGCCAGTAAGTACCACTGCACTAAGCCCAGCTCCAGTACTAATTTCTCTGCTCAAGCCTGTTCCGTTAGGGAATTGAGTTGATAGCTGTTTAACGCCAGTCATTCCAACATGCCCATAGCAAAATTCCGAGGGAATGGTACTACACACTCTGTACCGTTGACAGTTTCAGGGACGGCGGCAAGACTGAATGTACGTCTTGAGTAACAGTGGTACGGTGCAGCGGTTGCCGGAACAATGCGTCAAATGATGGATGCTGCTCGGGCCGTAGAGTATTTGCGGAGACCTCCGGAGGTGGAGCCTGTCGATTCCAGTCAATAACGGTACTCAGATCGGTCAGTTGGTTCTCGCTGAGTATTCGAGCGCGCCCGTAGTTGCTCACTTCGCCGTTGCCGCGAAGGCGGGTCTATGGCCTAGTGAACAGGAGCTCGTCGATCGCTTCTTCGAGCCCGGGCGGGTCCTTGACCTTGGGTGTGGCGTCGGGCGCGTGACCATACCGCTCTCGACCATGGGATTTGAGGTGGTTGGAGTCGACATCAGTCCGGCGATGATCGACGCTGCTCGGGAATTAACGGCGAGCGAGGATTTGTCTATCCAGTACGAAGTCGGGGATGCGCTGGACCTTCAATTCGCCGGTAACACGTTCGATCACGTTATCTTTTCGAATCAGGGGTGGATGCAAATTCCCGGTGCAAGTGACAGGCTCCGTGTACTGCGCGAAATTCATCGTGTCCTTGTCGATGGCGGTCTATTCCTGTTCTCAACGCATTCTCGCCCTTCTGTGCTAACGGATCGTCTTTGGGCTACGCGATGGCTGCGTTGGTATGGGGGGGCATGGCTTGGCTTTGATCGCCGTGGTATTGATTTCGGTGACCTGTTCTATAGGAGACGCGATGTTGAACAGTCCTTGGAACAATTCCTGCATATACCTACACGTGCTTACATACAGAAGGTATTGCAAGCTGAGGGCTTTCAGCTGTTGGAAACCTTACGCGAACAAACCATAAAGCATCAACCCTGTGTATACGTCGCAAGGAAGATTCCAGTAACCGTAGTTGATGGGCGGGATTCCGCTTGAACGGGAACACGCCCACCGGCCGCTACGGAGCAGCGCAGGTGTATCCAAAAACCTGGATTCCAAAGATGGTGTTTGACGAAACTGTGTCGCCCGGCCGTGCGTTTGCGTTCGCACCGGCAAGGAGACGTGAATTATGAATGTACTGCTGACCTGCGCCGGTCGCAGCAACTCGCTGGTTCGCTACTTCCAAGAAGCGCTGGGTGATCGCGGATTGGCCATCGCCTGCGATGTGAGCGACAGTGCCCCTGCCCTGGCGGAGGCCCACGAGAAGATTCTCGTACCCTCATTGGATCGTCCCGACTATTTTGACATCCTGGTGTCGATTTGCCGGGAGCGGCGCGTGCGTCTGGTCGTGTCGGTAAATGACCTGGAGATCATCGGGCTGGCGCGGCACGCGCCCCGTTTTCACGATGTGGGCACCATCCCAATCGTCGCGTCACCTGCGATCGTAGCCACCTGCCACGACAAATGGGCGGCCTTCCGCTGGCTTCGGGCACATGGACTGCAGACACCGGAGACCTACGCGAGCCTCGCAGACGCGCGCACCGCCATCGCCTTGGGCACTTTGCGGTTCCCGGTGATGATAAAGCCGCGCTGGGGCAGCCGTTCGATCGGCATCCAAGTAGTCGAAAACCAGCGCGAGTTGGAGCTTGCACTTGAATGGGGCAAGATCCAGATCTCCCGGACGATTCTGGCCAAGTTAAGTCAGGCGGACCCCGATAACGCCTTTTTGATCCAAGAGCGGATCCAAGGGCAGGAGTACGGCATCGACGTGGTTAACAATTTGAAGGGCCAATATGCCGCCACGCTCGCGCGCCGCAAGCTGGCGATACGCGGAGGCAACACGGATCGCGCCGTCAGTGTGATCGAGCCCAGGCTCGAACACCTGGGGAGGTCCCTCGGCCAACATCTGGCACACCCCGGAAGCGTCGACTGCGACGTGATGGTGACGGACGATGGTTGCTTCGTGCTGGACATGAATCCCCGCTTTGGCGGCGGCTATCCGTTTTCGCATAAAGCCGGCGCTAATATACCCGCGGCGCTGATCGCTTGGGCCGACGGAGTTGAGCCGGACCCGGCATGGCTGAGCAGTGTTCCGGGCGTCTTGTCCTCCCGGTACGACAGCTTGATGATGGTGGACCGGGCGTTGCCGGTGGGGGCGGCAGGCGGACGGGCGTCCATCGAAACCGGACGGGACGCCAGTGACGAAACAATACGGGACGTTAGTTTAACCTTGGGACTTTAAGATGATCAACAACAGCTTGGATAACCGGTTCGCCGTAATAGGCGCGGGACCCTACGGATTGGCTGTCGCCAGCCACCTGCGCGCTATTGGTGCGGAAGTGCGCATTTTCGGGAAGCCGATGGATTTTTGGGATACCCAGATGCCCAAGGGGATGATGCTGCGCTCGCCCTGGCTCGGGTCGAACATAGGCGACCCCAATCGGGCGCTGACGCTTGACCGCTATGAATCTGCTCTCGGATCTAAAATGGACCGGGGGCGGGTGCATCTCGATGATTTCGTGCGCTACGGGCAGTGGTTCCAAAAGCAGGCGCTCCCCGATCTGGACCAACGAAATGTCTCCACGGTGGAGCACGACGGTACCAGCTATCGGATGACCCTCGAGGATGGCGAATCTTTCCATTCGCCGAACGTCGTGGTGGCTGCCGGGATCGGCTCTTTTTCAAGCTGCCCTGCTCTCTTCGCGTCGTTGCCTGAGGATCTGGTCTCACACGCCAGTCATCGGGCCAACCAGAACCTCAGCCGATTCGCCGGGAAGCGCGTGATTGTCGTCGGGGCCGGACAGAGCGCCATCGAGTCCGCCGCGCTGCTGCATGAAGGGGGAGCGGAGGTAGAGGTTCTGATACGCCAGCCAAAACTGCGCTGGCTCAAACCGCGCTGGCCCAAACTTCGCCCGGTCATCGATTTTCTATTGGATTCCAAGATGAATCCCCTCAATGCCCCGGCCAGGATTGGCTCCTCCAGCATCGGCTGGCTGGTCGAACGCCCAGCGCTGGTCACCATGATGCCGCGCAAACATCAGGATATGTTGTACCGGGCCGCTGTCCTTCCAGCCGCTAGCTCATGGCTGGAGCCTCGCACACAGGGTGTGACGTTTTCCCCCAGCCGGCATACTGTCAACGCAGCGGCGCGCGGCGGCAAGGTTCACCTCCAATTGAATGACGGAGGAGAGCGCACGGTGGATCATGTGCTCCTGGGTACCGGGTACAAGGTTGATATTAAGCGCTATGGTTTTCTATCCCGGGAACTACTTCAAGGAGTGCAGACCATCCAAGGCTATCCGGTCTTGAACCGCGGATTCGAGTCGTCGCTGCCGGGCCTGTACTTTGTTGGCGCGCCGGCCACATATTCTTTCGGACCTTTTCTGCGATTTGTCGTCGGCTCGCAGTATGCGGCCCAGGCCTTGTCGCGCTATACTCTTCGGGCTCCGGCCACACGCACTTTTCAGAATCTTCAGCGAACGCCGGCCGCCCGACCTTAGTGGGGGAAACGTGCCGAGACCAGCACGTCCAAAAGCCGCTTTGCAAAATCGTAAAACAATGGGGATTCCTTCTCGACGGAGGAATTCTGGGGGATCTGCGCGCCCGACAATCTAGAATTGGTGCACGATCATTCGCGGGAGGGCGCGAGTAACCCTTCTCCCGTCGTGCGTAGCGCTGCGCTGTGAGCCTTCAGAAGGGCGTGTATCGCGTTTTTGTGTTTTTCCTGAGGTCAATTTTCGGACGGTCGTTCTATGTGGTCTATCACCAGAACTTCTACGAGTCCGCTCTCTGTAACCAGCTTCAGTCCAAGCTGCTCCTGAAGCGCGGTGGGTAAATCGGGGGCGATTCAGCTTCACTCTGAAGTTCACCAATGGAATGGCCGCTTGGAGGCTAGTTTTATCCACGATCTGACGTTGGTCGAGCCGTGAAAAAGGAGATTGAGCCAGTTCTTCAAGAGATGCGGCCGCCGCTCTCAACTCAACGTGTTGTCCAACGGAACCAACGACATCATGCTGGTATCGCTTTGTGCCAATTCCAACTTGCTGCCCCCCGCGGCGACGACCAGAGCATACTGGGCATCTGCCTGGTCTCAATGTGGGTGCTTACCCTCATCGGCATCAACACTGCCTTCGACGGGGTGGCGAATGCCTTGCGGAGCAATATCCTGGATAAGCCCGTTGTGAATCAAACGGGCCTCACCGGAAGGTACGACTTCACCTTAAGATTCACGCCTGACCCGTCGCAAGTGGCCAACTTCGGCACGCTCGCGCCCGGCAACGCTGCCGACCCCGATAATCCGCCCGATATCTTCGCTGCGTTCCAACAGCAGCTCGGATTGAAGCTGGAATCGACCAAGGCGGTTGTCGATGTGATGGTGATCGAAAAAATAGAGAGGCCTTCGGAGAATTAAATCGCATTGTCCCCAAGAAGGGCCGAGTGTTGCACAACCTACCAAATCACTCGCAGATAATCAGGACGTGTCCCTTTTTGTGGCCCGTTTCTGCATGCCGATGAGCCTCGGCGAACTGAGCCAGTGGGTAGCGGTGCTCGATCACTGTTCTCAGTTTCCCGGCTTAGATCAGCTCTTTGAGTAACAACAGGTCCCGAAGTTCTCCGCGTTGGGGCATGCTGACAACCTTCGCAGCTCCGGTCAGGGATGCCCACGCCGTACCCAGCACCGCGCACAGTACATTCGAGATGAACCATTCCCGTCCCAGAAATGCCACGATGACGTATGTACCGCCTCGTTTCAAGGACCGCAGGCTGCGCCAGAATCCGCTCTTGCCGACCGTGTCGAAGATCATGTCATAGAAGCGGCCCCCGCGGGAAAATTCCTCCCTTGGTGTAGTCGACCACCTCTTCCGCCCAACCACTGAACGAAGTTCAGATTCGCAGTGCTGCATACCACCGTGACGTGCGCTCCGAAGTGCTTCGGCATCTGGACTGCGAACACGCCTACGCTGCCCGAGGCGTCATATGCCAGCAACCTTTGGCCCGCGTGAATTTTCGCTTTGTTGAGAAAGTTCAACACCGTTATGCCCCCGAAGAAGAACGCCGCGGAGTCTTCGAGAGTGGCGGTGACTGGTTTCTTTGCAAAGATACCGCTCTCGGGCAGGCATACGTGCCGAGCGCTTTTTGATTTTCTTGGGCCGCAATAAACCGTTGAACAGCCGGGCGAGAAACGGATCCGCTTTCCTGAGCCGACAATCGGCTGCACAGACAATCGTCGCGCAAATCCGGGCCAGAACTTCATCGTCCTTCGGTACCGGTTTTGCAACCTCCTTGACCTGCACGACGCCAGGAGGCCCTAACGTCTATAGATAGCCGCTCTCATGCGCGGACTTGAAACCGAGTCTCCGCTGTTCTGGATTGCCAAGTCCTCAACGCTAGTGGGTTTCATAGCGAAATACCATACGAGTCCTAGACGACTGGAGTTCGGTATTCTTTCCGGCAGAGGCAACCATTTTCCTGCGGCGATCAGGACTTCATCGTTTCGATTGGATCAATTCGACAGGCATTGCGCCCTGGAACAAAGCTTGCCGCTAAGGTTGCCAGGAGCAAACATGCGATCGACAGTATGAAGGTCAGTAGATCGTTCGGCTCAATGTCGAATAGAAATGTGCTCACCAGCCTTGTCAAAATGAGACCGAGAATGCCTCCGATGGCGCAGCCAAGGACGGTCGGCATCACCGTCAGTCCGAGGATCATCCCGAGAACCGACCGGGACGTTGCACCAAGGGCGATGCTGAATCCCGATCTCCTTGCGACGGAAGCTGACTTGATACGCCACCAGTCCATACACTCCGACGCCAAAGCCAACCACGTTTCCTGGAAGAATTCTGAGGGCCTGCGCGCCTGACAATTTAGAGTTGGTGCACGATCATTCGAGGAAGGCCACCAGTAACGCTTCTCCCATCCGCATCCCCTCGGAACCCTAGGGCGTCTCGACGCACCATCCCACAAGACCGCCAAATTCAAGTAAGCCGCAAACGGTTTAGATATGAATCCAGAAGCCGTAGGCACGAAACCGCGGGCTTGCCCACCACTTCGATACTCCGCATGAGAAACAGAAATTCCGTGCGCCGGCTTGGCTTTGGAGCTGACATGCTCTCGATGATTTAGACCAGATAGAATTGAGGATCTTCGGGACGTC
>JBDTSJ010000092.1:0-136850 GCA_039931205.1 Acidobacteriota bacterium
CCGACGCTCACGCCAGGTCGGCTTCGCGGGCCGGGTGAGTGAACGCGGGTGCTGCAGCGCTGCCGCTGCTGCGGTCGGTCGCTGCCGCGGCGCAAGTTTGGGCGCTCCTTCGTTGTCACGCGTCGCGCCGCCTGGCCAAGGTGAATCCGACGCCAGGTCGGCTTCGCGCGTCGCGCCGCCTGGCCAAGGTGAATCCGACGCTCACGCCGACGCTCGGCGACAACCTGCAGCAGCGGTAGCGCGGGCAGCGCCCCGGCTGGCAGCGGGCCGGCTGCCGCTGCGCAAGTTTGGGCGCTCCTTCGTTGTCACGCCGCGTCGCAGTTCACTCACCCGGCCCGCGAAGCCGACCTAGCGTGAAGTTTGGACTTGAAGGCTCCGGCGCGAATGATCTCAGCACTAATTCGTTTGCGGGGCACGCGGGCTGGACAGGGAGAATCCCTGCGCGGAGAGTCACAATGTTACGTTTCTAAAGTGCGACCGTAACAAAGTTACACTTTGCGCCGATCCTCGTAACTTTGTTGGCACGCGGGTGACTGGGCCTGTCCGTCGCAGTGTCACAAACGCGGCAACTCATTGTATTTAAGTAACTTATGGTTATCACTGCACCAATAAATCAACAAAATGGTCTATATGTAAACCATTGAAAATAAAGAATGTGACTTATGTGACACTTAAAAAGCCTATAAATTATTGTGGAGACTACCCCTCTCCTTGGGCTTTATAGGGGAACCGCGTCATAGGCCGTCACTTCGTCACATCTACAATGCGGCGCATTATTTAATTTATATTATAGCTTTCTTTAATGCGTCGCATTGGTTATGATCTAGTGCATGAAACCAAGATTCTTCTCACTAGGTGAAGTTGCTGCCGCTGTTGGCATTCCTCGACCCACTCTATTCGCCTGGGCGCAGAAAGGTTATCTGCCTTTTCTCGACGAAGGGCGGGCGGCCGGCGAAGATCGCCGTTTTGATCAGGATGAAGTTGCGTACACTGCTGCTCTTTCTTTCGTCGCAGAACGGACCGGTGGCGTAAGTGCCGCTTTGGGGATCATGGAGAAGGCGCGTTATGGCGGCGGTATGTGGAACAAAGCTCTGGAAATTGCCAAGAGCGCTCAGCTGCTTGATGACGAGGGGTGCCTTCTTGTGCGCCAACACGTTTGGAAGGGTGTAAGCGAAGTTGACGTCCGGTGGAATTTCTATCACGGAGAACTCGGATCTCAAGTAACCCTTCTGATGGAAGAACCGGTCGAGGGTGCGTTCGTAAACGAGGCCGGTGAAGAAGTCTCTAGCCAGCCTGATCCGTTGTGCTCCGTCACCGTCTATCCCATCTGCAAAGCGATTTCCAGGGCTTTTGGTTTACTTCCTGGATGACGGAGCTCATTGCATCGTCGGGTGAGGTTTCCCCGGCGTCCCGTAGGATACCCGTGTTTAATCGCGAGGATCGGCTTGTTGGGAAAATTGACCTTGCCGCCGCGGAAGACTTAGTTCGAAGGGGATGGGGGGTCGCCTTGAAGTACAGGGACAGAATCAAGTCCGTGCGGCTTCAATCGGACGCTCTACTCGCTCCATCGCGCGCGGCCGGGCATCTTCAGCGAATGCGCGCTGATGGCAGTTGTCGGATTTACGGGAAGGGCCAGTACATGGGTGGCCCTCTTGTGAAAGAGTTTGTGCCAGGTAGAGAGAAGTAGGAGCCCAGGGTGGAATTTGCGATGCACGGAGACCACGCGAACGCGGTGTACCGGGAGCGCTGCGGATGATGGCCGCCGAGGAGGCCGCAGTGTGGCAGCCGGTGGAAGCCGCTCGGAACCGTCTTGGCTTCGCCTATGTGTTTCATGGCCCGCTCTGGCCGACTGGGCCAGATGCGGCGATTGTTCTTAACCGTCGAAGTGGCGCGGCGCTGCTGGGCGTGTGGACCGCGATGGCGATCCGGGCTTCGAATGCTACGCCGATTGGTTGGCTGTTGGACGCCAGGTGTCGTGCGGTGACGGCTGAGGAAATCGCGACGGATTGCTCCGTTCCGGTGAGCCTGGTGTGGCAGGTGTTATCCGAACTAACTGAGCGCGGCGTACTATCTTCGGAACGATACGGGCACGTGGTTCGGCTCGCTGAGTTCATTAGGGCGTTGTGCGTCGTCGGGAGTGATCGATGGGTTGGCTCTTCGGAGCTCAGGCAACTGTACCTTGACTGGTGCAGTGGAGTTGGAGACAGCCCTCTCAGCCCTGGTCGATTCTGTTCAGCCCTATGCCGTGACTTCAAGCTCAAAGCCAGCAATTCTCGGCGGGTAAATGGCCGGCAATTGCGAACTTTTGAAGGAATATCCCTCGCAAAATAGCGAGTAGTAAAACGGCAGCGCCCGGCGAGCGAGAGTCCTTTGTGAGAGTTCATGGCTTGCTCGCCAAGGGCCCCGCACAGATGGTTGAGCAGCGGGGCTTATTTATCAGCCACTTAGGGGGTATGGGGGTCGAAAAGCATAAGTCCTTTGCTTGGCGACCCACCCCAACGCAGGCGTGATATCCCGCAGGTTTTAAGATTCATAGAGTTACAAGGAAGGCTCAGAAATGCCCAAAAACGCAAAAAATACCCACTCGACTGCGGCAGAACCGAAGTTCGAAAGCGTCTTGCTTGAGATCGACGGCCGGGAGCTCCGCCTGGCCTACGACTACAACGCTATCGCTGAAGCGGAAGCTCTTCTGAACCGGAGCCGAAGCGCGCCTGTAAATCTGCTGGTCGGCTTGGTGGGAATGGTCAATGCAAACAACCTTCCAGGTCTATTCTGGGCGGCGCTCCGCAAGCAGCAGCCCGAGATCACACTCGATGAGGCCAGCTCACTGATCCGAGCGGATACCGCTGCTCTCATTGCGAACGCTGTCCATGAAGTCCACCAACTTTCCCTCCCGGAGGCGAAGAGGGGGAAGGCGTAACGCGGCGGTGCCGGAGCAGCCTGGGACAAAAAGGAGAGATTGGATGCGTGAAATCAGACAAATCAAGGCGCGCGAAATTCGCGCCGAATCCGCAGATGGAGCCCGGTACCTGACGGGCTATGCAGCCTGCTACAACGAGCTCAGTGAGGACCTCGGGGGGTGGAGGGAGCGAATCCTTCCCGGTGCCTTCACTCGCGCACTGAGCGAAAAACAGGATGTCTGCCACCTGGTCAATCACGATCCCAGTTTGATTCTCGGACGCACCTCGGCCGGAACTACTGAGCTTTCTGAGGACACGAAGGGCCTCCGATTCCGAACTCGCGTTGGCAACCGCAATTATGAAAACGATCTGTATGAATCGGTCGTGCGCGGCGATGTTGATGGCAGTTCGTTCGCCTTCGAAAATGTTTCCGCCCCAACTTGGAAAAAAGAACGGAACACGAAAGGGGAAATGGAATCGATTCGCGAGATCCACGACGTTAATATCTTCGACGTGTCCACCGTGACGTACCCGGCCTACCTGGCCGCGAGCACGGAGGCTCGCGATGTTGTGGCGCGACTGCGGATGTTCCCTGAAGGCGCGCCGGCTGATATTCGTGACAAGGTTCGCCGCCCGCTGGCCGCGACAGAAAGCCGAGCTATAGCAAAGTTTCGTGACGCTCAGGGGGCCATGGCGGCGCGATATCAGCAGCGATTTGCGAAGCGTGGGGAATTCCGTTCAGTGCTGCGCTCCGATGGCACGCTTGAACTGGTGGTCTACGACATCATCGGAACGGACTGGTGGGATGGATCCGGCGTAAACGTCAAATCAGTCAAAGAAAAGATCGATGCTGCCGGCGCGTTTGATCGAATTCAGGTCCGAATCAACAGTGTAGGTGGTGACACTTTCGAAGGCATCGCAATTTTCAACCTGCTGCGCGCGCAGGCCAGGCCGATCGAATGCTGCGTAGACGGCCTAGCGGCCTCTGCCGCGTCGATTATCGCAATGGCGGGGGATGCAATCATCATGGGCGCAAACACCATGATGATGATTCATGACCCCTGGTGTATGTGGGCCGGCAACGCAGCCGAGTTGCGTGACGTTGCGAATTGGCTTGATAAGTTGGCGCTAGCCGTCGCGCAAACTTACGTCGAACGCACAGGAAACTTGGAGGACGATGTGCTTGCGCTTATGCGCGAGGAGACTTGGCTGAATGCTCAAGAGGCGGTAGCCAAAGGTTTTGCCACCGCTATAGGCACTCGGGCGGACTACCCGACACCAGCGTTGCCTCCGGCTGTGGATGATCCTGCGGATGGGCAGGACAATCCGGACGAGCGGGGTCATCGTTTCCTGCCAGTGTTCCATGCATCGTCGCCGGACTCCTTCACGCGGCAAATCTTTCGAGAGCATCTGGCGAAGCCGAGCGGCATTTCGCAAGCGGATATAATCCGCCTTGCCCGAGCCCGCGTACGGGCTCGTTCTGCGGGGTTGCTTCCCTACTAAAACAAGTTCTGCCCACAAGAGGGGTCCCGAGCCTTGACGTGGGAAAGAGCGGCTGCAAAAAGAGGAAAAGCAATAAGGGCGGGCAGAATCGCCGAAAACCCCCGCCCCCGCCTTTCCTCTACCAGCCGCAATCAGGCGCGTTTCCACCCCGGCGACGCACGTTATTTCAATCCAAACCTACACCCTCAGAGGGAGAAAGAAAGAAGCTATATATGCAACAACGCGACAATTTGCGCCTCCGCCAAGAGTTGGGGAGCGTCTCAAATGAAATGAATTTGCTGGTGGACGCAGGCCTGACAACCTCCGCTGACAGCGAGAAATTCGAACGGCTTGACGGTCAGGCCAAGGAACTGCGCCGGCGTATCGATCAGATGGAGCGCGCCGACCAGCTATACACAGAGACGCGGGCCACTGGGCGGCCGCCGATGGGACAACCTGGCGGGCACCCCGAGCTCGGGCCGAAGGAACAGCATGACCGCGACTATCGCGCGGCCTTCAGTCGTTACCTTCGGGCGGGGCGTAGCGAATTGAGCATGGAAGACCGTGCGATCCTTCGTCTCGATCGCCTTGACGTACGTGACATGGGTACGGGTGGCCAAGCCGCATATCCAGGGGCGACCTCGGGATTCTTCGTGCCCGTGGGATTCGTCAACAATGTTGAGTCGGCAATGAAGTACTCCGGGCCCATGCTCAGCGGCGACGGGAGTGGCAAGGACGGCCTGCCCACCATGATGTCCACCGAGACCGGCAATCCCTTGCCATGGGCGACGGATAATGACACGACTGTTGCCGGTGAGCGAATTGCCGAGAATCAGCCAGTGAACGCCGCCGACGTGACGCTCGGCTCCGTGATCTTCGGCGCATATAAATACAGCACGAAGCTGGTCAAAGTGTCGATCGAGCTCCTGCAAGATTCTGCCTTCGATCTGGAGCCGTATCTCGCAGAGAAATTCGGCGCGCGCATCGGTCGAATCGTCAACACGGAAACGACTCTGGGGACGGGAGCGGGAGATAGCATGCCGGAAGGCATCGTGCCGATGGCAGAGCTGGGCGCGACTGCGGTCGGCTCGGGCACCAATGATGGCGTCGGTGGCCTGAATACGGTCGGATCGGATGATCTGATTTCGCTCGAGCACTCCGTGGACATCGTCTATCGTCGCGGAGCGCGTTACATGCTGCACGATGGAACGCTGCGTTTCCTGAAGACGCTCAAAGACAAGCAGGGCCGGCCGTTGTGGCAGCCTGGCCTCGCGGTGAACGCTCCGGACACGATCAATGGCTATGCCTATGCCGTGAACAACGACATGGATCAGCTACAGACGGAGGCGAACTCTCCCGTGGTGACCCGCAAGACGGTCCTCTTCGGCCAGCTCTCGAAATTCACCATTCGGCGAGTCAAAGAGCTCAGCGTCTTGAGGCTCTCTGAAAAGTATGCGGAGTATGGCCAGGTCGCCTTCCTGGGCTTCGCGCGTTTCGATTCCAAGATGCTGGATGCCGGCACGCATCCGGTGAAGTACCTCAAGAACGTTGTCTAATCGGCCTGACCAGGCGTCCCCACGCGAGTCCGCTTCAATCAAAACAAGCGGACCCGCGTGATTTCTTTTTTTGCAAGTGACGCTTGTGACATTTTCAGCGCGCTCCAACGCGCGTGGCAATAGAGGAGATGCGGAAATGCTTGAAACTTTCTCGATTGAGGTTGAGGGCGCGGACGAAGTTGTCGCGATGTTGAGATCTGTATCGCGCGAGGCCGTTGCTGGGGGATTTATTAAGGGGTTGGAGGCCGGCGCGGCGGTCATTGAACGCGAACTCTTAGCGCGCACTCCTGAGGGTGACCCGGCGTCCCGGCATGAAGGCGAAACGCCGTTGAAGGATAGCATCGTAACCGAAATCTACTTCAACCCACGTTACGGCACGATGAATGCGGATGTCGGATTCGGCAACGAAGGTTACAAGGCACGTTTTGTGGAGTACGGGCACCGGATGGTGGGGCATAAGCCAGATAAAAAAGAACTCTCGCATGTGGAAGTAAAGCCATTCATGCGACCGGCCGCAGCCGCCGCATTTGAGCCGGCGGTTCACGCATTCGGCACGGCGCTATTCGAGGAAGTGAAGAAGGTCGCGGGAGAAGCATTTAGCGTAGGAGGGGCCGCGTAGTTATGCCAAAAGCTGGGGTTATTGCGGTCAATTTGAATGCCGGCGCATCGAAGTTCATCGTGGATATGGATGCAGCGGCCGCCAAGGTTACCCAGTTCAAAGAGCGCGCGGTTAGCGATTCAAAGGCCGCCGCTGCCGGCATGAAAGTGCTAGAGGGGCAGCTCCTTGACAACAAAAAGGCGGCCGAGTCTTTCTTCGAACGTATGGGCGGTGGTAGTGCAATCATGAAGAAAGCCTTCCCGATCCTTGGGGCCGTTGCCTTCGTGAACCTACTGGTTGATGCCGGCGAAAAGGTCTATCAGTTCTATCAAAACATCCGCGACGGCGAGGCTAAGGCCGCGGCGGCGTTTCGATCGCTGAACGCACCCCTACGCGAAACTAATTTGGAGCTCGCTATAGCGAATGAACGGCTCGCCCTGGACATCGCGCGTCTTGAAAAAAAGCCGAGAAATACACTTGCGCTTGCTCTCGCTGAGGCGAAGGCCGCGGCCAACGACCTTGCCGACTCTTTGGATCGAGATCTTCAAAGTCTCCATAAATTGCTTGAGGAGCAAGGTGGCGGATGGTTGCGCCACTTGTTTGGCAAGGCGGATCTCCCGGAGGAAATCGGCGGCAAAACGGGTTTTGGTGGCGTGATTGGCCGTGTAGCCGAAATCACAGCCGCGGGGCGCGTGGAAGTCTCAGCTGCGGCGGACGAAACCTCCCTGAAGGAAGCCCAGAAGAAGCTTGACGCCAATCTCGCGAAGTACTACAACGAAGAACTCGCCAGGATTGAGGGCTTACTCAAGAAGGCAGAGCCCAGTCGTTTTGATCCGGGTCCGAATGCGGGTCCAAGGTCTACGCGTTACGATTTCAATCCTGGTGATCCGAAAGCTGCGGAGATGCTGAAAGGGATCCGCGCAAAGTTACAGGATGAGTTGGCTGCTGTTCAGGAACGTTCGCGGGCCGGTACATTGCGGGAGCGCCACGATGAACTTAAGACAAAAGAAACAACACGGGTCGCTGATCCCTTTGGCGACCGCATGGCGGCCCTTGGGGCGCAGCTAGAAGGCCTGCAGGCAAAATTTGAGAGCATCGGCCAGTCTGAGTCCGGGCAGGTTATGGCGAAGGCGTATGGCGAAGCTGCGAAGGCCATCGCGGAGATAAACAAAGCTCTCGAAACGAACCTTGATATCGGGGACCAGGTCCGCATGCGTGCGATCCAGAACACCATCGCCATGACGGAAGCGGACATTGATTGGCGGACACAGTTCACCGCATCCACGACCGAGATCGAGGCTCGTATCCGCGCGGAGAAATCGCTTGCTGCTGCCATCGGTCAAGGCTTTGCCGCTACCAGGGCTGCCAGTATCGAAGCCCGCGTAATGCAGGAACTGGGCCCCAAGGGCTTCGATAAGCAATGGATGGGCTCCCACGCCGCGGAGGTGGACGTAACCCGCGCTCTGGTCACGGATGAGTTTGACGCGAAGGACGGCGCCCAGGCCAAGCAAGCGATCGAAACGATCAACAAGCAAATTGCTCTGGAAGAACATCTGGCCACGGTGCAGGTGGAGGGCGCGGAGGCCGTTCGCCGTGCCATGCTGGAGAATCGCATCCAAAAGATGCGTGACGCCAACGCAAGCCAAGAACAAATCGCCGCTGAGATTCGCTTGTATGAAGTGCAACAAACGAACTCTAGTGCGGCGAGTATTGCCGACCTGAATCAGCGCACAAAGGCTCTCCGTTCCATGACGGCCGCTTTGATTGATGGAGCCGCGGCGGAGCGCCGCGCTGGCCTTGAGGCCATGTACTCTGACATGGCCCGAAACGGGCAGGTGGCGGATATAGACGCTCAGCGCCAGGCGGATGCCACCGAGCACCAGCACGAAATCACGCGCTCCGCGATTGAATCCGGCAATGTGTATCGCGATCAACTCGAAACCATCGGCGAACAGGTTCTCGCGTTGCAGCGGTTGAAGGAAGTGAAGGGGTCCACGTTTGAAATCGAGCTCGCGCTCCGTGACCTGGAGAATCGCAAGCTAGATGTGCTGGTCCAGCAGAGCTTGCAGCTGGGCTCGGCGCGTGATGGTGTCCGTGCATTTTTCCTAGACATGCAGAAGAGCGCTCAGTCTGCTTCGCAGACGATCTACCAAACATTGCATGACACTTTCTCGCGTGGGACGGAGCAACTGGCGCGCCTGGCCACGGGGCAGAAGACTGACGTCGGAGGGATGCTCCGCGACGTCGGTGGGAACTTGGTGCAGACACAGATTCGCGGTGCTGCGCAAAAAGGCCTTTCGCTAATCGCATCGAAGTTCCACGTGGACACGGGACCCCTTGCCAGCCTAGTCGCAGGAAAGCCCGATGGGACGGCTGAGTCGCGCGCCTTTTGGGTGCGCATGGCTGGAGTTGCAGGGATCATCCCGGGAATTCCGGTGCCTGCGGGCGGCAAGAACCTCGGTGATGTCATAGGTGGGTGGTTTGGTAGTGGATCGAAAGGTCGGGGTATATTTTCGTTCTTGGGAAATATGGCCAAGGGTTTTGGTGGAGCTCGCGCGGACGGCGGCAGGGTGGATCCCGGCCGCGCCTACTTTGTGGGCGAACGTGGTCCGGAGCTCTTCGTTCCGTCCTCGGCCGGTTCTGTTGTCGCCAATCACAACATTGGCGGATCTACAATTCACAATCACTACCACGTCGACGCCCGAGGTTCCGATCTTGGCGCTTCCCATCGCATTGCGAGAGCCCTTGAAATGACGCACAACGCGGCCGTGAGCAGTTCTGTCCGGGCTCAGCAAGAGAGAATGGCCAGGACGCCACGATGACGCCCCCGGTTAACGAGAGACCGTTTGTTTCGGATGGTCCGGAGTTCGCGCAGCTGCGGCCTGAGATTCGGCAACAGATTTCGGAGGCGGAGTTTAAGTTCCGTGCAGCAACCGACGCACTGATCGCTTCGTATCCCCCGGAAATCGCCGGAGACTTAGAGCCGTTGGGTGTGATCATGCACGCCGGCTTCTTCCGCGTGATGCTTCCGTTCTTTGTCCACCTTTCGACGCTGATGGACTTGGCCGATGAGGTCAGAGTTGAACAAAAGTCCATGTTTCTCCCACGCACCGAAGTCCAGTGATCGACCCCGGAACTTGCCTGCGTGAGGCAGTCGCGCGGGAGCGCAGGCATCTGTCGGACCCGCCCTGGTGTGTGACTGTGACGGAGAAAAAAAAGCGCCTGGCCTTGCGGCGCGATGTGTGCGCGATTGGAGAGGGAATTTCGTTAGAGGGTGGAACCTGGCCGTTTGACGATGAGCTGCTGGGGCCGCTGGAACGGAAGCAATATCTGCGGGATTACGGGAAGAAGTGGAGGGCAGATCGAGAGGCGGCGAAGTCCGGAGCGGCCTCTCGATCTATTCTGTAGTTGTTGGCTTTTTCACCCCGCTTATTTAACTAACGTGAGTAGTGCCGGCCTCTGGGGTTTTTCTTTGGGGCTCCTTTTATCGAGGTTTTCGCAGAACGCTTGGAAATCTGTTGCTAGTTCGTCGATTACTTCGGCTTCTGTCATGAGCTGGCCTGATTCGTTGCGGGGTAGGTCCCTTTCAAGGGAATGCCGGAGGTCGCGTCTTGTTTGTTCCCGTAGCAAGGAGGGCTCGGCGGTTAGGAAGCTGTCGCCACACTCTATTCTGTCGTCGGGGACGTAGCCGTTCCAGTCAACCAAATCTCGTAAGGATTGGAGATGCTCTGCTGGAAAAGTCGCGGCGGTAACCAGCTTTCGATGCTTCTTGAAAAACGCGCGGGCGAGCTCAAGGTTTGAGGCAAATTCCCTGTGGGCCCTGTCCAGAGAAAGCCGGGTCTCGGCGTCAGTGAGTGCGACGCTCGCTATTTTGGCGTCAACGACTTGTTTGGCTTGGATGTACGTAAGCAGCTCTGTTTTTCTCTTCTTCTTCTGCTCTTGAGCTGTAACCGCGCGCAGCTCTTCGTGTCCGTTGTTAAAATCCGCCACTATGTTGATCGCGGCGTGGATACCTCTCTTGTTCAGCGCAGGCCGGAGTTCCGGGTAATGCTCTCGCAGCAGCGCCGCAAGCTGTTCCGTCAATTTGACGATTGATACTGGCCCACTGATGGCCCGTGCGAGGTTATCGTTTTAGTGTCATCACGGTAGCGCCCAGTAATCGTATGTACTCCGCGCGGCCGGTTTTTGTGATGCCTGGTTTGCGGGGGAGCGTTCCGGGCTTTTGCAAGTGGAGTATTGGTTGCATTTGTGGGGTTTCTCTTGGTTGGGTTTCCTGGATTTCCTAGTGACTCCGCAAGCCCATGCGCCGCCGCGTTTCGCGCAAATGTACGGCGTCGACTTGGGCCGGTGTCGCGCCCTCCGCGGCCATGCGGTCAAGCCTGACGGTAAGCTGCAGCTCGCTCAGTTCGTTGACTACTTCTTCTTCGGTCATTTTCACGTCCTGATCGTATTTGGACCGAGGTAGATCGTAGGTGAGGCGTTGGCGCAAGAACGCTCTCGTTTCCTCGCGAAGCGCAGGGAGATCGGGGTTCACCCATAAATCCTCGATGCGGGTGTGTGGTTTGTACGAATCGTCATCGCGCTGAGCTCGTATGTCCTTTAGGAATTCGGGGGGGAACTTGGCAGTAGTGACTAAGGATGGATGGTGCGCATAGACGGCCCTGGCGATTTCAATTGCCTCCGCAAAATCTTCGCGGCTGGTGAGGATGCGGTCACGAGTTGCCCTGTCGGTTGCGCGATCGCTCGCAATTTGGGACTCGATGCGAGCTTTCTTCTTGAGGTAGCTTTTCAGTTCGGCTATGCGTCGTTTTGCTGAGGCCTTCTGGTCGCGCCTGGAGCTTTTATCTGACGCGATGTCCGCGGCGTCCCGGCTGGCCGCTCGAACTTCTTCTCGGGTCAGTAGGGGCTCCAGCTCCGGGTAATTCTCTTGAAGCATGGCGGCAATCTGAGACGCGATGGTGCGCGTTGGTACGGATTTGCCGGTTATTGACTCCAGAAAAATGCGCATAGGCAAGATCATGGCTACCAGGCCTGGGAATTCCTGGTTGGTGTGTAGCGTTCGCGTAACGCCCCGACGATGGGAGTGTGTTGGATTGGCGGTGTGGCGGTGAATCGGTTCCATTGTGTCTTCATTCCTTTTGGCTGGTTGAGTCTCATGGCCTCGGTTTAGATATCCCGGACCGCTCTTAGAGTATCATTAGCTTAAAGCCACTTCAAGCTAGTGTGCAGCGTGCAGCCGGTCTAAGCTCGTACGCTGTCAGCGTGAAAAAGAAAAGGACGTTTGGTTCTATGACGGAAATGATGGAGTTTTTTCGAGAAAGCGGCCGCAAGGGCGGAAAGATAGGCGGACCAAAGGGTGGAGCTGCCCGCGCCAAGAGTCTATCCAAAGCGGAACGCGTGGCGATCGCAAAGAAAGCCGCGGCTGCATCGGCAATAGTGCGGTCAAAGAAGGCCGCGGTGAAGCGCAAGGCGGCGAAGAAGGGATGACTATAAGGTTTCACTATTTGATACCCGTCTGATACCGTATCTGATCCCGGCATGTTTCGCTTCGGTGCTCGCAGGTGCGCGGGGGGATGGGATAAGGCGCTGAGGCTTAGGCGTGGAGCGGCGGGAGGGAGAGGTTTGAGGGCACTTTTAATGCGGTGGTCGCGGGTTCGAGTCCCGCCCGGCTCACCATTTTCATACTATTGCGCGATTGCCACAGTGAGCCCCGTCTGACTGCTGGCTTCGCCGACCGTGACAATCACGGGCTGATTCCCTGTCGGAGTGCTCGCGGCGATCTCGACGTTCACTTGCAGCACTCCGGCGACTAGGCTCGGCGCGGCTCCGGCGTACAGCACCTTCTGCGCCACGCCCCCGATGGTCACGCTCACCGCCAAGTCAGGTTGCACCACGGCGGCCGTTACGCTTCCGTCCGCAACCGTGGGAGTCGTACTGCCTTCGCCGGTGCCGTACAGTATGACGATGGCGCCGCGCTTGGCCGGGTTTTGCGCTGTGTTGACCTTGTAGTCCTGGTTCAGAATCGCTCCCGGCCCACTGCCGCTGGAATCGGCGGCGAACAATCCCGGGACAGCCGGGCCTACAGTAAGAGTGATCGGATCCGAGCGTCGGCCTTGGTATTCGATCACCATCTGCGTGGTGGATTTGCCGGCAATGGAATACGGCGCCACCACGCTCGCCTGACCGGACACAACGTAGACCATAGGCGCGGCCACGTTGTCGAATAGGAAACGAGTTTCACTCAATTCCGTGGCCACACGACCGTTGCTAAGCAATGTCAGTTTTGTAAGCGCGGACCCGAAGTTCGCGCCGAAAATAGTCACGATTTCTCCGGGCGCAATCGTTCCGCCTTTATAGCTGCCGGCATTCACAACTCCCGCCGCCGATCCCGTTGGTTTGGTTCCCGCGCCCGAAGGAGCCACGGCAACCGCCGCCGAAGCTAGCGCAAGGTATCCGCTGACCGCCGCGTTCTCAGTTGTAAGGAAGCCGGTGGCTGCAATGGGCTGCGATGAGGCGATACCAACATATCCATTTGAAGCCGCCGAAACCTGCACCGAGCCGCGCCCGAACGCTGGTACCGTCGTGATGGACGTGCCGCCTTTCGCGCCGTCGATCCCGTAGGCAGTCGCGCTAACGTTGGCGGCCACCGAATTCGGATTGAAGATGTACACCGCCGTCCCCGAAGTTGCAAAGGGAAGAACAGCGGACGTCTGCACGTCGGCACTTAACGGGATCGAGGTCCCGTATGTGGGAATGAAATTGGCGTCGGCCGTGAACAGGTCGCCCAGTACGCTGCTTGTGGTGCTGTCCATCTGAAGGGAGCCGATGCTATCGGCAGGCACATTGAAGATTTCATTCAGCGCCCGTGTGTACTGCGTTCCGGCCGCGATGTCGACGCTTGCGTTGGAACCGGCCGCGGCGCCCGCTGACGTTCTCGCCCGCAGAGTGACTTTGGCTGTGGCGGAACCCAAGTTCACCAGATGCAATGTGGCAACGCCCTCGCTCTCGCCCAGCCGCGTGCCGAAACGCGTGACGATATCCAGGTTCGCATCCGTCATGGGCTGTGCCGCGATACCAGTGGCCGTGGTGTTTGTGTACTGGGCCCCCGAAGCGACCAGCGGCTGGTTTGACGCCAGCACTGCGTAGCCCACGAAGTTCTTGGGCAGTGTGGGAAACAGGCTATTGATCCGAGCCGACACCGACGCCTTGGGCGCCAGCGCGACTTCCGTCTTCCCGCGAACAGTGCCATCGGCGTTGTACAACGTGACGCGTGTAGCAGCCGGGAAGTTGGTGGCATTCGCCCAGCGTAGCTCGGTGTTCTTGCTGCCGCTGTATTCCACATCCGTGACGGCGAAGACCAGACCGGGGGTTACGGCTGGTGATACCGCCAGAAGCGAGCCCGAGTTAAACCACGAAACGCCTCGGACTGCCGAGGAGGCGGAAGTGGCGCTCACCCAGCCCGCGGGACCCGGCTTGATCAGATTCCCAGGTTTGACGACCGAGGTTGCAGCGGTGCCGGTTCCGGACTGGTCAAAGGCGGTCACGCTGAGACTCGCGTCCTGGGCTCCCGTGTTAACCAGCGCGGAGCCAGTCAACGCAGGGGGCAGAGCGACGGACGAATTCTGAAACGGTCCCAGCACAGCCAGTGAATAATACGGATCCAGACTGTCGATCTGCGCCGTTGCCGTCCGGTTGACCAAATCCAATGTGGTCGGATAACTTCGCAGCACGCCCGAAGCGTCCAGCGAAACCACTTGCAGCCGCGTCAGCACGAAATTGGGATCGTCCGGTAGCTGCGCGTCCGCCCAGCTAAGGCTCAGTCTGGCGGAAAGACTCCCATCCCGCGGCACCGGTGAATCGAACTGCCACGTGGACGCGATACCGATGAAGGCGGGGTTATTAACGGTAGCCGGAAGGTTGTCCCAGTATTTCTTCGCATCATTTTTGAAAGAAATCGCCATCGACGCGAGCGCCAACGTCGACTTGATGTCTCTGACTTTCTTATTGATGCTAGTTTGCAAGACGGTCAGTGTCGCCGAGTTGAGGTTTTGGATGGCGTTGATCCCGGCAGCAGCCAACACCGCGCCCGGGGAAGTGAATTTGTTGTAACCGCGGACATCATAGGCGCATCGATAGGTGCATCGCTCTGGATCTCCTGGCAAGAGAAGGTGGTACGCGACGCGGACAGACTCGACGTCTTCGGGGAGAGTCAGAGCTGGAATCGTATCGACGATAAGAGTACGTTTCCCTACTGGCAGTTGGTCAGGCAGAATCACGTCCAAGAGGACACCGGGAGTCTTTGTGTTTCGAAGGGAGATGCTCCGGACGATACGGGTATCGGGAACCGTTGGCGTCACCTTCAAATCGAAGTCCATTCTATTCGCCGCGCCCGACAGCAGACAGCTTGTCGGCGGTGCCTTATCGGTGCAAGCGCTCGGGTCCGGCGAGAGGTTAAGGATCTCAATCGAGTTCGCGGGGATGATAATCGGCGTGAACCTTACAATTTGACCGGTCCGAAGCTTGACTTGAGGCTGGATGGCGATTGTACTCGCCGTATACGCTATATCTTCAAAAAGGTCTACTCTGTAAGTGGCTCGCCCGTTCTCAATCGGTCCGGAAGGACTGGAAAAGGTGCTCTTGAGCAGGGTACCCGCCAGATCAAAGCTGGTGAGCTCCACGTTCAGAGTCGCGCTGGAGCCGGCGAAATCCACCTGGGTCTCAAGGCTGGCGTTCCACGAATCAGTCCCGAATTCCGCCGCGCCCAGTAGATCGCCTAGGAGACCTGGTGGGCTGAGTGGTCTCGACGGCGATAGGATATCTAGCGGTTGCCTTCCCGTGTGATGTCTATCGGTGAGCACAAATTTGGTGTTCGCAAGCGATACCCCCGGCATTACTGGATAATCGAACGTGTTGCTGACCGCCTGGTGGCTCTGGTTGACGGAGTCCTCTATCCTGGCCTGCAGGCGCAGGTTTCCCAAAACCTCGTTCGCGGCTGCATTGACGGGGAAGAAGAACTGGGGCATCTTGAAAGTATCGGGAATGAAGACAAGGTCCTGCTGGCCCCAGCAACCACCACCCCATTTCTGATTGGTGCCCGGAGCTACTTTCTTCGGGGCGGAAACGGCGACGGCGAACCCGGTGGAATCCAACAGACGAAGTACGATTTGCGCCTGATTCGTTCCTGTGAATGTATAGGTGCCTGCCCCGCAGAAGGCCGGCAGAAGGTCCGCCGTCGCAAAGATTCCATTCGATGCTTTCGGGACCGCAAGATTCAAAGTGATGGCGTCTACGCCCGGAGGCGGGCAGATCGCGCGCCGCGGAGTCCCCGCGATCTCGTCCGCGGCCGGACAGAACGGGGCCATCCTCCAGCGAAACCGCAATGACACGCGAACGTAGCTGGGCGTATTCGCCGTGGAATTCGGAGCCGCGGGCAATTTAAAATCCACGATCACAGGCAGGAACGCAATCAATAGATCGGGGTCGTATCGTATGCTGGTCAGGCTCAACGGTAGCGTTGGCTCTTCGTTAAAAGTTTCCTTCACCTGTACAGCCGTGGTCGCCGTAATGTGCAGCTGCCGGACACCCGACAAGGCAGTATTCACGCTGAAGCTTAGGGGCGCGGTAAACGCGAAGTTCGGGAGCACGCCCGTACCCAGGAAGCCCGTGGCCGAGGGCGGCGCGGTCATACCGATGGTTCCCGATGCCGTCACGCGATCGTCGCTGGATAAGGTCGCGCTCACGCGCAGCGATCCGACGGCCGGCGTCTGCGTGGAACTGAAAAACGCCCCTCCCGCCGGGAAACTCGCGATTTGAATCTGATCGGGCTCAAGCGCCGTGAACGTGTAGGCGTCCTGCGCCGCGGCGGGTGAGGGGAGTACGAAAAACAATACCGCCAGTGCGCCGATCCCCTGGAGGCACGCGCGGCGGCGTTCAGTCATGGTGCCGAATCTCATGGACTACCCTCCGGAAAGAAATGTGCGTGAAAGCCGGAGTCACGATTCTAACAGAGCTGGAACAGGCCCCGTGACGGATCCTGGCATCAGCCTCCAGCTTCCTCTCTACTTTCAAAACCCCACTCCGCCACAATGATATACTCGACTCTCGGCGGAGGCCATCTTGAAGACTCGTTCTGTCCTACTTCTGTCTACCTTTCTCCTTTGCGGCTTCCAACTGCCTGCGCAGACGAAGGCAGTTCTGAGATTCGACCACTTTGAGGTATTGCGCCGGGTTCAATGCTTTGGCCAGGGTTTCCTCACAGAAACAACCTTCAACCAGACCACCGGCGCCTTGAGCGGAAACATGCGCTGCACGGATTTCTTTCATCCGGAGATTGCCGCCACCACTGTACTCGCCGCGACCTTCACGTTTCCTCCCGTGATCAACGGAACAACCAACGAACAGCGCAACGACTTCACGGCGACAGAGACGGTCACCTCGAACGTGGCGGCCAAGCTGGACATGACCGCCCCTTCGGCGAAGGGTTGGTCGCTCGGCATCGCCAACAGTTCCACGGACTGCGCGCTAGCCGATTCCTCCGCGTCGAATTCGCCCTGGACCGGGTCGAAAACTATCACCCTCAGCCAGGACTGCCTGCGAGGAGCTGTCCGATCCATCGTGAATCAAAAAGCCCAGACGTTTTACCGCACAACCGTGGGAGGGCAATCGGTCAGCCTGAGCAGCAACTCGCCGGATGGATTCGGCGCGCTCTCGCCACCAGCCGTCCTGTTTCAGGTGGACGCCTATTACAACATGGAAGTGCAAGTCACCGAGGATCTCATGATCACCGCCATTCACCCCGTGCAGGCGGTGCAAACTCCGCAGGAGCACGTAACGCTCATCGGGGGAAAGCGCACCGTGGCGAGGATTTTCATTAAGTCCGTCGGAACCAGCGCGAAAGCGGTTCCGGGAGTCAGCGCGATCCTCAGGTGCGATGCTCCCGCCGGGCGTTTTTCCGCGAAAGCGGGAACCGCCCCCATTACGGCGCCTGCGATCACCGCGGCCCCAGCTCCAGGAACTCCGCCGGATTTGAGCGAGGTGTCTGTGGACGTCGTGGTTCCGGAAAAATGCATGGTGGGCGGAACCGCGCCGTCGGTGGAAGCGGAAATCATTCTACCCGGAGGCGTGACGGATCCGAACCTGGCGAACAATCGGCTGAGCCGGAACTTCGTTTTTGTAACTCCGCCCGGATCGCAGCCGTTCAAGATCGCCTACCTCAGAGTGGAGATCCCTGGCGTAGGGAAAAGCGACGCCGCCAGAGCTGCCTCCGCGGACGGTCAACTGCGCTTGATGTACCCCATTCCGGATGGCGGGGTGCGCTACTTCCCGTTCCGGACCGATGTACGGTGGGGCCAGGAAGTCAGTTCCGTGGAGGGCTATCGCAGACTGTTGGCGGCGCTCTCCCGGTTTGTCAGGCTGGACGAACCCGCGGCGGGCTCTGAGTACGATCAGGTGGTTGCCTTCCTTCCGCGTGGGGCAAACCCGGCGGCTGGCGGTGCCGCGGACATGAAGGCAAATGGCGGCAACAGCGTAGCGCTGCTGGTGACCGACTCTCAAGACCCCGTGCAGATGCGCAGTTCCCTGGCCCATGAGGTTGCTCACAACGTGGGTATCCGGCACACCAACGTGGCTGCACCAACGTTTGGATGCGTCACTGTGGCGCGAGATGGCCAGACCGCCTGGCCCAACGCCGATGCCCGGATTGGGACGTACAGTTATTCTCAGCCCAGCATGGTCCCGCTGTCGCCCAACCTTTTCGACCTCATGTCGTATTGTCCGAAAGCAAGCCGTTGGATGTCGCCGTACACGTTTGAGTCGCTGATCGCAAACGATCTGCGGCCGACGGGAGGGCTTCCACCCCGCATCGTGTTTCGCGAGGAGATGGATCCTGACCAACCGCATCAGTTGCGGCGGGCCGCGCCACAGGATCTGTGGCTGGTCTCGGGTTCGGTCCTGGCCAACGGAACAGGAGCAACGCTGGATCCACTGTTGAAGGTGAACAGCAGTCAGGTTCCCGATACCAGCAATCCCGGCGGCACCCACTGCATCCGCTTCACTCTCGCGGGGGGCGCGACTTCGTCGCATTGTTTCACGCCGTCCTTTACCGATCCGGATCAGAATGCGCGCTCGGAGGCATTTTTCAATTTCCTGCTGCCGATACAATCGGGCGCGACGCGGGCGGCTCTGCTGGCCGGCACGCGCGAACTGGCGGCCCTGACCGCTGCAGCATCCCTGCAAGTGAACATCACTTCTCCCCAGGCAGGGGAACGCTGGGAAGGCAGCGCTTCGCGGACCATCGTGTGGACGTCCTCCGGCGGATCGGGCACGCATTATGCGGTGCAGTACAGTCCCAGCGGCGGCACCAGTTGGACCCCGCTTTCGCCGGACGAAACCGGCACGCAACTTACGGTGGATCCGGCGCGCCTTCAGGGCGGAGCAAACGTGCGCTTCCGCGTTCTGGCTGGTTCCGGTTTGACCACTGCCTCCGCCGAAGTGGGTCCCATCAACATCGTTCAGGTACCCAAGCTGGACGTGCCCTCCGGCACAGTGGAAATGCATAACGCGGTGGCGACCCAGCGCGTCGAACATCCGCTGCTCTTGTCGAATTCGGGAACGGGACCAGTGACCATTACAGCGGCGGTTTCCAACTCCGATCAGTTTGCGGTGGTCAGTCCCTCGTTGCCGACTGTGATTTTTGGCGGCGAGCAGATGGAGATGATCGTGGCGTTTTCGCCCACAGCGGAAGGCGATGTTGCCGGCACCCTTCGGCTGGACTCCAATGACGCTACCCGCCCGTCGGTTACGATTCCACTGCACGGCAAAGGCCTGGCGGCCACTTCGGCGGAGATGGGCGTATCGCCGGCGTCGATTGCTTTCGGCACTCTGCAGCAGGGCCAAGGCGCGACGCGAACCGTGACCATCACCAACTATGGACCGGCGGCGCTCAACGTAACCAGCCTTTTCGTGGTCGGCAGCGGATTCACGCTGGCAACTCCGTTCGCTTCGTTCACGCTGGCCGTCAACGAAAGCAGCAATGTGCTGGTACGCTACGCTCCCAACAGTACCGGAGCAAACACGGCCACCCTCACGGTGTCGAGCAACGATGCGTTTCAGCCGACCATCGTGGTGGCACTGAGCGGAACGGGTACCGCAGCCAGCGGTGCTGCTCGGCCGAGTATTAAGGCCGCCGGCGTCGTGAACGCCGCGAGCTTCCTGGCAGGCGTTTCCCGGGGCGCTTTGGGAACGATTTTCGGAACCAACCTGGCCAACGGCACGCAAGTTGTCAGCGTTGTTCCCTGGCCCCGCCAGATGCAGGGAGCCAAGGTTCTGGTGGGCGGCATCGAAGCTCCGCTGTATTACGTGTCGCCGACACAGATCAATTTCCAGGTACCCTTCGAAGTTGGCTTAGGATCGGTGCCGGTGATCGTGACCCGCGATGGGTTAGAGAGCACCGCGCAGAATACAACGGTGTCCACCTATGCGGTCGGAGTGTTTGGCTACGCCCGCACCGCCACGGACTTCGATCCCATCGTGATTCATCTGGACGGTTCCCTGGTGACGCCTTCGAAGCCAGCCCAGGCCGACGAATTTCTGTTGGTTTTCCTCACGGGTATCGGGGGACTGGAAGAGTTCCCTCCAACCGGTGATGTCACACCTGCCGATCCGCTGCCAGGGGCGGTCTCGCCCATGCAGGCAACTCTGGGCGGGGCGCCTGTCCAAGTGTTCTACGCGGGATTGACCCCCGGCTTCATCGGTCTGGCGCAGATGAATCTGCAGTTGCCCCAGACTCTTTCCGCAGGTTCGGTGTTGCCGTTAGTAATACGGCCGGCGACCGGACCGCCAGTGACCGTAAATTTAGCGGTGAAGTGACGTAAGTCAACTCTCCGCACCGCCTCCATCGGGTCGATACGCAGCGCCCGCCGGACCGGTCCGTCTGCTCCATCGGGAGGAGCACCCCCGCCTGACGTTAAAATGGAGGGGCATACCCTCCCATGTTTGACAACCTCAGCGAAAAACTCCAACGCGTCTTCAAGAATCTCCGCGGCGAAGGCAAACTCACCGCCGAAAACATGGACGTCGCACTACGCGAAATCCGCGTGGCATTGCTCGAAGCCGACGTCCATTTCAAAGTCGCCAAGGAATTCATCGCCGCCGTGCGCGAGAAAGCCATGGGACAGGATGTGCTCACCGCGCTCTCGCCCACCCAGCAGGTTGTCAAAATCGTGCGCGACGAAATGGTCAAGATGCTGGGTCAGCATCAAGCCCGCCTGCGCACCGCCAACGAACCGCCCAGCGTGTATATGATCGTGGGCCTGCAAGGCTCCGGCAAAACCACTTCCACTGGAAAGCTCGCCCGCCTGCTCGCCAAGGATAATTTCAAACCCATGCTGGTCTCGGTGGACGTCTATCGCCCCGCCGCCCGCAAGCAGTTGAGCGTCCTCGCGCAGCAACTCAAGCTCCCCGTTTACGAGGGCACAAGCGAAGAAACCAAGCCCCTCGACCTGGCCCGCAGCGCCCGCAAGGAAGCCATCCAGACCGGCCGCGACATCTTGATGGTCGACACCGCAGGCCGCCTGCACATCGACGAGGACCTCATGACGGAGCTCACGGAGCTCAAGGCCCTGCTCAACCCCACCGAAATCCTGTTCGTCGCCGACGCCATGACCGGTCAGGACGCCGTGAAATCCGCCGACGAGTTCCACAAACGCCTCGGCATCACCGGCATCATCCTCACGAAAATGGATGGCGACGCCCGCGGAGGCGCGGCCCTCTCCATCCGCAGCGTCACCGGCCAGCCCCTCAAGTACGTCGGCGTCGGCGAAAAGATGGATGCGATGGAGCCCTTCCATCCCGACCGCGTCGCCGAACGCATCCTCGGCATGGGCGATATGCTCAGCCTCATCGAGAAGGTGCAAGGCTCCATCGACGTCAAAGAAGCCGAGAAGATGCAGCAGAAGCTGATGGACAATGAGTTCACCCTCGGCGACTTCCGCGATCAAATGAAGCAGGTCCGTAAACTCGGGCCGCTGGAAAATATCCTCGGCATGATGCCCGGCATCGGAGCTCTCAAGGACCTCAAGAATACGAAGGTCGACGAAGGCGAAATCACCCGCCTGATCGCCATAGTCGACTCGATGACCGAGAAAGAACGCAACAACCACATGCTGATCGGCGGCGCCCGCCGCAAGCGCATCGCCAAAGGTTCCGGCACCAGCGTGCAGGAAGTGAATACGCTCCTGAAGCAATACGCCCAGGCCCGCAAAATGATGAAGTCCTTCTCCGGCATGACCGGCGGCGCCGGGTTCCTAGGCAAGAAACTCGCCAAGCTCGGCCTCCCCGGAATGCCCGGCATGGGCCGCTGAGCCCTTTGCGTCGTGGAATCGATCACCGGATACTGTAGAGTAGGTCTTCCCCAAGTGACGCCTCCCAGTCCCACACTCTGGATCTTGACGCTGATCGCGGGCGCCGGCCTGTGCCAGGCCCAAACCGGGGATGCACTCAAACTCTGGTATCGACAGCCCGCCGCCACATGGAATGAAGCACTTCCCGTCGGCAACGGCCGGCTGGCTGCTATGGTTTTCGGCAACCCGCGGCGCGAGCATCTCCAATTCAATGAAGATACGGTCTGGTCCGGCGAAAAGCGCGACCGCGGAAATCCGGAGGCTCCCAATGCCGTCCCCGAAATCCGCCGCCTGCTTCAGGAGGGTCATCCCGCGGAAGCCCAGAGACTGGCTGACCAAGCGATGATCAGCACCCCGCGCGCGCTTCCCGTCTATCAGACTTTGGGCGACTTGTGGCTCGATTTCGACGTTGAACCGGATCCCGGGAGTTATCGCCGTGAACTGGATCTGGATCGTGGTGTCGCCACAGTGCAGTTCACCGCCCAGGGAGTGCGTTATTTGCGGGAGTTCTTTGTGTCCGCGCCACGCCACGCCATCATTGTCCGCTTCAGCGCCGACAAACCTGGCAGCATCGCGTTTCGCGCTACGATTAATCGCCCCGCCGACGCAACCAGCCAAGCGTCATCCGGACACCTGATCCTCACCGGCCAAGCACTCTCCAAAGCGAACAATGGAGAACGTGGTGGCGTTCGCTTTCGTGCGGAGGTCAACGCGCAGTCCCAGGGCGGTCGTATCCAGAGCGCGGAAGATCGTCTCGACATCACCGGCGCGGACGCCGTCACACTGACGATCGTCGCGGCGACGGACTACCGTGAGCGGGATTTGGCCGGTGCGTGCAAGCGGGATCTGGCGGCGGCAGCAGGCCCTTTCGACATATTGCTGCGCGAGCACATCGCCGATCACCAGCGTTTCTTCCGGCGTGTCCGGCTCCAGTTGCCTATCGATTCCACCGCGCGAGCCCTACCCACCGATGAGCGCCTTCAACGCATGCAGCGCGGCGGGACTGACGAAGATCTCCTGGCACTCTACTTTCAGTACGGACGATATCTGTTGATCGCCAGCAGTCGGCCGGGCAGCATGGCGGCCAACCTGCAAGGGAAGTGGAACGACAGCCTCTCCCCACCCTGGGGCAGCAAGTACACCATTAACATCAACGCGGAGATGAATTACTGGCTGGCGGAGGCCACCAATCTATCTGAGCTTCATGAGCCCCTGTTCGACCTGCTCGAGAACGGGCGCCAGGACGGCCGGCGGGTGGCTCGTTTCTACTACGGGGCCGGCGGCTTCGTCCTGCATCACAACACCGATCTATGGGGAGATGCAGTGCCTATCGATGGGGCCCGCTGGGGCATCTGGCCGATGGGCGCGGCGTGGCTGTCCCTGCATCTCGCCGAGCACTACGACTACACGCTGGACCGCGCATTTCTAGCCGGCCGCGCTTACCCCATCATGAAGGAGGCCGCGCAATTCTTCCTCGACTATCTGGTTCCGGATGGCAAAGGGCATCTGGTTACCGGGCCCTCCACTTCTCCTGAGAACGAATACGAACTTCCTTCGGGCGAGCGCGCCGTCCTCACCATGGGACCCACCATGGATACCGAGATTCTTCAGGAATTTTTCGGGAAATTTCTCGAGGCCAGTGAAACCCTGGGTATCGACGCGGAGTTCCGGACAAGGGTGAGAACCGCCCGCGACAAACTGCTCCCCTTGCAGATCGGAAAGTTTGGACAAATCCAAGAATGGCCCGAGGACTACCAGGAGGTGGAACCCGGGCATCGCCATATCTCGCAACTGTTCGCGTTATTTCCAGGCAACCAGATCACTCCCCGCACCACTCCGGAACTGGCGCGGGCTGCACGCACGACCCTCGAACGGCGCCTCGCCAATGGCGGAGGCCACACCGGCTGGAGCCGTGCCTGGATCATCGCCTTCTGGGCCCGGCTAGCGGATGGCGAACAAGCCTACCAGAATCTGCTCTCGCTGCTCAGCAAATCGACCCTGCCGAATCTGTTCGACAACCATCCGCCGTTTCAGATCGACGGTAACTTCGGCGCAACCGCCGCAGTGGTGGAGATGCTGGTGCAAAGTCACGCGGGTGAAGTCGAATTGTTGCCGGCGCTACCGCGGGCGTGGCCGCAGGGGCAAGTCACGGGACTCAAGGTCCGCGGCGGATTGGAATTGGACCTCGCTTGGAGCGATGGCCTCCCTGTCGCCGCAACGTTGAAGCCCACAGTGGACGGCCTGCACTCCCTGCGTTCCCCCTCAGGAGCACCCATTGTCAGTGTGCGGAACGGCGATCGAACGATGACGCTCCCACCAGATACCTCCACACTGCGGCTGGACCTTCGAGCCGATCAGGTCTACCAGGTTACGTTCGGACGGCCATCCCCAAAGCCGGGAAACTAGTCAACGAAACCGGCTATCACCGCCGCCACCGCGACTTAGCTGAACTCCGCGCCAAGCTCCCAACCCGACCCATGCCATCATAGGTCCGCGGGGCGTCCACAGGGACACCCCGAAGGCTCCTTTTACATCAAATTTAACGGAACGAACCCACCGCAGTCACCAGGCTATATCGCCCAAACCCCGCGCTATCAACCGTTTCCCGTTTGCACTCGCCAAAACCCCCTTACAGCCCGCCCGACGCCGTAATCCGCTCACCCGTCAGCCATCCGGCATCATCCGACGCCAGGAACACAGCCACCGTCGCGATGTCCTTGGGCTGCCCGATCCGCCCCAGCGGCGTGCCGGCCACCATCTGTTTCTCCAAGTCGCTCCCGATGATCCCGGCCGTATGCGTGCCCTCCGTCTCCACTCCTCCAGGAGCAATCGTGTTCACGCGTATGTTCTTCGAGGCCAGCTCCTTCGCCAGCGTCCGCGTAACGTTGTTCAACGCGCCCTTGGTCGCCGAATACACCACCGAATTCGGCACCGGGTTCGCGCCCACCACGGAACTGATATTGATCACGCTACCGCCCGCCGCGCCGAAATATTTCAGCGACTCCTGCGTCGTCAGGATCGGGCCCAGCACATTGATGTTGAAGTGGCGATGGAATTCCGTCTCCGTCACGTCCTCCAGCGGATGAAACTCAAAGACCCCGGCATTGTTGACCAGCACGTCCAAGGTGCCGAACGTCTTCTTGGTCTCCTCGAACAAGCGCCGCACGTCGGCCGCCTTCGATACATCGCCTTGCACCGCAATGGCTTTGCCGCCCTGGCTCTTGATCTCCGCCACCACGCGGTCGGCTCCCTCCGGGCTGGAGGCGTAATTCACCACCACCGACGCACCCTCTGCACCCAGACTCTTCGCGATGCCCGCGCCAATTCCTTTGGACGCCCCGGTTACGATAGCGACCTTATCTTTCAAACGATTCATGCTGTTTCCTGCTCCTTCTGTCAATCTGATGCTTAGATAGTTATCGAAGTATCAAAAGAAATCGCAGGCTATGGTTAAATCTTCGAAAGCCGGTGGAGATAGGCGCGCAGAACTTCGCGCTGCACCGTAAGGTGGGCGAATTTGCCTTCCCGCGCAATCTCGATCAACCCGGCTGTTTCGAGTTCCTTAAGATGATGCGAAAGCGTGGCCGCCGTAATCTGGTGCTTCTTGTGCAGCGCCGAACAGGGCGTCGCTTCGGTGGACGCCCCGATCTGTTGCAGAAGTTGAAACCGCCGCGGCTCCGCCAGGGCGCGTGAGATGCGTTCGAATTGCCGCTCCGTCAAACGAAGCGCTTTGCTGGCCGCCATCCCCTCCAAGGTAACGGGTTCCACGACCTCCCGGGGATCTTATGCCCCCGTCGGAGCGCCCATTTGCACCAGAGGCCGAACCTCAATCGAGCCGCGCCGCGAACTGGGGATCCGGGCCGCGATGCCGATGGCCTCGTCCAAATCCTTGGCCTCAATCAAGTAATAGCCGCCCAGCTGCTCGCGGGTTTCCGCGAAGGGACCATCCGTCACCAGTTGCTTCCCGTCCCGCACGCGAACCGTGGTGGCGTTCTTGGTGGCCTGCAACTGCGCGCTCGTCTCATGGTTGCCGCTCTCTCGAATCGACTTACCGAACGCCCCATACTCGCCCATCATCTCACGGCCCTCGGCTTCCGACATTTTTTCGAAGTACTTCTCGTCTTCGTAAATCAGCAGCATGTATTTCATGTGTAGTGCCTCCACAGCTGAATCGAACGGCGGAGGTTCCATTCGACAAACCCCTCAAAATTATTATCGGACCTGCACGGAGCGCCACTCGGTCACAACCTGATACTGCGCCACCGACGTGTCCGCTAGAGGGATTGCAAACAGGAAGCGCTGTCCATCCGGCGTCACATCGGCCGCGGTACCCGCGTTGCGGCTAGCGAGCAGCGCGCGAAAGGCCAGCGGGACATCGAATAATTTCTTCGGTGGCGCCGCCTGGAAGCTCGCGGACGCATTCACGTCAACCGACATTACGCCGCCGTCGTTTGCCAGATAGAAGATTTCACGTCCGTCGCGCCGCCAGCGTGCCATTCCCGCACTTCCGTCTTTCGACACCAACCATTTGCCGGAGGGCGCTCCGGATCCGGGCACGGCTTGTACATAAATCTCGTTGCGCCCGCTTTCATTCGAACGGTAGAGGTACCAGCGTCCGTCTTTCGAAACCCGCGTGGCGATCTCCTGAAATGGGGTCTGCAGCAGCAGCTTAGGTGCGGATACTGATTCCACTGGCAGCATCCAGAGGTCGGTGTCAGTGCCCGAACCGAATCGGTGGAACAAAATGAGTTTGCCGTCTGGCGACCAATCGGACAAGTTCGGAGCATTCGTTCCGGCTGGGACAGTGTAGAGCTGTTCCTCGCCCGCTGCGCCGTTGGACGCCCGCCGGTAGATTCCCCAGCGGGAATCACGCAACCCAACGTAGGCGACGCTCAATCCGTCCGGCGACCAGATAGGCTGGGTTTCCGGGCCAGGGTCAAACGTCAGCCGCGTGCGAGGCCCAGCCGCCAGATCCTCGATCCAAATATCCTCTGTCGACGTCCCAGACGAATTCAGCGCCAGCGCGGCGCGCTTGCCATCCGGTGACAGCACCACAACGCTGACCTGCGCAGGTTCCCCCACCGTGCCGAGGTTCTTCCCGGTGCGGTCCAGCCACGTCAGTTGTTGGTGGCTCGCCTGCGCGCTGTTTCGGTAAACCAGCTGGCCATTTTCAGAAGCGGAGAACAGCCCCCACGCAAGGTTGTCGGCCACACCCACTTGATTCGCGACCGGCCGGGCATCACCCGCAAACGCGATCTTCGCGGGGTCGAATGGCTGCGCCATCAAATTGCCATCCCGCAAATACAGGAGTTCCCCCGGAACTCCATTCCCTGGCGGAACCCATACAACACCCGCCGGCGTTGCCAGCAACATGTCCTTGCTTTGGCCCTCCGGCTTGGCATCTACCGATCCGGCCAGGATTCCGCTCTTGCCCCCGGCGACCTCTAGGTACAGGAAGTGTTTGCCATCGGGCAGCAACACCGGATGCACATGCGCTTCGCCCTGGGACCGATCGGCCTTGGTCAGTTCCACTGGCGTCCCACCACCTTCGGACACCCGAGTGATACCCGAAAGGTTCCCCAGTAAAATGTTCCCGTCCTTGCCCCATGAGCCGCCCAAAGCCTGACAGCCTGTACAAATGGTTTGCGTGGCGCCGCCGGCCACTTCTGCTTTCACGATGTCCTTGCCGTTGGAATAGGCGATGAACTTGCTATCCGGAGACCAGAAAGGAGCGAAAGGATTGCCGCTCGGTTCCAGGTTTAATGGCCGGACTTCGGTGGAATCCATGCGCCGCAGCCACCATCGGGTTCCTTCGGCGTTTGTCGCCGCGAAAACGATGCTGCGTCCATCGGGGGATATGGAAAAGGTCCCGGCTCTGGTTGCGGTGACGCCCGAGGGCAGCGTTATCTCGAATCGCACCGATTCTCGCGGCGCGGGCCGTTCACTGAAGTGCAGCGCGCCGATGGCGGCTGCGGCTATTAGTCCGATTCCTGCCACGGCAGGCCACAGCCATTTCGTACGTGTCTTCTCCGGGGCGACGGTGGCCACGACACCCATCTCCACCGAAGGAGCCTCATCGATCAGCGACATCACATCGCCCAAATGCCGCAAGCGATTCTGCGGATCTTTCTCCAAACACCGCCGTAACAGCCGCCGCACCTGAGGGGGTACCTTGCTCAGATCGGGCGCGTCGCGTAACGTCGACGCAATCGATTCCTGTACCGTCGAGCCACTGAAAGGCTTCCCGCCGGCCAGCATTTCGTAGAACACAATCCCGAATGACCACGTGTCCGAACGTTTGTCGGTGGGCCGTCCCGTGGCTTGCTCCGGCGACATGTAGTTCGGCGTCCCTAGAATCGAGCCGGCCTGCGTGCCGTCTAACGTCACCGTCGCCATGTCGTCGGCCTGGATCGCCTGCACCGCTTTGGCGAGCCCAAAATCCAAAACCTTGACGACGCCATCCGGCCGCACCTTGATGTTGGCCGGCTTCAGATCGCGATGGATCACGCCGTGTTCATGGGCGTAGTCCAGCGCATCCGCAATCTGGCGCGCGATGCGGGACGCTTCCTCCAAACCCAGCGCGCTTTGTTTGATGATGTCCTGCAGCGTGGCGCCTTCCACCAGTTCCATCACCAGGTAGTTCGGACCCACGTCGAAGAGCGTGCAGATATTCGGGTGGTTCAGCGACGCGATAACCTTGGCCTCGCGCGCGAAGCGCTCATTGAAGGCCATGGTGGAGACTTTAATCGCCACCTCGCGCGGCAGACGGGTGTCGCGAGCTCGAAACACCTCGCCCATCCCGCCCACGCCGATGCGCTCGATAATCTCGTAGTGATCCAGCCGCTCGCCCGGTGCAAGGTTCATACGACCAACTAATATTTCACACTTGCGACAGGAGGTGCCACCACTTCAGCAGACTACGTCAGGCCACTACGTCAGGAAGGAGTGCGTCAATTTTCCGTGGGAGTCTTGCGGGTGTCGTCGATAATCAGCGTGTCCAGCGGCAGCTTACGGCTGTCCAGCCGGAGCCCCAACTTTTGCAACCCGTCGAACAGCGATCCGAGAGAAGGGGTGTCCAGGAATTTGAGGACTTCGGGAGGCAAGGCGACACCGGCGTTGACGCCAGACCGGATCAGCATCGCCCGGTAATCCTCTGGCGTGACGTTCACCGAGAAATCGTAACTTCCTGTCAGCTCCGTCATGTCCACAATGGGGCGGTCCAAGAAACGCTCCAAACTACCAGACAGCACCGGCATGGTAAGCCGCTTGGCCAGGAACTGGTTGTTCGCGAAGGTGTACGAAGACCCATTGCCGAGACTGATGGATATTCCTTGTCCTGAGCCGCTGCCGGTGACATTGATAGGCGTCTCCGTGTCCGGTTTGAATGCCGGATCGTCCGCTGTCGCCTGCATTTTCAATCCACCTTTTGCCACCTCGAGAGCGTACACCGGGAAGTCGTTCTTGGCGCGATGCACCTTCAGTTGAAATCTCTCCTCCAGCAAGCTCCGCAGCATTTCGGGGAGCTGGGACGCGGTGCCTCCGCTGGGCATCGTCGCAGTGATATCAAAACGCTCGGTCCCTACCCAATCCGGGCCGGAGATTTGGTACAGCTTCACGCGGTAAGCGATTCCGATGTAGTCCTTGAGAGTCAGAAAGGCGCAGCGGAGCAGAGGGCCATCCATGCGCACGCCGGCGGTCACGCCCTGCGGGGGTGTCGATTGCGACGGGCGGATCGAGGCGACCTCGAACTCGGCTCGGGGCGTGTTCTGAGCGAAAATCGCGACGGCGGCGCTTAGAGCGATCAAGACAATCCTGTTGGTTCTATTCATACGGTTTCGGGCCATCCTCTTTCGAATAATCCTGCCTACGTGCATGAAGTTACGCGTGTCCGCCGGTTGATGCTATAGATTATCGGCGACGGACCCGTGTGTACCGGCGAACGACGTTTCCCCAACGAACGTCACCTCCGGCGCACCGTCAAAGAGTTCGGTCCATAGACAGAAGCTACCGGCGAGCTGCCGCGTCAAGTCGACGCCCGTGCTCGGTCGTTTGGAACATGAGTACAGCCTGGAAATGGAGGCTGCGTGACGGCGGATTGATTATTGCGGAGGACAGCCGCGTTCTGCCGGTTCACCGCGAACTAGACCGGTCCAGGTCGAAATATGCGGTAGCCTGAGGCATGGCGTATTCCGCTGGCGACCGGCTCGGCCCCTACGAAATCCTTTCGCTTCTGGGTAAGGGCGCCATGGGCGAAGTCTTTCGTGCGCACGATTCCCGGCTCAGGCGCGATATCGCCATCAAGACGTCCACCCAGCGTTTCAATGAACGCTTCGAACGGGAAGCCCGCGCCATTGCCGCGCTAAATCATCCCAATATCTGCACCCTCCACGATATCGGGCCGGATTATCTGGTCATGGAGTTGGTGGAAGGATCCGCTCCGAAAGGTCCGCTGCCATTGGACGCCGCTCTGCGAATCGCGGGTCAGATCGCGGACGCGCTAGAGGCAGCTCATGAGAAAGGCATCATCCATCGTGACCTGAAGCCGGCAAATGTGAAGGTCACGCCCGCGGGCCTGGTGAAGGTACTGGATTTCGGCTTGGCCAAACAGGTTCAGGAGGTCGTCCAAGACGGATCTACTCTTACCATGGGCTTAACCCAGCCTGGAACCGCCCTGGGCACTCCTGCCTACATGTCGCCCGAGCAAGCGCAGGGCAAGGAGGTCGACAAACGCGCCGACGTTTGGGCGTTTGGCGTACTGCTTTATGAGTTGCTGGCCGGACATCGGCCGTTCCAAGGTGATTCAGTGCAGGCAACCCTCGCGGGTGTGCTTGCGAAGGAACCGGACCTGGGAAAGTGTCCCTCACGCGTTCGACCCCTGTTGCGCGCATGCCTCAAGAAGGATCCCAACGAGCGATTGTCCAACATCGGGGATTGGAGGCTCTTGTTGGAAGAAGAGGAGGCTGCGCGCTCTGCATCTCCACGCTCCTACGGACTAGTCCCCTGGGCCGTTGCCGCCGTGGGCGTGGCACTGGCGGCCTACGGTCTATTTCGTTCCGTCCCTAACGGCAAACCCTCCGCATTGGTTCGCTTCACCGTGCCGATTCCAGGCGGAGACGCTGCCAGCACAATGTTCGCGCTCTCGCCTGACGGCACCAAACTCGCGATCAACTCAGCCGAAGGAGGCAAGTTTCGTTTAAGCGTTCGTCCTCTGGACGAAATAGACACTCGTCTATTACCTGGCACGGATGGAGCGCGCTGGCCCTTTTGGTCCCCGGACGGCAAACAGATCGCCTTCTTCGCCGAGGGCAAACTAAAGACCATTCTTGCCTCTGGAGGCGAGCCAATCGTCGTTACCGACGTGGAGCCCACCGTGATAGGGGGCACCTGGAGCCGTGAGGGCGTAATCGTTTTCTCACAGTCGCGCGCGCTGTATAAGGTTGATGAAAGGGGGGGAAAGCCTGAACTTCTGTACCCGGCGAATTCCAAGGTTCTCCAAAACCCTGAATTTCTACCGGACGGGCGTCATTTGTTGTTCCTGAGTATTGGTGAAGGTACGCAAATTGGCTCGATTGACGGGGCGCCATCTGTTCGTATCCTGCAGGATCTATCCAGAGCCACTTATTCGCCGGACGGATACCTCCTTTTCACCCGCCAGAGCCGCCTGACCGCCCAAGCCTTCGATGCCGAGACTCAGACCTTGACGGGTTCCGCGATCCCCATCACCAGAGAAACCGTGAGGAACAACTCGGGCTCACCGACGCTCTCCGCGGGCGAAGGAGGCAGCGTCGCCTATCAGACGCTGGGGTTGGAACAATTCGCGTGGGTGGACCGGACCGGGATCGTACGAGAACGGGTCGGGTCTCCACAGAATTGGAGTAGTTTCCGGCTCTCTTCCGATCAAACCTCGGTTGCGTTTGACGTCGCATCCGTTCAGGGGAGTGAGACCACTTTTGACGTATCCATCCTTGACTTGAAACGCGGTACTCAGGAGAGGCTCACGTCGAACGGGAAAGCCCAGGTTCCGGTCTTTTCCCCAACGGATGCGAGGCAAGTGGCCTTTTCATCACGCCGCACAGGGCGCTTCAATCCCTACGTCGCAGACGGTTCCGGCAATGAGCGTTTAGCGGCCGATCTAGGGACCAGCGGCGGATATCCGACGGATTGGTCACCCGACGGAAAGTACCTGCTTTGGTGGGGGGACGAGGATCTCTGGATCGTGCCGGTCGATGGGAAATCGAAGCCCTATCCTTTTGCTCAGTCGCGCTTTGGAGAGTTTGACGGTTCTTTCTCACCGGACGGCAACTGGATCGCGTACGCGTCCAACGAAACGGGGCGTTACGAGGTCTACTTACAGCGTTTTCCTTCCGATGGGAAGCGCTTCACAGTTTCGAGCGAGGGTGGAAGAACTCCTTCTTGGAGGCACGACGGCAAGGAGCTTTACTACCTTGCGAGCGATGGACGGCTAACGGCAGTTCCCATCACGATCCAGGGCTCTGACGTGCAGTTTGGCAAACCCAACAGCCTTTTCCCAGTGAATCCCCGCTATTTCCGCGCCTACGAACCCTCCCTGGATGGGCAGCGGTTCCTCGTGTCGGTACCCACATCCTCAACGGATGCGTCGGTCACGATGCTGCTGCATTGGCCTCAACTTTTGTCGAAATAATGGAAGTCCTAACGAATACTGGCTTTTAAGAAAGACTTGACTGGTCGCTCCATATCAGTTGCGGCTGTCATGCCTGAGGCCCACTTCTGCAATCCTTCGAAGATCGATCCGAGAGCGGCCGTCGAGCAACCTCAGCGCGTCCGGAGGCAGAAGCGCGGCGGCAGCGCAGGGTAATGGCAAGATTCTGTTCGTTACGTTTATAAATCAAGGTTACGCGCGGGTGCCGTTTACGGCCATGGCTAATCGGCGACCGGCCCGCAGCGACCGGCGAACGCCGCTTTATCGCGGACCGTTATACTAATTTCGTTGCGAGGCCAACATGAATCCGTCTCACTGGACTCAACCACTGGAGCAGATCGCCGGGGAGTTCGCGACCGCCTTCGGCCCGCTCAGCGCTACCCAACTCAACTGGAAACCGGGACCAGACCGCTGGAGCATTGGACAGGTGATCGATCACCTGATCACCACAAATTCCACTTATTTTCCCATCATCGCCGCGATGAAAGCTGGGACCTACAAGCCCCACTTCAACGCCAAGATCGGCTTCCTGGTGAGTTTCTTCGGTAAGTTGATTCTGGGCTCGGTGCAGCCGGAGGCGACGCGCAAGCAAAAGACGTTTCCGCCCTTTGAGCCGAGCCAAAGCTCCATTCCCGCGGACATCGTGAAACGGCTCGAGGCCCGCCAGGCACAGTTGATTCGGGAGATTGTTGGCGCGCAGGACCTGCTCAACTGCGTCGTCTCGTCACCCGCCAACCGCTACGTCGTGTACCGGCTGGATCGAGCTTTCGACATCCTGGTGGCCCATGAGCGCCGCCACCTGCTGCAGGCCAAGGCGATTCTGGCGCAAATGCCAGATGTCGTCGAATTTGCGAAAAGGCGCTAGTATCGGGGCGTATGGAGTTGGCGATCCAGATTCGAATTGAGGAATTGCCGGAAGGGATGTTTCTCGCAACCTCCGACGAACTCAGGGGCCTTGTCGCGCAAGGTCGCACAGTAGCCGAGGCGCTTGATATCGCCCGTGACGTCGCCAAGAAGTTGATCGAGGCAAGGCACGAGCGCGATGGCTTGCCGGACTTGCCCACCACGGCCGGACGGCGAGATTACACTATTGTGGTTGCAGCGTAGTTAGAGACCTGCGGATGGGCCGGCTGGCTGGCCTCCGCTATCGTGAGATTATTCGCGCAGTGCTGCGTCAGGCGGCGATAGATTCGGATCGGTTCCTTGATTCCTGACGCCATTTGGGTTCCAGTACGTTTTTAGGTCATAATATCTAGACGAGGTTTTGAAACACGAATGTTGATGATCCGTATGGCGCGGTTCGGCGCGAAGAAGAAGCCGTGCTACCGCGTGGTGGTGATTGATAAAGAGCGCGCCCGCGATAGCTACGCGCTGGAAGTTGTTGGCACCTATAATCCCCTGGCCAAGCCGGCCGCCGTGCTGTTTAAGCATGAGCGCATCGCGCATTGGATGAAGAACGGCGCGCAGCCGTCCGATACAGTGGCCCGCTTGCTGAAGTCTCATCCCGCACCTGTTGTCCCTGCCGCGTAAACTAAAAGATTTTACACACGTCTCTGCTTCACTGGGTGATAGAATTTATCCAATGGCTGTAGGAGGTAACGGGTGAAAGATTTAGTGACGGACATCGCCAAAGCTCTGGTTGATATTCCCGATGAAGTAAACGTGCGCGAAGTGGAAGGCGAACAAGTCACGGTTCTGGAATTGCGGGTGGCCCCTACGGATTTAGGGAAAGTCATCGGCAAACAGGGTCGTACGGCTCGTTCCATTCGCACGCTATTGGGTGCGGCGGGTATGAAGCTGAACCGCCGATTCACATTGGAGATTCTGGAATAAGTGGCGCATCCCGCCTGGGTTGTGGTCGGGCGTCTGGGACGCACGCGCGGCCGGGCTGGGGAATTCACCGCACAGATTGATAGCAATCAACCTGGACGCGCGGAGCGCATCCAAACGGTGCTGTTGCGCCTGAACTCCAAAGAACAAGCCTTCGCCGTGGAACGCGTGTGGTTCCACGACGGGCGGCCTATCTTCAAATTCCAGGGGATTGACTCCATTTCCGAAGCCGAGCTTTGGGAAGGCTCCCAAATGCTGGTGCCTGGGGAGGAGCGCGTCCAACCGGAGCCAGGCGAGTATCTGCATTCCGACCTGATCGGTTGTAACGTCGAATCGGGCGGCATGGCCATCGGTGTGGTGGAACACGTGGATGAGTTCGGCGGACCGCCTATTCTGCGGCTGCAAACTCCGGCCGGCAAGGAACTGCTGATCCCCTTCGTACTGGCGATTTGCAAGGAGATCGACGTGGACGCCAAGCGGATTCGCGTAGAATTGCCAGAGGGCTTGACGGAGCTTTAGTTGATCTTCCACGTCCTCACGATTTTTCCGGACTTCTTTCGCGGACCGCTCGACTTTGGCGTGGTGGAACGCGCCCGCCGCGCCGGGTTACTCGAAATACATTTACACGACCTGCGGCAGTGGACCCATGACCGTCACCGTACCGTGGACGACCGGCCTTTTGGGGGCGGGGAAGGCATGGTGCTGAAGGCCGAACCCATCTTCGACGCCGTGGAAGCCATCCTGCCAGGACGCCAACCCGGGGATCCCGAGCGACGAGTGATTCTGCTCTCGGCGCAAGGCCGCCGCTTTGATCAATCGCGCGCGAGGGAGTTTACCCAGCTAAAGGAATTACTGCTGATCTGCGGGCGTTACGAGGGCGTGGATGAGCGCGTGGCGGAGCACCTGGCGGATGAGGAACTTTCTGTCGGCGACTATGTTTTAAGCGGAGGCGAATTGCCGGCCGCCATCGTCATCGACGCGGTCGCCCGCTTGCAGGAAGGCGTACTGGGCAATAAGGATTCCGCCGTGTACGAGTCCTTTGGCGAGGCCGGCATTCTGGATTGTCCGCAGTACACGCGGCCGGAGGAATTCCGCGGGTGGAAGGCTCCCGACGTGCTGCTGGGTGGCAACCACGCGCAGGTCAAGGAATGGCGGCGGAGGGCAGCGGAGCAAAAGACTGCACGGCTGCGTCCGGATCTGCTAAAGTCATAAGAGCCTGTTTTGTTCCCTCCCGCCGGTGGCAGGAAGGACCAATATGCCAGAAGTGGACGCAGCCGCGTTCCGTGCGGGCTTACGACGAAGGGATTTTTGCCATGATCAACGCCGCGATTACCAAAATTCTGAACAAGAATAAACGACCTGCTACGCACCCCGAATTTCGCCCCGGCGACACGCTAAAAGTCCACGTCAGGATCAAGGAAGGCGACAAGGAACGGCTGCAGGTGTTTGAAGGCGTCCTGATCGCCCGCAATAACACTGGTATGAGCGAGACCATCACGGTCCGCAAGATCAGTTTCGGCCAGGGCGTGGAGCGTATTTTCCCCGTGCAGGCTCCGGTTGTCGATCATATCGACGTTGTACGCACCGGTAAGGTGCGCCGCGCTAAGTTGTACTATCTGCGCGAGCTGAAGGGCAAAGCGGCCCGCCTGAAAGAACGCGCCAGCTAATCCCGCGATGCCGAGTAGCCGCCACGAACGTGCGGTGCGGCGCGCGGGGTATTGCGCAATCGCGGGCGTAGACGAAGCCGGCCGCGGAGCACTATTCGGTCCCGTTTTTGCCGCTGCCGTCGTGCTGGATCCCAACCGGCCCATCCGTGGCTTGGACGATAGCAAACAATTGCCTCCCGAGCGTAGAGACGTGCTGGCCGGTCGAATCCGCGAACGAGCCTCCGCCTGGGCGGTTGGCGCCGCGGATGCCTTTGAAATCGATCGCTGGAATATCCTTGAAGCTAGCCGTCTGGCGATGCAGAGGGCGATCCAAGCGCTCCGCCCCGCCTGCGATTTCCTTCTGATCGATGCGCTGCGACTGCCCTTGGAAATCCCACAGAAATCGTTGATTCGCGGCGATTCTTTAAGCTTTTCCATCGCGGCGGCCTCCATTTTGGCAAAGACCGCGCGCGATTCCGCTCTGCTAGCCTGGGATGCGGCCTTTCCGGGATATGGTTTCGCAAGTAACAAGGGGTACGGCACTCCGGATCATCAGGCGGCGTTAGAACGCCTGGGACCCACTGCGTTGCACCGTTTCAGCTTCGAACCTGTGCGTAATGCCTCACGGCGGACAGTCCGCCCGACAGAATGGACCGGCTATCCGCAAGCCGCGCCGGAAGGGGCTAGCCAGGGCGACTTATTTGCCGCATCGGCCTCCGCATGCCTCTGAACATGGAATTCCAGCCGGACTCCACGCCGTCTCCCCGGCGCCCTGTGCTCCGCGTGCTGCGATACTGCTTCGCCCTCTTCACTCTGGAAGTAGGGCTCTTCCTGCTAATCTTTCCCTGGACTGATAAGTGGATGTTCAACTATCTGCAGGATTTTAACCCACTCCTGCAGGAGCTGTGGACTACCTCCTATTTCAGGGGTGCCCTTAGTGGGCTAGGGATCGTCAACATCTACCTCGCTGTTTCCGAATTTCTTCGCGCTCTTCGCTTCTCCTAAAGCCTCCATTTACAGCATGATATGGCCCTAGCCGGTTAGTCCTAGGGGTTTAGCCCTACACCCTAGAACTTTCCTCTTGCAAATACTAAGTGGAATACCTTACACTGGACATGCAAGTTTCCCAACTTGAATAAGGTATTTCAATTAGGTGCCCTTGGCTGTCGAGGGTTCAGGAGCTAGAGAGAAAATGAAGAAGAGCCTTGTGGCTGCCACAATCGCTGTGGCTTTTGGGTTTGCCCTGTCAGCAATCGGACCGGTTTCCCATGGTCCCTGGCCGATTCCGGATGACGGAAATGGCGGCAACATTGTCGCTCATGGCCCGTGGCCGATTCCGGACGACGGAAATGGTGGCAATATTGTCGCTCATGGCCCGTGGCCGATTCCGGACGACGGAAATGGCGGGAATATCGTTGCGCACGGCCCTTGGCCGATTCCGGACGACGGAAACGGCGGGAATATCGTTGCGCACGGCCCTTGGCCGATCCCCGATGACGGAAATGGCGGCAACATCGTCGCTTAATTCCGTTTTAGCATAAAGTTTTAGAGCCACGTTCCCGTTCTGCTAAGTAGGAGTAGAACCGGAACGTGGCTTTTTTGTCAGATACGATAGGGATCGTCGGGCTTGTCCTGCAGGTGCTGGCCCTTATCCTGATTAGCCGTGGTCCAATCTCCCGCTATTTCCCCCTTTTCTTATACCTCCTGACATTCACAGGTAGTAGTGCCGCCGAGGGCTGGATTCTTCGAACCTTCGGCTCCCGCAGTCCCGAGTATTTCAATATGTATTGGGGTGGGGAGCTGCTGCTGGATCTACTGCTGTTCTTCCTCGTCATTTCTCTCACGGTGCGCGCGCTGGAAGACAGTCCTCTGCGTCCAGGCATCTTCAAATTCCTGATGGTGGTTCTGTTCGCGACATTGACGCTCCCCTTTGTGCTTTTCGAGGGACCCTTTTTCGCCAAACAATGGAATCAAAGCGTGACGCAATTACTGAACTTTGGCGCGGCCATCATGAACCTGGGGTTGTGGACATCGCTGTTGATGTCCAAGCGGCGCGATCCGCAATTGCTCACGGTAAGTGCGGGGTTGGGTCTGGCGGTAGCCGGGTCCGCTCTGACGTTCGGCCTGCGCAAGTTCACGTGGCATGATAGCGACGTGTTATTTGTGGTCTCCAACTTCGCGCATTACTTCACGCAGATTGGCAGCCTGTTGATCTGGTGCAAGGCGTTCTGGCCTGCGCGGACCAGGGTGCAGCCGATTATTACTGCTTCCGCAAGCTAATACCCAGCTCGCGCAGATTACGATCCGGCACTTCGCTGGGTGCTCCGCTCATCAGGTCCGTGGCCTTGGCGGTTTTAGGGAACGGGATGACGTCGCGGATAGACGACTCACCTGCCAGGATCATTACCAGACGATCCAAGCCAAGAGCAATGCCACCGTGGGGCGGCGCACCGAATTCCAAGGCTTCCAGCAGGAACCCGAACTTGTTCTGGGCTTCCTCTTTGCTGAAGCCGAGGGCGGAGAATACTTTGGACTGCAGGTCCTGGCGATGGATACGAATGGAGCCCGAGCCGAGTTCAGTTCCATTAAGCACCAGATCGTAGGACTTCGCGTGGCAATGCGCGGGATCGCTTTCCAACTTGTCTACGTCTTCGTCCAGCACTGAAGTGAACGGATGATGGGCGGCGTTCCAGCGGTTTTCGTCTTCATCCCACTCGAACATCGGGAAGTCGAGGACCCAAAGGAAGTTGAATTCCTTGCCTTCAAACAGCTTATGCTTGTCGGCGAAGCGTTGTGCGGCTTGCAGGCGCAACTGGCCGCAGGCGGCGAGCGCGGTGAAGTCGGGACGTTTGCCCTTGGGCTCCCCTGCCCAACTGGCCAGCAGAAGCAAATCGTCGTCTTCGGCAGCCATGCGGATCCGCATTTGCGCCATCTGGGTTGGGAAATCCTTATCCAGGCGCTTGGCGTCGTCGAAGACGCGCAGGCCGCGTTCCTGGCCGAACGCTTTGAGGTCGTCCCGTTCTTTGCGGGTAATGGCGCCGACTTTGGGAATACGAATTGCGACCAAAGGCATGCCTTCCGCGTTCAGGCCTTCGCCGGGGAACAGATCTTCCACGCAGTAGAAGCGCGGAATACGCATATCCGGCTTGTCGATTCCGTAGGAGCGCATCGCTTCTTCATGCGTCAAGCGCGGAAATGGAGCGCTGACATCGTAGCCGGCCACTTTGCAGGCGCCTACGATCAGCGGTTCGATTACTTCGAAGATTTGTTCCTGCTGGGGGAAAGACATCTCCAAGTCGATCTGAGTGAACTCGGGTTGGCGATCGGCGCGCAAATCCTCATCGCGGAAGCAACGGACGATCTGGAAATATTTTTCGAAGCCGGAAATCATGAGCAGCTGCTTATAGATTTGCGGGGACTGCGGCAGGGCGTAGAACTCTCCAGGGTTGACGCGACTGGGAACCAGGTAATCGCGCGCGCCTTCGGGGGTCGACTTGCCCATGACGGGCGTCTCGATTTCGAGGAAGCCCCTATCGGTTAAGACGCGGCGGACTTCGAAGGCGATCTTGGAGCGCAGAATGATGTTGCGCTGCATCTGCGGCCGGCGCAGATCGATGTAGCGATACTTGAGGCGCACGTCTTCCTTGACGTCGGCGTTCTCATCCATAGGGAATGGCGGCGTTTTGGAAGTGTTCAGGATGAGCATCTTCTCGCACACGATTTCGACCTCGCCGGTAGGTATGGCCGGGTTGATTGTGTCTGTGGAACGCAGGTCCACGAGGCCTTCGACGGCAATCACGTATTCGGGGCCGAGAAGGTCGGCTTTCTCATGCACGGCGGGGTCGCCATCGGCGCGGAAGACAACTTGCGTGACTCCCTCGCGGTCGCGCAGGTGGAGGAAGAGAACTCCGCCCAGGTCGCGGCGGCGGTGGACCCAGCCCATGATAATGGCGCGTTTGCCGGCATCGGAGGCGCGCAGTTGTCCGCAGGAGTGTGTACGGCGAAGGTCGCCTAGGAAATCGAGAGGTACTTGTTCCATGGTTGTTTTAGTTGGTTGTTTTAGTTCTTGATGCGGCCCGCGAGCTCGGCGCGCGAAAGCTTCACCTGTTGGCCCGAGGACATGTCCTTTAATGAGTATGAACCGGAAGAGACTTCATCGTCTCCCACGATCAGCGCATAGCGCGCGCCGCTTTTGTTGGCGACTTCCAAAGCCCGTTTCAGTTTCTTGTCGGTGGAGCGTTCGACGGAGATGCCTTGCGCCCGCAAATCCGCGGCGAGTTCGCCGGCGTGCATGTCGGCGGCATCGCCCATAGTAGCCAGGAAGACGTCCACCACGGCGCTGATAGTCTGCGGCACGCTCATGACTAAGCGATCTTCGCCAATGGAGAAGCCTATACCGGGCGCGGCCACTTTCGAGCCGATCGATTCGGCCAAGCCATCGTAGCGTCCGCCGCCGAGCACGGAGTTCTGCGCGCCGAGCGATCCATGCGTAATTTCGAAGGTGGTACGCATGTAGTAGTCCAGGCCGCGCACCAGGCGGGGGCGGACTTCGTAGGCTATCTTACGATTGTCGAGGTGCGCGCGGACGGTGGCAAAGTGTGCGGCACAGGCGGCGTCGAGGGAATCGAGGATGGAGGGCAAGCTGTTGATGATGTCCTGATCTTCGGGAATCTTACAGTCGAGCACGCGCAAGGGGTTGGTTTCGACGCGCCGCTGGCAGTCCGTACACAGCTGGGATTTTACATCCTCGAGGGCTGCGCGAAGCTGGGTTAGAAACGCGGGGCGGCAGTCCGAGCAGCCGACGGAGTTGATGATGAGATGAAAGTCTTCGAGGCCGGCCAGGCGCAGGAGGTCGACGACCATCTCAATGACTTCGGCGTCCACGATGGGCGACTCCGAGCCGATGGCTTCGGCGCCGATTTGGTAGAACTGGCGAAAACGGCCTTTTTGGGGGCGCTCGCGGCGGAACATGGGTCCGATGTAATAGAGTTTCTTGACGCCGGGGATTTGGTCGAGGCGGTGTTCGATAAAGGCGCGCATCACCGACGCGGTGTTTTCGGGGCGGAGGGTGAGGGAACTGCCGTCGCGATCTTCCCAGGTGTACATCTCTTTGCCGACGATGTCGGTGTCTTCGCCGACGCCGCGGGTGAAGAGGGCGGTTTCTTCGAAAATGGGCGTGCGGATTTCCTGGTAGTTATACGTGCGGAAGACTTCGCGCGCCACGGCTTCGACGCGGTTCCATGCGGCGCTGTCGGGGGGCAGGATGTCGCGGGTGCCGCGGACTGCTTTCATGTGGTGCTTTCGAGGCTGCTGGACGGAGGCATTATTGCGGGTCCTTGTACAGCTGGGCGCGTTCGGCGTAGTTCTCGACTCCCTTGCGGAAGCGGATTTTTTCTTCTTCGCTGACGGTGCGGCGGGGTTTAGCGGGGGCGCCCATGACGAGGGTGTCCGGGGGCACTTCGCTGCCTTCGGGAACTAAGGCGCCGGCGGCCACTACTGCGCCGCGGCCGATCTTCGCGCCGGTTAGAACAATCGCCGCGCTGCCGATGACGCAATCGTCTTCTACAATGCAGCCGTGCACTACGGCGGCGTGTCCGATGGTGACGCGCGCACCGATGACGGTAGGGAAGCCTTTGTCGGTATGGAGAATGGCTCCGTCCTGTACGTTAGTGTCGTCACCGACGGAAATGGGTTCAATGTCGCCGCGCAGGACAGAGGTGGGCCACACGCTGGCGCGTTCCCCAACGCTGACGTCGCCGATGACGTGTGCGCCGGGGTCGATATATGCGGATGCGGCAATCTTTGGAGTGATGCCACGTAGGGTGCGAATCATGACTTAGGGGGTAACACTCAATGCTAACAGCGCGGTTTACGCCAAAGCAAGATTTGACTGAGGTCGCAGAGTGCTGTCGGCGAATTCCCCGCGCGCGAGTTTGGGGAACGCGGCCGCGCCGATCATGGCGGCGTTGTCGGTGGAGAGGCCCGCTGCCGGGAAATAAACCGGGTAGGGCAAGTGTAAGCGCTCCGCCGCGCGGCGAAGTCCGGTGTTGCAGGCGACACCGCCGGAGATGATCAGAGCGCGCGCATGGATCTCCTCGGCGCTCTTCTTGGCTCTACGCAGCAATTCCTCGATCACTGTGTATTGGAAGGAGGCCAGGACATCCAGCGTATCTTGCGGGGTGACGGCGAGCCATTGCTCCAGTGACGGGTTGGGCGTTTTCGCGAGCAGTGCTTTACGCTCCGCGACTTCGGCGGCCATGTTGCGAGCTTCGAACCAGCGCAGTACAGCTGTCTTGATGCCACTGAAGCTGAAGTCCAGCGTATTGCCCTTCATGTTGGCCAGCGTGAACTTTACGGCTCGTGGGTCGCCATGGGGGGCGAGCAGGTCGACAACGGGTCCGCCGGGATAGCCGAAGCCCAGTAGCTTGGCCACCTTGTCGAAAGCCTCACCGGCGGCATCGTCGCGCGTCTTACCCAGCAGACGATAGTGGAAGCCCTCCTGGACCTCGTAAAGGTGCGTGTGGCCTCCGCTCACGACCAGCGCGAGGGCCGGGTATTGCACGGGATTCTGGCTGGCGACGGCGTGGATGTGGCCCTCGATGTGGTTTACCCCGATCAGAGGCAAATGGTGGACGGCGGCCAGCGCCTTGGCGTAGGTGATGCCCACCAGCAGGGACCCGACCAATCCAGGGCCCTCGGTCACGGCGATGGCGTCGAGATCTTCCAGGCGCGTCTCCGCCTGCTCCAGAGCCATTCTTACGGCTGGGACGATGGCGCGCAAGTGTTCCCGAGAGGCTAGCTCCGGCACCACGCCTCCGTAGCGTGCATGGGTGGCAATTTGCGAGGAGACTACGGACGACAGGATGCGCGAGCTGTCTTCCACGACGGCGGCGGCAGTTTCGTCGCACGAGGACTCGATGGCTAAAATGCGCAAGGGTACTTTCAGTTTACAGTGGACTCTAGGTGCTGCTCTCCGAATTTGACTACGTCCTGCCGGAAGAATTGATCGCGCAAGAGCCCTTGGCGGACCGGGCAGATGCGCGCATGTTGGTGGTGGACCGAGGGTTGGGTACGTTGACCGATCGCGCGTTTCGCGACCTGCCTCAGTATCTGGCCGCGGGCGATTGCCTGGTGTTGAACGACTCGCGCGTGTTTCCCTCGCGGCTATTGGGGAAGAGGATGCATTCCACCGGCGTGTTCACGGGCGGCGTGGAAATATTCCTAACCAGGCCAACGGGCGAAGCGGATGGATTGACGTGGAAGGCACTGGTGCATCCCGGCCGCAAGATGCGCACGGGGGAACGCATTCGCATCAGCGACGAGCTCACGGCGGAGATTCTGGATCGCGGCTCGTTTGGCGAGCGCACGGTGCGGCTGGAACCGCGCGGCGATCTGTTCGAGGTTTTGGAACGTGTCGGCCACGTGCCTCTGCCGCCGTATATCGACCGTCCCGATACGCCGGGGGACCGGGAACGCTATCAGACTGTATTCGCGCGCGAACGGGGTTCGGTAGCGGCCCCTACCGCGGGATTGCACTTCACCTCGGAGGTTCTCGACGCGTGCCGGGCGGCGGGAGCGGACGTGGCTCGCGTCACGCTGCATGTGGGCTTGGGGACGTTTCAGCCGTTGCGGACAGAAGTGATCGAGGAGGTCCGGCTGCATCACGAGTTGTTCCACGTGCCACTGGAGGCGGTCCGGTCCATGGAGATGGCGAAACGCGTGGTGGCTGTGGGGACCACCAGCGTGCGCGCGATCGAAAGTCCCGCGGGTGGCGCTGAGACGGACTTGTTTATCTCGCCGGGATTTCCATTCCGTAGGACGGGAGCCATGCTGACTAATTTCCATCTGCCCAAATCCAGCCTGCTGGTGCTGGTGTGCGCCTTCGCGGGCAGGGACTTGGCGTTGGACGCTTACCGGCACGCGGTTGAACAGCGCTATCGTTTCTTTTCCTACGGGGATTGTATGCTCATAATATAGAGTTAGTTCCGTGACAGAGCTCCTTTCTAAAGCGCGCAGGCGAGTGGTCCGCCATCTTGTAATGGATAAAGGCGCTATGGCGCTGACCATCGGATTAGGCGGCGCGGTATTGCTGCTGTTGTTGGGCACGCAGATCCTGGATTGGTATTGGCCTCTGCTGCTGGCCGCGGTTAGCCTGGGCGTGGGCGTGTATCAGCTCCGCAAACATGTCCCGTCGTTATACCAACTGGCGCAGAGGATTGACGGGCGCCTGAAGCTGGCGGACTCCTTGTCCACCGCCGTTTATTTCGCAGCCAACCCACCCATCGGGGCGGACGCCGTGTGCGCGGTGCAATTTCGCGAGGCCGAGAAGCTGGCTTCTGGCGTGAATCTGGAACAGGCTCTGCCTTTCACGCGATCCCGCTACCTCACTCCGGCGGCAGCATTGCTGCTGGCCGCGGTGGGTCTGTTCACTGCTCGCTACCTGATGACGGGAAGCTTGGATCTGCGGACCTCGCTGCTCGAAATCGCGGTGGATACATTCTTTTCGACGCCGGCGGAGCAAGAGGCCAAACTGGCGGCGCGCGCCAAGCTGCCTCCGGGCGCGTTCGATCCTTCGCAACCCGACCTGCCGCAGGACAATCAGGATCCGGCCAAGCTCATTCCGCCGGATGCGAAGGACGGTACCGAGCTGAAGGACGGTAAAGAGAACGATTCCAAGGCGGGCGACGGCGAGAAGGGCGCGGGCGAGACAAAGGACGGCGACCAGAAGCAGGACGGCGACCCGAAGGACAGCAGCGCTAACGATAAGCAAGGCGACAAGCAAGGCGATAAAGACGGCGAGAGTCCGAATACACAGCAGAATCAGGATCAGCGCAGCATGCTCGACAAGCTGCGGGACGCGGTTGAGAACCTGATGAACAAGATGGAATCGAAGGAAGGCCAGAAGGGCCAACAGAAGTCCGGCGAGAAGCAGAAGGGTAAAGACAAGGGCGACAAAGGCGATAAAGGCGAGAAGGGCGAAAAGTCGGAAGGCGATCAGCAGGCGGATCAGAATCAGCAGGGCGATCAGGCGAGTGAAGACGCGGCGGAGAAGCAGAGCGAGGCGCCCGGCAAGAAATCTTCAGACGAAGCCAAGAGCGGGGCCGGCGAGAATGACGGCAAGAAAGCTCTGGAAGACGCCAAGGCGCAGGAAGCCATGGGCAAGCTGAGCGAGTTGCTGGGGCAGCGCTCCGCTGAGATTACCGGGGACGTGATGGTGGAGGTGGGTTCCACCAAGCAGCAATTGCGCACCGCGCTGACACAGCAGAAGGCGGGACACACGGATGCGGGGGGAGAGATTCACCGCGATCAGGTGCCGTTGATGTACCAGCAGTTCATCGATCGCTACTTCCAGGACATCCGCAAGGCTCCGGCGGCGTCGGCTCCCAAAGGGGATGCGAAGAGCGCACCCAAGGTGGGCGGGGATGCGAAGAGCGCATCGAAGGTGGGCGGCAAAGCGAAGTAGAGTCTATTGGGCTCCGGAGCGTTTTGCTTTGGAAGCAGGGGAGCCTTCGGAAGCGGGTTTCTTGGACACTGGTTTGCGCCGCAACAAGCGGGCCACCGCGCGCACCATGTGCGAGACTTCCGTGGAGCTCTTCATGATGACGGCATCCGCGCCGGTGGTCTGTTCGTTGAGGCCCAGTGCGTCCACGAAGCCGGACAGCAGCACGATGGGCGTAGCGGGCGACAGCGCGCGGATTTTACGGATCAAACCTAAGCCATCCATGCGCGGCATCTTATGATCGGTGACGACGAGATCGAAGCGGTGTCCTGAGAATTGTTCAAACGCGTCGCTGCCGCTGGAGGCTACCCATACCTTGTGACCGTTCTCTTCGAGCACGGTCTTGCGCGCGGCTAAGCCGTTGGCGTTGCCGTCGACCAATAGAATACGTCCGTGTACGGAAGAGGATGGAGGGTTGCGCTGCGCCATGGGTTGAGAATGTGACGGTAACAAGAACGCAACACAACTGTCAACGCGAATCGTAACGAATTCAAAAGCAGCCAGATTCAGTTCTTGACTTCAGTATCGGGATCACGTGCGCAAGGAAATGTTCACGCTTCGCGGAGTGGAAAGTTTATTCGACTTGCCGTGCAGCTGTATAGCCAGCTTTGGTGACGATCTGATACTTGACGTTCTTGCCCTTGGGATCGGTGACGCGTAACGGTTTGTTGGTTGCGGGATCGACAAGCTCAATCTTCAGCTTGCGGAATTTGCCGTCGCGCGCGGAGTTGGTGGGCACGTAGGTGAGAACATACTGGGTGCGCATGGCTTGCGAGATGGTCTGGAAAATCTCGCGAAATTGGCCGTAAAAGCGCGGGAAAAAGGCCAGCCCTCCGCTCTCTTGCGAGAACGTCCGAAGTTGATTGTCGGCCATCAGGAAGTCCGTGCGCTGGCTGTCGGTCTGGTAGCCCATCTGATAGTAGTAATCGCGAATCGCCTGCATAAGACCCAATGAGTAGATGGGAACGCCGGCGTTTTGGATGGTCTTCCTGGCCTCGCCATAATTTTGTTTGCTGATGGTGTCAACGCCGGAGGAGATCAGTAAGATGGCCTTGCGGCCTTCGATGTCCTGCATGCGGGTGGCGGTGTCGGTGATGGCGTCATATAAGACAGTCTCGCGATAGGCGGCGAATTTCAGCCGCGACATGGCGTCCATGGCATCGCGGCGGTCTGTGGAAAAGTCGGAAAGAATCTCAGGACGTAAATCGTAAGCGATGATCGCAACATAATCTTCAGGCTTAAGCGACCCGAGGAATTCGTTGGCGGCCACCAGTGTCTGATACCAGGGCTCACTGTAGAACTGTTGAAACAAGTTGGAGAACTCGATCACCATCGCGATGGTGATGGGGGCCTCGCCCAGGCTCATGCTGGAAATCTTTTGCGGGACGTTGTCTTCCAAGATTCGGAAGTTGCCCTGCGGAATACCGGGGATGAAATGACCCGAGCCATCGACGACGGCGACATCCAGCGTGATGGTGGTGGCGTCCACGCGGAATGTTACGTCTGAATTCGGGGCGACACCAGACTCCTTCTTGAATACCGAAGGGATAGGCGGCAGGTCTTTTTCCTTGGGGGCATCGGGCGTGCCTTTTTTCGGACGAGCCACCGTATCGCCGTTGGTCGTCTTGGGGCCCTGTTGTCCGAAGCCAGATTGCGGGACGAACAGCAGGCTCAGGCTAAAGCCCGTGGCCAGGAGGAACGAAACTAGGCGAAGTGCCTTCATGTCCGCACTATATCAAATAAGACGCGCAGGGGTGCCGGTGCGTTTCCCTGGCCGTTTGTTAAGCCCACTTAATTAACCCAAGGATCGCGATCGGAGCTCTTCTTCTTTAGATACACCTTGAACTTACGTTTATTCCGGGCCAGCTTCCAGGCCTGGTATTGCTGGCGGATGGCGAAGGCCGGGTCGAAGCCACGCACGGTGGGAGTTTTCATGAAGATCCAGGCACAGAGCAATCCGCCCAGATGCCCGATGTCGCTGACGCCGCTGTTCATGTTGGTGCTGCCCAGGAACGCGATGGCGCCGTAGATCATCACGAAATACTTCATCTTGATGGGAAAGAGGAAGTTGAAGTAGATGATGCGGTCCGGCCACAGCATTGCGGACGCTAGAAGGATTCCGTAAATGGCCCCGGACGCGCCGATGGTGGGGACGCCTGGGTTGCCGTTAGGCAGAATATAGTTCGCCAGCACGATGCAGATGCCCGCGCCGATGCCGCAGAAGAAATAGAAGCGCAGGAAACGCTGCGTGCCCCAGGTTTCTTCCAGTTCGCGCCCGAACATCCATAGCGCCAGCATGTTGAACAGGATGTGCCCGATGCCTCCATGTAGGAACATGTAGGTGGCCAGCTGCCATACCGCCAGCATGGTGAAAAGAGACACGGGCCGGAGCGCGAAATATTCCAATAGAAAAGCATTGGCGCCGAAGTATTGCAGCAGGAAGATCGCAACGTTGGCGATCAGCAGCAGCTTGATGCCGTAAGGCAAACCGCCGCCCATTGCGTACGGCCGAGCGTAGTTGCGCGTTCCGATGCCCATGCATCCTCAGAATAGCATCAGGGTTCCGTGGGCCCGTCGTAGGGGGCTAGGATACTTGGCAGACCACGCTATCCAGTGATTTCAATCAGTGTCGTGGCTATGACAGATCGTCCCCATACAGCCAGAGGAATTTGTCGATCTCTTTGAATGTGAAGGAGCCAAGGTCAAAATGGTGACGGAACTTTTTCATGGCCACACAAAAGTCACTATACGTCCAGCGCTCCGAATTCACATTGAAGTCCGATGCGAAGTTGCTCTGCTTTTGCAGGCGTCCAAGGCACTTTCCCACATTGGAGTCCCAGATGGGGTACGACTCAGGCTTGTGCCAACTGCAATATTTGGTCGCAAATGAGAAGTTGTTTCGGGATTTCCCTTTCGTGCTGATCTGAGCGATCATCGCGATAGTCTCAGGTGAACCGGAGGCTAGGGCCGCATCGATTTTTAGGGCATTTTGATGAATATGCTTGCTCACATCCACGACGTTGGGGATCTTTTCGGAGTAGACAGGGATCCGAGTGGAGTAGAGTGAGTTGACCGCTACGACTTTCAGAAGGACATGGCTAAGGTCATGGTTGGCGGGATACCGGGCGAATAGTTCCTGGAGCGCTTGCTCAACCTCCCCGAACTCCTGGTCGAATCTCTCACATGCGGCCCTGACGTTCTCTTTGTTGGGGGTGCTCAGCATTGCACTTCCTTTTTAGTGATTGGGACTCAGTCCATCAAGTATACTAGTGCCCTTCATAGGGCTCGATATGAATCAGCACTTCCGTGATCCTGGGATAGGCGCGAAGAATGGCGTCCTTGGTGGCATGTGCGATGGCGTGACCGTCGCGGACGCTCAGGTCGGCGTCTACCATTACGTGGAGGTCGACGAAGTATTCGAAACCCATCTTGCGCACGAAGCATTTTTCCAGCGCTCGAACGCCGGATACGGTTTGGGCGACGGATCTGACTTGCTGCTCAATGGTGGCGGGCGGCGCGGCGTCGCTGAGGTCATGCAGGGCGGGGTGAATCTGATGGTAGGCGTTATAGAGGATGATGCCGGCCGCGGCCAGGGCGGCCCAGTCGTCGGCCGCTTCGTAGCCTGGACCCAGCCACAGGGCAGTGCTGATGCCGATGAAGGCGAAGCCCGAAGTGACGGCATCGCTGCGATGGTGCCACGCGTCGGCGTGCACGGCGATGCTGGAGATGTCGTCCGCCACCCTGTTCACGTAGCGGAACAAGGTTTCTTTGATCAATACGACCGCGGCGAGAATTACCAGCGTAAAAGGATGGGGCAGGGAATGCGGCGTCAGAATTTCGCGGATGCTTTGGACGGCAATCGTAACACCGGCGCCCACCAGCGCCAAACCCACCACGGCCGCTGCCAGAGGTTCGGCCTTGCCATGCCCATACGGATGATCGTCGTCGCGTGGTTTAACCGAGTAGCGCAGACCCACGTAGACGATCAGTGAGCTGAAGACGTCCGCTAGCGACTCAAAGCCGTCTGCAATCAGCGCGAAGGACTGGCCCAGGACGCCTCCCGCGATTTTGACGACGGCCAGAATTCCGTTCAGCCATAGTCCCGCGATTACGGGTGTGCGACCCTTGGCCGCTAGCTCCCGCGGGTGAAGGTCGGGAACAGTATCGTTAGGCGGCATGCGTCGTTCCAGTTTACTAGGCTGACTCAAGTGGTCTGCTGAACTGCTAGAATTCTGTTTTCCACTTATGATTATCGATTGCCACGGACATTACACTACGGCGCCTGCTGCGCTGGAAGATTGGCGCAAGGATCAATTGGATGGCAAAGCCTCGGGCGCGCCTAAGATCAGCGACGACGAACTGCGCGAGAGTCTGGAGAAGGCCCAGCTAAAGCTGCAGCGCGAACGCGGCGCGGATCTCACCATCTTTTCCCCGCGCGCTTCTAAGATGGAGCATCACGTCGGCACTCCGCAGAACAGCTTGGACTGGTCGCGCGTGTGCAATAACCTGATCCACCGCATCGTCACGCTGTATCCGAAGAATTTCGTCGGCGTGTGCCAACTGCCGCAGTCGCCGGGCGTGTCTCCGGCAAACTCCATTGGCGAGTTGGAACGCTGCGTGAACGAACTGGGATTCATCGGCTGCAATCTCAATCCCGATCCTTCAGGAGGATATTGGCAATCGCCGCCGCTGACCGACAAATTCTGGTATCCCATCTACGAAAAGATGGTGGAGCTGGACGTGCCCGCGATGGTCCACGTGACGTCGTCCTGCAACCCATGCTTTCACGCTACGGGCGCGCATTACATCAATGCCGACACCACCGCCTTCATGCAGTTGATCCAAGGAAATTTGTTCAAGGATTTCCCGACGCTGAAGTTCATTATTCCTCACGGCGGCGGCGCTGTGCCGTTCCACTGGGGCCGCTATCGCGGGCTGGCGCAGGATATGAAGAAGCCCTTGCTCACCGATCACCTGTTGAACAACGTGTTCTTCGACACGTGCGTCTATCATCAGCCGGGTATTGATCTGCTGTTCAAGGTGATTCCGCTCAAGAATATTCTGTTCGGCTCTGAGATGGTGGGCGCGGTGCGCGGCATCGATCCTGAAACCGGCAATTTCTACGACGACACCAAGATTTACGTCGACCGGCTGGGTTTGAGCGACGCGGATCGCAATGCGGTGTACGACGGGAACATTCGAAAAGTGTACCCGCGTATTAACAAGATCCTGGGAGCCTAGGCGCTCGCGTGCCGAACTTGGTGCTGGCTTCTCAATCGCCGCGGAGGCGCGAACTGCTCGCTACGGCGGGACTCGATTTCACTGTCCGCGTGAGGCCGGTGGAGGAAATCCGCGCGGCCGGCGAAGATCCCGAAAGCTACGTTCGGCGCCTGGCGACCGCTAAGGCTGAAGCCGCCTGGGAGAATACCGACGAAATTGTACTGGGCGCAGACACCATCGTCGTACTAGATCAAGACGTCCTGGAAAAGCCCACGGACCTAGCCGACGCGCGGTCCATGTTGCTGCGTCTCTCCGGCCGCCAACATACGGTCATCACCGGAATCTGCCTCCGTCACGCGGGTGGCGTGGAGATTGACAGCGCGTCGACCCTGGTGAGTTTTGTTCCGCTCACGGCCGCTGAAGTGGATGCTTATGTGGCATCCGGCGAACCCATGGACAAGGCGGGGGCGTACGCTATCCAAGGCTTGGCCTCGAAGTTCGTCGACCGCATTGACGGCTGCTTCTTCAACGTCGTCGGATTGCCGGTTTCCCTGGTGTACCGTTACCTAAAGGTCTTGTCGGAATAGCGAATTCGCAGTAGGCTGCGGGCGTGTTGCGGATTGCGGCATTCACGCTTGTTCTGGCGGCCGGGCAAAGCATCGGCGGCGACCTGGAACTGCGCGGCTCCGTAAACGATGCGCCCCCGGGGGTTCGGATCACACTCACGGGTGTCGACCGGGCGTTCCTGATTACGACTGCCGCGGACCCGCGAGGCGATTTCCGCTTCCGGTCGCTCATAACCGGCCGCTACACGCTGACCGCTGGCGATACTCGGCAAACCGTGGTGGTGAACGAAGAACTGGCGGGTCCCGAGCATGTGATCCGTGCAGAACTCACGTACTCCGCTCCCGCCGCCATGGTGTCCACGCGGCAGTTGCGATCGGCAGGGAAGAATCCGGAAAAGGTTCTAGCGAAATATGCGGAGGCAGAGCGCGGCTTAGCGGAAAGCGACATCGCGACCGCGCGACGCAAGTTTGAAGAGGTTGTCGCGATCGCCCCGGAGTTCTCACCCGCGTGGAACGGCCTGGGAGTGGTGGCGTCACAGACGGCGGCCGGAGGTGCGACGGCGGAGGCGCACTTCCGCCGCGCGGTCGACACCGATCCGGATAACGTCGACGCCCTGCTTAATCTGGGCGGGCTGTTACTCAAGACCGGCAGAGCCGAGGAAGCATTGCCGTACAACCAGAGGGCCGCCGCGGCCAAACCTCACGATGCTCTGGCGCAGGCGCAGCTCGGCATGAATCAATATCAACTCGGGTTTTGGGATGCAGCCGAGCGGTCCTTACAGGCGGCCAAGCAAATCGATCCATTACATTACTCGATGCCGCAGATCTTCCTTGCCGAGATTTACGCGCGCCGCGGCGAAAAGACCAAGGCCATCGCTGAACTGGAAGACTTGCTGGGATCGCATCCGGACGCGAAGCTTGCGGCGACCGTGCGGCAGTCTATTGCAAGACTGCAATAATCTCTGCTCCGATGGAGGCGTTCGTTGTGCGGTAGAATCGCATTCAGTTGCAGCATGAGGCGAAGCGCTATTTTCGGTGGGCTGGTTCTTGTCGTGCAAGCGTTGTCCGCTCAGAGCGCGCCGCCTAAAGCCGGCCTGACGCCTGAAGAGCAAACCGCGGCCCTGTCGGCGATTCGCGAATACTCACTCCACTATTCCAACGCGCTGCCGAACTTCATTTGCACCCGGTCGATCAAACGCGTGACGTCGCCGGTTCGGACGGGATACCCGATGATCACGGGCCGGCCGCAGACCGACCTGATCGAAGAGCAACTTAGCTTGGCGGACCGAAAAGAGATCCACAAAATCTCGAAAATCAACGGTAAGGCGCCCGCGAATGAGGATCCGTCGGAGTTAGGCGGAATGTACTCGCGAGGGGAATTTGGATTTCTGCTGACGTTCCTATTTGCGCCGGAAGCGAACACCGAATTCCGCTGGCAGAAAGCTGTGATCCGCGGTGGGCGGCCGATGTATGCGTTCAGCTACCACGTGCCGCAAGCATCCGGGTACGGGATTACGGACGGAGAGCGCACTTTTCGCGTGGCAGTGCGCGGGACCGTGTATGCGGACGCCGAAACCAAGGCGGTTATGCGAATCGAGATGGTCGGCGTGGACATCCCCACCAACACCTATTTCCGGGGCATGGAACTGAGCTTGGACTACCAAGCCACGAAAGTCGCCGGGCAGCAATTTATCCTGCCGTCGAAAAACCGAATCGTGATGCGGCGGGTGGAGAGCGAAGCGATCATCGAGTCGGAATATAAGAACTACCGACGGTTCAGCTCCGAAGCGGCGATTATTTTTGACGAGGATGCTCCGCAATAGCACTCCGGAAGGCCCGAGCGCCGAGGGTAAGTGCTGTGTTATTCTAGCTAAGTCGCTGCTTACTTGTAGCACTGCGAGCGGCGTCCAACTCAAGGAATTTATGACAAAGCTGAAGACCCATAAGGGCGCGGCCAAGCGGTTCAAGAAGACGAGCACCGGCAAGATCAAACGCCGTCATGCATTTGCGCGTCACATCTTAACCAGCAAGTCGCGTACCCGCAAACGCCGGCTCGGTCAGTCCGTGATCCTAGACGACACGAACGCCAAAGAGATCGCCCGGATGTTGCCGTACTAGCTGTAAAACGGGCCGGGTTCCTTTTGGGAATCTGTGAGCCCACCAAGCTGAGCAGGCTACTGCACGTGCCTGCCGGCTTTCCATATTAAAGGAGACCAAACGTGCCAAGAGTCAAACGTGGTACCAAGCGCCGTGATAGCCGGCGCAAAACCCTCACCCTCGCAAAGGGTTTCTTTCTTACCAAGAGCAAGCTGTATCGGGCTGCGCAGGAAGCGGTTGAGAAATCGCTGCTGTACGGCTATAAGGGCCGCAAGCTCAAGAAGCGCGAATTCCGCTCGCTGTGGATTGTGCGCATCGGGGCCAGTTGCCGCGCTGCCGGCATCAGCTACAGCAAGTTCATGAACGGCATGAAGAAGGCCGGCATTGAACTGAACCGGAAAGTGCTCGCCGATATGGCGCTGCAGGATCCGGACGCATTCAGCGCGCTGATTACACAGGCCAAGGCCGCGCTAGCCGCTTAGCTCCCCTGCACTAATTTATGGAATCAGAAGTAGACGCACTCGTACATTTAGAGGAGCGTATCCGCAAGGCTGCGGATCTCGTTTCTCAATTGCGCGCGGAGCGGGATGAGGCACGCGCCGAACTCGCCGCTATCCGCAAATCGGCGGGCACAGCCACCGCCGAAAGCGCCAGCTTGCGGGAAGAAGTAGAAAGCCTTCGCGGCGAGCGGAAGCAGGTGCGCGTCCGCATCGAAAAACTGCTTGTCCAGATGGACCAGTTGAGCGCTTAGTTACAATACCCAGAAGGAGACCGTCGCCGAATGGAATCTCGAGGGGAACGCAAGAGCGTCCGGGTCACGATCTATAACCAGCCTTACACGCTGGGTGTGGACGGCGAACCTGGCGAAGTCGAAGCGCTGGCGCAATCAGTGGATCAGCTGATGATCGACATTGCGCAGCGCGCCGGCAACGTCGATGGGATGAAGGTCGCAGTGCTCGCGTGCCTGGAACTCTCCGATCGCCTGCATGGCATGGAGCAGGAACTTTCCTCTCTGCGGAATTGCGTTACCCAAAAGAGCCGCGAGTTTTCCATCCTTTTGGATGACGCCCTCAAATAAAACCTGGTGAGTGTCTTGACCTCAGGTCTGCTCGAAGGGTTGGAGTGGGTGCACCACGGCTTCGGCACCCGCGACGCGAATCTCACGCAAGACCAGATGGTGAGCCTGCAGCAAGTGCATTCGAACATCGTGCGCGTGGCGGATCGCCGCACCGGGTGTGTCGGAGAGGGGGATGCATTGGTTACGTCTGAGGCGGATGTGCCGGTCTCCATCCGAACGGCGGATTGCCTCCCTATTCTTCTGGCGGATCGGCGTACGTGTTCGGTCGCGGCGGTGCATGCTGGCTGGCGCGGCACGGCGGCGGGCATTGTGGGCCGCACGTTGGAGCGCATGCACGCGGAGTTCGGCTCGCGTCCGGAGGATATGATTGCGGCGATTGGTCCTGGAATAGGACACTGCTGCTACGAAGTGGGACTGGACGTGGCTCGCCAGTTCGGCTTGGATCGCGCGGGACATATCGATCTGGCGGCGCAAAATCGCGCACAGCTCTCCAAGGCGGGCGTACCTGTGGAAAATATTGACGTGCTGAACATGTGCACCTTTTGTGAAGCAGGACGATTTTTTTCCTACCGGCGGGAAGGGGATCGCGCAGGACGCATGATCTCGTACATAGGAAGCGGCGAAAGTCCCACAAAAACTCTAAGGGCGCGGTAGCCGGAGGTTTTCCGTACACCGCGCCCTTGTGATTTTTGAAGTTGCGATTAAGCGGCGTTGACCAGCAGGTCGTCGAAGCTTTCCTGGCCTTCGGCCTGATTGCGGTCCGCTAGTTCCTGGCACTGGATGCAGTAAGCCGTCCACGGCACCGCGGCCAAACGCTTGGGAGAGATTTCTTCATCGCAATGGAGGCACACGCCGAAGCTGCCCTCACGAATGCGGCGCAGCGCGTTACGCACGTTGCGCAGCAGGTTGGATTCACGGTCCAGATTACGAATCGCGAGCTCGCGCTCCGCTGCATGCTGCACTTCGTCCAATGCGTCCGGGCTCTTCTCGATAGCGATACCCTCGCGATTGCTGACGAAATGCTCCAACTCTGCCTGCTTGGCCTCCAAGGTATTTTTGAATTTGTTCAATTCTGTTTTTGTCATTTTCTGCCGTCTCCTGTCTGTCTCTCTGTTTTTTCTTTTTTTCGTTTACTGTCGTTGTCGTTTGTTCGGCTACGGGATTAGACGCAGCCGTTAGCAAAAAGGTTCAAGGGATTCAAAATTTGTCTCGCTCCAACTTGGATGCTCCAGCACGGTTGCTCAGCAAAGAGCCTATCCCTACGGGGGTCCCAGAACGGGGGAGATGGAATCCATTTAGGTGGGCGAATTATCTGCCGAGTAGCATATCGCTTGCTCCGCGCCGATAATTTGGCCAAGGCCCACCGAGCTGTCCGGGGCAAAAATACGTCGCTCCGGCCACTCTCGTTTCTGTTATCAAAGAACAATAGCACATCGAACAGGACAAGTGCAAGCAATTCCGTTGCCAATTCCACTGGGGCTCTCAATCGGCTCGAACTACGTAGTCCGGACGCCGGGTTGTCCTAACCGATGAGCTTAAGATATCGGTATTGAACGGGGCGAACATTACCCAACCGTCACTTATTCGGCCACTTTCCCTAATCCCTGGGCTACCCTCCAAACCCGGTAAGTTCTTCCGATCCCATTCTCAACTGCCGTATACTGTTACCATAACGAGCGATAACTCTCATACGAATACAACAGCCGCGCTGGATTCTAGCACGGGTCACAAAAATTTCTGGGTGTTTGTGGCTTGTGGACTGTTTATCGCCCTGGGGGTGCTACTTATTCCCCACGCCGGCATTCAGACCGACGAAGCGCTGTTCAGTGCGCCGCTTTACCCCAGCACCCATCAGGACTTAGCCGCGCGATTGAGGCGCTTTGAGATTCCCTTCATGGTGATGACCTACCTGGGGTCCTTGAAGTCCTTCTTGTATTGGCCGATTCTGTCCATTTTCGGTGCGAATGTCTGGTCCATTCGCCTTCCCGTGGTCCTGCTGGGAGCCGCTACTATATTTGTTTTCTATCGCTTAGTCTTATCCTCCCTGGGTCGCGCTCCCGCTTTGCTGGCGGCTTTTTTGCTAGCCACGGATCCCATCTTCCTGGTGACCAATACGTTCGACTGGGGGCCGGTCGCGCTGGAACACTTTTTGCTTGTGACCGGGTGTTGGTCGTTATACCAATTCGGTACCCAATTGGATACAAGGGGCCCATTTTGGAGGGGTCGCCAGCGCTTTCTTCTCTTAGGTTCATTCGCTTGGGGGCTGGCCCTGTGGAACAAAGCAATCTTCGCCTGGGCTCTCTCCGGGCTAGTAGCCGGAGGCGTGTTGGTCTTCTGGCGCTGGATTTGGCGCGAGGCGACGATTCGCAATGCCGGGCTGGCCAGCGCCGCGTTTTTGGTGGGAGCATCCCCGTTGGTTCTCTACAATCTCCGCCACGGAATGACCACATATGGGCAGAACGCGCACCTGGACGTCGCGAGCATTCCCGGAAAATGGATCCAGCTGCGCAGCGCCGCGGACGGCCAGTCTTTATTCGGATACCTGGTGAGGGAGGAATCGAGCACGCCGAAAAAAGCGCCCCAGGACGCAGTGGGCCGGATGTCGGTGTGGTTGCGGGAGCGCTTGGGCGCGCACTACCGCAGTGGCTTCTATTACGTGCTTGGCGGTTTACTCTTGCTGTTCCCCTGGTGGATGCGGTCTAGAGCAGCGTGGTTTTCTCTAATCTTTTGCGCTGTTGCGTGGCTTTCCATGGCGTCCACGCTGGATGCGGGAGGCGCGGCGCACCATGTGGTGCTGCTGTGGCCGTTCCCTGTTCTGTTCGCGGTCGCGGTGCTTGCAGCGATTCGCTGGCGCCCCGTACTGCTGTTGGCCGGGATCGGCTTGGTCGGCATGAACCTGGTTGTGGTGAACCAGTATCTGGCGCAGTTGCAGCAATTTGGTGCCGCCGATGCCTTTACCGACGCGATTTTCCCGCTCTCCGATTCCCTGGGCAGTCTTCCGGGAAAGACATACTACCTAACGGATTGGGGCATCGTCGATTCCGTGAATCTGCTGCAACGGGGCCGGCTCACGCTGCGCCTGGCGACGGGGCCTCTGGTGCCGGAGACACCCAGCGACGCCGAACGTCAGGAGCTGGACCGGATGATGAAAGATCCCGACGGCGTCTTTGTAGGGCACGTGGCGGGGAAAGAGGCGTTCCAGGATGTCGGCAAACATTTGGACCAGCAGGCGGAGGCCGCCGGTTTGCGCCGCGACATGCTGCAGACAGTGACGGATTCGAGTGGGCACCCCATGTTTGAGGTATTCCGGCTGGCGCCTAAAGTGGCGCCCTAAAAACCGGACTGGGACATTGTGTCTCAAAGGCGTGTCGCAGGGCCACAGAGACGCCCTCCGGGTGACCCTTAACCTACTTTAAATCAACGGCTAAGGTATGGACTGACGCGTGCATTTCCACAGGGGAATACTCATGCACATTCGGATTCTACTGGCGGCGTGGCTGGCACTGGCGGGGATCGCATCGGCGACCACTTTGCAGCAGTTGACGGTCGCCGAGATGATCCAGAAATCGACCGCAATTGTGCGAGCGAAGGTGGTGGGGTCCTTTGGCGCGAAGCATAACGGCACGATCTACACCTACTACCGGCTGCAAGTTTCCGAAAATCTGAAGTCCGTCACGCCGGCTGCGGCGGATGTGGCGGTTCCCGGCGGATCACTGGGGCGGATGCATCAGAGTGTGGCGGGCGCGCCGGAACTGACTGTGGGAGCCGAATACGTTCTGTTTCTGTGGACCGGCAAATCCGGGCTGACGCAGATCATCGGGCTTTCCCAGGGCGCATTTGACCTGCTGCTGGATTCCAGCGGCCAGCCGGTCCTGGTGCGGCCGGCATTGAGCGAGCACACCGTGGATGGCGCGGGCCATACAGTTACCGATCGCGGCATGAGCCTGGGCTTAAGCGATTTGCGCAGCCGGGTACAGGGAGGCAGCAAGTAATGCGGCTGCTGCGGGGAGCTCTCACACGTACGGCGACGCTACTGGCCGCTCTAACGTGTCTGGCATCGGTGGCTCCCGCCTATTATCACTGGGTCTTCTTCACCGGCCGGGATGCGCCTTTCCAGGCCAATCGAATGAAGTTCGATGTGGCCGCGCTGCCGGACCAGACGGTGCTGTATTTCATCTCCAAGCAAGGGCCGGCGAAGATGGTGGAGGGCGACAATTTCACGGCGCTGGTCAGCCAGATCCAGCGCGCGGCGGATTCCTGGAACGTGGGCGGCTCGGCGCTGCGCGTCAAATTCGGTGGTCTTCAGGACATCAAGAGTGTCGACGACACCTTGGCTGAGCAGGTGACGCCGGGGATCGACGTGGTGTTCGACGACGATCTGCCTCCGGGAGTTTTGGCGCTTACCGAGCCGCAGACCTACATCGACATTCACTATCTGGGCGAAAAGAACAGTCCTGGTTTCGTGCCCATATTGCGTTCGCGGCTACGCTTACACAACGATCTGACGTTGAACCAACAGGGCAGTTACTCGGACGCATTTTTCCTGACCATGGTGCATGAATTTGGGCACACGCTGGGCTTGCAGCATTCCATGACGTCGTCGGTGATGTCGACGTCCATTACGCGCGGCACCAACAAGGCGCATCCCCTGGGGGCGGACGATGTGGCGGGACTAGCGGTGCTGTATCCGGTACCCGCGTATCTGGCAACCACCGGCAGCATTGCAGGCCGCGTGAACGTCGCCGGATTTGGAGCCAATCTGGCCAGTGTGGTAGCTCTGTCGCTGGATGGCACGGCCGTTGGCAGCATGAGTTTGCCGGACGGCTCCTACAAGATCGAAGCCGTTCCACCGGGCGAGTATCTGGTCTATGCGCATCCTCTGCCGCCCACGCAGCCCGGCGAGGCGGATCCGGCGGGTATTGTTCCGCCCAAAGATTTGGAGCGGGAAGCATTCCTGGCGACGGTCTCCTTTGAGACGCGTTTTCATCCCGGCACCATGGATTGGACGCAGGCCACTCGCGTAGTGGTGCAAGCGGGCAAGGTGGCAGAAGGCGTGGATTTCGGTCTTCTGCATGTGTCGAGCAGCAGTGTTTATAACGTGAGAATGTTCGCGTATCTGCGCAATCGCACCGTAACCGTGCATGCCCCGCCGCTGCCTCTGGGGTTCCACGATTGGCTGGTGTTTCAAGGCTCGGGAACGACGACGCCCGGTACCACTCGCGTTACTCCGGGGTTGAAGCTGAGCGCGATCGGCGACGCGGCGCGTCTGGATCAGAGCAGACTGGCGTATTTCGCGGATGGGTATCTGCAGATTGTAGCGGACGCCCTTAAAGCGGATCGAGCCACTCCGGTGGCGGTGGCCATCACGACGCCTACCGATTTATACATCCTGCCAAACGCGTTCAGTACCGTTCCCAGCAAACATCCGCTGGTATCGTCGGTTTCCGATTTTGGGGATTCGCAAGGACGCCAATATGCCACCATCGCCGGAGATAATCTGGATGCGGACACGCAGGTACTCTTTGATGGCGCACCCGCGCTGGAAGTACTGTACAACGACGACGGTAGCTTAACGGCCGCGGCTCCTCCAGCGGCGGGGGAACATCATGCGGCGATCGAAGCTTTTTCGCCGTCGGGGCAGACGTCGGGGCAATTGCTGAACGGTGCGGAGTTGCCGGCGCTGTTCCCCTATGCCGCTCCACCGGATCCGTCCATCACCTTGACGCCCGGCACTTTGGCGGCGGGAACGGACGGCATTGTCGTGATGGACGGGGCGTGGACGGATTTCCTGGAAGGGAAGACCACGGTCGGTTTCGGCACCTCGGATATCGTGGTGCGGCAGATGTGGGTGGTGAACCGGAATCATCTAGTGTTGAACGTAGCGGTAAATCCCCAAGCTAAGCCGGGCAACTACGCGGTGACGATCGCGACGGGCTTGCAGTTGGTCACGCTGGGGACATCTCTGCAGGTGCTGCCGGCCGATCCAAAACAAGTCAGCTTGCATGCGCCTGTGCTCAATGAGGCAACTGGATTGGCGGGCGTACCCGAGGGCGGCACTCTGATGGTTCGCGGTACCGGATTGCCGGAAAGCCTGAATGGCTGGAGCATGACAGTGGGCGGGGTTCGCACGGTGGTAACGCGCGGCGCCGATGGCTGGCTGCGCGGCTTGGTTCCTCCCGGATCGGCGTTGGGTGCGAGCCCGGTGGAATTGGTCGCGCCGAGTGGAATCAGCATTCCTCCGGTGATGATGCAAATCGATGCGCCGCCGCCTTTGATCCTTTCTACCCGAGGACCCCAAGGCAGCGCGATTTCCGTGGACCAAAAGTTGCACGCGGGAGACCGGGTAACGCTGGTGGTAGCGGGGCTTGCGGATGGTTTGGTGCTGCCCGACAAATCCACGGTGGAAGTTCGTTTGGCCGGCATCGCGGTGGGAGTGGATGCGCTGAGCGTGGTGCAAGCGGGGACAGTAAAGCTTGAATTCCTGGTGCCTGCCGCAGTCCCGGGTGGAGACACGCAAAAGCTGACCGTCGGGGTTGGGACGCGGATTTCTCCAGCGGTCTTCGTGGCGGTAGCGCCGCGTGCGGCCTCTGAAGAAGACGCCGGTCAGTAAGCCAGGCGCGCTAAAAACGCGACGTCGCCTTCCAAAAAATCATAGCTGGGCAGGTTTTGCCGCGTTTCCCAGAGGATCTGCGCGAAGTCCAGATTCTGCGGTTCCCCGCTGAACTCCGTCACGCGATAGAACAGGAGCAAGGTAGCGGGGCCAGTCTCCTTGTAACGGAATTCATAGCTTTCCAGCAGCTCACCGATTTTCGCGTCGATAGCGAGCTCTTCGCGCAACTCGCGCGCTAACGCGTCGCGCGAGTCTTCACCGGACTCGACTTTACCGCCTGGAAATTCCCACTTGAGGGGATGACTCTTGTCGGCTCTGCGCTGGCCGATCAGAATACGTCCGTCACGTTCGATGACGGCGGCAACAACCTGGATGGGGTTCATGAGCCCTAATTAAATGGCGGTGGGAGTGAGATTCGAACTCACGGTTGCCTCACGACAACGGCGGTTTTCAAGACCGCTGCCTTAAACCACTCGGCCATCCCACCGCTTCTTTGACCATTGTACGCCAGGCCGCTGCCCAAACACGCGGCTCCGAGGAGCAACAAAGGCAGGGTGAGGACGGCGAATACGATCAGCGCCGTGGACGCAGCTTGGATGCGCGCCACGCCGAAGAGTGTGAGTCCTAAGACCAGCGCGAGCTGGTGGGTGCCCACGTTCGCGGGAGCCAGCGGCAGGGCGGTGCCGACGCGCAGGATCACCGTGATGGCGCATGCCGCCAGCAAGCCGATGGGCAGTCCGCAGGCGCGTAGCGCGCACCATACGGCGACGCATTGACCCAACAGAGGCAGCAGTGAAATGGCTAGCGCGCCGCGGTGCCGCAAGGGTTCCTGCCAAGACGGGGGAATGCGTCTGCCGCTGAACGCGAGATACGCGAACGCCACAACCAACACGGCTGCGCAAATCTTCAGGAAGCTGGCGACGGGTCCGGGGAGTGGCACAAATACGGCGGTACACAGAGTTGCAACGATCAGGATGCCGGAGTCCATCAAACGCTCCGCCACCATGGACGGAAGGATGCGACTGGCCGGCTGGCCACTGCCGCGCGCGATGATCAGGCCACGCAGAATTTCTCCCGGACGCATGGGCAGAACCTCGTTCACAAAGAGTCCGGCATAAATGGCGCGCGCGGCCTGTAGGATGCTCACAGGCGCGACCGGCTGCAGCAGCCAGCTCCAGCGGACGGCTTGGAAGACGTAGCTCACTACGTCGGCGCACACGGCCGCCGCGATCCAACGCCAGTCCAGAGCGCGGGACTGGGCAGTGAAAGTCGACCATTCAAAGCCGCGCAGCGCGAACCATAGCGCCGCGCCGGCGGCGAGGCCGGACGCGATTACGGTCGCGCCGCGGCGGAGGCCACTTTGGCGTTGTGATCCACCCATAGAAAACCGTCCTGGAGAGCTTGGAATAATTCTGTACGCCGAGTATCGAAGCGATGATTTGCACCCGTCACTTTGATCAGCCGTTTGGGTGCCTGGGCGGCTTGAAACATTAGGTCGGCTGTGGCCACGCTGGTGTATTCGTCCTCGCTGCCGTGCACCATCCACAGAGGGGTTCCGGAAAGCTTCGCCAGCAACGGCTGGATGGCGAAGTGCGGCTCATCGGGTTCGATGTGGGCGGCCGACGCGAACATGTCTTTCCAGTTCCAGGCGAGCACGGCGGAGGTCGGCAGTCCCATGGTCACGATGCCGCTGAGTTCCGGTACCGGCGCGTTTGCCGCAGCCAGTATGGCCATGCCCGCGCCCTGCGACCAGCCCAGCAACATCACGCGTCCATGACTGCGCGCGGATACCCACGAAATGAGATCTCGAACGTCGCGGCCCATCTGATCGGCGGTAAGAGGCTGCGGCCCTTCGGAAAAGCCTTCGAGGTACCTCTTGGTATCGAAACCGTAGGTGTCATAACCGCTGGCCGCGATCGTTTGGGCGAAGGTAACGGCCACGCCGCGCCACCCGCCATCGCCAGGGAGAAACAGCACCGTGCCTTTCGATTTCGCAGGGGACGGGAAGATGGCGACCGCTTGCGGCTTTCCGCGAAGCTCGAAACCCGGGGAAGTACCCGCGGCGGAAGCAATTGCGGGGACGAAGGCTAACATGGCGATGCGTGCATTCACGCGGCCCTCCGTAGGTCTCCGCGAAGCTCGGTGATGTTGTGTAGCGCGAGAGCGAAGCGCGGCAATTCCCAACGGTTGCGGTAGACCTCATAGCGCGGCTCCCACTGGTGCGCATACTTGGCCTTGAAGCGGCGCAGGCTGTCGGCGCGGAAGATCCACGTGAGGTGCCCCATGCACCACTGCACCAGTTGTTCTTCGGGGCTGGGTTGGGAATGTTCCGCAAACTCCGCCTTAGGCGCCAGGCCAAGACTGAAACGGCGGTAGCCGCGCGTCTTCAAGTCGAGGAACGCCATGGCAAAAAGGAAATCCATTGCACCGTTGATGCTGTTCTTACCGCGGCGCATCAGGTCCACTGTAGCCAGGCCCGGTTCGTAGGACGGCACTAGATTCAGGAACGCGACGGCTTGCTGCTGACCGTCAAACACTACATAGACGGTTGCAGAAGCCAGGTATTCGGCGTTGAAATTCCCCAGTGTGAAACGCCGTTCGCGGTGGCCTGGAATCTGCAGCCATTCGTCGGAGATACGCTTGAGATCCTGCGAGAGAGAGCCTAGGCGTCCGGCCTCGATGCGCTGGACAGAATAGCCGGCGCGTTGCAGGCGGTTGACGGTATTGCGGAACTCCTTCATGGCGCTGCCTTCCAGAGTGAAGCGAGATAAATCGACTACCGCTTCATCGCCGATCTTCATGGTCTGGAATCCGAGGCGGGTGTAAAGCGGCAAGCGATCCGATTGGACTTGATGGAAGCCTACGCGCCAACCCTTGCGGCGGCACATTTCTACAAATTGTTCGATGGTGGCGGATAGATCATCCTCCGGTCCCACTGGATCGCCCAACGCCAGGGCGAAGTTGTTGGCCACACGATACGCCAGAAAGGAACTTCCGCTGTGGGAGAAGAACAGGCTCTTATCGGGCCACTGTTTGAAGAAGTCCTGTCCGCTGCGCCCATGTTGCATGGCAATGGAACCGGCGTGCTCGCGGTCCACGGCGGTGTGGAAGAGCCGGTATTTCACGGGCCGGAAGAGGACGACGCCGCAATAGGCAAACGTGGCTGCCGACATCAGGAACAGGGACTCCAAAAACCACGTCGCATGGGGCGTCAAAGGCTCCAGGCCGGTGTCGCCCAGGAGCAACATGGCGCGCAAAGTCAGGGCGGCGGAATCCCACCAGTGAAAGTTTTGTCCGAAGTGATGCGGCTTCAGAAACCAGAAGCCAGCGGTGCCATAGAGCAGGGCCGCGCCGAAAGCGGTGGCCGCCCGTTGCAGAGCCAGGGACAGGCTGGGCCGCGCGGAGCCGAGTTGAAAATGTCCTCGCAGGCCGATCAGCAGAGCGGCGATTCCCAGCGAGCAGAGGGCCCGCGCGGAATGCCCGCCGCGGAACAAAAAAAAGGAAGAAGCGATTGTCAGGCATACTGCCATATGCCGAGCTCGCTTCTTCCGAGCCCAAAGATGGATTCCAGTGAGGATTGTTGCGAATCCGAATAGGAGCCGCGCGGAAGGGGGTCCGGGAACGGCATCCAAAGGGAACGGATATCGCAACAATCCAAACAGCCGGAATTCAACCTGGGCATGCATGAGCATCGTGAGGGTCCTAAGACCGCTTCCGATGAACAGAACGGGGATGGCGCCAACCACCCACTGCACCAGTCGTTGATGCAGCGGTTCGCGTCGCTGCAACTGGTTGGGTGTTCCAGCAGGCGGTTGGCTTTCGGTACAACGCATGACAGCCCTCCGGAATCACGGAAGATTCGGAAAACTTCCCAGTGTGATTATTTGTGAGTGGTGTCGGGCGCTTTCTCCTTTGTGCTCTTCTTGGCTTTCGCCTTCCCCTTAGTAGGGGCCTTGGCGGGGACGTCCTTGGCCGTGGTGGTTGTGGCAACCGGCGGCGCCTTTGCCGAACCCTTCTTCGTGGTGGCGCCCTGCGGGGCGGCTACGAGGCCGGAAGCAATCGCGAACATCAAGGTCGCTAACGTGAGTTTCTTCATGGAATCTTCTCCTGCAGGTTATCTAGTGTGGTTCACTTTCCCTGCGCTACTAGAATGCGGCGGAAACGGAAATGGAACGATAGCGTCGGGAGGCTATGTGTAAGCGCTTCCGAAAGGGATAGATGCAGCGAGGGACCGGTGAGCGGAGCGGTGGAAGCGATGAGCGGGGCGTCAGAGTCGCCGGGCTTCGAGTAACGCCCCGAAGGCAGGGTTGTGCCGCGGCGGCAGGACGCGCGTGGTTCCATCGAGTTCCGACAGTATTTGGAAGCGAGACAGCAACGGACCGCTGGAGAATACTCCCCCGACGTAGTGGACCTGTACGGTATCCTCGTCGCGGAACAATTGGCGGCGTACGGCGGCCGTCAAAGTTGCCAGGGCATGGGCCGCCTGGTCCAGAATGGCGGCGGCGACGGCGTCGCCGGATTGGGCGGATGCGTCGACTACGCGGGCGAGCGACGCGATGCGCTCGCGTGGATAGTCACTGGTATAAAAGAGATGCATCAGGGCGTGTGGATCTTTCGCGCCCGTAGCTTGCAGAAGTGCGGCCTGCAGCCCGGTGTATTGACCCCAGCCTTCGGCATGGCGCAGCACGGCGCGCAACGCTTGGCGGACGATGTCGAACGCTCCGCCTTCATCGCCGAAGAGATAGCCCCAGCCGCCGCAGCGCACCGTCTGGCCTTCCGCATTGCGTCCGTAGGCGATGGAGCCGGTTCCTGCGATCGTAATGATGCCGGGCCCACCGGCGGTGGCACCGGCCAAGGCGATGTGGGCATCGTGAGTGATGAGATAGCGTTGCGCGCGGACCAACTCGCGCGTCAAGCCATCCTTATCCTCCGCGCCACCGCTGAAGCCTGCACAGGCGGCCTCGAATACCGCGGCTACTCCGGCGGCTTGTGCGGCTTGCGCAATGCTGTCGCCTATGGCCGCGAAGAATTTGTCCCGGCGTTCGGAAGCGCCGACGTGATTGCAGGGTCCCGCGTGTCCTTCGCCCAGGACGTTCCCGTTTTCATCGCCGATCAGAGCCGTGGTCCCGGATTGCCCGCCGTCGATGCCCAGATAAAGTTTCATGGTTACCACGTGCTCTTATAGATCCTGGCTCCGCCCTCGGTGGCGAGCAGCGTCAGGCCCCAGGCTTCCGGATCGTCGCGAACGTCTACCGACCCAAAATCGGTGTCGAAAATCAGGAAGTAGTTTACGCCCTTCAGATGGATCTCATGGGTGGCCATGCGGCGGGCATTCGGATTCGGCGCGACGTCGATGCCTTCGAGCTGCGCCGGCAGCTTCTCCCAGCCAGATCCGTTCCAAACTTCGGGTTGGACGCGCACGTTGGCCGAATCGGAGGACGTCTCAATGCGAATTTCATCCACGCTGGTGTCGGCGCCGAAATCCACTTCTATGTACATGCCGGGAGCCGGCGTTTCCCAACTGCGCCAACGCGTGGCGGGGGAATTGTCGAAGGCCATTAGCACGTCCCACGGGTTCGGCCATGCCTGCAAGCGCCATTCCGGCTTACGCGCGAGCTCGCGGCCTTGATGGAAGAATCGGAGCTCGTGTATGTTCCACTGCTCGATTGGCGGCGTCGCGGCGGTTTGTTGCACCCGGAAGCGGCGGGCCGTGCGCTCCGGGAAACGGAAGTTCAATGACCGGATCGGTTGGCTGCCTACCAGCCAGCCCATTTGGAACATGTCGAGCAGCACTTCGTTGGGGGCGGATTGAAAGCCGACACGGATTTCGCGGCGCGTGTAGGAGTCAGGGATGCCGCTCTGTGTGAGCACCGGTTCATCGTCCGGAACGTAGCGATCCAGCATCCGCGTGGCCGCGTAGTTACCCATGTGCTGAGCAAGGAACGTATCGGTATCGAGAACGCGCAAGGCGGCCTGCAATTCCGGGCGCTCGATACGCCACGCATATTTGTCGGCGTACGAGGGGATCACGCTGGGCCAACTGGCCACGGCGTGAAACAAGATCAGGAAGCACAGCAGGGCAGGGGATTCCGCCGCGGCCAGCGCTATGGTCAGCGAGAGGAACGGCAGCGCGGGGATCAGGAATCGGGTCCCGACGTTCAATAGAAAAGTCGAAAGCAGCAGCGCTGCGGCGATCCATAGATGCCGGCCGGCGCGACGGCGCAGGGCCAGCAGTCCAAAGGGAAGCAGCAGGAAAAGCGGACCGATCAGACCGGTGGTGCGCTCGCCACCGATGGTGACGTCCAACGGGAGCGTGCGCCGGTCCACCACTCCGTAGTGGCGCAGGAATTCCGAATACTCCCGCTCAAACATGACGTGGACAAAGGGGTTGCGGAAGAGCGAATTGCCTAAAGGAGCGGCGGGGTTCTGGTAGACGATCGCATTGCGCACGATCCACGGTCCGGCCATCAGGGCGGCGCAGGCCGCTACCAACAATACGGGTTTCAAGCGGCGGGTTTTCCAAGCCACGAAACCCAGGGAGTAAACTCCAATGGTGAACGTCGTGTATTTCGCGGCATAGGCGTAGCCGGCCAGTAGTCCGACTGCAATCAGCAGTTTCCACGCGTGGGGATTTACTTCGCGCTCGCGGTCCCAAATTTCCAAAAAGTAGAACGAGGCAAAAACGACGGCCGCGGTAGCCGCATCAATATAGGCAATGGACGCCGTCAGACCGAATACGGGACTCAAGAAGACGAATAGCGCCGCCGCGCCCCCCACCCACGGTTTGCCCAGCCGCTGTCCGTACGCCAGCATGGCAAAAGCCAGAGCCACGGCAAAAGACAAATGCGTCAGCGCGGCGGCCGAGTGGCGTCCAATGATGAAGGCCGGCAGGAAGATCAGTTCCACGCCTTGGCCCAGCATCGCGTAGATGCTGCTGGTCAGCGCTACGAAACCGTGCTCGCGTATGTAACGCGCGATGATGCCCAAGTGATAGCTGGAGCCGTCCGGACTATGCTCGGGGGCCCAGGCGTAGATGAAATAGAGGACGAAATAGGTTCCTTCGACCACGGCCAGCAGGAGCTTGAGAAATCCGCTCACTCGTTCCAGTTCTGAGCCTTGCGGCTTGCACGCTCCGGAACGATAGGCGCGCAGAATGGCCGCCAGCATCAGGCCGATGATCACGGGCCAATAGGCAATGTGCAGAGCCAGCAAGGCGAACAGCAGCAAGTGCAGCGCGGCGGCCCCCAGCGTGAAGCCCAGAGGGTAGCGCTCCGGGCGGCGGAGCATCCCGCTGAGGCCGAGCCGGTCGAGGAGTACTACGCCGAACGCGTAGCAGGTGACGGCGGTGAATCCAGCGCCGAAAAGAGCGGCGGCAGCCTGTCGCATTATTCGGTCAACCCGACGCGCGTGAGAATGAAGCCGAGCTTGGCTCCGTCATCGGGCGACACCCACACCTTGTCGATCTCCGCGCCCACAATCGTCTCCTTGTCCGGCACCACCCATCCCGCCGGAACAAGCTTTTCGAAGTGTTGCGTGCCGGGTTTGTCGTAGCGAACGGTGTCCAAAACGTGGTCGTTGATAAAGAAGGTTAGCATCACCGGTCCGGTCGTTTTGTAGGTGGCATCGGCGATGGTGAAGTCGATCAGATAGCGGATATTCTGGTTGCCGCGCAGAACAACTTTCACCGCGGGACGCTTCCCGGTCCAGCGCCAGCTTCCGGTATCCCCCAGAATGTCGGAGACCACGTGGTCCCGTACATCGCCGTCCGCCATGTCGACCATGCGGGCGACCCGGTATGAGCGGAAGTCTGGGAGCGGGACGCGCTGTTCCGGCGGGGCGTACGGGGGCGGCAGATTCTGGCATCCCGTCAGCAGCAGAGACAGGGCCGGAGCGATAATAAGGAAGAAGCCCCGAACGTTCACTTAACGTACTATAGCGTAGGTTTTTAAGGCCACCTAACGGCGCTGCCTGGCATGCGTCTAACCAGAATGATCGTGGTAAATTTGTGTTTTAGGAACTCCAGCAAAACAACATGAACTTTCAGAAATGCTTTATCTCTCTGTTCCTGGCCGGGACCCTTCTCGCGCAGGCGCCTCGACGGGAAGACCCGAATCACGTCGTGGCGACCGTGGATGGTAAAGACCTCACGCTGGCTGAATTGCAAAAGATCATGCTGGTGGCTCCGCCGGATTGGGTGAATAACTTTCGAACCAATCCGCAGTTCGCGCTGGGGCAGTGGTTCATTATTCAACAGCTAGGTAAGGAAGCCGAGGCGCGCAAGCTGGATCAGCAGAGTCCTCTGAAGGAACAAATCGAGGCCAACCGGATGAACTATCTGGCGGGCGCGCGGATGAATGAGGAAGTCAATTCCTTTCCCGTATCGAACGACATGATCGCCGCCTATTACAAGCTGCATCAAAGCCAATATCAGCGGGTCCGCGCGACCGGGATCTACGTGAAGTTCAAACCCCAGGTAACCACCACGGGGACCACAGCCCAGGACGTCCAGAATGCCGCCATGGCTGCGCTGAACGCCGCCTTCGCCGGTCGATCGGAAGCGGAAGCCCGTACGCTGGCTCTGGAAATCGTCAAGCGCGCCAGGGCGGGAGAAGATATGGCGAAGTTGGTCGCCCAGTATTCCGAGGAAGACTCCACCAAGGCCAAGGGTGGTGACATCGGCAACGTGACGCCTCTCAGCGACTATCCGCCCGAATTCAAGAAAGCGGCTCTTGGCCTGGCGGTAGGACAGTTTAGCGAGCCCATTCGCATGCCTGCGGGGTTCTACATCCTACGCGCTGACGAAAAGGGCGGACAAGAGATCACGGAGGTGGCGGCCGACATCGTCGCGGAGATTCGCAAGGAACACATGGACGTCTATATGAAGGCGCTGAATGATCGCTTCCGGCCGGTAGTGAAGGACCAGACCATCTTCACCCAGCCCCAGTCCGTTGGCGCCCGTTAGCGTGTTGCCCAAGCTCGACGGGCGGCCAATCCGAGTCGTCATCCGCAAATCCCTGGGACCGCATCTGGCGGCCACTTCCATTCCCGGCCGCGTGGTGAATTTGGATCGCGACGTGCTCATCGACCATGGGGATTTTGAGCGCATTCTGGTTCACGAATTGTTCCACTTCGTTTGGGTTCGTCTGTCCAACCAGACTCGCTGGGATTGGGAGCGTCTTCTGGCCAACGAAATCCGCCGTCGCGTCAAGGGCGAACTCGGATGGAGCGCGGAATGGCGTAAAGACAAGCTCACCGCAATCGACATCCGCCAGCGAAAGCCAAAGTGGCGGCACTACGCCTGCGAAAGCTTATGCGACACGGCGGCGTGGGCCTACTCAGGGCTGTCAGCACACGGCGAGTTTACGCTGGACGCGGCGGCCAGACGCAAAAGAAAAGCGTGGTTGGTGAAGAATGTGGGAACCGGACCGGTCCCCGTATAATCATATATATGGACAGACGCATGCCCACATTGCACATTTTGAGCCGGATTGCCGTCGCGGTTTCGCTGGGGGCCGCGCTAACTGCATGCTCTTCTTCCTCGCCGGACGAATTGGCCAAAAGCCAGAAAGCCGTCGACGCGATGAAGCAGCCGCTGGAGGACAAGATCAAGCCCGTGGCCGAGCGACAGAAGGCGCCGGCATTCGAACTCAAGGACGCCACCGGAGTGCCCGTGACGCTGGCGCTATATAAGGATAAAGTGGTGCTGCTGAATTTTTGGGCAACCTGGTGCGTGCCCTGTAAGGCGGAGCTGCCCTGGTTCCAGGAATTTGAATCGAAGTACAAAGATCAGGGCTTTGCGGTGGTGGGTATTTCCATGGACGAAGACGGCTGGAAAGCAGTGAAGCCCTTCATCGAAGAACACAAGTTGAGTTACCGCATGGTGGTGGGTAATGAGCGTGTCGGCACGCTCTACGGTGGCATCGATTCGTTGCCGCAGACATTTATGATTGACCGTCAGGGCAAAATCGCTTCGATTCATACAGGGTTAGTAAGCAAGGCAACGTATCAGAAGGAAATCGATGAATTACTCTCGGGCGGCATTGTCGAGGACAAGAAAGATGCTTCGTTGTTTGACACTGGTGGTGCTAGCCAGCTCGCTTTCTTTCGCGCAAAGTAAAGCGTTGGTGCAGGGCCGCACGGAGACCGTGAAGGCGAAGATCGGGTCCACCGTTGAGGTGAAGGTACCGTTCGAACTGCGTGAAGGCTTTCACGTCAACAGCAATACGCCGCTGGATAAGACGCTGATCCCGCTGAAAATGACGTGGAAAGACGGCATTTTAGGGGCTCAAGCCGTTACGTTTCCGAAGCCGGTAATGGGGAAGTACAAGTTTTCCAAAGATGTATTGTCGGTCTTCACCGGCAACTTCGAAGTCACGACAAAGTTCAAGGTGGCGCCCACGGCTCCTCCGGGACCAACGGCGGTGAATGGGGAAGTACGTTATCAGGCGTGCAACGATAACGGCTGCCAGTTCCCGACTACGGTCAAAGTAGTGGTCCAAGTAATGCTGGTGAACTAGGGCTTGCGCCGCCTGCTGATTCGTCCGGGCGCAATCGGCGACGTCATTCTTTCTCTGCCGGCATTGCAGGCGGCTAGCGCGGATTACACCGAAGTATGGGCTCCACGGCCGGTGCTGCCGCTGATCCGGTTTGCGGATCGAACTCGCGCCATCATCGATACGGGCCTGGAGTTGGTGGGCGTAGTCGATGGAGCCAAGGTACCCGCGCTGGCGGCGTTCGATTCGATTTACTCCTGGTATGGTACGAATCGCCCGGAATTCCGCGAGGCGGTCAAAGACCTGCCGTTCAAATTCTTCCCCGCGTCTCCGCCACTACGGGAAGGAGTTCCCGCAATTCCAGTACCGCGCGTTCCCGTGGGCGACTTCGCAGTGATGCACCCATTTGCGAGTCGTCTGGCGAAGCGCTGGCCGCTCGAGTCCTTTCGCGAGGCCGCGCAACAACTGGCGATGCCGATCAAATGGCTGGCTGGTCCAGAGGAGCCGCTCGCCGAGGCCGAGCGTTTCGATGACCTCTACGAACTGGGTTGCTGGCTCGCGCGGGCGCGCGTTTACATTGGCAACGATTCGGGAATCTCGCACTTGGCCGCTGCGGTAGGAGTTCCGACGATTGCAATATTCCTAGATTCCGATCCGGAGATCTGGGCTCCGCGCGGCGGGCATGTCCGAATTCTCAGGAAGCCAACTGTCCAGGACGTCGTCGAAGCCGCCCGCGCGTTGGCGCGCTAGGGCTCGCGTTGCTTCTTCGAAGAGTCCGCAGCCCAAACTTCGCATGTCGCGCCCATGCATCTTGCGGAGTTGCTGGCTGATGATCTTCGCCGAGCGGTTGATCGTATCCACTTTCGGTTGCGTCCCCAGGTCGATCACCGCGTTGATGATGGCGGCTTCGCGGGAGAGCAATTCCGCGTAGCGCTTGGGCCGCCGCTGCACCGCCACCAGGACATCCTGATGCCAGACAGGCGAATAATGGTGCGCCAAACGCGGGTTGCCCTGCACGGTCAGCCGATCTTCGATGTTAACGAGGATGCGTTGCATACTGCGCCCCACCAGTTTCCAGGATGCGCTGAGCGTATCGTCGGACGACGGATAATCGCGCAAGTCATAAGTGAATTCCGAGCGCGGGCGTCCGAAGAAGGGACGTGCGGCCTGATACGCGATCAGCGGGTATGCGGCGGCGCGATCTTCAAAGGCGGCGGGATTGTCAAAGTATGTCGCGGCTACCTGCACGCGCAGCCACCGCTGAAGAGCGATCGAGACTCGCTGCCAGGTGGGGAAATACTCCAAATCGCGATCCGGGGGCGCTCCTCGCCAGAAAGGTTCGGCCAGCGCGCAGGTGGCCGCCATGTCGCGAGTAGCGGCGGCGGCGGATAACAGAGGACGAATCAGGTCGCCGGTGCGTTCGTAAGTGAAAGCCGGCAGCAGTTGATCTTGTTGGCGCTCTTCGCGGCGGTCGAAGAACGGCAAGCGGAGGTGGAAGGTGGCGGGGGACGCGGCCAGCGAGTCGCTTTTCGCTAACGTCAGAATGCGTTCCCGGATGGAGGCCGGAATATCGCCGGCGCCAATAGGCGTTCCGGCATCACAGCCGGTTTCGCGCAGCCAGTAAAGGTAGAAAGAGGGTTCCTCAGAAACAGTCATCGCGAGACGATTGTACGAGTCACCATCTAGGAAGCGCGTACTACGTAGCCCGCTAAGTTACGTGAAACGCGCGGGATGCCGTATTGGAGACTGTTGTGACTGAAATGTGACTCGGCTTAATAGCCCAATTGCAGCATGCCTTCTTGTTTCCCATTCACCGTCCCTGACGACAGCCATTCCAGGGAAGCCTTGAACAGCAGCATGTGATTCTTTTCCCACATTGCGTTGTGCGAGGAACAGGCCAGGTCCACGAACACTTTCTGCTTGGCGCCCAAGTCCGCGTATAGTTCGCGGACGCGATCGGGGCTAACTTGTTTGTCATGGACTCCGGACACCATAAGAGTCGGTATCTCCGTCTTGGCCACCGCGGACTGCGTCCATCCCCATGACGTGACCTGTGGAGCACGGCGAACGCCAGCCCCCCAGGTGGCGCCTACGGGATCGGAAGCCAGCATTTCCGACCAAACCGAATCCAGCGCTTGCGGTTCGTATTGTCCGGGGCATCCCACTTGGCTGTTCCACAGTGTGATCAATTCTGCCCGCGATTGGGCGTTGTAGGCCGTGCCCTTCGCAGGCACCTGGGCAGGCGGAGTCGCCGAGGCGTTGCGCCCATAAGCAGGGGCCAGCAGCACCATCCTCAGCACTTTCTCGGGATGTTGGGACGCATAGCCGGCCGCGCGCGGTCCGCCTTGCGACCATCCCAGCAGATTCACTTTATCCACGTGCCGAAGCGCTCGAAGATGATCCACTACTCCGTTAATATCGTTCCAATCGGACGCCAGCGTGGTCATTTGATTGGGATACGAAGGTTCGCACGCCGCCTTCAGCAATTGCGGGATGTAAAGCCCCTGCTGCGCCTTGGACAAGTTGCAAGGGTCATTCATGGCGAAAGGCCGCGTGGACCGGCCGTAGCCCGTCATATCCATTGAGAACACGTCGTAGCCGGCCTGCGCGAGATACGCCATCCAACTGTAATCCGCGTAAGGGACGTCGAAGGAGACCTCCGCCGGCGTGCCCGCTCCGTGAATGAACAGCGCCACTTTGTCGGCTGCGGGAGCGCTATGCAGTCCTACGCCCGCCAGCACCACCTCGCGAACGTAGATCTGTGTGGTCTGGCCGGCGATCGCGGGTACAGTCGACTTCACGCTCACGTAGTGATCGATGCGCAACAGCGGATCGGGTCCACCCCATGCCAGCATGCAACCGAATCCTACCGCCGCCATAACCTTCGCTGTTCTCATTGCTTTCTCCTGCTACGCGAGCTTTCCTGAACCGTCCCAGTATAATGGTTCCAGATATAGGCGGCATCATATGGGCGAAATCCAGCAAACACTAAAAGACCGGGGGGTGCGTTTAACGCGCCAGCGGCGCCTGCTGCTGGATCTGATCGACAACTCCGGCAAACATCTGGACGCGGACACGCTGTATAACATGGCGCGTGAAAAAGACTCCAAGCTGAATCGGGTGACGGTGTATCGTACCTTGAAACTGCTGAAGGCCAGCGGACTGGTGGACGAGTTGGATCTGGCCCATTTCGAGGGTGAGAAGCATTACTACGAAACTCGACTGAAGCGCGAGCATGCGCATATCATCTGCCTGCGCTGTGGACGCGTGGAAGAATTCTTTGGCGAGCAGTTGCATGCCGTCAAGGGCCAGGTGCAATCGCAGTTCGGCTTTGAGATCGTATTCGCGCGTACGGAAATTGGCGGATATTGCTCGCATTGCCAGGTCCTGCGGTCGCAGGAAGAACTGCAAACCGCTGGGGCGCGGCACTGAACCTGACAGTCCTGTACACCGCCGCACATGGCGGGTTCCAACGCGAAAAAGCTCCCCTTGGTGGTGGAGCCGCGGTATTCGAGCATCTTCTCGCAGAGTGGCAGCGTACCCGGCCGTTCGAGTTACAAGCCATTACGCCGTCCATTCTGGGGGCGAACGCGCCCAGCGGATCGGATCTGACGGCATATGATGAGTCCCGTTATGCCGCGTTCTCGCGAGCCTTTGAGAGCGCCTCCACACAGGAAATTCTGCGCCACGATCCGGCGCGTACGGTGGTTCTGGCGAATGATATCTCCGAGGGGCCGAACTTTCGCGCCTTAGCCACTCGCGGCTTCCGAGTGTTTACGATTTTCCATGTCGACGTGGTTGACTACGTGACGAATTTGTATGGCCGCGGGTGGTTGGCTCCGGAAACCACAGTGCGCTGGTTCCCGCGCCTGCGATGGATGCTGCCGGAGATGGCGTCGCTGGTATGGGACAAACAACAAGCGGTGGTGGAAGCATCGCGCGGATTAATCGTTCCGTCGGCTGGGATGCGGGACGTCCTACTGCGCTGCTATCCGGAATGCCCGCCCGCGAAGATCCACGTATTGCCGTGGGGAAACTGGCATGCGGCGACGCCCGCGGATCCGGCCTCAGTGACCGCACTGCGCCGCGAGTTCCAGGTCCCAGTCGACGCCAGCGTAGTGCTGACGCTCAGCCGGATTTCACCCGAGAAGGGCCAGGATCTGCTGCTGGAATCGCTGCTCGAATGGGAGCACCGCGGCGATCTGCCGTCCCAGCCGTTGTACGTATTCATCTGCGGCGATGCCGCCTTCATGCAAGGCCAGCGGCACATGGCAAAGCTACGCGCGCTGGCCGCGAAGTTGCGCCGCATCCGCGCAATCTTCCCGGGTCATGTCACCGGCGATCGAAAGCGCGCCTTCTTCGAACTCGCGGACCTGTATGTCTTCCCGTCGCGCCATGAAAGCTACGGCCTGACCCTGCTGGAAGCAATGGCCGCCGGCCTGCCGTCCGTATGCCTGGACACCCACGGAGCCCGCAGCGTGATGCGCCCGGAATTCGGCGCCATCGTAGACCGCCGCAACCTTGCCCAAGCCATCGCAAGGTTGCTATCAGATCCCGTCGGTCGCGCACGTATGGGAAACGCCGCAAAGGCATTCGCCGAGCGTCAGAACTTCGCCGAACGTGCCGTGGATCTCTCCAAGATCCTCGAACGCTAACACATTTTTAGTTTTCATCTGCGTTGATCAGCGTTCATCATCGTTCATGAGGGGCTCTTCTCCGTCCCCTCGCGTGCCATAATCTGGATTCGTGGACTTCGTAGAACAACTCAAATCCTCCATCGACATCGTCAAAGTCATTGGCGAATACGTGCGTCTGGAGCGCAAGGGAGCCACCGGCCGCTACTCCGGCCTATGCCCCTTCCACCAGGAAAAGACTCCGTCGTTCAGCGTCAATCAGGCGCGCCAGTTCTATCACTGCTTCGGATGCCAGGTACATGGGGACGTGATCAAGTTTGTGATGGAGCACGACGGCATGACGTTCCCCGAGGCGCTGCAGTTCTTGGCCGAGCGCAACGGCATCCCCATGCCCAAGCGCAGCGAGTACTCGGATGTGGAATCGCGTCTGAAGAATGCGCTGTTCGAGATGCACACCATCGCCGCGGATACGTTCCGCGAGAATCTGCGCGGGGCGCAAGGGGCGGAAGCGCGAGCCTATCTGGAACGGCGCGGCATCTCAGAAGAAGTAATCCAAACATTCGATCTGGGTTTTTCCGATCCCGCCGGCCAAGCGCTTACGCGCCGCTTCGCGGAACGTTTCTCAGCGGAACAATTGGAAGCTTCCGGATTAGTTCGCCGGCGCGATACGGGCGGACACTATGATGCCTTCCGCGGCCGCCTCATGTTTCCGATACACAACGAAGCCGGCAAGGTGATCGCGTTCGGCGGAAGGGCCATGCGGGATGAGGACCAGCCTAAATATCTGAACTCGCCTGAAACGCCCATCTACAAGAAAACATCCGTACTGTATAACCTTCACCGGGCACGCGACACGATGCGCAAGAATCAGCGGGCCGTCCTGGTGGAAGGCTATATGGACGTGATCGGCGTGTACGCAGCGGACATAAAGGAAGCCGTCGCCAGTTGCGGCACGGCCTTGACCAACGCGCAAGTGCGAGCCATGCACCGGCACGCGGATTCCGTGGTCCTGAATTTCGATCCCGATACCGCGGGCGAGAACGCGGCTGAGCGCGCGATCCAATTGTTGCTGGATGAAGGCCTGCACGTCCGGGTAGTCTCACTCAGCGGTGGGAGCGAGGAGGCCGGTGCCAAGCTGGACCCGGATGAATTCGTGAAGCGCTTCGGCGGCGAGGCGTACCGCGCCAAGGTCGATCACGCCAGCGGCTACTTCCACTGGATGGCCGATCGCGCGCGAGTGAAGTTCGACATGCGGACGGCGGAGGGCAAGATGGCCGCGTTCAAATTCCTGCTGCCGGCCGTGCAGAAAGTTCCCGACAAGTTGGAGCGGGCCGCGGTCGCGAACGATCTGGCGGGATATCTGGGCGTGGATCCCAGCATGGTGCTGGATCAATTTAAGAAGGCCGCCACCGAACGCAGCGCCGGATCGCCTCCGTCGGCACCCAAAAAAGTGGTTCCAGCCACCGAGCGGATTTTATTACAAGCCATGTTGGCGAGTTTGCGAGTGCGCCAGGAGATCCTGCCGGCGTTGACGCCCGAAATGTTGGAGACGTTCCTAACTCGTGAGATCTTCGAGGCTTTGGGGCATGTGGAAGGCGAAGACCCAGCCCGCATTTACGCCGCTTTAGAGGGTCGCTTGGGCGATGCGGACCGGGCGCTATTGCATGAGGCCTTAGCCGCCGATGATATAGGAGATGAAGAGATGGTCTGGAGCCAGGCCGAAGCCTGTCTCTTCAGAGTGCAAGGGGATTTCCGGAAGCGTCACTTGGCGGACCTGAAGGCGCGAGTGAAACTTGCCGCGCGAGAGGGTCGGGCATCGGAGGCTCTGGAATTGAACGCGGAGCTGGATCGTTTGGAAAAAGAGCAGCGCCGTCGAGCTTCATGATGTTGCAACGAGAGAGTCGAGAGATTTTGAGCATGCGGAATTCGCAATCTTGCGCAGGTCTGGTGTTGTAAACTGAAAGACAACTCGGAGAAGAGCAGCGCGGCATTTTTGTATCTTCGGCGGTGTTTGAAATGGATGTTGCGCCCGCGCCCTTCGCAGCAGTACAGTGATCGGCATAGACGTGGCAAGTAAAGAGAAAGTCGGCGGACTGATACATCTGATGGACTCAGGTAAAGAAAAAGGCTACGTTCTGTACGACGAAGTTAACGAACTGTTGACTGAGGAGTACCAGGGCGCCAGCCGCGATCTCGACGATGTGTTGAGCGATTTCGATGCCGCAGGCGTGGAGATCCTCGAAGAGCCGAAGATCGAATTCGACAAAAAGAGCGAGGACGCCGAAGAGTTTGGCGACCTTGAACTGCCGCAGGATTTCACCGACAAGACCAACGATCCCGTGCGCATGTATCTGCGCGAGATGGGCACCGTCCCGCTGTTGACGCGCGAAGGTGAGATTGAGTTGGCCAAGCGCATTGCCCGCGGTCAGGCTGCGGTCAGCAAGGCGCTCTCGCGCTCAGCCATCGTGATTCGCGAGATTCTCTCCATGGCGGAAGATGTGCGGCGCGAGCCGGAGCGGGCGCGCGACATCCTCATCATGCCCGACCTAATGGCGCCTGAAGAAGCTGTCGTGGAGCAGGCGCAGGAACTGCTCAACGCTATCGGAGAAATCGAGAAGCACTACAAGAAGTCCCAACAATTCCGCCAGAAGATGCAGGCGGTGTCGCGCAATATGAAGCCGAAGATGCATCGTTCCCTGCGCTGGAGCCTGGCGCGAACGATGGTATCGATCTCGCGCCTGATTCGCGGTATCGCTTTTGCTTCTCCCACCCGCCATTCGTTGGGAGGCCGTTTACGCCGCGCCGTCGACGAACTGAAGCCCATCGAGCGCGAAATCTCACGCGTCCAGCGTGAACTGGAAAACGCGCCCGGGGGCGCGCACGGCAGCGCCGGTAATCTACGCAAGGAACTACGCCAGCACAGCCACCGTATCCAGCAGCACGAAGAAGAATCCGGCGCCACCGCCACCGAACTGCGCCGCACGCTGCAAGTAGTGGAGCGCGGTGAGCAGGAAGCGGAAGTCGCCAAGAAGCAGTTGATCGAAGCGAACCTTCGTCTGGTCGTCTCCATCGCGAAACGCTATACCAACCGCGGTTTGCAGTTCCTGGACCTGATCCAGGAAGGCAACATTGGTTTGATGAAAGCGGTAGACAAGTTCGACTACCAGCGCGGTTTCAAATTCTCGACCTACGCCACCTGGTGGGTGCGTCAAGCCATCACCCGCGCCATCGCCGACCAGGCTCGAACCATCCGCATCCCGGTGCACATGATCGAAACGATCAACAAGCTGGTCCGCTTGCAGCGCAGTCTGCAACAGGATCTGGGTCGTGAGCCCACCACCGAAGAACTCGCCGTCAAGATGGAACTTCCGGTCGGCAAGGTTCGCAAGGTGATGCGCATCGCGCAGGAGCCCATCTCGCTCGAAACTCCCGTCGGTGAAGAAGAGGAGTCGCATTTAGGCGATTTTATCATTGACCGCCGTGTAGTTTCGCCGTCCGAGGCGGTCATCAATCTGAATCTGCGGGAGCAGACTGCCGAGGTCCTCAAGACCCTTAGCCCGCGCGAAGAGAAAATCATCAAGATGCGTTTCGGCCTGCAGGACGGCAGTGAACATACGCTGGAAGAAGTCGGCCAGCACTTTGCCGTTACCCGCGAACGTATCCGCCAGATCGAAGCCAAGGCGCTCCGCAAGCTTCGCCACCCCAGCCGCAGCCATCGGCTGAAAGCATTCCTCGATACCTCCACCCACGATTAGCTGCCCGGTAGTTGTACAATCGCGATGGAGGTAATTCTTATGAACATCGCTCAATCTTTATTGCCAGAGTTCGACCAGGAAATGGCCAGCACGCGTACGATGCTGGAACGCGTTCCCGAAGACAAGCTCAGCTACAAGCCCGATCCGAAATCCATGAGCCTGGCCCGCTTGGCCGGTCACGTGGCGGAGATGCCTGGTTGGGGTGCCGTCACGATGACCACCGACGAGTTGGATTTTGCCAGTGGCGACTACAAACCGCAGGAAATGACATCTCGCGCCCAAATTCTGGCGGCATTCGACAAGACGGTAGCCGAATCCAGAGCGGCCATTGCAGCAACTTCCGATGAGCGAATGCTGCAGCCCTGGTCCCTCAAGAACGCCGGCACTGTCCTGTTCACCATGCCGCGCGTCGCCGTACTTCGCACCATGGTGATGAACCACACCATTCACCATCGCGGGCAACTGAGTGTGTACCTCCGCGTGAATGGCGCAAAAATCCCCGGAATGTACGGTCCGTCCGCCGACGAAGCAATGCCCGCGACTGCGGGAAGCTAGATCCAGCCCAGTTTGGGGGCGTTGCTAGAATAGTTCTTGCAGCGCTCCCATGTTTAAATCCCTCTTCGGTTCCCCTTCTCCCGCCACTCCAACCGACCCCCCCGCCGATAAAGCGCTCAGCCTGCTCGACCGCCTCAAGGCGGGAGTTCAGAAAACCCGCGCTGGTCTCATGGAAAAGATCGACGATGCGGTCCTCGGCCGCAAGGAGATTACGCCGGAGGTTCTGGAAGAGCTGGAGTACGCGCTGATCACCGCGGATCTGGGGTCGCGCACCACGTCTGAAGTCCTGGAGAGAATCCGCGAACGTGTCGCCCGCCACCAGGTCAGCGATACCACGGAGCTAAAGAAGCTGATCCGCGAATATCTTCTCGAAGTCCTGCAAGCCACCGAACGCGAAGTTCCCCGCGTCAGCGAGCCGCCCGCCGTCATCATGGTCGTCGGCGTCAACGGAGCAGGCAAGACCACCACCATCGGCAAGCTGACCCGCCGGTTGCAGTCCGAAGGCCGCACCGTGATGCTGTGTGCGGCCGATACCTTCCGCGCCGCCGCCATCGAGCAACTGGAAGTTTGGGCGCAGCGCACCGGAGCCGAGTTAATACGCCAGCAAAGCGGAGCCGATCCCAGTGCCGTCCTCTTTGACGCGCTGCAATCCGGCAAGGCGCGCAAAGTGGACTATGTGATCGTCGACACCGCGGGCCGTCTGCACACCAAGACGAACCTCATGGCCGAGCTTGAAAAAATGCGCCGCACCGCGCAACGCGTGATCCCCGACGCTCCGCATGAAGTGCTGCTGGTGATCGAAGCCACCACCGGGCAAAACGGGCTGGAGCAGGCTCGCAAGTTCACCGAATCGGCCGAAGTCACTGGTATCATTCTTACTAAGCTGGATGGTACCGCGAAGGGCGGCGTGGTCGTCGCGATTTCGAGGGAGCTAGGCTTGCCGATCCGCTACGTGGGCGTAGGCGAACAACTCGAAGACCTGCTGCCGTTCGAGCCGGAAGCCTTTGTAGCGTCTTTATTCGACTAAATACGGTTTGGTGAAATGAATCAGTTTCTGCAAGAAGCTTTGGACTTAGCCGCGCGCGGCGCTGGCGCAACCTCGCCTAATCCGATGGTGGGCGCCGTGATCGTGAACGGCGGCGAAGTGGTCGGCCGCGGATTCCATGTCTGGTCCGGGGTTCGTCATGCCGAGACCATCGCAATAGAGGATGCCGGTGATCGTGCGCGCGGCGCGACGTTGTACGTCTCCCTCGAACCGTGCGCGCATCAAGGCCGAACGGGACCGTGCGTGGATGCGATACTGGCCGCCGGTATCAAGAAGGTAGTCGCACCGGTCGAAGATCCGAATCCTGAAGTGCGTGGCCGCGGGTTCCGCAAATTGCGCGATGCGGGAGTAGAAGTCGAGATGGATGAATCGCTGGCTCCGCGCGCGGAAAGCTTGAATGAAGCCTTCATCCACTACATGACCACCGGCCGGCCCCTGGTGATGCTGAAGGCTGCGCTTACGCTGGATGGGAAAATAGCCGCTCCCGACGATGGCACGCCCGGCCACACGCCGGATTGGATCACCAGCGAAACAGCGCGTGCGCACGTGCAGACTCTACGGCACCGTTCGGACGCCATTTTGACCGGCATCGGTACAGTGCTGGCCGACGATTGCCGCATGACGGACCGCACCGGTCTCGATCGCAGCCGCCCTCTGCTCAGAATCGTGCTCGATTCGCAATTGCGTCTGCCCATGGAATCGTATCTGGTGACCTCCTGCAATCAGGACGTAGTGGTTATCTCGACGTCGTCCGGTTCCAGTGAACGCCGCAAACGTCTGGAAGGCGCGGGCGTCCGCATCGAAGTGATGGAACGCAACGATGGCCGTGTGAATCTGCAAAGCGTGGTGGAATGGCTGGGACGGGAACGTTATCTCTCGCTGATGATCGAAGCCGGTAGCCGTGTGAACTGGGCGGCGCTGGAAGCCGGTATCGCCGACAAAGTGTACTTCTATTACGCGCCCAAGATTCTAGGCGGGCTGCATTCCTTGCCGGTAGCCGGAGGCGTAGGCCGCCGCCGCCGCAAGGACGCGATTCGCTTTCGCGATGTGCGCCTGCACACCATTTGTCCGGATGAATTCGCCGTCGAAGCGTGGGTTGTGCGGGAGCACTAATGTTCACCGGCATTGTGGAAGAGTTGGGCTCGCTAACCGCCTATCAGGCGCATGCTTCCGGAGCGCGTATCACCGTCCACTGTTCCACCGTCCTTAGCGACCTGACGCTCGGCGCCAGCATCGCCGTCAACGGGGTTTGCCTCACGGCCGTGGGCATCGACGTCGACTCGTTTGACGCGGATTTAGCGCCGGAAACTCTCGCTCGCACGAATTTGGGTGCCCTGTTGCCGGGCGCGCGAGTGAACCTGGAGCGTCCGGTCACGCCCATGACGCGCCTCTCCGGCCATATCGTGCAAGGCCACGTGGACGCTACCGCCGAGTTGGCCGCTATCGAGGCGCTGGGGGAAGGGAACTGGTGGATCACGCTGCGGGTTCCGCCCGCCCTGGATCGTTACCTGGTGGAAAAAGGCTCCATCACGCTGGACGGAATCAGCCTGACCATCGCCAAGCTAGACCCCGGACCAATCGTCGGCGTCACCATTATTCCGCATACCTACGCCAATACAACGCTAGGCTCGGCGCAACCCGGAGCGCGTATCAACGTAGAAGTCGACGTACTCGCCAAGCATGTCGAAAAGCTCCTCGCTCGAGCCTAAATGACGCCGCCCGGCCCACGGCTCTTCGTCGAACACATCGCGCGCAACCTGGTACCCGGCCGTGCGCTGGATCTCGCCTGTGGAGCCGGTCGCAACGCCCTCTGGCTCGCGGGCCTTGGTTGGCAGGTGACCGCGGTGGATTCCTCCGCGACGGCCATCGCGGCCTTGCGGCAGGCGAATCCTGCGATCGAAACCCGCGTCGCCGATCTGGAGAAACACGAATTCGCCATCCAGGAATCCGCCTGGGACCTGATCGTTGTCTCTTATTACCTGCAACGGGATTTGTTCCCGTCCATCCTGCGCGGCCTGAAACCCGGCGGCGTAGCCATACTCATCCTTCACATGTTCGAGCCGGGCCACGAAGCGTCGCGCTTTAGCGTTCAGCCCGGTGAACTCCTGCGGTGTTTCACTGGCGAAACCGTCCTGGAGTACCGCGAGGGCAAGCCCGAAAACGATGCCGGCGGCCGCGCCGTGGCGCAGATCGCCATCCGCCGCCACTCCTCTGCGCTATGAATGACGCGCTGCCTGCGATAAACTGAAAATTGCCTGCTGAAACCACTCCCTCAGCCAACAGGATTGTGTTCCTTGATTGGCTTCGAGGCCTTGCCGCCATCATCATGTTGCAGGGCCACGTATTTCATTCCTTCACCCGGCCCGACCAGCGCGAGCACGGCTTCTACATCTATTCGCAGTTCCTCGGAGGCCAGGCCGCGGCCGTATTTTTGTTCCTGACCGGTATTACTTTCGGCTTGGGAATCGCCCGCCGTCACGAATTGTCTCCGCTTCACCGCGTATTCGCCGCCTTAAAGCGCGCTCGCTACCTATTCCTGCTTGCGATTCTTTTCCGCCTGCAACTTTTCTTAACCGGCTGGGGGCACACCCAACTCAAGGACTTGCTGCAAGTGGACGTACTCAACGTGATGGGCGTCACCACCGCATTGCTTTCTCTGATTGCGCTGTTGCCCGATGCCCTTGCGCGATTTCGGTGGGCCGCGCTCGCAGGCATCGCGATCGCCGGTGTGGCTCCTCTGATGAGCAAGCTGGACACCTCCATCGCCCCGGGGTTTTTGCTCGGCTACCTGGTCCCCGGAGTGCAGTTCAGCATCTTCCCGTGGGGATCGTTTATCGCCTTCGGTCTCGCCTGTGGAAGCTTAATTCCCTTGGTCCCGCGCGAATCCTCACGACACTCCTGGAACCGCATCACTCAATGGGCCGCACTACTTGGATTCGCTTGCATCCTGCTTGGGATTTACTGCGCGCAGCTACCGTTCTCTATCTATGATGGCGCCGAGTTCTGGCTTGATAGCCCGGCCCTGATCGCCTGCAAGCTCGGTACAACGCTGCTGATGGCCGCCGCTGCGTTCCTCTGGACGGAATATTTGAATCCCGGACCCAGTTGGGTCCGCCTGCTCGGTACCACCTCGTTGGCTGTGTACTGGGTCCACGTCGAACTCGTGTACGGCAATAGCCTGTGGTTTTGGAAGGAACAGCTGGACGCGTGGCATAGCCTCGCCGCGGTTGTGGGGGTCGTCATGCTGATGACCGGAATGAGTTGGGCCATCCAGCGGGTGTCTTGGCGCGAATGGTGGCGGGGCATCGTTTCCAGCGGTCGCATCGCCCCCGTCAACTCCGACGCGGCATAATCGCTAATGCGTTTGGGCCACCTTGGCCTCTTCTTTATGCTCCGGCGGCGCGGGCGCGGCGTTTTGATATTTCACGATCACGGAAACACGCCGATTGGATGCCGCCTCCGGAGCCGTGGTGTCCCGCAAGCTGTGGTCCGCGAATCCCCGTACTTGCACCACTTGCGCCGGCCGCAGACCGCCCTTCTCCATCAGCCGTCGCGCCGCATTCGCGCGGTCCGTGGACAATTCCCAGTTCGTATATTCGGTATTCAGGCCAAAAACCTTCGCGTCCGTGTGTCCTTCGATCAATAGATCGTTGGGCAGCTTTCCTAGTTCTTCGGCCAGTTTCACGATCAGTTCCTTGCCGGTTTCGCTGGGCGCCGCGCTGCCGGATTGAAAAAACATGCCTTTTTCGCTCTCCAATAATTCGACGCGCAACCCATCGCCCGTCACGCTCATGGCGATATTGTCTTTCAGCTTCTCGAAATTCGGACTTTGCTTCAGCGCCTGATCCAGTTTGTCTTTCAAGTTCTCCATGTCATCTTTGGCCAAAGCCAAGGCCTCGCCCGCGCCGGCCGAGGAACTGCCGCGCATTTTGCCGGATCCGCTAGGATCGTTGAAATACGCGCTGACCGACTCCTTCACCTCCGTACTGGAACTCAGCAGCCATAGCACAATGAACAACGCCATCATGGCCGTAACGAAATCCGCGTAGGCTACTTTCCACGCCCCACCGTGGTGCCCCGCGTGAGCGATCTTCTTTTTGATAATGATGATCGGCTGGACGACTGGTTCACTCATGTCTTACGCCTTCTCGCCGGCCGCAGGCGCAGCTGCAGCAGCGGTAGCGGACCCGCCCCGGCAGGCGGCTTCTAGTTCCTGGAACGAAGGCCGCAAATCCCCTGGAATACTGCGTCGCGCGAACTCCACCGACAAAATCGGCGCCGACCCCTTCACGAATGCGATGACCCCTTGCCGAAGGCAGCGCAGATAATCTCCATCCGCGTCGTTGATTTTGGTCATGTTTAACGCCAGCGGCCCCAGGAATCCGTAACACAACAGAATCCCCAGAAACGTACCCACCAGCGCAGCCGCCACCTTGTGCCCGATCTCTTCCGGAGGACCACCCAGCGAACCCATCGTAATCACCACACCCAAAACCGCCGCCACAATACCCAACCCCGGCAGCGCGTCCGCCACCGTACTCAATGCCGAAATCGGCTGCGTGGCGTGATGGTGGTGCACTTCCATATCCATCTCCATCATCTGGTCCAGATCAAACGCCGGAACTCCGCCGCTGATCGCCATGCGCAAGGTGTCGCATATGAAATTCACCGCATGATGATTCTTCAAAAACTTCGGATACTTGCTCAGAATTTGGCTTTTGGCGGGATTTTCAATGTCTTCTTCCAGCCGCGCCATGCCTTGCTTGCGAGCCTGCATAAACATCTCATTCAGCATCTTCAGCGTCTCCAGATAGGAAGCCTTGGTATGCGGACTCCCCTTTAATACCCCCAGCATGCCCGTAATCACGCCTTTAATGATGGAGAGTGGGTTCGCCACCAGCAGCGTTCCCAGCGCTGCGCCGCCGATGATGACCAGCTCCGCCGGCTGCACCAGCACCATCAGGTTCCCTTTTTCCATCAAATACCCGCCGACAATGGCGGCGATCACTATGAGCATTCCGATAAGAGCAAACATCACAGATCTTATCGGCCGCACCCGCTTGAGTTACACTCGAATATTCGGGATGAACCTGACCATACAGCACGAAGAACGCGAAGGCTCCACCGCCGTCATCCGTTTGACCGGCCGTCTGCTGCTGGGCCCCGGCTGCCTGGAGCTGGAAAAGCTGGTCGCGGACCTGTTGAGCCGCGGCATTCAACACATAGAGTTCGACCTCGCCGGCGTGACCCACGTCGATTCCACTGGCATGGGCCGCTTCATCGACGCCTACAGTAAACTCAAGCGCCTCGGTGGCACCGTCCGCATTACCGGAGCCACGGGGACCGTCCGCGACATGTTCAAAGTCACCCGCCTGGATTCTATCTTCCTTTTTGATTAATTCAATTGAAGCGGGCGCCGGCCTCTCAGGCCGCCTCTTAACTGTCACAATAGAACCACATGCCCATGGAACGCGCTGAAACCCGCGTCTTAGTAGTCGACGACGAAGAAAGCCAAAGAACAGCCCTGGCCGGAATGATCCGGGTGTGGGGTTACACCGTGGAAACCGCTGCCGATGGCCAGGATGCCCTCGAAAAATTAGCCACGTTCCCCGCGCATGTGATGATCACCGATCTCAACATGCCCCGCCTCAACGGCGAAGATCTGGTGCGCCAGATTCACGGCGATTCGGCAAATCTGCTGGGCGAGCCCCCCGCAACCATCGTCCTCACCGCCCATGGCAGCCTCGAAGCCGCTGTCAGCATGGTGCACGAACTGGGCGTGTTCTGGTTCCTCGACAAGCCCGTGCAAACCCAAGCCCTCCGGCTCCTTTTGGAACGCGCCGCCGCGCAAACTAGTCTGGCGGCGCACGCCGAACGCCTGGAACGGGAGCTCAGTTACCGCGGTGCGCTGGGCGATCTGGTCGGCCAGTCGGCGGAAATGCAGCAGGTGTTCTCTTTGATCCGCCAGGTGGCCCCCAGCAAAGCAGCCGTGCTACTCACCGGCGAGAGTGGCACTGGCAAGGAACTAGCCGCCCGCGCCATTCATCAGAACAGTCCCCGCCGCACCGGACCCTTCGTCGCGATCAACTGCGCCGCCTTGCCGGATTCCCTCATGGAAAGCGAGCTGTTCGGACACGAGAAGGGCGCCTTCACGGGCGCCGTGGATCGCCGCGCCGGCTGCTTTGAACTGGCTCAGAACGGTACCGTGCTGCTGGATGAAATCGGCGACATGCCCCTCGCCACGCAAGCCAAACTGCTGCGCGTGCTGGAAGACCAGCGCGTCCGCCGCCTGGGTGGCAAATCCGAGATTCAGTTAGACGTCCGCGTCTTGGCCTCCACCAATTCGCCTTTGCTGGAAGCCATCAAGGAAGGGAAGTTCCGCGAGGATCTCTTCTACCGCCTGAACGTATTCCCCATCCCTCTTCCGTCCCTCCGGGAACGAAAGGACGACCTCCCGCTGCTCACCGAGGCCCTGCTGAGCGATCTCAATCGTAAACATGGCACTCGGGTAACCGATTTGGCCCCGGAAGTCATGGCCCGTTTGCGAGCCTACAATTGGCCCGGCAATATTCGCGAACTGCGCAATGTGATGGAGCGCGCCGCCATCATCGCCTCGCAAGGGACCATCCAGGTGGCCCATTTGCCCCCCGGGTTCGGCGGTTCCGCCGCGCCCTCCGTTCCCGGCGCTCCCCCGGTATCCGAAGCCGGCGTCTTACGCGTCCCGGTAGGATCGACAATCGAAAAAGCCGAGCGCGACCTCATCAACCTGACCCTGGAACACACCGGCAACAACCGCACCCGCGCCGCCGAACTGCTCGGCATCAGCCAAAAAACGCTGTTCAATAAATTGAAGGAGTATTCCGCCAGCGCTGGCGATTAGGCTCCCATGTCGCTGCGAGTTCGTCTGGTTCTCCTTACCGTCGTGCTTGTGGCCTTGGTCGCGATTGCCCTAAGCGCGCTACAGCTCCAGACACTGGTGGATTCGCTGTCGCGCGAAACCATCAGCCGCGCGACGATTGCCGGCACTGATGTCAGCGCCTTCCTTATCGACCACATCAACCAACATTCGGTGGACTATCCCCCCGCCGAAGACGTCCAGAGCGCCGCCATCCTGTGGAGCGAAATCGTGGCCACTGACCCGCATGTGCAACTGTTTCTCCTGCCCACCATGACCCGCTTCGGCGAATCGCTGGTCGAAATCAACGTCGCCGGGGAGTCCGGTCAGATTCTGGCGTCGTCCAATCCGGCCGTTGTAGGAACGCACCTGCAACCCAAAGAATCGTTTGCCGCCTGGGCCCAAATTCCGTGGTATCGCCGCGCCTATGATCTGGTAAGCCGCCGCCCGGATTGGGAAGTCTCTCCACGTCCCATCGGCATCGCCGAAGGTGCGGATACCGTCCTGCAGATTCAAGTCGTCACCTCCAGCGTAGTCGTCCGGCGCACCCTGCTGCCCTCGCTGGAATATCTGGCCACCGTGTCGGCCGGCGCGATTCTCTTTTCGATGATCTTCACGGTCGTCGCCACCACCAGCGCTCTCCGCCCCCTCAAGCGCATCGAGCGGACCATCGATCGCATCACCCAGGGCAACTTCCAGCATGGGGAATCCGGTCCGCTCGCCAAGGAATTTCAAGCCGTCGAAAGCAAGCTGGACGTCCTGGGCCAACAGATCCGCGGAGCCAACGAAAATGTGACGGAGCTCCGCCAAAAGAACCTGGACGTTCTGGTCGAACGCGTCGCCTCACAGTTGGACGTGGCGCACCGGCTCTCGGCGATCAGCCGCCTCTCCAGCGGAGTGGCTCACGAAATCAAGAACCCTCTCAACGCCATCCTTCTACGGCTGGACCTTTTGAAAGTGCGTCTAGGGGACTCCGACGAAGAAGTCAGCGAGGAACTCACCATCTTGTCCAAAGAGGTTCTTCGGCTGAACCGTGTAGTCAAAACCTTTCTCGACTTTTCGCGTCCCGTCGAAGTCCACTTTGAGGACGTCGACCTCGCGGCTCTGGCTCGCGATGTCGCGGAGCTCATCAAGCCACAGGCTGCCGTCGCCAAGATCGAAGTCGATTGTCAGGTTCCGGACACTCCTGAAATTATGCGTGGCGACCCCGACCTGATTCGGCAGGCCGTCCTGAATCTGGTCACCAACGCGCTGGAGGCCATGGCGCCTAACCCCGGGCATCTCAACATCTCGGTCGCCCGCGAGGGAGATCGTATGTGGCTGGAAGTTGCCGACAGCGGGCCCGGCATCCCGCCGGAATTGCGCAAGAAAGTTTTCCAGCTGTACTTCACCAGCAAAGATAAGGGCAATGGGATCGGGTTAGCAATGACGTACCGGGCCGTTCAGTTGCATAATGGTACTATCACTTTCACCAGTGAAAGTGGCCAGGGGACCACGTTCCGCATGGAGTTCCCCGCAACGGTAACAAATGTCTGAATCCAGCCAACTACGCGCGCCATGGCTGCTCGCCAGTCCGCTGGTGAGGCGATTGGTCAGCACTCAGCTGGCTTGTTCCGGACTGCTTGGGGGGGTACTACTGCTATCCTCCGGGTGCGGTCTGTTCAAAGGGAAGGCGAGGGTATTCACCCCTCCTCCCGTTGCCGCGAAGGTACGGCCGACCCCGCTTCCTCCCGTTGAGTTATCCGTGCCCCCGGAGTTCAACGGCGAAGTGAATCCGAATGTCGAGATCATCGCCGGTCTACCCACTTTACCAGCCCCTCCTCCCGCCCCCGCTACCACCAAACCGCTGCCCCCGGCACCGCCGAAACAGCAGGCAACGGTCGAAGTGAATCCTCCACCAGTGGTCGTATCCCCCAAGCCCGCGGCCATTATCTCGGCTGCGGAACGCCAGGTACTTACAAGGGAGCTGGATGACAAAACAGGCCGCGTCAGGACCGCATTAGCCCGAGTGCAGGGAAGACGGCTGTCCTCAGACTTGCAGACTCTGGCAACCCAGGCCCAGACGTTTCTCACGCAAGCCGAGTCAGCCCGCACCGCGCAGGACCTCGTCACGGCCGTAAGTCTGGCGCGGACCGCTGCCAACTTCGCCGCCGAACTAATCGATCGCTTGCCCTAAAAAGAGAAAACCCGCCCAGAACAGGCGGGTCAACTTTTGTTCTAAAATCAAACAGAGCAGGCGCGTTCACAAGATCTGGTGACGGCAGTCAACCTAGCGGGGCGTGCAGATCTCCCCGCTATCTACCTTGTAATGCGCCTGCCCTGAAGACCGCCGGGTCGGAGGGGCCGACGGCCTACCCTGTACTCTCCCCTACCTTCTGCAACAACCCGGGCGACTGTCCCCAATTACTTGGGTTCAGCCGCCCGGATTTACCTAAGAGAGAGTGAAACTCTACAAACTTACTTCAGCGCGGAAAGCGTCTGAGTGGCGGAGGCCATCTCCGGCACAAAGAGCCTTACTTCCACGCGGCGGTTCTGCTTGCGCCCGTCCCGCGTCTTGTCGTCCGCGACAGGCTGGGTGTAACCCGAACCCATCATAGTCACCATGTGAACCGGAATCTTATGTTCGTTGATCAGATAGCGAGCCACGTTCTCCGCGCGCTTCTGGCTCAGCACCGTGTTGGAGTCCGCCGAACCCGTCTTGTCCGTGTAACCCTGAACCTCGATCACGTAACGGTCCTTACCCTGCAACCGCTGCGACAGACTGTCCAGAGCGGCCTTACCGTCCTTCGAGATCGTGGCCTGATTCACGTTAAACAGCACCGTCTCGGTTGTCATCAACGTCAGCTTGTTGACTGCGTCGACCTTGGCGATGACGTTCTTCTCCACTTCGTTCGCCCGTGCAATCGCCTGATCCCGGCCCGTGTTGGCCGCAGTCATCGCGCTGCTGGCGGCCGTCGTGGCCCCATCGGCAGTGCGCTGAGCAGCTCCCGCGGCTTCAACCCCACGCTGTGCTACCTGGCCCGCGGCGGTCGCCTTTGAGTCCGCATCCGCGACGCGCTCATTGGTCCGCGACAAGCCGGTCTGCAGGACGTCGATTTCCTGACCCTGGGCGGTCAGCGTCTTGTCCTGGTCTGCATTCTTGGCTTCCGTCGTCGCCACGCGGGCTTCGACCGGAGCCATGGTCTTCGCGACATACTTCTTGGTCGCGCAGCCCGTTCCCACCATCGTCAGGGCTAATGCGCCCGTCAACATTAAATTGGTTCTCATGGTATTCTTTCTCCTCCTCTAGACTTGCGTCCAGACCCCTACATCCTTGATTACGTTTAACTTCTTAGACTGCTTTGATTTTCGTGCCGGCCCCTGGACAAGTTCACCTACGCCCAAAAGCGTCGCAAACCAGCCCAAGGGGCCGAAACCCGCGGGAGCAACCACGGGAACCTGTAACAAATTCCGGCCTGCCAGGGTTTTCGGTAGAATCTGCCGAGTTAGTACCGGAAATACTTTCCGGTATCTGCATCTAACTAGCTGATCTTTCGTACCTTCCAGACTCACGGCTTACCTAGAAGCAGGTAAGGGGCCAAACTTTAGTGCTAAAGCGTAGAACGAGAAACCTTTTAGAATTAACGAACTAACGCTAGGTGGTAGCTCTTCTTGCCCGAGCGTAGTAAGATTGCCCCGGGCATTCTTACGTCTTCTAGCCTAACGCTCCGTTGAACTGACGTTTGACGGTCATTATTCAGGTACGCGCCCCCGCCCTCAATCAGTTTTCGCGCCGCACCCTTGCTGTCTGCAAGCTTGCTTCTCACCAGCAGCTCCGCAAGCCCAATTCCCGCCGCCAATTCCGCCCGCCCCACTTCGGAGGTTGGAATTTCCGCCGCCAGCGTGCGAACAGTGTCTTCGGAGATAGCCGCATCCCAATTCCCAAACAGGATGCCGCTGGCGCCTTCTACCGCCTTCACGTTGTCGCTGCCATGCAGGATTCCAACGCATTCGGCCGCCAGCGCCTTCTGCCCCACCCGGCCCTCCGGGCGCTCCGCGGTCTCCGCTTCCAGCTCCCCAATTTGCTCGCGCTGCAGAAACGTGAACAGCTTCAGATACCGCACCACGTCCTGATCCGCCGTCTGCAACCAATACTGATACAGCTGATAAGGACTCGTCCGCTCCGCGTCCAGCCACACCGCGCCCTCTTCTGTCTTCCCGAATTTCTTCCCACTGGATGTCGTCAGCAGCGGAAACGTAATTCCCTCACTGCGCTTGCCTAAGATCCGCCGGATCAAGTCCATGCCCGAGAGAATGTTCCCCCACTGGTCGCGCCCGCCCATCTGGACCGTGCAATCGTGATGCTGGCACAGGTGCAGAAAATCGTACGCCTGCAAAAGCATGTAGCTGAATTCCGTGTACGAAATCCCCTGGTCGCGCTCTTCCAGGCGAATCCGCACGGAATCCCGCTTAACCATTTCGTTGACGGAAAAATGCTTGCCGATATCCCGTAGGAACTCGACGAAATTCAGCGGTACCAGCCATTCGGCGTTGTTCAGCAACAACCCGCGCTCGGGACTCGACAAATCGAAAAACTTAGCCAGTTGCCTGCGAATACCCTCGGCGTTCTGGTGCGCCTTCTCTGCCGTCAGCAGCGTGCGTTCGGCCGTCTTGCCACTGGGATCGCCGATCAATCCCGTCCCGCCGCCCACCAACGCCAGCGGACGATGCCCATGCCTCTGCGCATGTGCCAGCGCCATCACCGGAATCAAACTACCAAGGTGCAAGCTGTCGGCCGTAGGATCGAACCCCACATACATCGTCCGCCGCGACTCCGCGAGAAACCCCTCGACATCTTCGCCCGTGGTGCCTTCTAGAAATCCGCGCCACTCCAGTTCGCGGAAGAATGCATCCGTTACCGCCGCCATGGAGTCCCCGTGATATCCCGCAATTCACCTTCCGGATACGTTCCAAACACCTGCAGCGCCGGCCCGTGACTATCCGTCAACACCAGTTCGCGAAGATGATCGATCACCAGCGCAGCCTTTCCCTCAGGCGCGGTGAAGTCCACGTAAAACACCAAATCCCAAACCCCCGTGTCGTCATCTTTTTTGTGTTTCCGGGCGTGCTTCCGCATCCGGCTCGCCGTGCCGATCAGGTTGCGGCTCTCAATGCGGATCATGTTCACGTCCTTGCGCGACCCCAGCGCCGCCAGTGTGCGGAACAACGACCCTTCCACGTTCGCGATACAAAACGCCACCGTGGTCTTCAACGCGGCCGGCCCCTTGGGCTTCGGACAAGCGCCCTTTTGCACCCACAGGAAGCGGGTAAAGTTGTCTTTCTGATCCTGCATATTCGGCGCCAGAACTTTCATCCCCAGATCGTGCGCCGCCTGGACGCTGGCAATTGCCGCCACCGAAGTGAGTTTCTGATCCCGAATGTCCTGCGCCGCTCCCGCCGTGTCATACACCGGCACGGGCCGCAAATTCCGAGCCCGCAGAGAATACCGGCACTGATCCAGCGCCTGATAATGCGACCGCACTTCCCGGATCTGCGACAGCTTGGCGTCCGCGAGCCCGATCAGGTTATGCCGAATCCGCAGCTTGCGTTCCCCGCACACGCGAAACCCGCGCTCGGAAGTGTATTCCAGCAGTAGGTCGTAATACTGATAAATGCTGCCGGCGGTCGAATTCTCAATCGGAATCACCATGCAGTCCGCCTGCCCCTTGTCGACGGCGGTAAACAGGTCCACATAATCGCGGCAAGGAACGATCGATCCCTTAAGGAAAAAATCCAGCGCCGCACACTCGCTGTAAGCCCCCTTCTCCCCTTGAATCGCAACGCGCATCGGCATCACGCCATTTTCGCACATCAGCTCGCCTGCGCTATCCTAACGGTGTGCAGGAGCTACGTCGAATTACGATAGATCCCGAAGTGATGGGCGGCAAACCCTGCATTCGGGGAATGCGCGTCACCGTCGGCATGATCGTGGAATCCATTGCGGCGGGTCGCACTGTCGAAGAACTCCTAGTGGATTTTCCATACATAGAAGAGCCCGATATTCGCGAGGCTCTCGCCTTCGCCGCCAGTCTCGCCCAGGGCCGCGAAGTTCGCCTCGCGAGCTGACGCGTGCGGCTGCTGATCGACATGAACCTGACGCCCGGTTGGGTTCCGGCTCTCGCTGCCGCCGGTCACGAATCGGTTCACTGGTCCACCGTGGGCCCCATCAGCGCGCCGGATTCAATCATTTGCGAATATGCACGCGACCAGCGATTTATGTTGCTCACCAACGACATGGATTTTCCGCGCATACTCGCCCACTCATCGAACGCGAAGCCAAGTGTAATTCTCCTGCGCGGCGAGCCCTTAACTCCTGAGTTGCGTGCCAGACCCTTAATCCAGGCTATCGCGGACTGCTCCGCCGACCTGGAGTCCGGGGCCATCCTTACATTGGATTGGTCAGACCGCCCGCGCGCAAGACTATTGCCTTTGAAGTAGCTAGAATCGTCTCGTCATACCCTCGGGCCCCCTTGGCGCGCGATTGGCGGCCAAGAAAACCGGCCGCTCAATTGCACCCTTCGCTAGCGCTTCGGGTCCGGAGGGTATTAGCAGTAAAATTTAGGCATGCGCGGCTGAGGTGTTCACTATTCGTGGCACAGATTGCCGACAATCAACCTGAGTTCCTGCCGCGTGCAATCCTGGTGGCAGAGTAACTAGTGCTGATACCAGGGGTCAGTGGGCCGGCTCCTTGGGGTGAGATATACGCGAATCCGTGAGCGAACGGAAAGTCGCATTCGACGATCACGTAACCAGTGAATCCTTGGGCTCGACCATCGAGACCCCACCTACTGGAGCCTTGGGATGCAATATAGTTCAAACTCTCGCCTGGCGGTACGGCGGCTGATGTCTGAGACTCAAGTCCGTTCCCGGCCAGGGCGGGGTAGTAGTAAAAAGTGCATGTGCCTCGTTTTCCGATAGTCCCAAGCGGGTCACTCCCGGTATTAGCGATAGCGATACCGGTATCGAAGTTAGCCCCAATGCTGGCGCGTTCGTCACGAACGGGAACAGAAGATAAGTCTTTTCCGGATCCGGGTTATCCGACAACATCTCTACAGTTGGTCTTTCGGCCATACGCGCCTCATTTCTCGACAAGGGTTCAGCGTGTTGTGTGTTTGCAGCCCGCTGGCGTTCATTTTGTAGTGCTTTCAAAACCTCCAAGGCCAGGCTTTCTTCTGATCGAAAAAATGCGGCTGTACTTAGGGAGAGTACCTCGTTCCGGAAACGCTGTAACTTTTGATGTTTATCGTCGGGCTCGCGATGGTGAGCTGGAACCAACTGGTCGTCTGGGGCGACAGCCATAAGCCGCGGGATGTTTGCTTCCGTGGCTGCGCGGTACTCAAGCTCGGTGAATGACATGGATGATTCAGGAGCACAACTTCCATACCGTTGACCGATGATGCCAATGAAAATGTCGCACGACTTTACGGCTTGGACGCAAAATTCGGCCGGGGAGACTGTGCGCGCGCCGAAGTCTTCCATTCTCACGCAGTGGTAGCCGTCTAGACCATTGATTGCCGCAAACGCCGCATCGCGGAAAGTTTCAAGGCCGATCGCGACAGAGCTAAGAAAGACTTTCTTCACGTTGCTGTGTATCGCCGCAGTCTAGCTCGTTGTACCGCATCGAGCGTGTGATTTAGGGGAGCGGAATTCTCAATCGGAATCACCATGCAGTCCGCCTGCCCCTTGTCGACGGCGGTAAACAGGTCCACATAATCGCGGCAAGGAACGATCGATCCCTTAAGGAAAAAATCCAGCGCCGCACACTCGCTGTAAGCCCCCTTCTCCCCTTGAATCGCTACACGCATCGGCATCAGGCCATTTTCGCACACCGGGATTCCGCGCGGGCGCCAAAAGTTGGTAGCGAGCTATTCTGTGTCCCCTCTTGGTCACGGGTAGTCTCTTGTAATCCCGTGGTACGGGAATGAATACCCGAAACCACGTAATCAAGTGGGCTTGAGGCATCCGTAGTCAGCTCGCCCTTTACGAGGGCCACCAGCATATTGACGGTTTCTGTGAGCTGGGGCGTCAGGTCGGGGTTGCACTTTACGGCGTCGATCAATCGAAAGAAATTCCCTTTGATTCCTCTAATGTCCAGTGTGCACGAGCCTCGACTAGCCATGTCGGCTCAGCTCTCTCAATCTGGGTCGCGGCCAGCACGCCCAACAGGTCGCACAAGTAACCGTCCCACGACCAGAACCCCTTGCTTCGAAACTCGACAAAGCTTGAACCCATAAACGATGTATTCTATGCCGCCTCCATTAGCACCCGCACACTCCATATCGGACATGACGGCGAATCAACCGATCGGCCAATTGACTAGCCGCCCCGGAATCAAGCGAATCGGATTCTTCTCCCAAGTGCTTCGAAATAGCCGGAGAAACTCCGGCCCGCGACTCTGCGTGATCGTAATTACAACCACGCTGAATTCAGGGAAATTCCGCAGCGCGCGCCCTGCTGATTCTCCAAATAGGCGATCTCGAGTTAGCACGCAAACAAAGCCCTGCGACGAAGCGGCTTCGACAAGCGCTCCATTCCTGAGTGAATCCCACCCACGCAAGCTCGCATGTTGTGCCTCGATACCGAACTCGCCCAGAAGACCGGCAAGGTCTCTGGGCACGTTTACGTCAAGCAGCCACATCAGCGGAATCGAGAGCCAGGGAAGCCACCCTCAAGATCTCGGGAAGCGCCTCGTGGGGGAATGGGCCGTAAGTCGAATCAATTTCCTCAGGCGTCATGCCATCCGCAAGACATCCAAGCAGGAACGACACCGCAAAACGAGTACCCCGTATTGCGAGCTTCCCACCCAGCAGGTCGGGATCGCGGATGATCCAGCGATAGTTATCCATAACGCGTTCCATATTGAGTGTACCGGAAAGTTCCCCCGCCCCCTCTCCCCCCTGCATGCTTGCAAACGACCGGTTACTAAATGGTTGCGACACGCCGAAAGCTGGATCGTCAATTATCCGTGTGCATCCGTGGCCCATTCTTTAATCCAAACGTGGCCACCAACGCACACCGATGAACACGAATAAAACAAAATCCCCCCGCAGCGTGTATACTAGAGAAGTACTCGGAAGTTCCCCCGCCCCCTCTCCCCCTTAGATGTTTGGTGATTGGTAGCTGGTTTACCTCCCATCAAACAACTAAATAATGACAAGCTTTACAGAACTACCCATTTCAGACGCGCTACAACGCAACCTCTTAACCCACAACTACAAAACACCGACCAGCGTTCAGGAAGCCACAATAGAACCTGCCATGGAAGGCAAGGACATCGTCGCCACCGCGCAGACCGGCACCGGGAAAACGCTCGCGTTCGCCCTGCCTGTGATTCACCGCTTAGCCTCGACCCCCGCGAAAACCGGCATACGAGCCATCATCCTCAGCCCCACCCGCGAACTGGCCCTGCAGATCAACGAAACCTTCGTGAAACTGGCGCCCGGCACCGGCATCAAAACCGGAGTAGCCGTCGGCGGCATGAGCGAAGGCCCGCAACTCCAATCCATCAAGCGCGGAGCCAACGTCCTCATCGCCACCCCCGGCCGCCTGTTCGATTTCCTCGACCGCAAATTGGTCCGCCTGGAAAACGTCAGCATGCTGGTGCTCGATGAAGCCGATCGCATGCTCGACATGGGCTTCCTGCCTTCGATCAAGAAGCTGATCGCCATCCTGCCGCCGGATCGCCAGACGCTGCTCTTCTCGGCCACCATCGAAAGCTCCGTCAAGCACCTCGTCGATACCTACGTGCGCAACGCCGTCCGCGTAGCCATCGGCTCCGCCACGCGCCCTGTCGAAAACATCGACCTGCATCTCTACGAAGTGGAGCAGGACCAAAAGCTCGACCTCCTCGGTGGAATGCTTAAAAAAGAAGAAGGCTCCTTCCTGGTCTTCGCCCGCACCAAGCGCGGAGCCGACCGTCTCTCCCAGAAACTCTCCGGAGGCGGCGTGAAGAGCACCGCCATCCACGGCGATCGCAGCCAGAACCAGCGCAACCAGGCGCTCAAAGGTTTCCAGGATGGCTACTACCGCGTCCTGGTTGCCACCGACGTTGCAGCCCGCGGCATTCACGTCGAAGGCATCTCGCATGTCGTCAACTACGACCTGCCGCAAATCCCCGAAGACTTCATCCATCGCGTAGGCCGCACCGGCCGCGCTGGAGCAAAAGGCACCGCCTCCACCTTCGCCACCCGTTCGGAGCGCAAGGAAATCGGCCACATCGAGCGCACCATCGAAAAGAAGCTGCTAAAGTGCCAGATCCCCGCCACCCTCGTACGCGAGTCCCGCGAATCCCGCAGTATGGAATACGTAGCCGTAGCCGCCGCGGCCCCCACGCCGAAATTCTGGCACTCGGCCCCCAAGCCCACTACTCGCTTCAAGGCGCCGTCCGGCAAACCCAAATCCCGCCGCAGCTTCGCCCGCTAACCTCGTCTATCGAACCGCATTCTTAAAAAGCCTGACGGACTTGCCCAGCAAGATCCATCAGGCTTTTTGGTTTTGGGATAGCGGAGTCTTAGCGGTTTCTCGGTGCGCGCCGCGGCGGTGACAGCAAGTCCTGAATCATCATGCCGACCATTGACATGGCTGCAGTGGCGCACTTTGCCCACGATAATCGGCTCGCGCAGCAGGACCTGGAATGAGAGCCGAGGTTTCCAGCGGCTGCTCTGCGCTAAGATCCAAGCGCACGCACAGCGTTAGAATAGGGCCAATGGCGACCACGGCCGCATTCACCCTGGAACAACTCGCCCGCATGCCGGAAGACGGGCTTCGGCACGAGCTTGACGCGGGGGAATTGCTCGTCATGACCAGACCGAATTCGCGGCACGGCGCGCTGCAGGCGGAACTCATCAGAATCCTAGGCGACCACGTGCGCCGAAATAAACTAGGCCGCATCTACTCAGAATCCGGCTTCATTCTCGGCCGCAATCCCGAAATCCTGCGTGGACCCGACGTCGCCTTTGTCCGCCAAGACCGCCTCCCTCAAGTGCCCGACGACGGCTGGGCCGAACTAGGACCGGACCTTGTCGTGGAGATCGTCTCGCCATCCGATACCGCGCGCCAGATCGATCGTAAAGTGCACCAGTATCTTGCTGCCGGAACGCTCGCAATTTGGATCGTCTATCCGGATACCAAGTCTGTCCACGTTTTCGAACCCGCCGGAGCGGCTCGCATGGTCGAAAGCCATGATCTGTTGTCATCTCCCCAAGCGCTGCCAGGGTTTGAAATCCGCGTCGCCGAGATTTTCCAATAGCCTGCCGTCTTGTAACCTGCCCGCCGTCTTGTAACCTGTAGGGATGCCCCTGCACACCCGTATCCTTCTCGGTTTGGTCACGGGTGTTATCGCGGGCGTCTCAGCCAACCTTGCGCTCGGTCCTTCCGATCCCCGCGTCAAATGGACCGTCGACAACATCACCAACCCAGTCGGGCAATTGTTCCTGCGCTTGCTGCTGATGACCGTTGTACCGTTGGTTTTTTCCTCCTTGGTCGCGGGAGTGGCCGGCATCGGCGACGTCCGCAAGCTCGGACGCGTGGGCTTGAAATCGTTTGCCTACACCTTCACGATCTCCGCCATCTCGGTCGTGATTGCGCTCACGGCCGCGAACGTCGTGGCGCCGGGAAAACGCATTGATCCGGCCACTGCGGCAGCGCTCCAGGCGCGCTATGGCTCGGACGCCGCCACCCGCGTAACCGCCGCGCAACAGGCCGCTGCTGCCGAAGCTCCCCTGCTGCAGGTGATCCGCACCATCGTCCCCTCCAACCCGATTTCGGCGGCTGCTTCTGAAACGCCCAACATGCTCCACGTCATGTTCTTCGCCCTGGTGCTGGGCATTGCCGTCACGCTGGTCCCGAACAACGCGGGCGAACCAGTCATCCGTCTGATGGACTCCCTGTTCGCAATTTCCACCAAAATCATCGAAATGATTATGTACTTCGCTCCCTTTGCCGTGGCCTGTCTGCTGTTCAACAACACCGCTAGTTTCGGCCTGGATCTGCTGGGAGCCTTAGTCTGGTTCATGGCCACAGTCATCGGAGGCCTGGCCATTCACATGTTCGGCGTATACTCGCTGTCTGTAAAGTTCCTCTCCGGCCTCTCGCCGTTGGACTTCTTCCGCCGCGTTAAAACCGTCATGCTGACCGCCTTCGCCACCTCGTCCTCCAACGCCACCCTGCCCACCGCTCTGCGCGTCGGCGAACAAAACCTCGGCATTCCTCGCGAGATCAACAGCTTCGTCCTCACCGTGGGAGCCACCGCCAATCAGAACGGCACGGCGCTCTACGAAGGAGTCACCGTCCTGTTCCTGGCTCAGTTGGCCGGAGTCGAGCTGCCCATCGGCCAACAAATACTGGTGGCGTATATGGCGATCTTAGGGGGCATCGGTACCGCCGGCGTACCCTCGGGATCCATCCCGTTCATCGTCGTCGTGCTGGCCACCGTCGGCGTCAATCCCGCGCTGATCGCGATCATCTTGGGTGTCGATCGCATCCTCGATATGTGCCGCACTACGCTGAATGTCGTGGGCGATCTTACGGCCGCTACTTACGTTGCGCGCTCCGAAGGCTATGAATTGTTGAAGACCGGCTAGCGTCGCGCGACTGCGACGGAGCCATCCAACCCCAGCGTCCGCGTCAGCCAATCCATCATCTTCGCCTTGTACGCGGTCATGGAAGCTTGCGGTTCCCAGAACGTAATTCCGTGACCCGCTCCCGCCACCGGGAAAAGTTCACAACGCGCGCCGGCATTCTTGAGAGCCCCGCACATCGCTTCCGATTGTTGAAAAGGTACCAGCGCATCGGCCGTGCCATGAATCATCAGAAACGGCGGAGCTTCCCTGGTCACCCACGTCTGCGGGGAAAGCTGCTTCAATCCGGCCATCAGGAATGTCTCCAGAGGAGATCCCTTCACGGCCTTCTTAAGCGCGTCCGGAATCCGATTTGAGCTGGTCACCAGATCCACCAAATCGCTGGGGCTGTAAAACGCCACCACCGCTTGCACTGGCTTACCAGGCGACGGCCTCAACCCCGCCATGGACGCCAATTGCGCGCCCGCCGACTCGCCGATCAGAACCAGGCGGTCCGGATCCACGTTCAGCTCCGTCGCATGTTGCCGAATGTAGACCACCGCATTGCGCACATCGTCGGCCGCGCCGGTCAGCGCCGCCAGTGACTCCAGGCTGATCAGCGACGCCGGATCATTCCCGCTTGCCAGCCGGTAATTGATGGAAAACCACGCCATGCCCCCCTGCGAGAGCGGCTGAAACAGCGGCCGCACACTGCGTTGTTTATCGCCTGTAACCCACGCGCCCCCGTGCACGATGACCGCCGCCGGATAAGGACCCTTGCCATCCGGGATATACGCGTCCATGCGAAGGCTCTGCCCGCCGCTCTTGACGTACTCGACATCTTGCAGCGAACGCCCCATGGCCCCGCCCGCGATCGTCGTCGCCAATACGAGGGGGATAAAAACGTGCCTCATGTTCTGATTATGGCCGATACGTAGCGCTTTCGTCCGCCACTCGGTGTAAAATGATCGCCATGCTCTCCAGACTTCCGCTCATGCTCGGCCTCGGGGTAATCGCCGCCGCCACCGCTTCCGCCGCCGCCAACGATTGTGATCGCGCGTGCCTCAAAACCACGCTCGACCAATATCTGGCCGCCGTCGTAAAACACGATCCCGCCGCCGCCCCTCTCTTCGTAGGCTTCCGCCAAACTGAGAACGCGGTCGTCGTGAAGAACGGCACGGGCCTCTGGAAAACAGCCACCGCACTAGGCAAAGCCCAGCGCCGCTATCTGGACCCCGTCAGCGGCCAGGCCGCTTACTTCGGCATCATTGAGGAGGGCCCGGAGCAAGCCATCGTAAACCTGCGCCTCAAAGTGGAGCAGCGCAAGATCACCGAAGCCGAATGGATCGTCGCCCGCAAAAATGACCCCGGCCTGAATGGTTTCACTGCCACCGGAGCCCCCTCCGGCAATGTGTGGGACGCCGACAACCTCATCGCCGGTCCGCCCTCCGACAAGATCCTGCCGAAAGATCAACGCACCTCGCGCGAGGCCCTGATCGCTATTACCAATAGCTACTTCGATGGCATCACCACGCACGACGGATCGATCATCATGGCGCACCCCGGTTGCACGCGGGTCGAAAACGGGAATCGTATGGCCGGATTCCCCGCCGCCGCTGGAGCCAAGGGGAAAGGGGGCGGAGGAGACTGCACCTCAAACCTGGCGAACATTAATGTGCAGAACGTCGCCGCGCGCCGCTATCCGGTAGTCGACGAGGAAACCGGCGTCGTGCTGGCCATGGCAATCTTCCTGCGCAAACCCGGCACCGCCACCCGCCGCAACGTCTTCGCCGAATGGTTCGTCATCGAGAACAATAAGATCCGCAATATCTTTTCGGCGATGTTCTATCCCACCAGTGAAGTCCCCGTGCCGAACTGGCCCCCGTTCGACGGCAATTGGCCCTTGTCCCCGACCCTGGCTCCGCCGGCTCCTCCGGGCCCTGCCAAATAAGTCCCTCCACCCCTGAGATTCGCGGGAAACCGCAGATGAGCAGTCTAGCGTAGTATCAAAATGTACTTTACATTAAAAAGTACTTGTCGTATTCTGGTGCGGTGAGAAAACTGATCTTATGTATGGCGTCACTCTCCGCCCTCTGCGCCCAGGACATTGCCGGTACCTGGCAGGGAACCCTGCCTCAAAATGGCGGAGTGCGCTTGGTCTTCAAGATCGATAAGAACGGCAACTCCTACCAAGGAAATTTCTATAACATTGAGAACGGCCGGCAGTTCGCCCTCGGGGCCGTCACGTTCCAAGGCAACACGCTAAAGATCACAGTTCTGGGCAACGGTATGAACTACGACGGTAAGATCGAAACCGACGGAAACGCGATCACCGGCACACTCCTGGTGCAGGCGGGGACGGATCCCATACCGCTGCCCTTGCAGCGCGCCACAACGGCCACTGCCTGGACGATACCGGCACCACCCGCTCCCCCGGCGCTAATGGCGGAAAATGCGCGGCTGGCTTTCGAGGTCGCCACCATCAAGCCGTCCCCGCCTGACGCTCAGAACTCTCCCTTTCGCGTGAGCCCCGGGCGGTTCGAGATCCTGAATCGGTCCCTGACCAGCCTGATCAGGGAGGCGTGGCCCTTGCACTCTTCCCAGATCGCCGGCGCCAATGGCTGGATGCAGACAGAGCGCTTCGATATAGTCGGCAAGCCAGCAGCAGCGGGTCAGCCGAACATCGACCAGTTGCGGCAGATACTCCGGAATCTTCTCGCGGAGCGCTTCAATTTGAAGTTCCATATGGAAGAACGGGAACTCCCGGTATACGCCATCTCGATGGGCAAAACCGGGCAGCACAAATTGAGAGCGACCAGCGTCCAGAACTCCTTGCCGCTCGGTGACGTCCGCGGAGCCGGCACTTATATTGGGCGATCCGATACAATCGCGAATCTGGCGGAGAGGTTGCAAGACACAGTGCTGGATCGCCCCGTGGTGGACCGCACCGGGATCGTGGGGCGGTTCGAGTACACTCTCGAATGGAGGCCCGACGAGTTTCAATTTGGCGGCCGCGCTGCCAGCATGCAAAAACCCCCGAATGTCGACGCCCTTCCGGATCTCTTCACCGCGTTTCAGGACCAGCTGGGATTGAAGCTGGAGGCCGTCAAGGCTCCCGTTCAGATGTTCGTGATCGACAGCGCCCAGCGGCCTTCGGAGAACTAGCGCATGTCGAAGCGACGAATTCCAGGCTGGCTCGTGCTGCTTCTTGTGCCCGTTGGGCTGATACTTTTGATTCCGGGACTTTGGGTTGCTGTGAGCCTCACTGAGACGCCGCTCTACCCGACCCCGGAGGCCGTAGCATCGGTGGCGAAGTCCGCCCCGCGGCCACAATGGGCCGATCCCGTGCAGCAAGCGCGCCAGATCGCCCGCGCGAGTGTCGCCGAACAGAACCTGCCGGGACTCTCCGTGGCGGTCGGTATCGATGGCGGCATCGTGTGGGCGGAAGGGTTCGGGTTTGCGGATCTCAAGACCAGCACCCCGGTCACGCCGGATCACCAGTTCAATATCGGAACCGCTTCCACTGCGCTCACCTCGGCAGCAACCGGCCTGCTGCTGGAAAATGGCCGCTTCAAGCTCGACAGCGAGATTCAAACTTACGTCCCCACATTTCCCAAGAAAGAGTGGCCCGTGACACTGCGCCAGGTAATGGGGAATACCGCCGGTATCCTCCCTGACGGGAATGACCTGGGATCACTCTCCAGCCTCCACTGCGAGCGCCCGGTGGAAGTGCTGCGGTACTACGCGGAAGACTCGCTGATGTACGAGCCGGGGACCGGGTACCGCTATTCGAACAACGGCTGGAACATGGTGAGCGCGGCCATCGAAGCCGCCGCGGACCAGCCGTTCCTCAAGTTCATGCAGCAGCGAGTCTTCGAACCACTGGGGATGCACGACACCATCCCAGACCCCACGACAAAGGAAGTCGACGAGGACTTCCCGTTGGCCAATATGGTGCGGGAACTGATCCACGATCCTGAGGCCACGCGCGGCAGCGCCTCTGATTCCAACAGGAAGCCGGGTTCCACCAAGCAGCCCGCTGAGAACCGTGTGACCACCTACTTCCCGAGGTTCAACGCGGACCCTAACCGCGGTAGGCACGTGATGCGCCCCCTGGACTATTCCTGCTATGCGGGAGCCAGCGTTTTCCAGTCCACTCCGTCCGATCTGGTCCGCTTCGCCATGGGGATCAACAGCGGTAAGCTACTGAAACCCGCCACGGTCGAACTGCTCCAGACGCCGCAGGTGCTGATCTCCGGCGAGCAGACCGCATACGGTCTCGGCTGGGACCTCAAGACTGTCACGCTGGCGGGCAAACCAACGCGCATGATCGGCCACGACGGGTATGCACCGCTGATTTGGCCGCATTCCGACGCCGGAATGGTGGCGTCTTTGATGACATTCCCCGAGTACGGGATTGTCGTAGCCGTCACTTCAAACATCTACTACTCGGACACGTCCTCAATTGGGATGAAAATCGCGCAGGCTTTCGCGCAAAACAGGCCAGTCCGCTAACCCAGATCAATCCCGAGCTTCTTCAGCTCTTCCGCGTAATACCGCTTGTGCAGCAGATCCCACTCCTCGGTGCCTTCGCCGACTTCCTTCTTCATGGTGCGGATCTTGGTCCGCGCCGCGCGGTCTACCTTCTCCTCGGTCTGCAGCAGGTCGGTGATCACTTTCACCATCTCCAGCCGCACATCGTTGGGATCGCGCTTCAGCCGGAAATCCCGGCTTTTCCGCAGCGCCGCTACCACCTTGTGGGAAAGATCGTTGATCTTGTCGCGCGATAGCTTCATCGGGTCACCGGTATCCCGGCCCGCCGCGCGCACGATCTTGCGCTGCGTGATCAAGGTGTTCTTGATCTTGCGGAACATGTCCTGATAGCTGACGCCCTCGCGGCGCATGTATTCGCTGTATTCGCTGAGCATGTCCCGAACCTCATCGTTCAGGTGGTCTTCAATGCTCAAGTCCTCTTCAATCACCTGGACAACATAATCCGAGGCCGACTGGCTGTTGGTGGTCTCAATCCACTGGGGGGTCAGCTTGGCGACAACTTGGCGCGAAACGTATTCTATAAACTCGCGAGCGAGAAGCATCTATTCGAACCAGTCTATCGGTCCCGTGTAAACCCTGTCAATTCGGGCAGTTCCGCCGACTTGCCCCAATCCTTGACTGAGCCGGCTGTCCACGCCCTAATTCGGCGTATCGCCGAGGGCCTCTCCGCTGTGGTTCTCGCGGAATTCCTGGTCGATCGCCTTACGCCCGCGGAAGCCTTCTTCCACTCCATGCCAGTACTCGATTCCGCCCTCGCCCAGTTTCCAGCACAGGCACACGTCCTGGCCGTTGTAGCGCGCCATGAAGTCCAACAACCCGATATCCAGGTCCTTCACCAGTGCGCCCAATTGCTCGATCTGCGCCATGGCTTCCTGCAAGGACTTCACGTTCGTGTCGCGCTGCGTCCGCAACTCCAACTGCTTCCCCGGATCGATGCGAGCACCGCCCGACATGCGCACGCGATCGAGCGTCGCCTCAATCACCTGGTGCACGCGCTCATATTCCGACTTGTGGAACAAGGCGTCCCGCAAATGGCGTTCGACTTCCGGTAACAACCGTTCGGCTTCTGTGAGCCTGAAATAGCGCATCCCTTTTAGTGTAATGGCAAGCCTGATACCCTGACACATTATGCCCACCATTCGGGTCAACAACCTCCCCAGGGATGTGGTCTCCCCAGGGGATACCCCTCTGCTCTACGTCTTGATGAATGAGCTGCAACTCAAGGGACCCCGTTTCGGCTGTGGACTCGCCCAATGCGGCGCCTGTTCGGTCTTGATCGATGGCGTCGAGACTCGTTCTTGCGTAACGCCCCTGTCCACCGTGGGAGCAAAATCGATCACCACGCTGGAAGGTCTTCCGCAGGACCACCCCGTGAAGGCGGCAATGATTGAGACGCAGGCTCTGCAATGCGGCTATTGCTTCAACGGCATGATCATCAAAGCGGTGGAACTGCTGTCCACCAACCCGCAGCCCAGCGAACCCCAGATCCGCACCGCCATGAACGGGCATTTATGCCGCTGCGGAAATTATCCCCGCATCATTCGCGCGATTCAGCGGGCCGCCACACCTGCTACTCCCAGGGCTACCGGTGTTGCGTTAGGAGTCGCTCGATGAACACCCGCCGCAATTTCCTGAAATCCGGTGGAGCCTTGCTCATCGGCTTCCCGCTCGCCAATCTCCTTTCTGACCAGGCCTCCGCACAAACCCGCGTTCCCACCCCCGGACCGCCCGCCGCGAATCAAATCGACACCTGGCTCGCGATCCATTCCGATAACACCGCCACGTTTTATGTTGGCTTCGCGGAATTAGGGCAGGGCAATTCCACGGCGCTTCTACAGATCGCCGCCGAAGAGCTGGACTTGGATCTAACCCAGATCGCCACCATCAATCTGGATACCCACGTCACGCCCAATCAGGGCGGCACCTACTCCAGCGCCTCTATCGCCCGCGGTGGCCCGCAAGTCCGTACTGCCGCCGCCGAGGCTCGCCAAGCTCTGCTCAAACTGGCGGCCGCCCGTTTAAACGCGCCCGTCGATCAACTGCGCGTGGAACGCGGCATCGTGTGGGTCAACGGAGCCCTCAATCGTACCGTCACCTATGGAGCCTTGATCGGCGACCAGCAGTTCAACGTGGCCTTCACCGGCAACGCGCCTGTGAAAAATTCCGCCGATTACAAACTCGTCGGCAAAGCCCTGTCGCGCAAAGACACGCCCGCCAAGGTGAGCGGCGACTATTCGCATCTGCAACACCTGCGTCTTCCTGGGATGCTGCATGCTCGCGTCGTCCGCCCTCGAGGCCAGCGAGCCTATGGAGCCGGAGCCAAAATCATCAGCGTCAATGAGGATTCCATCAAGTCCATCCTCGGCGCGCGCGTCGTCCGCAAAGGCGACTTCCTCGGCGTGGTCGCGAATACAGAGTGGGATGCCGTCAAAGCGGCAGCGCAATTGCAGGTCACCTGGGACAACCCGCCCGCGCTTCCCGGCAACGATCGCTTATTCGCTCAAATGCGCGCCGAAAAGACCGAAGACCGCGTCGTATTGGAGCGCGGCGACATCGCAGCCGCCTTCACCGGAGCCGCCCACGTTGTCTCGCGTACGGTTCGCGGACCCTACCAGATGCATGCCCCCTTCGCCCCCAACGGCGCTCTGGCGGACGTCACCGCGGATTCGGCCCACATCATTACGTCCTCGCAGGACGTCTACGCAACCCGCCGCACCCTGGCTCGCATTCTAGGGCTCGCCCAGGAGAAAATCCGCGTCCAGTACGCCGAGGGCTCCGGCACCTACGGACACAGCTGTTATGACGACGTGGCGCAAGCCGCGGCCCTGATCTCGCAGTTAGCCGGAAAGCCTGTGCGCCTCCAATTCATGCGCTGGGACGAACACGGCTGGGATCTGTACGGCCCCGCCCACATCGGCGAAGTTCACGTCGCCGCTGACGCGCAGGGTCGCTTGCGCGCGTATGAGTATCATGGCTGGCAGCATAACTGGTCCAATGTGGAAACGTCCGAGCAACTCACCGGCGTCCCCGCGGCGGAATGGCCCGGCGCCGCCGCCCAACAAGTCAGCCCCCTCAACCTTGGTTCTATGTACGTGATCCCGAATTTGAAACTCGTGAATCACAAAATCAACGTGCAGGGTTATCTGCGCGCCGCCTGGTTGCGTTCGCCGTTGGATCTTTCCTTCTCGTTTGCCTCCGAGCAGGCCATCGATCAACTCGCCTACGACTTGAATCAGGACCCCTATCGCTTCCGCCTCGCCAACATGACCGATGAGCGTTGGCTCGGTGTCATGGAAGCCGTGGCCCGCATAGCCCGCTGGGACCCGCGCCGCGCCAACGCCACGCCATCGAACGCCAACGTCGTCACCGGCCGCGGTCTCGGTCTCGGCACCCACCTGCAATCCTGGGGAGCCGCCGTCGCGGAAATAGAAATAAATCGCCAGACCGGCAAAGTGTTGGCCAAACATTTATACGGAGCCCTCGATTGCGGACAATGCGTCAACCCCGGCATCGTCGAGAGCCAGATCAGCGGACAGTTGGTCCAAACCGCCAGCCGCATGCTGCTCGAAGAGGTTAAGTTCAACCAGGTGGGCGTAACCAGCCTGGATTGGAACACCTATCCAGTGATGCGTTTTGAAGAGTGTCCGGACACCTCGGCGGTCGTCGTACAGCGGCTAAATGAAAAATCCAGCGGCGCCGGGGAGGAGACGATGGCCGCCTGCGCCGCCGCCATCGCAAATGCATTCTTTGACGCTACCGGTGTCCGCATGGAAGAATATCCTTTGACCCCCTCGCGAGTATTAGCCGCTCTCAAAAGATGACAAAAGAATATAGTCTGTACGACGACCGCTCCCAGATGCTGCGGTATATCGACAGATATCCGAAAAGTTTCACCCGCACGCCGCTCGCGCCTTTGATCCAGCGCCCCCTCACGCTTTCTGAGCGCACCGGACCAATCGGCTTGGCCCAGCAACTGGCCATCGGGCAACTGGATCTTTCGCGGCCCAAAGCCGACGCGCCTCGCGCGCTCGGGCAGTTGATCTCGGTAAGCGGACGCATCCTGGATGAAGACGGCTCGCCCCTGCGCGGCGCGGTGATCGAACTGTGGCAAGCCAACGCTGCCGGCAAGTACATCCACAAGATGGATAATCATCAGGCCCCCATCGATCCCAACTTCATCGGGCACGGCCGCTTGGTAACGAATGAAGAAGGCGAGTACCAATTCTTTTCCATCAAGCCGGGAGCCTACCCGGTGCTGGAATCGGGCTGGTGGTGGCGCCCTCCCCACATCCACTTTTCGATCTTTGGCGTTTCCTGGATGGATCGCTACGTCACCCAGATCTTCTTCCCCGGCGACCCTCTGAATGAGACCGACCTGCTCCTCAACGGCGTGCCGGACCGCGCCACCCGCGATCGCCTGATCTTCGAATTCGGCGACACCACCATGGGCGACGTCAGCTCCGTCGGCTATAAACGCGACTTCATATTGCGCGGTCATCGCCGCACCCCGGAACTGGACTAAAGAGCACGCATGATCGTTTCCCCGTTTTGCACCATTGGCCCGTTTTTCCCGTTCGAGTTCGCCGACGAATTGAGCGACATGGCGGAGCACGCCATCGGCACCCCCATCATCGTGACCGGCCGCGTTCTCGAAGAAGGCCTGGGCCCCACGCGAAATTCGATTGTCGAATTCTGGCAGCCCGACTCCAACGGCATCTTCCGCCATCCCTTGGACCCCAGATTTGCCGAGGCGGATCCCGGCTTCCCCGGCTTCGGCCGTGCCCGCACCGATCACGATGGTTGGTATCGCATCCGCACCGTTTTGCCCGGAGCCCCTGTCGGCCGCGCCCCGCACATCAACGTGATGGTGCTGGCAATCGGCTTGACCCGCCGCCTGGTCACAACAGTATTTTTCTCCGACGCCCCCGACCCCGTCCTGGAATGCGTGCCCCCGGCACTACGTTCCCGCCTGATCGCCGGAAAACACCCCGACACCGAAACCTATCGCTTTGACCTGATCCTCCGCGGCGAAAACGAAACCCCGTTCTTCGCCGACTAGACTCAGCTACAGCGTAGTAGCCAAAATCTGCGCCGTCTGATCGTCCCGATACTTCTTTATCTTGTCCCGTAGGCCCGCATCGTTCGTAGCCAGAATCGCAATCGCCAGCAGCGCCGCATTCACCGCCCCCGCCTTGCCTATCGCCAACGTCCCCACCGGAATCCCCGCCGGCATCTGTACCGTGGAAAGCAAGGAATCCATGCCCTTCAAGGCCGCGCTCTCCATCGGCACTCCCAGCACCGGCAGCACCGTGTGCGCCGCCACCACGCCCGCCAGGTGCGCCGCCCCGCCCGCCGCCGCAATGAAGACTTTCACGCCGCGAGCCTCGCCGCCCGACACGAACTCCGCGGCCGCGTGCGGCGTACGATGCGCCGAAAGCACCCTCTTCTCGTTGGCCACGCCAAATTGATCCAACATCGCGCAGCAGTGCTGCATCACATCCCAATCGGATTTGCTGCCCATCATGACAGCCACTAACGCCGTGCTCATCGCTTATTGCCCCTGTGCCAGTGTGAACCCGTTCTTGCCATCGTAATTCTGCAGGTTAACCGTCATCGCGATTGGCAAGCCCAGCCCCGTCACTCGACCCAGCAGAGCATTCAACTCCGCCTGCGTGGTGCCGGCCGACATGAAGCGGCAGCGATAAGCATCCGTACAGAATGTCTCCGGAGCCCCGTTTGGCCACACATTCGTACCCCGATTGGAAATCATCTCCAGCTTCAGTCCGTTGCCGTCGGCCTTCTGCATCAGCGCCGCCAGCTTTTCATTTTCCTTGGTCGGCCATTCCACATAAATGTCCACGCCGATCAATTCGCGCTTATAGTTCGGAGCCGCCGAGGGAGCCTTATAAACCGCTGGCTTCGTCGCTGCGTAAGAAACCGCCTTCAGATGCTCCGGCTTCTTGCCCAGCCGGGCGGCCACCGCCTCCGCGAATTCCTTGGTACCCACCCGCGTCTTGCTCTTGCCCTCTTCGAAAATGTCGTACGTGTGGACACCTTCTTCCAGGGTCCGCAGCCACGCGTTATGGATGCGTTCCGCCACGTCCGATTGCCCGATGTGGACCAGCATCAGCAGCGCTCCATGCATCAGTCCCGACGGATTCGCCAGATTCTGCCCCGCGCGCCGTGGAGCCGACCCATGGATCGCCTCAAACATAGCCGCGCTGGTCCCGATGTTCGAAGACCCCGCCAGCCCAACCGATCCCGCGATCTGCGCCGCCACGTCGCTCAATACGTCGCCATACAGGTTCGGCATGATGATCACGTCGAATGCTTCCGGAGTATCCGCCAATTTCGCCGCGCCAATATCCACGATCCAGTGCTCTTTCTCGAACTCCGGATACTCCGTTCCGATTTCCTCGAACAGCTTGTGAAAGCTGCCGTCGGTCATCTTCAGGATGTTGTCCTTCGTGAAGCAGGTGACCTTCTTACGCCCGAACTGGCGCGCATATTCAAACCCGTAGCGGATGATTTTTTCCGAGCCCGGCCGCGTGATCAGCTTGAACGCGACAATCTCCTCCGGCGACGTCTGATACTCGATGCCCGCGTACAGATCTTCCTCGTTCTCGCGCACCACCACCACGTCCATGTTAGGGTGCTTCGTGCGCACATAAGGAGCATAAGAAACGCACGGCCGAATATTAGCGTATAGCCCCAGCATCTTGCGCGTGGTGACGTTCAAGCTCTTGTACCCGCCGCCCTGCGGCGTGGTGATCGGAGCCTTCAGAAACACCTTGGTGCGCCGCAACGACGCCCACGATTCCTTGGCAATGCCGGTGCTGTTGCCGGAAAGATAAACCTTCTCGCCGACTTCAATCGTGTCAATGTCGAGAGCCGCTCCGGCTTCCTTCAGAATATGGAGCGTCGCGGCCATGATCTCCGGGCCGATTCCGTCGCCATGCGCGACTGTGATAGGGGTGGGGCTAGGCATAGTGTTGGGGTGAATTTAAGGGGTGAATTTAAGAGGATAACACGCGCCGCTTGGCGGAAACGAAAACAGATGGCTTATCCGTGTGCATCCGTGTCCATCCGTGGCCAATATGTGTTTTCCGCTTGCCGACGCCAAGGCACTACCCAAGCAGTAAACGCGGCCAATCACAAGAAACTGGATCGAGTATCTTTCCTCCCGCCAGCAATTTCCCGCATCCGCCCGCCGAGCGCAGCCATCCAGATGCGCGAAGGTAGACCTGAAGCCTGAACCGCAAATGGCCGCCGCGCGCCATCGAACATGAAGTACAACCTAAAACATCGCAATTTAACGGAACGAACCCAACAACTCATTGAAACCACTCATCCGGCATATCTACCCGAGCCCCCGATCGGGCATAATAGTCAAGGTCCTGACTGCAAGGAGAACTATGCACAAGAAGTCCTATCCGGTGATTGCGATGTTGCTGCTGGCGGCTGCCGCCTTGGTCACCGTGACCCAGTCCCCCATGCGCGCCCAGCCCCCCGCGCCTGCGCAGAAGGGTGGAGCCCCCAAGGGCGGTGCTCCCAAAGGCGGACCCGGTGGTCCCGGCGGCGCGAAAGGTGGCGTCCCCGCGGCCCCTCTGCCGACTGAGCCCACTGCCGTCGCTCTCCCCACACTCTCCGCCAAGATCACCGGACCAGGAGCGATGTATGACTCCGCCGTGGCCCAGTGGCCCGGCCGCGACGTGAAGTTCTACAAGTACGACACCGATGAATACTTCGTCTCCGGCACCGCCAACAGCAAGCCCTACAAGACGCGCCTGGTGATCCGTAAGCCCGCCGACAATTCGAAATTCAGCGGCTTGGTGATCGCCGAGTCGATGCACCCCGCGGGTAACGCGCACGCCTTTGAATACACTTCGGTTTACACCATGAGCTCCGGCCACATCGCGGCGGAGATTCTTACCAGCGGCCCGATGATCCCGCAAAACTTCAACCGCGAGCGCTACGCCGATCTCACCATGTCCAACGATCAGGTCAACGAAATCCTGGCGCAAGTCGGCTCGCTGATTCGCAGCGACAAAGGTCCTCTGGCGGGTCTGCCGGTTCGGAAAGTGGTGCTCTTCGGCACCTCAGCCAGCTCTTTGGTCCTGACCAACTATCTCCCCGCGCACATGGTCTACCGCACCCCGGATATGAAGCACATCTACGATGGCTTCATGCCCACCTCCAACGGCGCCGTGATCATGGCGGTGGACGTCCCCCTGATCCAGCTCCCCACACAGCATGAGCAGGAAAATATCGCCACCGTCCGCCAGGACGGCGATGCTCCCGGCGATCAGTACAGGGACTACGAGTTCGCGGCCATGGGACATCTTGATTCCAAGAACAACGTGCGCCTTCCGCAAAGCGCCTGCGTCAATCCGCTGAGCAAATATCCAGTGGAGGCCTACATGTCCGTAGGCATGTATCACTTGCTGCGCTGGGTGGATCAAGGCATCGTGCCGCCCAAGGCGGATCGCATCCTGATCGACCGCAACCGCGCCAACGACGGCTCGCTAATGGCTCTCGATGATCGCGGCAACGCCAAAGGCGGCATCCGCAATCCGTATGTCGACTTGCCGGTGGCCAAATACACAGCCCGCAACACCGCCACTCCGGCGCCTGCTGGCAACGCCCAGCTGTGCGGCCTCAGCGTCTACACCACGCCCATCGCCAAGGCCGACCTGAAGAAAATGTACGGCAGCAAGGCCAACTACGTGAAGAAGGTGGACGCGCGCTTGAAAGAACTCGAAAAGGTCGGCTGGTCGCTGCCCGTCTATCACGACCTCATCATCGAAGACGCCAAGGCCGTCGACTTCTAACGGGGATCATTTCGCAACGCCCTTACTAGACCTGGGTATCTCTTTGGGCGCGAAGATGACACTCGTTTCCGAATTGGCCTCAACAGCCAGCCCGTTCTCGTACCTGGGCCGGTACATCCACTCTTTCACCGCGTCAACGGCCAGAGCGCCCAGCACCGGATCGGTGGCATCAAGGGCCTCCGCCTCGATCACGCGTCCATCCGCGCCGATTCGAATCCGCAGATGAATGATCACCACCGATCGTAGCGGCGGGGCATCCGCCGGATAGGCTGGCGGGGGCCCACTCACAAGCAGCGGAGGGGTACTAATGATCTTCGCCGGCCCTGGCACCGTCACAGGCATTTTTTTCGGGCGCGGCTTCGGAGCCGGCGCCGGCAGCTCCTCCACAGGTTCCACTTTCGGAGCGGCCGCCTGCTGGACGACAGCGGGCTCAGCAACGGGCGCAGCCGGCGGCGTCGACGGCAGCAATGTAATCAGCGCCCACACCACCAGCGCGCCTCCCGCAACACCGGTAGCGGCAACGGGCAGCGCCGGGATTCTGTTCCACCATCCAGCGGGCGCCGGCAGCCGCCGCGAGTCCAGCACGCGTGCGTCCAGCGTCGCGGGCGCAGGAGTTCGTTTCCACTCCTGCAACAGATCCGAGAGTTCGTTGTCCGTCATTGCTTTGCTCCAGTGTGTTGCACTCCAGTGTGATTTCTCAAAGGGGCCAGCACTTGGCGCAGCTTTTCCCGCGCCCGATGCAGCCGCGATTTCACGGTCCCCACATCCACATTCGCGATGCTCGCGATTTCCTCCAGCGTGAAGCCCTCGTACTCGAACAGCAGTACCGCCTCGCGCTGCAACGCGGGCAACGCCTGCACCGCCTCCCGGACTATGGTCGCGGTGCTGCCCGACGTTAGATCCGGCGAGTAGCTCCCCAGCTCGTCTTCGAACAGTCCGTCGACCGGCACCAGGCGCTGCGAATTGCGCCATTGACGGTAGACCAAATGCCGGGTGACTCCGAACAGAAACGTTCGCAGGGAGCCGCGAGTTCTATCGAACCCCCGCGGGTTGCGTAACAGCTCCAGAAAGCAGTCTTGGGCCACATCTTCGGCCACCGCTTCCGATCCCGTCATTCGCAGCGCGAAGTCGTAGACCGAATCCTTGTGGTCCTCAAAGGCCTGCCGCAGCTCTGGTTCTGTCATCACCTGATAACTGTCATTGCCGGCAGGCGGGCATTAAGATACGGCCGGCGCTTTTATTTTGCGAGCGAGGCCTTCACTTTTTCGCCGTACTCGGCGGCCTTGGCCAGGATGGCGTTGGCGTTCAAGGTGGTCATGATGCGGTTGCGCAGGATCATCTTGCCGTTCACCATCACGTCGCCCACGTCGGAGCCTTTCAGTGCATAAACCAGCTGCGCGTATATGTCGTAGAGCGGCGCGGCGCGCGGATCTTCCAGGCGGATGCTGATGATATCGGCCAATTTGCCGGGTTCCAGCGACCCGATCAGGTGGCCCATCCCCAACGCCTTGGCGCCTCCCAGGGTCGCCAGTTGAAAGGCTTGCTGCGCGGATAGCGCCGTAGGATCACTCGTGGACACCTTCTGAAGTTTGGCCGCCAGGTCCATTTCCTCGAACATATCGAAGTCGTTGTTGGAGCCCGCCGGCCCATCCGTCCCCAGCCCTACGTTGACGGCCCGCGCCAGCATCTTTGTGACCGGCGCGATGCCGCTTGCCAGCATCATGTTGCTGGACGGATTGTGCGCCACGCCCGTGCTGTGAATGGCCAGCACATCGATATCGCGGTCGTCCAGCCAAACCGCATGCGCCACCACGGTTGGTCCCCCAAGGATGCCTAGGTTGTCCAACACCTGCGTGGGAGTCAGCTTGCGTTCTTCCTTGGCCTCGTCGTATTCGGCCTTGGTCTCGGCCAGATGAATGAGCAACGGCTTCCTATACTTGTCCGCCAGCGCCCTTGCCGCGCGCAGGGTTTCGTCCGGCGTTGTATAGATCGCGTGCGGAGCCACTGCCGGAGTGATGAGGGGGTCCGCGTCGTACTTTTTCAGAAACGCTTCCGCGCCCGCAAGCTGTTCGGCCGGCGTTTTGAAATCCGGGGCAGGGAAGCCGATCAGCGACTGGCCCAACACTCCGCGCATGCCCGCGGCCTTGGTTTCTTCGGCCACGGTGTCTTCGAAGAAATACATGTCGGTGAACGTCGTGGTGCCCGACCGCGCCATCTCCAGCAGCGCCAGACGGGTGCCCCAACGCACGAACTCCCGGTCCACGTTCTTGGCTTCCGCGGGGAAGATGAAGTTATCGAGCCAGTCCTGTAGCTTGCGGTCGTTGGCGATGCCGCGGAACAGGCTCATGGCGGCGTGCGTGTGAGTGTTGATCAAGCCGGGCGCCAGGATGGCGTTGGGTTGGTCCAAATGGGTGGGCGCGCGAAAGCGAGCTTCGATTTGCGAGCGCGTTCCTACTCCAACGATGCGCGCGCCTTCAACGGCGATGGCTCCGTCTTCGATTACGCCAAGAGCGGGATCTCCGGTGACCACATAACGCGCGGACCATATTAAATCGGCCGTCGCGGAAGGAGTTTGAGCGGAACATAGAACGGATAGCAGTACAGCAGCAGCGAACACCTTCATGAAGACTACAGTAGCGCAGCGGCGAGGTTTTCGAATTCCGCCGGCGTCACCAGGTGGAAACGCGTTTCGAGCCGGGTGAACGTGGTCAGCGCCCCGGTCATTGCGGCGGTCGGCGCCTCCGGCGAAGCCAGAAACAACGCCCCTTGCTCCACCCGGAACGGCAGCACCGCCCACTCTCGTACGAAGCGTTCGGGCAAAGCATGCGCGATCCCGCTGGAAACGGCGGATGCATCGACGCGCGCGATGGGCAGACCTTGCTGAAAGCCGAGCGCCGTGTAGAGGGTGTCCATCGACAGGTGGCCGTCGTGGACCAGGTGTTCTCCCAGCCGCACGCCCACTGGACAACTGGCGACCGCGCGCTCAATCGTGGCGGCGTCCAGGTAGCCTCCACTGATCAGAATCTCTCCCAGGCGGCGCTTATGGCCCAGCAGCGTCGAACGGTGCGGATAGGCGTGTTCCGTCTTCAGCCAGGTGAGCGGATAGCCGTGCCAGCGCGCCCATCCGAAACGGCCCACCGCGGCAAACGTGGCCGCCGCGTTCAGGACGTTGGCATAGACGGCGCGCAGAGGGACACCCAGGGCAAACGGAACCCCATAGATGCGTGCGACGCAGCCCATGCGAATGACGGTGCGCAGGCACAGCAGAGCCAAGGTGATCTTGGCGATCTCGATCGTGCCGGCTGCGGCCCGATTCCACACTGCCGTTAGCAAGCCGTAGAAGAACACCAAGTTGGCCAGCGCGCTCAGAGGGTTCGTCAGCAGCCCCTTGCGGTCGCGCCATAGCCAGTAAGTCTCCGCTAGAGTGCCCGACCATCCGAACTTTTCCCAGCTTTGCAGCGAGATCCCCATCACCCAACGGGTTCTCTGGCGCAGAGCGGCGCGGAAACTACGCGGGAAAAACTCGCGCGTGGCGACGAAATCCGCCGTGCCGTGCGGAGCGATCGGGACAAAGGCCTGCCGGCATCCCAGGCGTTTCAGCCGCAGGCCGTTGTCGTAGTCTTCGGTCAGCGCCTCCGGCTCAAACACGTGATTGGAGGAGGATTCCGCCAACCGCACCAACGCCTCGCGCCGATATCCCGTACCCACTCCGCAACTGGGCACGAAACCGCCTAAGGACGCACGAACCGTCATGTCGCGCGTGTGATATTCCGCGAACTCGTCGCAGTAGACCCCGTGCGTCCATTCGGAGAACGGTGTCGCCAAAGGTAGCACCGGCGTCTGTACAAAGTCGTAGCGCGCGGCGTAGTAATTGATCCAGCTCAGTTCCTCGGGATGGATCAGATCTTCCGCGTCATGCGTCACCACCACGGCGAAGCGGATTTTGGATTGCTCTTCGTACAACAACATGTGCTGATAGATCCAGTTGAGACAATCCGCCTTGGACGTCGGCCCATCGTGCGGGCACACGGCCACATGCACGTTGGGAAATCCGGAGGCCACCGCTTGCACCGCCTGTTGGGTGGCCGCGTCGTTGGGGTAACAACCGGCAAAGATGTGGTATTCCGGATAGCGGATCGACGCTAGATTATGCTGCAACATTTGCGCGATCACCTCGTGCTCCTGCCATAGCGGCAGGAAGATCGCGATGGGCGCGCGCGGCGCCGATTCCAATTGCCGCGGACCCGGCGGAAAGAGACTGGCGGCCGGCCGCAGTTTGGATTTCAGCCAGCTGAGAGCCCACGCCGCATCCACGAACAAATCGTCGATGCCGCTAATGAGGATCGCGGCGGCCAGCGGTCCCAGGATCGCGAGGATCCCTTGATCGAGTGCCGCCAGAATCGGGAAAGTCATTCTAAGTTCAGTGCGGCGCGCCGCCCCTGATTCTCAGAATTGCTTCTCCGCGAGCTCAGCTAAAATTGCCTGCGCAATGGCGGCGTCGGACAGGGCGGATACGTTTGGGCCGCAAAAATAGCGGTAAATCCTGACTGCCAGCACAGCCAGTTGAACGGGATGACGCGGCAAGCTCCCGTGCGGAAACAGGTCCCCTTTCTCTTGCAGAAAGGCCGCCGCCCGCTGCACGAGCCTATGTTCCTCGCGGCCTTCGTCGCTTGCGTACTGAAATTCCCACGCCTTGACCCGTTGCGCTATTTCAGCCTGAGTCCGCTGGTCCACCGCAACGCCCGTCGCGGCAAACACCCGGCAATCGTAATCGCGGCATGTCTGCGGACGGTGCTCATAAATCGAGCACTTGTCGTCGATCAGCATGGGGCAGTGCCCCTGCTCGTCATAGCCCAGCAACACATGCCCCTTCGGCAGGCCGGGCGCGGGAAACAGCAGCGCCGGGGGAATGCGGTCGAGGGTTTGAGTTTCCTCCGGCTGGATGTGGATGAACATGGAGGCGCGGCAACACGCGTTGCAGGTTCCGCACGCGACATCGGCTCCCGGGCTTGCGGTGCGCAGCGAGGTCTCCGTACCCGTGAAGCCATTCCGAAAAATCGCCCGCGGGGATGGAGCTGGCTCCGCCCATGCTCAGAAATGATTCAGCGGACCGGTGCCCCGGCCTAAACCGGGGGCCCACTGGATGGCGCGGGTGATAAAGGTTTTGGAGCGAGCTACGGCGTCGGAAAGGCTGTTGCCTTTTGCCAGCTCCGCGGTGATCGCGGCGGAGTATGTGCAGCCCGTCCCGTGGGTCTGCGTGCTGGAAATACGCTGCGAGGCGAATTCCTCGATGCGCCCCTTGTGGAACAGGATGTCCACGGCTTCGCCCCGCAGATGGCCGCCTTTAATCAGTACATTCTGCGGACCGCGCGCGGCCAGAGCCTCTGCCGCTTTCCGCATGGCGGGCACGTCGTTCACGGGAAACCCAACCAGCGCGGAGGCTTCATCCAAATTCGGCATCAGCAGAAACGTGCGTGGGAACAGCAGCTCTACCAGGGCTCGGACACCCTCCTCGTCGAGCAGCGGAGCCCCGGTCTTGCTGAGCATCACGGGGTCCACTACCAGCGGGAAGGTGAAGGACTTGGCGGCCTCGGCGATGGCGGCTACTACGGCGGCATTGCCCAGAGCGCCGGTTTTGGCGGCGGCGGGCGGAATATCGCGCAGCACGGCATCCAACTGCTGCAGAATGAGGTCCACCGGCAGTATCTCCACGCGTTCGACGGACACTGTGTTCTGTACCGTGATCATGGTGACCACGGATTCGCCGTACACTTCGAAGCGGTGGAAAGTCTTGAGATCAGCTTGTAAACCAGCACCGCCACTAGGGTCGGAGCCGGCGATGGTTAGAGCGGCGGGAGTCACTGACTTCAGTGTAGCGGGCAGACCCTGGAACCAGAACGGAATCGCAAGAAATAATTCCAGTCGAAACGTTGTTACGGCGCGCTGCCCGCGGCAGTCGTTTGATCTACAATCTGGACCACGTCCAACGCCGCCGCGCGTCCAATCACGATATAGGTGTAGAGGTGATTGGCTTGCACCGGCAGGTTGGTGAGCGCGACCGGGCCCGCCTGCTTACCCATGCGGATATCCACCGTGCCGCCGGGCACATCGGCGAACGAGGTGATGGAACCTGCGTCCACGCCGTGCATAATCCTGCGATCGGTTTTTCCCAGAAAAAGATCCAGATCGTCGACATCCGCCGTCGCGTTGATCAAGCGGATGCGCGCTTCAGCCGGATCCAGCGACGCTATGTTGTCACTCATGCCGATCAAGCGAGAACCGCCTTTCGGTACCTGCAATCCGACAAACGTGTAGTGCCTGCCCGGCATCAACTCGAGCCGCGCGGAGCCCAGCTCGGCCTGGCCGCCTACCTGGCGCATCTTGAAAAGCGTGAAGCCCCGGGGCAACTCTTTGTAAGGGGTAATATTTCGGTACGTGACGTTGCTGAATACGTCACCGTTGGGCGTCATCACGTCCAGAGCCTCTTCCAGCGAATCGGCATTCACGAAGCGGACTAACGCGGTGTCGTGCTCCGCGGCCGTTTTTCCCGGCGGCGCGACGGACGTCTGGGCCTCGGAAGTTTTCGTGACGGTAGAGGTATCCGTGACAGCCGTACACGCGCCGAGGAAACAGGCGGCGAGCGACAGAAGTCCGGCGGCGAGAAACTTAGACGAAGATTGATTGGCGGGCACAATAGTAAGAGTCCTCCGAAGGCGGGCCGTTTCTTCCCAGCCGTGGATAACCTGGTGATGTGGCCGTTGGCGGTAGATTAGTCTAGCTATTGCTATGTCTTAGCGCACTAGGGTCGACATCTCATTCCGGGATAGAATGATCATCACGGCCCTGTTCAAGTGAATCGCATGCTCCAACTTGGAACCGTAGAGGTGGACGAAACAAAGCTCGTGGAGCTCTGCCGGCAGTATCAGGTCCGGGAACTCTGCGTCTTCGGATCAGCCGCTTGTGGAGAAATGCGCCGAGAGGTGGTTAGGCCTGCTTAGCGCCGGTAATCCAGGGCAGCAAGTAGAGCGGGCAATTCTCAAAACGAACGTGGTGGCTGGAGAGGCTGGTCAAGAACTCCGCGCTGACGCGGTCCAGCAGCGTCACTTCGGTCAGGTCCAGCACCAGCAGCTTGCGGCGGCGGCGTCCGTCTTCCACGGCGCGGCGGAGGTCGCCGATACCGTTGGCCGTCATCCGGCCCGCGAGGCCGAGGCGAACAGAGTCGTCCTCCTCCACTTTGGAGATGACAACTAACAGCTCGCTTTGGCGGAGGCTGTTCGGTTCTGAAGTATCCTCAGAATTTGATTGCACTAGCGGTATAGTATGCCTATCGGCATAGGTTCGTACCATAACCTTCGCCCCCACCTGACAGTTTACCTTGTGATGAGACTCCGCGCTGAGAGAGGTTGATGTTAGACGAACAAAAGCTGGTGGAGGCGGCGCAAGGAGATCCGGCGCACTTCGGCGCTTTGTACGAAGCGAACTTCCATCGCGTCTACGCATATCTGATCCGGCGGAGCGGTGACCGTGGCGTCGCCGAGGACTTGACCGCCGAAGTGTTTCGCGAGGCGCTGGCGAATCTGCACAAGTTTGAATGGCGAGGCGTGCCCTTCGTGGCATGGTTGCTGCGCATGGCTTCGAACGCCGCGGCGGACTACTGGCTGAAAGCGCGCCGCGAGACGGGGGAGCGCATGGATTCTCAGCAAGAGCCTTCGACGGATGAAATCGAACAGAGCGCCATGCTCTTCCAACTTGTGGACCGTTTGCCGGCGGCGCAACAACGCGTGATCGAAGCGCGCTTCGTGGAACAGAGGAGCATCCGTGAAATCGCGGTGGAGCTAGACCGTTCCGAGGGCGCGGTGAAGCAATTGCAATTGCGCGCGATAGAAAATTTGCGGGCAGCGATGGCCGGCGGGCCAGGGAAGGCGGGGCGATGACTGAGCAGCAAGCCGAACAATTCGATCTCGTTCTGCAGGACATTCTGGACGGGCGCGACGCCGAGTCTGGTGATTTCCAGGAGCTGCTCGCCATCGGAGCCCGATTGCGCGAACTTCCACGTTCTGAATTTCAGTTGAGTTTAGGAAGAACATTAGAAAGGACTAGACCCATGACAGCTACTGCTACCAATCCTCGAGTAGGATTCAAGACCGTCACGCCGTTCATCATCGTTCGCGATGCCGACAAGCTGGTAGCGTTCCTCGAAACCGCATTCGACGCGCAAGTCGTGCAACGCGGCGAATTTCCCGAGGGCGGAACTTTCGGCGAGGTCCGCGTGGGTGAAGCCATGATCCGGTTTGCCGGAGGGGCGGCCGCGGACTATGGCGAGCGCCGCGCCGGACTGCATTATTTCGTCGACGATGTGGACGGCGCCTATCGCAGGGCTATTGCGGCGGGGGCGAAGGTTCTGGCGGGGGAAGTGGGCGAACCCGCGGATCGTCCTTACGGCGAGCGTTCCGCGTTCCTTGAGGACCCGTGCGGGAATACGTGGTTCTTGGCCAAGCATCTGGGTCCGGACGGTGAGCGCACGGGCGAACTCACGCCTCATTTGAATCCGCGCAATGCCCGTGGGCTCATTTCTTTTCTGGAGAAAGCCTTTGGCGCGCAAGGTTTGCAAGTAGTGGAGCATGGCGGAACGGTGATGCACGCGGCGGTGAAGTTGGGGGACTCGCTGATTGAGATGGGGGAAGGCGAGCCCTTTGCTCCGCAGGCTCTGTTCGTGCAGGTGGAGGATGTGGAGGCCGCTTACAAGCAGGCTGTGGCAGCGGGCGCGACGCTGCTGCGTCCGGCTGAGGTGGATTCGTTCGGGCAGACCTCGGCGATTGTGGAGGACGAGTTCGGGAACCGCTGGTTCCCGGCGCGCATGGTCCGGTAAATTACCCGGCGCTGGCAACGCTAGAGATCGAGGTGCAGGATGCCGCGTTCCAGGGCTATGGTGACGGCGTGAGTGCGGTCCGCGGCGCCCAGTTTCGCCAGGATGTTCTGGACGTGCATCTTGACAGTGCCGCTGGCGGTGCCCAGTTGGTGCGCGATTTCCTTGTTGGCCAGGCCGCGCGCCACGTACTTCAGCACTTCAATTTCGCGCGGGGTCAGGGCCACTTGCGGGAAATACTCGCTGAGGCGCTCGGCCACTTCCTGGGGCATCAGGCGCTTTCCCGAGTACACGGTATGGATGGCATCAATGACCTTGGTATGCACCATCTCCTTGAGGATGTATCCGCGCACGCCGGCTTCGATGGCCTTGTAAATATCCTGGTCGCCGTCGTAACTGGTCAGCGCGATGATTTTGGCATCCGGCGACAACTGGCGAATCTGCTTGGTGGCCTCGATTCCATCCATCTCGGGCATGCGCAGGTCCATCAGGACCACGTCGGGGAGCAGCTCGCGGAACTTTTCCACAGCCTCGCGGCCGTTGCCTGCTTCGCCCACCAGCTGCAAGCTGGGTTCATTGGCGATAATGGCCGCAATTCCTTTGCGTACCAGGGGATGGTCGTCAACACATAGGACCCGGACGAGGGGTTCTGCACTCATTTATAGGAAGCTCCGCTCATTTTAAGACACCTCTGCCGGCCGGCCCGCCGGAGATCCGAGGGGCAGCGTAAGAGATATGGTGGTTCCAGCACCCGGTTGGGTTACAAGCTCCAGCGTTCCGCCGATCTGGGAGGCCCTTTCTTTCATGCCGATCAGGCCATAGTGGCCGGGGCCACCGGTGGCTCCGTCGCGCGAAAACCCGGAACCGTCGTCATGGATAGAGACTTCAATGGCATCGGGTTTGGAGCGCAAGGTCACCTCAATCAAGTTTGCACCAGAATGTTTCACGGCGTTGGTGACAGCCTCCCGCACGATGCGCAACAGGTTATATTCCATCTCCTGCGGCAGGGGACGAAGCACCGGGTCCAACTGGAGCTTGGTCCGAACCGCCTTGGTTTCGGTAATTTCGCGGACGGCCCGGTCGACGGCTCCGGCGAGTCCGGATTCCGGGCTCCGCACCGCGCGCAGGCCGGCCACCGACTGGCGGGTTTCCCGGAGGCAGGTGGCCGCATCGCTAATGATGTCCTGCAGGGTTTCCTTTTCTTCGGGAGTCCGGACGCGCGCGGCCAGCGCCTGCAGAGCCATGGTGATGCCCGAGAAGCCCTGAATCAGGGTGTCATGCAGTTCGCGAGCGATGCGGCTGCGTTCGGAGACAATCAAGTCATAACGTTCGCGCAGGCGGCGGATGTGCAATTGATAGCCCAGCCAGCCCAGGGCGCCCGTAGCCAGCAACATCAGCGGCCAGAACCAGGCGTGCTGATAGAACAAGGGTGACAGGGTGAACTCCATCGCGGCGCCGGCCTCGTTGCAGGCACCCTCGAAGTTGCATGCAGTGACCTGGAAACGATATCCGCCGGGGGGCAAGTTGGTGTAAAAGGCTTCGCGGCGGGTTCCGGCATCGATCCAATCCGGATCGTAGCCGTTCAGGCGGTAGCGGAATCGAATCAGCTCCGGCAGCAGGTAGCTGAGCCCCGCGTAATTAAGCTGGACGTTTTTCAGCCCGCCGGGAAGTTGGGAAACGCGCTGCGGAGGCGTGCTCTGCCCATTGACGATGGGATCTTCGATCACCACCGGGGGTGAACCCTCGCGCTGCGGCTGCGTGGGATCCAGGGCGATCACGCCGCGAACGGTGGCGAACCACATGCGGCCATCCCGCATGCGCCACAAAGCTGGTTGGACGCCGGGCTGGCTCTCGATCACGCGCAGGGCATCGGTGGGGCTGTAGGCGGCGCTCTTGACGCTCTCGATCTCACCGGCCGCGAAACGCCGCAGTTCGGCGCGCGGCACCCAGAAAATCCCGCGGCTGCAGGCCATCCACAGGCGGTCCTGATCGTCGCTGGCGATGCCGTAAATCTCGGCGTCGTAGAGCCCGTCGCGGGTCAGGAACGTCGTGACTTTGTTGCCGTCGATCAGCCGTAGCCCGGCGCCGTTGAGTCCCACCCACAGCAGTCCGTCGCGATCCAGGAAAAATGCGTTGGCGTTACGCAGGTACACTCCGCCGGGCGTCAGCGGACGATACATTCCGTTCTTTCCGATATACAGACCTTCATCGGTGGCCACCACGATATCGCCCGAGCGATCCTGGCCGATGGAGCGAATGGTTTTCGCCGGCGCATTCGATTCGGCGACGAAACGTCCCTTTTGGAAAGACGCCAGTCCTGCCGCCGTGCCTGCCCAAATGGTCCCGGTATGGTCGCGATAGAGGCTACGGATATCGCTGGACGGCAATCCCATGGACGCCGTATAGATACTCGCGACTTGTCCCGCCGCGACGCGTGCCAAACCTTTTGAGGTACCTACCCATAGAGAATGCGCGTCATCCTCGACCAGGGCGCGTACCTCGTTGGAGGGCAGGCCCTGGCTGGTGGTGAGTTTGGTAAAGAGCCGTCCGTCGAAGCGGGCCAGGCCTGCGTCCAGAGTGCCGGTCCAAATGATGCCCATTCCATCCTGCAACACTGGACCCGTTCGGTCACTGGGCAAACCTTCGCGCGCCGTGTACGGTACCCCGCGGCCGTCGACAAATTGGTTCAGTCCGCGCTTGGTGCCCACCCACAGACTGCCTTCGCGGTCTTCGAGGACAGCTTGTACGGTGCTCTGCGAGAGTCCATCCTGGGGGCGGAAACTGTCGAACGCGCCATCACGCAGGCGGCTGAAGCCGCTGCGGGTCCCGATCCACAGCAGTCCGCTGGCGCCTTTGGAGAGCGCGAATACGAAGTTGTCGACCAAACCGTCACTCGTGGTGAAGAGCCGCTGCTCGGAACCTTCCACGCGGATCAGGCCGAATGTGGTGCCCACCCAAAGCACGTTGCCGTCGCAGATCAGAGCGCGGACGGAAGCGGCGGGAGGCAGTCCTTTGAGTTTTTGAATGGAAAAGCCCGCGGAGGTCCGCAGAGTGATGTTGGGTGTGTCGCCGCCGATCCAAAGATCGCCGTTGGGATTCTCACATACGGTGCGAGCGTTGTCGCTGGCCAAGCCGTCGGAGGCCCGAAATGTCTGGATGGGTTTACTTGGTTGGGATGGATCGATGCGCGCCAGACCACGTTCCATGCAGACCCACACGACCCCGTTCTTTTCCGGAACGACGCATTGCGTAAGCCCGCCGGGCAGGCCCTGCTCCATCGTATATTTGGTGGTGCCCTCGGGACGGATCGCGTAGACGGCGCTGTCATTGCCTCCCAGCCATAATGTGCCGGAGGCGTCCTCGTCAGCCGCGCGAACGTACAGGCTGATGGGAGCCCCGGGCATCAGCCGTTCCACCGGCGTGAAGCGCACGCCGTCAAAGCGCACGGTTCCATTCTCGGTGGCCAGCCACAGATAGCCGGACTTGGATTGAATCACGCGCACAATCGCTCCATCGGGCAGGCCTTGTTGGGTTTGCCAGATGCGGTGGACGTACTGCGTGAGGGCGCGGTCGGGGTTTAGAGCAAAGGCGGGCAGGGAACAGAAGGCCATCGACGCCAACAGGCCTCGCAGCATTCGCACCATCCTTTTATGATCCCACCGTTTGGGGCCGGAAGTATGCGCCGAACGACTAGAAAACAATACCAAATCCGGCCGAGACTTCGGTTTGACGGATCCAACCCTCTTTTAGGGCCAGACCAAAGTTGGGTTTCGGCGTGGTTGCCTGGCGCAGGTCGAAACGAAGCGCGTAGATGCTCGCCAGGCGCACTTTCACGCCGCCACCGTAATTGACTCCGAATTTATTGGAGCCGCCGCCGCTGTAGGCCGAAGAACCCGGCGGAACGTAGTTGGAAAACTGCACGCCCCCGGTGGCAAACGGGCGGACCCGCGCGCCTTCCGTGTTGGCATAGACCAGGTAGTTGTATCCTCCGGCATGGATGGCCATGCCCTGGCTGGTCATTGCGGTCCCGGTCCCAATCTCGAGGTGTGTGCGGCTGTAGGAGTACTGCACCTCATGTCCAAAATGATTGTCCCCGTTGAACCCGATGCGGAAGCCCCACTTAAACCCGTCCGTCAGACGGACGTCGTCCTTGCTGCCGCCGATCGTGGCCAGCGTTCCCAGGCCTCGGTTTTGGAGTAATGATTGGCCGCCGCTGAACCACAGCTCGGCGTACTGTGCAAAAGCCGCTGGGGCGGCACAGGAAAGTACTAAAAACAAGGCTATTTTCTTCATGGGACCTTTCTGCATACCTCCAGTGACGCGAGCGGCTGCAAACGAGTTACATTGTCTCCAATACGGGCTGCAACATTCAAGTGATGGGATGTTTCAGCGCAGTTCGTAGTTGACCTCAATTTCCGTGGAAACCTCGACTGGCTGGTTGTTAAGAAGGTAGGGACGGTACTCCCATTTAGAAACCGCGCTCCGGGCCGATTCGTAAAGTGCGATGGGGCCCTTGATCAAGGCAAGCTGGCTAATTTTGCCGTTCTTGCCGATGATTGCCCGCAGGTGGACGGTACCTTGAATGCGCGCGCTGCGCGCTTCCACGGGATACATAGGCCGCACTTGTTTTGTAATCCCGCCTCTGGTTACCACCGAAGCCACGCTGGATGGTTCGGACGCAGGCTGGGTCACCGCACACGTGGTGGTCAAGTTGGGTTTCAGTTCGAGGGCTTTCATTAATACCGCTGTGCACAAGGCCTCATGCCCTTCCGGAAGGTGGCCGTGCGCCTGGAGGCTTCGCGCGGAGGCGCTAAGCGTCGAGAGAGCGGACAGAAGTAAAGTCAGATCGTTGGACTCCACTAACCTCCCGCGCATCATTCCCGATAAAGGGGTGGTCGGCAGACGGTCGCCCGCCATCACTGCCGAGCCGTCGGACGGATCCAGTTTCGTGACGCCCAGTCCGCTCAATGCGTACAGATCGCCTAAAGCCACCATGGCGCCCGAGATGCGGCCAGCGTAGGGCAGCAGGATCTGACGAGCTTCCTCCGGCTCGTCAAGGCGGAGGAACGTATAAGCCCCATGCAGCACCCGAATGTTCGCGGGATTCGCGTTCACAGTATCCTTCCATAGTTGCTGGATGCGGGCATAGGCGGCCGGATTGTCTTTCTTCGCAATCCACGCCCGCGCCGATCGCAGCACCTCGGCTTCAGGAGCATTCTGCACCAGCCAGAGAACCTGGCGGGCACGGATCGCCTGGCTGGCCTCGTCGTCGCGCGCGGAGACGAAGATTAGCAGCGCGGTGCGGTCGAGGACGCTTTCCTTGGTAGGCTTCAACGATCGCTCAAACTCAGCGGCGGTCTCAAGGGTTAGCGTTTTGCCCCCCAGTTCATCAGGCATACCCAGAGACCAGGGCTCGCCTCCGTCGTAGCTTTCCGTGATCCGCCGTACCGGAATACTTACTGTGACGCGCATGCCCTTGGGCGAACTCTTAAACCGGTATTTCATAAGCGCGCGTACGACGCTGTCCGGCAGGGCGTCATCCAGGCTTTCGATCGAAAAAGGACTGCCATCCGGGAAGACATCCATCTGGACGACGACCGGCAGGATAATGCCAGGCTTCTTCAGTTCATCCCCGTAATTCGGTTCCGCAGTCTTCAGGATTTGAGAGGTCTGCCCGAACGAAAGCGGGCTCAATGCCAGGAAGACGCAAGGGAGCAGGCGCATCACCGAATATTATATGCAAATCCTATATACTCGCTGAATGCCTGACGCCGTTCACACACTCCTTGAAGTTTCCATGAGCACTGTGGTGCCCCGCTGTTTGCATGTTGTCGCGAACCTGGGAGTTGCCGATGCGCTCTCCGATAGTCCCCGGTCCGCGGAAGACTTGGCTGCCGATTGTGGCGCTGACGCCGGTGCGCTGGGACGGGCCTTGCGCTTGCTGGCCGCGTACGGAATTTTTGAAAGCCGCGACGGCGCGTGGGCGCACACGGAAGCGTCCCGATTACTGCGCGCGGATCATCCGCAATCCCTACGCTCCTTCGTACGCATGATCGGCATGGATATACAGTGGAGGACCATGGAGTCCCTCGCCCATTCCATTCGCACCGGGAAGTCCTCGGCGGAGGCAGCTTTGCCGGGGGGGATGTGGAAATACATGTCCGAACATCCAGAGGAGAGCAAACTCTTCGATGACTCGATGCGCGACAAGGCACGCGGACAGGTTTTCGGCATCCTGGCCAAATACGATTTCTCGCCCTTCAAGACCATCGCCGATATCGGCGGCGGCGGAGGACACCTGCTCAAGGCCGTGATTGAGGCAACGCCGAACGCGAGTGGCGTGCTCTTCGATCTACCGCATGTGACGGCGAAAGTAGCCGAGTCCCCTCGCCTGCGCACGCATCCTGGGGATTTTTTCAAAGACCAGATTCCGGATTGCGACGCCTACATGATTATGCAGGTGATCCATGATTGGAGCGACGAGGAATCCGCGCGCATCCTGAAAGCGATCCGTAACGGCGCGCATGTGGGCTCCAGGCTACTGCTGATCGAAGCGATTATGCCGGAAGATGCGGCGCCGAGTTGGGTGAAGATGCTGGACATCTTTATGCTGGCCTCACTGACCGGCAAAGAACGCACGCGCGCACAATACGATGTGCTGCTGAAGGGCGCGGGGTTCCGCCTGGATCGCGTCATCGACATCGGGCAGGACACGTCGATTCTGGAGGCCACGGCAATCTGAGACCCTACTCGTCGGTATGGCACCCAAACACATCAGAAACGCAGGGGTGGTGGTTTTTGCTATTGGCGTGGAGGGAACCGCATTGTGGTTCTGGCAGCTTTGGCAAGAAATGGCTGAAGTACGCCAGTCCGTGGCGATTCAGGCTAGCCAGTCCCCAGAAAGCACAGCAGGGGCTGGGGCGCCGGTATTTGATTTATACAGCGAGTAGCATTCATCTCTGGTCCCCATCAGCGTTCCCGTTATGGTGACCCTGCTCGGCATCATGCTCATCATTCGCGGGGGCCTTCGTATGAGGCGGAAGGCATCTTGAACTTAGGCTTATAGTTCCCGAATCTAGCAGGGAGTGGGGTTAATGCCATCCGATGGCTAGGTCGGCTGCAGCGGCTATCGGTGGTGAACTGCTAATCCGACGCGACTTTTTGGCGCCGCTTTGCGCACAACGCCGTGCGCGCTCTTCACTACACTGGTGGCGGCTCCGCTGCCGGGCGGCATGTTGGTTTGATCGATTGCGGCTTGAATGTAGCGCCGCACGAAAGGCCGCTCCAGATCGGACGGGCTCGCGAATTTGATGTGGCGCATGGTCTTGCCTTCGCCTACGAGTACGCGATTTGGATCCGGGAGCGCGGCGCCGCGTGGGAAGCCCAGATTCACATGCCTGGCATGGGTCGTGATGTAGCAGAACATGTCCTTCATCTTGCCGCTGAATCCGAACCAGATGGCGACTGTGTAGACCTGGTAGATGGATTCAGAAGCGTCGGGCGCTTGCTGCAGAATGATCTCGCGAAGTGCAAGTGCCAAGTCGGAGATGGGCCGATCGTAGGCTTCGAGGAAGCCGAGCAATTGTGGATCGGGCGGGCGGCGCATCATTGCCTGGATATACCTCGTCTGAATATACAGGACCTGCGTGGTGGAACGGTGCCTATATCTGGTACAAACCCGCGCCGGCTTTCTTCTGCTTCGCTTCGGCGGATCGCTTGCATGCCTCTTCCAAGCTGATGTTGTCGAGCACTGTGGCAATGGCGTCGCGGACTTCGCGCATGACGATTCGAGTTGCGCAGCTATCCGCGTCGGGGCACTCGTCGCATTTCTTGTAGCGTGTCTCACTGGCACAGGGCAGGGGGGCCAGGGGTCCTTCCATCATCCGAATCACAGGCCCCAGCATGATGGAACGCGGGGGCTGAGCCAGCGAATATCCACCGCCCTTGCCCTTCTTGCTATGAACCAAACCGAATCCCTTGAGCGTGAGCAGAATTTGCTCCAGAAACTTTTTGGGGATGGTTTCGGTTTCCGAGAGTTCCTGAATCAGCGTCGGGCCTTGCCCATAGTGACGTGTCAAAGAATACAGCGCGCGTAGACTGTACTGCGTCTTCTTCGAAAGCTGTCTCATTGGTCTGTCCGGCGCGCAGCGGAGCGAGGCCCACAAAGCGCGACCGATTAAGTGGAGTTCTCTAAGAACACTTTAGCATTCCCCTGGCTGTTTCCCTTTCCGAGTTAGGTCAGAACGTGAGACGGGCGGCCAACTGAGTGGTGCGAGGCGCACGAGCGCTGGAGATGACACCGAAGCCCGGTCCGCCCAGAGTGAATCCGGGGATGTTGAAGTTGGCGTGATTCAATGCGTTGTAGAATTCACCACGAATCTCAAACTTGAAGCGTTCGTTCAGTTTGAAGCCCTTCTCCACGGTGAGATCGGTGGTGATCGCGCGCGGTCCGCGCAAGCCGGAGCGAGGCGAATTGCCGAAGGTGAACTGCGCGGGCGCGGCGAATGCAGTGGTGTCAAACCAGCGCGTGATGCTGCGTTCGTCAGACGGCAGGCTGGCATCGCGCAGGATATTGGGGCGAAGCGGGCCCGCGGAAAAGGCGTTGGCGATGTTGGATACGTTCAACACGGTGAAGGGTGCGCCGGACTGCATGGTCTCCAGAACTCCTAACTTCCATCCACCGATCGCACCGTTCACAAGGCGGTTCAGGGTGAGGCGCGGGATCTCATAAGTTAGAGTGAGCAGCAGGCGATGAGGAACGTCACTACCGCTACGGCCCTTGTCCAGACCACGGTTGTACTGGTCCATATAGCTGCCTACGTTGCCATATTCATCGCCATCAGCGGCGGCTACGTCATCCAGGAATTTGGAGAACGTGTAGTGGGCCAAGATGGAGAAGTTGCGAGCAAAGCGGCGTTCGGTTCGGACGAAGACGGCGTGATAAGTCGAGTTGCCGATGGTCGGGTTGATCCATGTCACGTTGCTGAACTGGGGGAAGGGCCGGCGTGATTGTGCGTCCCCGGCCGCAATCTGACTTGTGGGCACTTGGTTCAGGGCGAAGTCATTCGAAGCCAAATGATGAGAGATGTTGCTGATGTATCCGATCTCAGCAAGCAAGCCGCGGCTCACTTCATGTTGAATGCTGAAGTTGTACTGATAGGAAAGCGGAGCCACCTGCTTGGGATTGAAGAAGGAAATCGCCGTGGTGGGCCGCTGGCCCAAGGCGACTGCGCCGAGGCCTGCCGTCAATGTGGGCCGTGTCACGGTGGGGAAGCCGTTACGCAGTTTGATGGCGCTCTGGTAGTCCGCTTGCGAAACGACCAGACTGGACTGGGTGGAAAAACCGAGCGAGGCGGTGTCGCCGATTGAATTGCTGACCGTTGAACCGTAAAAGATCCCAGCTCCTCCACGAATCACAGTCTTCTCCGAACCAGGGATGCGGTAAGCGAAGCCGATGCGGGGGCCGAGATTGTTTTTATCTGTCGCGTAGGCGCGAGAAGGCGTTCCGCCGACGCCGGCAAAGGTCACAATACCGGGGGTCCCCGATACTGGATTGATGGCCAAGGGGTCGAAGGAGTTCATCTTGCCGTCGACTTCTTTGCGCGGCAATTCCGTTTCCCAACGCAGGCCGATGTTCAAGGTGAGCCGGCTGGTGACGCGCCAATCGTCCTGCGCGTAGAGACCCACGTAGGCCGCAGTGGTGCGAATCTTGTCAGAGATCTGGATGCTGGCCGCATTGATTTCACCCAGAAGTAAACTGGCGACCGAGTTGCCGGTGCCGCTCTTTCCCGGCAGGCCGGTGATGAGCGGGGTCAGCGTGAAATTGCCCGAAGAACCACGGTCCCGGACCTCTTCGTTACGCGCGAAGCGGACTTCGCCGCCAAATTTGAAAGCGTGCTTGCCGCGATTGTAGGAAACCGAGTCGACGATCTGGCGGTCCAAGATGGGAGTTTGCAGACGGAAACTGCCCGTGGCGTTGCCGAGGCCTGCGTATCCAGGAACGGTGAATGCGGGGAACGCAGCATCCGAGACGCCTGTGAGACCGAGCAGTGCGGCGGGATTTTCCAGGTATCCGGGGCGGGTGTTCAGAAACTTGCGCCGCAGATAGGTGACACGAACATCGTTGATCACGGAAGGTCCAAAGATATGTGTGTAGGAGCCCAGCAGGCTCTGCACGCGCACATCGGTAATGTTGCTGAGCGGATCGGAGAGAGGGATTCCGTAGGTGCCGTTGTCATTGGTGCCGCTGTTATTGATGTAGTAGCGGATGGTCAACATGTCATTGGAGGTCAACTGGTGATCCAGACGGCCAACTCCGATGTCGCGATTCAAAAGGTTCCGCGTGTTGCCGCCGAAGTTATTGGCGTTGGTGATCGTGCCGGGCCGGTTGGGCAGGGGGTAATACTTCACGGCTTTCAGGGCGACGGGGTCCAGGCTGGTCAGCGGGATCAGGTTTCCGAGGAACGGGAGCCGATTGGCGCCGGATGTTGTCGATGGGTCATAGATGAGCACCTGTTGGCCCGTGGTGTCGCGGAGGCCGGAAAAATCACCGATTCGATTCGCTGCCGTCGGGACGGTGGAGAGCTGCGTGTCGCTCACCTGTTGCCTGGTGCGTTCCCAAGTTCCAAAGAAGTGCGTCTTGTCCTTCTTAATGGGGCCGCCAAAGGATCCACCGAATTGGTTCAAGCGAATGGGGGGGCGTGAGGATGCGAAGAAGTTGCGGGCGTTCAGGGCGTTGTTCTGTAGCGATTCAAACAGGCTGCCGTGATACTGATTGGTGCCTGAGCGCGTGGACATCGAGATTACGCCGCCGGTAGAGTGTCCGTACTCGGCTGCATAGTTATTGGTAATCACGGTGAATTCCTGCATCGCATCCACAGGCAAGCTGGTGAGCTGCATTGCACGCGTCAGGCCAGCCGCGTTGGTTACGTTGCCGCCATCCAAAATGAAATTTTGATTGCGTACGCGTCCGCCCGCGACGGTGAACACCGGATAATTTTCCGCGGTGCCCGCGCCGGTCTGGTTCATGACCACACCAGGCGCCAGGGACGCCAAGGTTGCCGCCGCGCGATTTGGTAGAGGCAGAGCCGTCAACATTGCCCGGTTCACCGTCTGCGTCACGTTGGACGTTTGGGTTTCCAACACGGGAGCATCTTCGGTAACGGTGATCGTTTCGGTCTGCTTGCCGATCTGGAGTTGGATGTCAATGCCGAGGGATTGCGCCACCTGGATTACGACGGGGCCGCGACGCGTCTTCTGAAATCCGTCCGCCGTGATTTCGATGGAGTAGCTGCCCGGAACCAGGGTCGCGAAGCGATACACGCCCGCGTCGTTGCTGGTAGTGTCTTGCCGAACTCCACTGTCGCCGTTGATCACGGCTACCGCTGCGCCCGGAATCGGTGCGTCGGTTGCATCGCGAACAACGCCGGAAATGGTGCTGTTGCCGGTCTGTGCCAAAGCCCCGCTGGCCAACCAAAGTCCGCCTAAGAATAGAATTGCTTTGTTCATTTGTCTAGTGCTCCTGTAGAGTATGTTGCAGTGCTTGTTTGGGATGTTGAGCGAGAAACGGAGGGGGTGCTTCAACAACAGGAGAAAGTAATAGTCCAGCGCATACATAGAGAATACGGTGTTTCGTCAAAATTGTCAAGAAGGCTGCACGTAAAGGCAATAATTAACTTGCCTAACAAATTTATTTACTTAGGTTTAGCAACTATGTTGCAAGTTGGCGAGCGACGGCGCAAAACGGTTGGAATTTCCGGGTTTGTGTATTTTTCTGGGTTTATAACACTACAGCTTTGGTCGCTTATGCGGATAGGAGCGCAGCAACGGTGGACTTGCGTGCGACTTTCTATTTTTTGAATCTTTCCTGTTCATCTCTGGGAAGTAGTTCTTTTGCTTTTTTACGCATCTTTGCTTCGTCTAAAAGCAGCCCAGTTGTGGTTAGCATTCCCGTATTTTTGTGCCAGTCACTTTATCCTGCGTCCACACTATTTATCCTGCGTCCACACTAAATGTCGTGCCAGTTGGGACCATTCATCCCCTGGCTTTTCCCAATGGGATCGGCTCATTGCCCATGCAACTAGATCAGCGGCCTGAATAGGCGGTGTACCCTTCATATTCACGGGAGGTCCACTCAAGCTTGGCCCGGTTGAAATTGATCAGCAAACAAACCGGTTCCCGAGACGCCTGCAAATAGTTCAAACACGGGCCAGCTGTTCATTCCCCAGCCGCTCGACGCATTTCAGTTCGACAACAATCTTCTCTTCCACCAGCATGTCGGCAAAGTATTCCCCCGCACAGCAGCCCTTATAGATGACCGGAAACGAAGCCTGCCCCGTGACCCGGAGCCCCCGCAGCTTGAGTTCATGCAGCATAGCCCGCTCATAGACTTTTTCAAGAAATCCCGGCCCCAAAGTATTAGATACTTCAAAGGCCGCCCCAAGAATAACCTCAGTGATTTCGCCCCATTCGTTTTCCGTAAGCATTTACGCTCAGTTTGCGAGTTAGCCGAAAAGTCTCATCAAAACCTAACCGTCTTCCTATCCGTGTCCATCCGCGTGAATCCGTGGCCCATTCTCTTTTTTTCCCACGATTGCTTGACACCCCCGCAAGCACCCGCTATTCTAAATGAAGTCGTTTGAACCGCTCCGGTAACGGAGCCCCTCCTAACGGGTCTGAAAAAAACTTCAAAAAAAGTTTCAGTACCTCTTGCGCAGCGGACCAAGGTTTGATAGAGTAGACGATGGCAGTACATGGTAGGCAGTAGGTTTGTCTAGACCGGTACCGTCGATAGGGTAAGGCGCTGAATAGCAAGATATTCTAAACTTCTGAAAAGAAGCTAAGATGTCAGCCTTCTGAAGCAGTTCTTTCAGGTTCCCCCAGCAAACCCCGAGTGGGGCGTAGCCGTCGGTAATAGACGGTAACAGTTCGCCGAGCGGCAGTATCGTTTGGTTGAACGAAATTTTTGAGATGGAAAATCCAGTTGTAAGGATTTCCTGTCTCGAGCGGCTTTCGAGGCCGGCAAAGTAGGCTCTTTCGTGGCGGGTAACCAAAGCGATCGGGTTTGCGGCGCGCAGATCTTTGAAAATCTGGTTGGACGCGATTTACTTCACTTGGCAGCAATGTCGAGTGATTTCAAATCCATGAAGTAATCGTCAGTTGCTTGAGTTTAAGATCAAAGCGATCTAAAACATCGGTGATCGGGTCTGTCTTGCAAAAGATTGGATCCAGGTCACCAAACGGTTCAAACGAGAGTTTGATCCCGGCTCAGAATCAACGCTGGCGGCGCGCTTAACACATGCAAGTCGCACGAGAAAGTGGAGCAATCCATGAGTAAAGTGGCGTACGGGTGAGTAACACGTGGATCATCTACCTTTTAGTGGGGAATACCTCCGGGAAACTGGAGACAATACCGCATAAGCTCGTAAGAGGAAAGCCGAAAGGCGCTGAAAGAGGAGTCCGCGGC
>JBDTSJ010000093.1:0-83537 GCA_039931205.1 Acidobacteriota bacterium
ACCGTACGGCGGCTACGACGGCAAATATTTCAACATGCCCGCGCGCAACGTGATGCCGAAGCCGTTGCAGAAGCCCCACCCTCCACTATGGATGGCGTGTTCCAACCGAGCCTCCATTGAACAGGCCGCGCGGCTGGGTGTGGGAGCTCTGACCTTCTCATTCGTGGGACCCGAACAAGCCAAGCAGTATGTGGACCTGTACTACTCGACTCTCGAAAAGGAGTGCGAGCCCCTGGGCTACGAGGTAAATCCGCAAATCGCGATTGCTTGCCCGTTCCTGTGCATGGAAAATGACGAGCAAGCGCAGACCATTGGAGCAGAGGCTTACGGCTTCTTCATCTACGGTCTGGGCCACTACAGCTTTTTCGGCGAACATCGGCCGGCGGTTACGGACATTTGGGATGAGTTTAAGAACCGTCCCAAGCAGTTCGCGCCGCCCGAAGGCCGGACGCAGGATTGTGTCGGCTCTCCCGAGCGGCTGCGTAAGCAATTGCGGGAGTTCGAGGACGTCGGCATCGACCAGGTTATTTGTCTTTCGCAAGCGGGCCCCATCCCACACGACATTTTGTCCACGTCTATTGAACTGTTCGGACGCGAAGTGCTGCCCGAGTTCAAGGAGCGTGATCAGAGGGCCGCCAACAAGCAGGCGGAACGCCGCGATCGCTTGAACGAGTTGTGTATGAAGCGGCGGCCCGTGGTGGAACGGCCTAAAGAGGCCACCATCATCCCGGCAGCGGGGCACCACTAAATGAAGTTTGATCGCGAAACTCTGACAGTGAACGGAGTTCGAATCGTGATGCTGACTGCGGGCAGTGGGCCGCCCCTACTGTACATGCACGGCGCAGGCACCTGGCACGGCTTCGATTTCGCGCTCCCCTGGGCGGCGCATCACCGCGTCATGATTCCTTTTCATCCAGGATGGGGCGAATCAGACGACTGCGCGGACATGACCACGATCCACGACTATGTCATGCACTATCTGGAACTGATCGACCAGCTTCAGCTTCCCGAGGTGGATCTGGTGGGTTTCTCGATGGGCGGACGCATGGCCGCGACCTTCACTTCTGAGCATCGACGGCGAGTGCGCAAGTTAGTCCTGGTAGCTCCTGCTGGCCTGGAGGTTCCCGGCTATCCCCTTACGGATTTTTCGAAGATCGCACCCCAGGATATTCTCGGATACATCACGGAGAACGTAGCGTTGATTGCCCAGCGTGCTCCAACCGATCCCAGTGCCGCATGGCAAGCGGAACGAGAGAGAGAAGGCGGCCACTTCTTCACGCTGTTGCAGAACGGGCTAAGCGATCCGAAATTCACGCGCTGGCTGCATCGCCTGACGATTCCATCGTTGCTCGTGTGGGGCGAGAAGGATCGCACCACCCCAGTCCAGCAAGCCAATGCGTGGCTGAAATTCGCGCCAAAACTGCAGCTGATGCGCGTTGCGGGAGCCGGACACCTGGTGTTGGACGAAAAGCCGGAAGTAGTAACTGCGATCGGCGACTTCTTAAAGTCGTAAAGTTTAATTGTTAGGTAACCCGAACGAGACGTTACGATCCTTGTTCAAGCGCCGGCTCATTTCGCGGTCCACCAAATCCATCGATGCGCTGTTCTGGCTGCCCTGAATCGTGATGTAATTCAGCGTTCCATCTTCCACCCAGTACGCATTGGCAGCGAAAATGGTGTGGTCCTTCATCGCGATGATAAACACCGGAGCATCGTTGTTAGTGGCGGCCCCCTGCTGCTGCGGAGCAGTTTCGACCCGCGCGCCAGCGCTGGAAGCCGTCTCCGTCACCGGCGGCCCGTCCGCACGAAAATACTGATTGATGATCACCACCGGCGCCGGCTCGCTCGCTTGCGGCGCGGAAACCGAATACGGTACCGGGATGACGTTGGACGCTAACTGCGCTTGGGGAGCATCGTAGCTGTAATAAGATCCCCCGTAATAAACCGGATACGGGATCACCACCGGTGTGGAATGGTTTTTGTGCTGAACCTGTGGGGGCTGGGACTGAATCCCGACGAAAACCGGATTGCCAATATTGGAGGTGCGCGTCACCGCGGGAGCACCAGTGCCGGGATACAAAATACGTCCGTACCCAGGATCGGTGCCAGAGGCAGACGGTCCACCGCCGCCAGGAAAGAGGATTCGCCCGAAGCCTGTCGGACTGGTCGCCGGACGCTGAGCCCAAGCCGCGGGAACGGCAACCAAAGCTAGGAGAGCAGCTAGAACGCGCATCAAGTATCCTCCCACCTGGATTATAGACGTTTCCGCCCTTCGTTGCGTTGAGCCGAATCTACAGCCAGTACAGCATGAAGTACACCACCACGCCCGTAACACTGACGTAGAGCCAAATAGGCAGAGTCCAGCGCGCAAGGCTGCGGTGCCTCCGCAGATCATTGCGGAGCCCCCGGCGCAGCGTGATCACCGCTAGAAACGGGACCGCCGCCGCCAGAATCGTGTGGGTGAAGAGGATACCGAAGTACACATAGCGGATCATGCCCTCTTTTTCAAACCGCACGGACCCGACCTGCGCGTGATAAATCAGATAGCTGATCAGAAAGACCACCGATGTAGCGAACGCCGCCAGCATGGTCTTCTTATGCGCTTGGCGGCGGCCCGCCTTGATGTGTAAATAGGCGCGAACCAGCAGCACCGCGGCGGTGGCGTTCAGGAAGGCGTTGAGAGCGGGAAGGCTGTGGATGTCCATTATGTCCGTCTAAGAGTTCAGCAAAACCTTGGCGTCGGCAATCACGTGTTCGATCGCGTCAGGTTCCGACGTCAGGTAATAGCCGCGGATCTGGCCTGTGCCGTCAACCAGCACAAAACGAGTGGAATGCTCCAGGCTGCCGTCGACAAAACCCAACTTGAAGACATCTTTGCTCAGGTGATTCAGATCGGCGCGGGTGCCGGTAAGAAAGCTCCACACTTCGGGGTTCGCCTTGAATTTCTCGGAATAGGCGGCCAGCGCCTCGGGCGTGTCATGTTCCGGATCGACAGTGAACGATACCAGCCGGATTCCCTGCCCCTCCAGCGCCATCTGCACTTGATGCATCTGCGAGGTCATGCGCGGGCACGGACCTGGACACGTCGTGAACATGAAGTCGGCCACCCACACTTTGCCTGCCAGGGTGGAAGAATCGAACGGCTTTCCGGTTTGCGCGATCAGTGTGAACTGCGGAACTGGACCCAATTTTGGCAGGTCCGCGCGTGACGCACATCCCGCCAGCGTCATCAGAAGAAGCAAGCTAGCTATCGAACGCGAGAAGACCATAGAGGATAGGCAGATAAACGATACTGGCCAACAATACCCTTCGAGCTTGCACCAGCGTTCGAATCGCCGAGGCCTGCATGCCCGCGTAAAGGACGAATCCACTCAACAGGATCGCGCCGATCAGGTACACATTGCCCGCCATGGACATAAACTTCGGCGCCAGGCTCAGCGGAACCAGCGCAAATGAGAACCATAGAATCCGGCGAGCCGTAGAATCGAGATCGGGCTCGACAACCGGCAGCATGCGGATGCCGGCGCGAGCATAATCCTCCCGGTACATCCACGCAATCGCGTAAAAATGCGGAAACTGCCAGACAAACAGAATCGCGAAGAGAATGCCCGCCTCATAATTCAAATGTCCGCTGGCCGCCGCGTAGCCGATCAGTGGAGGCATGGCTCCAGGAATCGCGCCGATAGTGGTCGAAATCGGTGACACACGCTTTAGCGGCGTGTATACGAACAAGTAACTCGCCAGGGTGAACAGAGCCAGTCCACCAGTGAGCAGATTGACGCCCAGGCAAAGTTCGGCGAAGCCCGTGGCGGAGATTACAGTTCCAAAGATGAGCGCCGCGTTGGCGGTAACCCGGCCTGAGGGAATCGGCCGCTTCTTGGTCCGGTTCATCAGGCCGTCGCCTTCACGCTCATACCACTGATTCAGCGCGGCCGTACCGCTGGCGATCAGAAACGTCCCCAGCATGGCATGGAACAGCGTCATCAATGTCCACGGATTGCCCAGCCGTGTACCCAGGATGAACCCGATCGCCATACTCATCAGGATAAAGAGGGTAATGCGCGGCTTGGTCAGCTCGAAAAATCGGCTCATCGAGCCACCACCGCATGACTCGGTCCCGGCTCAGTCGCGCGCGCACGCACGTTCCGCCGGATCTGGATCGACAGCATGATCGTCGAAGCTAGCGTTAACCCGCCGGTTGCTACGTGCGCCACCGTGACCAACACCATGGCCAGGGGACTATTCGCGGCATCCATACGCGTGGAATACGCACCCAGGCCGAGGAAGACTTGAATGGTGGTGATCCCCAGCATCACGTGAGCCGCACGCTTCAGCGCGGGATGTTTTGGAAATTGGCTCAATACGAATACGCCCACGATCAGGATCGACAGCGTGACAATGACCGCGCCCGCAATGTGCGGGATTAAACTCAAGGCCCGATGCCGGAACGCGGCGCCCAAAGCCACTTGCCCCAGCACCATCAAAGGAGCAACGATCGCCAGTCCGCGCAGGGAAGGCCATCCGTAATCTTCGACCACTTCCGGCCCGGCCTGCCATCCGCGCGAAGTGAACAGCGCCATGGCCACAGTAGTCGAGAAAAACAACTGGGCCAGACACGCGTGCGCCGTGCTGACCGCTGGTGGCTGCAGCCACAGAACCGTAATGCCACCCAGCAAACCTTGTGCGATCACGGCCCCCAGAGCCCACCAGCCTAGCTTGCGCATCCAGGAACGCGGGTCCACCCGTTGAAGCCACACAGCCATAAGGATTGTCATCAGCCCAACCGTCGTGGCAATCAAGCGGTGTCCGGTCTCAAACAATACGCCCCCGGTCATTTCCGGCATCACGTGCCCATAAGAAAGCGGCCAGTCCGGCACGGAGAGTCCGGCTTCTTTACTGGTGACGGAGGCGCCGGCTACGACCAGGAAAAGAGTGCAGATGGCCAATAAAATGGCGTAGCGGTGCAGCCAGACATTGTACGGGGGATAACTGTGGGGTTCCAACGGAATTCCTATTTCTAGTTTAGCAGCAGGCGGACCGCCACGCCGGCCACTACAATCTAAAGATGATCGAGCCTTGGCGGCGGCAGCCGGTACACGTGCTGTATGGCGGCGCGCACCTCTTTAAATCCTCCACCTGCAATAAGTTAGCGGAGCTGGCACGCAAGTCGCTGGCCGAACACGCTCCCGATGCGGCAACCCTCGCGGCGGCCTTGGGACTCGCTCCGGAAATCGCCGGCGCCGTGTACACGCGTGTTGCCGAGAAGCTGGCGCGCGAAGCGGTGGAGGATTTCCGGGTCGATTTTGAAGACGGCTTCGGCCCCCGCTCCGATGCTGAGGAGGACACCGCCGCCGTATCCGCGGCTCGCGAGATGACCTCAGCCACGCTGCCTACGTTCTTCGGGATTCGCGTGAAAGCGATCACCCCCGAATTAGGCGATCGCGCGCTGCGGACGCTACGGCTGTTCCTCGATAACTGCGGGCCACTGCCCAACAACTTCGTCGTGACTCTGCCGAAGATTTCATCCGTGGAGCAAGTCGCGGCGCTCACGCGTGCCCTGGCCGGCCGGCCGGAGATCGGCATCGAAATCATGGTCGAGACGCCGCAGGCCATTTTCATTCTTCCGCAACTTGTCCAAGCCGCGGAAGGCCGCTGCGTCGCGGCGCACTTCGGAGCTTACGATTACACGTCGAGCCTTGGCATTTCACAGCAGGATTTAAGCCATCCAGCCTGCGACTTCGCGCGCCAGATGATGCTGACCACTCTTGCTCCCACCGGCGTTTGGCTATCGGACGGCGCCACCAACGTGCTGCCTTTATCCAAAGACCGGGCAGTGGTTCACGCGGCTTGGAAGCTCCATTACGGTCACATCCGGCGAGCTCTCTACAACGGTTTCTACCAAGGTTGGGACCTGCACCCCGCGCAACTACCGGCTCGCTATGCCGCCGTCTACGCGTTCTTTCTGGAAGGCATGTCCGCCGCCTCGGAACGCCTGCGCAACTTCGTTTCGATGGCCGCCCAAGCCACGCATGTTCGCGGCGTATTCGACGATGCGGCTACCGGACAAGGCTTGTTGAACTATTTCTTACGAGCATTGAATTGCGGCGCGATTTCGGAAAGTGAAGCTCCGGCGCTGACCGGTTTGTCCGCCGAGGAACTACGCAGCGGATCGTTCCTCAAAATTGTGCAGGGACGAACTTAGGAAAAATCGATACCGGCGATGACCAGTTGCGGCATCTGCTGATTCCATCCGTCTGGAACCACGTCAAAAGGCAGGCGAAAAGATTTCATCTCGCCGGGCTTCAATCCGCCCATCTTTTGATTGACGATGGGAACTCGCTCGCGCAGCAGCACCTTGCCCGAGTGGTCGCGAAAGATGCAGTGGACCTCCACTACGCTGATCGCCCGGTCACCGCGATTGCCGATCTGGCCTTCAATCTCAAGCACTTTCTGACTGAAATAATTCAGTTTTGCTTGCATTCCAACGTCCGCCAACTGCAAATTCTTGACGTAGCCCTTGGCATCCGCTGTCAGAGGCAAATCTTGCGCAACTGGACGCGGACCAAATTCCAAATACCCGAAAAGCGCCGCGCCCAGCACAACGGCCGCGGAAATCAGGTAGATCTGCAAGCGGCTGATGCCGCGCTTCGCAACGACGTGCTCGGTCAAGAACGGATTACTCGCCACTAACGGTCATCTCCCGAATCAAAATAGACGGTGCTGCAATGGAGCTGCGGAATTCCAGGTTCGACGCAGGCTGTTCCAGATCCATTAACATCTGCTTCAAATTGCCGGCCACCGTGATCTCGGAAACAGGATACGTCAGTTCGCCGTCCTCGATCCACATGCCCGCGGCGCCGGACGAATAGTCTCCCGTCACGGTGTTCGCGGAGGCTCCTATCAACTCGGTGACATACAAGCCCTGCTTCACGCCCGCGATGAGCTCTTTTTCGGATCGCTCCCCCGCTTCGATATAGAAGTTGCCGGGACCGACGCCCGCATTTCCCGCCAAACCGCGCGAGGCGTTGCCGGTCGTCTTCAGTCCTAACTTGCGCGCTGTGTACGTATTGAGCAGATAACTCTTCAGCACGCCGCGCTCGATCACCACGGTGCGTCGCGAGGCGACACCTTCGTCGTCGAAAGGCGAACTGCCGAACAGTCCTGGCATGGTGGCGTCATCAATGATGGTTAAGTGTTCGGACGCGATCTTCTCGCCCAACTTGCCGGCCAGGAACGACGCCTGCCGATAGATCGATCCACCGTTCACCGCATCGAACAGGTCGCCCAATAGCGAACGGGCTGTGCGTGGTTCGAAAATGACCGGGACCTTCTGGGTCGTAACCTTGCGGGCGCCCAGCCGCCGTATCGCGCGCTCCGCTGCCTTGCGGCCAACCTCTTCGGGACTCTCCAGCCGCGCCGCGGCACGCGCCGAGCTCGACCAATAATCACGCTCCATCGATCCGTTCTGTTTCGCCACGGGAACCGCGCTCAGCCCGCAGGTCGAGGTCCGATAGCTGCCTTCAAACCCGCGCGAATTGACGAACACCCGTGAGCTCAAATAGGTGTCGAAGCCCGCGCCTTCTGAATTCTCAATCCTTGGATCGGCGGAAAGAGCAGCCTCCTCGGCGCGCATCGCTTGTCCAATCTTCCACTCCGTTTCCATGCCTTCGATGGATTCGTCGTAGAGACCAAGGTCACCCGTCCATTTACCGAACTCCTCGCGCTCCGGCAAGCCCGCGAAAGGATCTTCGCTGGTGATAGCGGCCAGCGCCAGCGCCGATTTCACCATCGCCTCGATCCCCTGCGGAGTTAAATCCGAAGTACGCGACGATCCCGATCGCGTTCCAACCATCACGCGAATCCCTGCCCCCCTGGACCCCGCTTGCGTCAGCTTTTCGACTTCGCGCATGCGGACGCTGGCGGAAAACTCCTCGCCTTCCGATACCGTACACTCCGCATCGGAGGCGCCCGATTGCAGCGCCAGTTGGATCGCGCCTTTCGCGACATCCAGCAATTCGCTCACGCCGCGGTCCCTCCCACCGTCATCTTGTCAATCTTCACGGTAGGAATACCCACGCCCACAGGCACGCTCTGGCCTTCTTTGCCGCAGGTTCCCACGCCTTCGTCCAGTTGCAGATCGTTGCCCACCATACTGACGAATTTCAGCGCCTCCGGCCCATTTCCGATGAGCGTCGCGCCTTTTACCGGCCGCGTCAGCTTACCGTTTTCGATCAGGTAGCTCTCCGTGGCCTGAAAGACAAAATTACCGCTGGTGATATCAACCTGGCCGCCGCCAAACGTCGCGCAATAAATGCCCTTGGGAACGCTGCGGATGATTTCTTCCGGGTCTCTCTCGCCAGCCAGCATGTAAGTGTTCGTCATACGCGGCATCGGAATGCTTTGGTAACTTTCCCGCCGCCCACTGCCTGTCGACGCCGTTTTCATTAGATGCGAAGAAAGTTTGTCCTGCAGGTAGCCGCGCAGGATGCCGTTCTCGATCAGAACATTCTTCTGCGTCGGAGCCCCTTCATCGTCCACATTCAATGACCCACGCCGGTGGCCAATGGTTCCATCGTCGATCACCGTGCATAGCGGACTGGCTACCTGCTGACCCACGCGACCGCTGAACGCAGATACGCCTTTTCGATTGAAGTCCGCTTCCAAGCCATGTCCTACGGCCTCATGCAGCAGGATACCCGGCCAGCCCGGCCCCAGCACGACAACGGATTCTCCCGCAGGCGCATCGATTGCCGTCAATTGAACAATGGCCTGCCGAGCCGCTTCTTTCGCAAAATGCTCGGGTGTCTTCTCATTCAGGAAGAAGTCCAGCGTCACGCGCCCGCCACCTCCGGAATAACCGTGCTGCGGAACGCCGTCCGGCTCCCGCGCCAGCGCGCCCACGCTCATCCGAGCCATCGGTTGCCGGTCGAACGACAACTTGCCGTCACTGGTGGCCACCAGGATTTCGCGCACGCTATCCGCATAACTGGCCTGCACTTGAAACACCCGCGAATCGTACGCACGGGCTGCGGCATCCGCGCGCTTTACCAGGTCCACGCGAGCCGCCAGCGCAGCCTCGTGCGGCACCATCAGCATCGGATAAAGGTTGTGCTTCTTCGCTTCTTCAAAGCCGTGCGTCACCACCGAGGCCGGGCCTTTGGCAATCAGCGCGGCGACCCGGGCTGCCTTGCGAATCTTGTCGGGGCTCAGGTCATCGCTGTACGCGTAGCCGGTCCGTTCTCCGACAATCACGCGCACGCCAACGCCCAGGGTGACCGATTCACTGGCGCTTTTTACGATGCCCTCATCGATGCCGATGGAGGTGTTCGCCACGTATTCAAAATACAAGTCGGCATACTCACCGCCCGCGGAAAGTGCTTCACTCAGGTACGTTTGCAGATCGTTTTCCGAAATGCCGAATTTGGTGCCAAAGAAGGATTGGGAGAGACCCATACCTCGATTATGGCGCACTCCCCTGAAGCAGAGCGCTGCAAAGGTACAATACGCGAGGGGAGGATTCTGAATGAATCGACGCAATGTGATGGGAACGATGATAGCCGCGGCGGCCGCTGTACCGCTTTTGCGCGGCGCGGATGCTGAAGTGGACGACTGGGTTGGCTGGTGGGAGCGCTCCAAGAAATATACGATGGCTATTGCCGAAGCGATGCCAGCGGAAAGCTATAGCTACGTTCCGTTCGAGGGACCTCGCGCGACTGGCGACGGTGCCCGTTCGTTCGGCGAATTGATGCAGCACCTGGCGCAAGCCGAAGGTTTCTACCTGGGCCGGCTAGGGAAAGGGACTCCCCCCGCGGCTCCGCGCGGCGACTTCACCAAGGCGACCACCGTCAAGTATCTGAATGACGTTTTGGATTGGTCGATTGGGGTGGTAAAGCAGTTGACCACGGCGGACATTACCAAGCAGATTGGTGGAGGTAAAGGCCCGGCAATGACAGGTTTGGACCTATTACTGAATGCGATGGTGCACACAGGCCACACTCGCGGGTACAGCGATATGTACCTGCGCAACAAGGGTGTGAAGCCACCTACTTACGCGGTCTAGAGATTATTTCGCGCTCAGTAGGGCGACCATCCCGTAAATTACGGCCGCAACAACCAGTGAGGCGGCTACTACCAGCAGTATCCTGTTCGTTTGGGCTTTCGGGGCTGACGTTTGCGCAGCGGGCGGCGGCGGAGGCGGCATTTTCAGCCGCATCTCCGACGGTGCCCGCTGGCTGGATGGGGAAAGTAATCCGGGCGCCACTGTATCGACGGGCCGCGGTGCCGCCGGTTCGATCGCCGCGGCACTCGCTAACTCTTCGCCGACGGAGTTCAGTTCCAGGGGCCGCTCCATCAGTTTCTTGGAGGTACAGCGCCCAATGAGATCGCAAACCGAGGCGGGCACATGTGCCGCCACCAGAGCGCCGCGATCTACCGGCTGATAGAGAATCAGCTCAAAGATCTTTTCCACGGAATCTGCCATGAATGGCTTCGCACCCGTGAACAATTCATAGAGCACGATGCCGAAAGAGTAAATATCCGCCTGCGCCGTCAACGGCCGCCCCAGCACCTGCTCGGGAGCCATGTAATACGGGGTCCCCGCCGTCTTGCCGTCTACGCTTGGCGCTCCAGTGGCATTCGCAATCCCGAAGTCCATTAAACGCGCCTTGCCCGCCGTATCGATGTGGATGTTCTCCGGCTTAATATCCCGATGCACCACCTTGCGCGCGTGAATGTAGTCCAACGCTCTGGCTGCCTGTGCTGCGATGCGGAGCCGGTTTCCGATGTCTCCCGCCCGTCCGTTCTCGATCGCGCGACGCAGGCTCTCACCCTCTACGTATTCCATTACCAGAAACGGTCGCGACTTGCCGTCTCCCAGGTCCTCTTCGCCAAAATCAAAGATGCGAATGATGTTTTCGTGCTGGATGTTCGATGCCAGCCGGGCTTCCTGCAGAAACCGCGCTTTGGCCTCTGGATCCGCCATCGAAGCCTCCGTCAAAAGCTTCAACGCAACGCGACGGCCTAAGACCGTGTCCTTGGCGCGATAGACATGTGCCATGCCTCCGCCCAGGAACTGCTCCACCTCGTATTTGCCGACCCTCGTGGGATGCTGCATCACCGTCTTTGGAGTTGTTGCATCCAGTGTAACGGAGCCACAAGCGGCTTTTTAGAGTCGCGCGCGATCTAAGGGATTTCACCGAGTTAGTGAACCACAAGGAAGGGAGGCTGACTCCTCCAGGAGGTGAGGGCCAGCCGCCCGGGTAAGTGGCCTGCTGGGAACAGGCACTCTCATCTACAGTGCGCGTGTGGACGTTCGGCCCATCACGCTACAGCGTGGAATCTTCTTATATGACCGCTTTTGTCCGGCGACGCAGTGCCCCCGCCAAACCCAGCATCAGGAGTCCGACTCCAAAGGTGGCTAGCGTCCGCGGTTCCGGAACTGCCTGGATGACAATGCTCCCTGAATACGTCGAGGTCAAGCTTCCGGCAGCAACAAAGGCTGCCTTCACTTGCGATGGACTCATGCCCGGGAAGTTCGAACTAAACTGCCCAATGAAAGCGACTGCACCTGTCCCGTCATCGACCGTTCCCGATACCGGAAGAATCGCGGTCGTGCTCAAGGCCCCATTCAGGATGATCGGCGAGCCCGCGAATACCGAGCAAGGGGGCGCCGAGCAATCTAAATTCCCAGATCCAGGCCCGGCTAAAGTCAGGATGAAAACGAGGATACCGGCCGTGCCGCCCGGAGGATCAAAAAACATCAGGGTTTGGGGCAAGGCCCCCGCTAAATCGACAATCGTTCCAGTCACCCCCGGTGTGATGGTTCCATACGCCGACGTCAAGTTCGAACCAGCGCCTGCTTGAACACAACTCGTTGGTCCAAAATCAATCAGCGCAGCGTAGACGGTGACACCTTCCCCGGCGCAGCCATCAACATTCAACGTACCCAAGGGTGCCGCGCTGGCGGGAATGGCTAGAAGTACACCCGCCAATAGGGACATCCACAGACAAGGCTTCTTTGTGAACAGAATTTTGGTCATAGTCGACGAACGTTTCAACTTTCCGAGGATGATCCTCACGAAGATAGTGAGCGCGGCCGATAAGGATCGCTTAGGATTGCAAGCTGTACCTGGTGGTTTTCGTTCTAGTACTTAAGTGCCCTCATCCGCGGAAATCCTGCAATGCTCCCATCGTTTCCTGTCGATAGAACTGGTGATGCAACTCACACCGGCACACATGAATTCGCGCTTGGTGATCCTCGGACCGCCCAACGCAAACCTGCCTGGTCATTTTAAGAACGTCGTCTCCGACCCGCGCCGCCACCAGGAATTGATAGACGGCGTCCAACGTCTGCGCGGCAATATCTACGTGGCGGATGGAGCTGTAAAACCTCACGAACTGTCGTCCGGCGGGCGACACGTCGAACCAGCCGACCCGCTTGCGTGGCACATCATTGGTATCGCTCCCGACGGCACTCCCCATAGCTGCCTGCGCCATCGCCCACAAGAAAACAGCGCCCGCTTCCAGGACCTCGCCGTGAGTAAATCCGCCATCGCGAATTCACCCGAATGGGGCGCCAAGACAAAAGCGGCGGTCGAAGATGACCTGGAGTTAGCCCGCGCTTTGGGCGTACCTTACCTCGAAGTGGGCGGCTGGGCTATCGCTCCCGACCTTCGGCATACCTCTGAGGTATTGAGACTTACGCTTGCCACTTACGCCGTGTGGCGCCTCATGGGCGGTGCACTGGGAATCGGCACTGTCACGCTGCGCCATAAGTCTGCCTCGATCGCGACCCGGTTAGGGGGAAGCCCCCTGTCCTTCAACGGCGAGTGCCTGCCGCAGTACGAGGATCCCCAATATGGCTGCGCGATGCGACTGCTGCGGTTCTCCTCGGAAGAAATGTGCCCGCAATTCGTTTCCTCCGTTGCGGAAATGGAGGCGTCTCTACAGCAGACTCCTATCATTCTGCCGGCCCCATCCGGGGCGTTCTCCGCGCGTGACCACAAAACCCGAGCGAACCAACACACCGCCGTCAGCTAAAACCGGCTTTGGAATCCCCTCAGCCCCAAACCAGCATCGCCTAGCCAGACTTCGCTTTACCCCGCGCGCCATCCCAGGTCCGCCAATGAGGGAGCTATGCCTGGTCACAACAGGGCCGCCACACATGCCCATCCAACCCAAGCGACCCCGCGTGTGTCATCTCCTGTGACGGAACGAACCCAAGACTATTTCATCTAACTAGTTGCTTCTACACACCTTATCCGCGCGGGGCAAAAGCCCGGTTTACCGCTTGTACCCGATCTTCCGCAGCAGCCCATGCCGCCACTCCACCCCGGAGGCATCCTCCACTCCCTTGGGCGAACTTCCGTCGATCACGCCCAAAATCCCCCGCCCTTGTTCGGACTCTGCCACAATCACCTCCAAGGGGTTGGCCGTGGCGCAGAAGATCCCGCACACTTCGGGAACGTCCTTGACCCGCCCCAAAATGTTGATCGGAAACCCCTCCCGCATCACGATGATGAAGATGTGACCCGCGCCAATCGCCTGGACGTTCTTGACCGCGCTTTCCTTGAGTTCCTCGTCATTGCCGTCGACGCGCGTCAGGCAAGCGCCCGAGGCTTCGTTGAACGCCACACCGAACCTCATCTGCGGGACCGTCGTCACAATGGCTTCGAAAATGTCTTCGACGGTTTTGATGAAGTGGCTCTGGCCCAATATGATGTTGGCGTTTTCGGGTATGTTGAGGCGAACGGATAGGATTTGCATCGGGATCTCCCCAATATAATAGGTCGTGGCCCTGCCTTTGATCCAACATATTCGTAAGCTGCCCCACGGCCGCGCGAACTTGAAGCAACTTCTGAAGGAGCGGGCGCGCTTCGGCGAAACCCGTGCCATGCTCGAAGCCGAGCTGGCGAAACTGACCGATCGCGGCGACTTGATCGAAACCCGTTCCGGCCACTACACCGCCATCGGTGTCGGCCGCGAATTCGCTACCGGCCGCCTCAACGCCCATCGTGACGGCTATGCGTTCGTAACTCCCGATATCCCCATCCCCGGCCTGCGCGGAGACGTTTACCTCGCCAAGGAGGCCGCGTCCCGCGCCATGCATGGCGATCGCGTGATCGTCCGCATCGGACGTTTTGAGGCCGATGGACGCGGCCATGGCGAGATCGTGCGCGTGCTGCGCCGGGCCAATCCCCAGGTGGTAGGCGAGTTTCGCGTGGCGCGCAAGGGCTTTGTCGTGGTTCCACACGACGACCGCCTTCGCAATTGGATCGAGATCGCCCCCGACATGGTCCTGCCACCGCCCAAGCCGAGCCCCGATCGAGTAGGCCCTGCTCCGCAGAAAGTGACGCGCCCGGAAGACTTGGACGGCATGATCGTCACCGCGGAAATCCTGGACTACGGGGACGACGGAGACCGGCCCTATGGGCGCGTCATCGAGATCCTGGGCAAGCCCGGCGATTTCGGAATCGATGTTGAAATCCTCATCCGCGCGCACCACATCCCGCACCAATTCCCCGAGGACGTTCTGGAGCAGGCGCGCACCCTCAACGGACCCATTCCGCCGGAGGAAATCGCTCGCCGCCAGGATTTCCGTGGCATGGACATCGTGACGATCGACGGCGAAACCGCGCGCGACTTCGACGATGCCGTGTGGGTGGAGCCTCTCCCCAACGGCCACTGGACGTTGCAGGTCCATATCGCCGACGTCACGCACTATGTTCGCCCCGGCACGCCCATCGATCGCGAAGCGTACCTGCGCGGCACAAGCGTCTACTTCCCTGACCGCGCCGTGCCCATGCTGCCGTTGGAGCTATCAACGGATCAATGCTCGCTGCGGCCCAATGAGGACCGCCTGGTGATGTCCGCGCTTTTGGAACTCGACGCCAGGGGCGATGTCGTGTCGCAGAAGTTCACGCGCGGTGTGATCCGCAGCGTGGAACGCATGACCTACACGGCTGTCCACGGTTTGTTAGAGGGTGACGCCGCTCTGCGTGAGCGCTACTCAAAACTAGTCCAGCGCTTTGAATGGATGCAGCAACTGGCGATGATCTTGAATCGCAAGCGGCACAAGCGCGGCTCCATCGATTTCGATTTACCCGAAGCCCTGCTGGAGTTTGACGAATTCGGAGAAATGACGGGCGTCTCCCGTGCTCCTCGCAACATCGCGCATCGCTTGATCGAGGAATTTATGCTGGCCGCGAATGAGGCAGTGGCATCGCATCTGGAATCGCTGGAAGTGCCGACACTGTACAGAATCCATGAGCGTCCGGATCCCAAGCGTGTCATGGAATTTGAAGAGATCGCCACGCACTTCGGTTACTCGCTGGCGGGAGGCGCCGGAGTCCCGGTAGCCAAATTCCGCGATAAGACGCTCGCGTTGGACAACCCCCGCCTCACCTCGCGGAGCTACCAAAAGCTGGTCGCGAAGATCGAAGGGAAACCGGAAGAACGCATCTTGAGCTATTTGATGCTGCGGTCCCTCAAACAGGCCCGTTACCGCGACACGAACGAAGGTCACTTCGCGCTGGCAGCGGACAGCTATACGCACTTCACCTCGCCTATCCGCCGGTATCCGGACTTGATTGTCCACCGCGTTCTGGGCGCACATCTCGACGGCAAGGTTTACGAAGCCGATATGCACGCCATCGGGGAATCCACGTCCGAGACCGAGCGCCGCGCTGCCGCCGCCGAACGGGAATTAGTCGAGTGGAAGAAGCTCAAGTTCATGATCGACAAGGTGGGCGATGAATTCGACGCCATGATCATCTCGACCACACGCTTTGGGTTCTTTGTTGAGCTCGAAGAGTTGTTCATCGAGGGTCTGGTGCCGGTGGACACGCTGCCTGGCGACCGCTACATGTATAACGAAACCACCCGCAAGATCATCGGCCAGAAAAGCCGCCGCCAATTCTCGATTGGCGAAAAACTGCGCGTGCGCTTGGACCGTGCAGATGGGGTTGAGAAAAAGCTTCAATTCTCAGTGGTTGAAGAGAAAAAGAAGAAGCGCCGCTAGTACAAAGGCTGTTCGCCGGCCGGCCGGGTTTTCCAACGGCGGTGGATCCATAACCACTGGTCCGGGAATTCGCGGATCACCGATTCCAACTGCCCATGCACCGCTTGCGTGTCGATCGCGACCTCGCCCGTCATCGGGATCTCAGGATAGAACCGCAGAATGTAGCGCCTCTTGTCTTCATCCCAAAGCGCGAACCCGGGCACTACAGCGGCTCCGGTGCGCTGCGCAAACTTTACGAACGCGGCATTGGCGCAGGCTTTGCGGCCGAAGAAATCCACGAAGATGCCTTCTTCCGGGGTAGAATTTTGGTCCAGCAGGATTCCCACGGCCGCGCCCGATTGCAGCGCGCGAAAAATGCCGCGGGCAGCGTCTTTCTTTGTAATTACCGGATTCCCGGACAATCCGCGGCGCTGTTCTACAAACGCATCGATCCTGGGATTATCCAGGGGGCGGACAACGATATGCATGGGGCCAGTCATGATCGCGTGTGTGAACGCGCTGAGCTCCCAGTTGCCCAAATGCGCCGTGGCTACCAGGACGCCTTTGCCGCGAGCGAGCGGAACAGTGAAGTTTTCGAGCCCCTCGTATTCGATCCACTCATGGACGTTTTTCGAGTTAATGCGCGGTAGCAGCGCGAAGCTCCGCATCAGCCGCCCGATGGATCGGAAGACTCCGTCGACAATGGGTTCGGGATTTGAGTAGCCAGCCAGTTCGAGGTTGCGTCTAGCCACTCGGCGGTAGCGCGGCACCAGCACGTCGATCAGTTTTGCGAAGCTATTCGCGGACGAGGGAAAGACGGCAATGGTGGCGAGCACTGCACGGACCAGCAAGTAGCCGATCACCCAATCCAACCCCCGCCCAGCACCATTTCGCCTTCATAGAACACGGCTCCTTGGCCGGGCGTGACGGCGCGCTGGGGCTCGTCGAAGGTTACCTCGACCCTGGCGGGATCTGGCCCTGGAGTCAAGGTTGCGGGCGCCGCGGTGTGCTTATTGCGAATCTTCACTTGGGCGCGAATGGGCTCCCCTGGCGCGCCGATCGAAATCCAGTTCACATCGCCAACAGTCATGGAAGATCTCAGAAGCTCGTCATTTCGACCAATCGTTACCCGTTTGGTGGCGGTGTCGGTGGAGATCACGTAGAGCGGTTCGCCCGCAGCCACGCCCAGGCCACGGCGCTGGCCCACCGTGAAGTGATGTACGCCGGCGTGCTCACCCATTACCCGTCCATCGGGACCCACTAGTTCGCCAGCGGACTCTTGAGGAACAACGCCCTGTTCCTTGAAGTAGGCGTCGATGAAACCAGCGTAGTCGCCATTGGGGACGAAGCAGATCTCCTGGCTATCCGGCTTGGCGGCAGTCGGAATACCAAGTTGCGTAGCGAGTTCACGCACCGCGGGCTTCTGCATGCCGCCCAAGGGAAACATAGTGCGTGAGAGTTGGTCCTGAGTAAGTCCGAACAGAAAGTACGTCTGGTCTTTGCCATGGTCCACGCCGCGCAGCAGTTCCCAGCGGCCGGACTCCATGTTGTGGCGGATCTGGGCATAGTGCCCGGTGGCGATTCGCTCGGCGCCGACGCCGGCCGCCATTTCGAGAAATTGGTCGAACTTGATGAAGTTGTTACACAGGGTGCAAGGCACCGGGGTGCGGCCGGCCAGGTATTCACTGATGAACGGCTTTACCACTTGCTGTTCGAAACGGTCTTCGAAGTTGACCACGTAGTAAGGGATGCCGAGTAGCTGGGCCACGCCGCGCGCATCATAAACGTCGTCGAGTGAGCAGCAGCGGCCCGTCGCGGCTTCGGTTTGGATCTCCGGCAAGCGGCGCTGGTTCCACAGTTGCATCGTGAGGCCGATGACGTTTTCCCCTTGCGCCCGAAGCATTCCCGCGACCACGGAGCTGTCCACTCCGCCCGACATGGCGACTGCAATGGGCGCATTAGACATAGACGGGCGATAACTTTCTTAAGTGAGCCACGGATTCGGTCACTGCATCCACGAGGGCATCCACTTGTTCCAGAGTATTGTTGCGACCCAGCGAGAAGCGAATGCTGGAACGGGCTTGCTCGCGCGTCAGGCCGATCGCCAGCAAGACATGAGATGGTTCGGGAGCGCCACTGGAACAAGCCGCTCCGCTGGATACCGCGAAGCCGCGCAAGTCGAGCGCGATCAGAAGCGCGTCGCTGTCGATGCCATCGAAGCGGATATTCGTAGTGTTGGGAATGCGTGGGACACCACAGCCATTCACGCACGTATTGGCGATGCGTTCGAGGATCGACTGTTCCAGCCGGTCGCGCAACACTTCGACACGGTGCGCTTCCGCGACACCCTCGGTGACCACCCATTGCGCGGCGCGAGCCAGGGCAACGGCTCCGCCAACGTTCTCCGTACCCGCGCGGCGCTCCCGTTCGTGCCGTCCGCCGAACTGGCGGGCTTGCAGGCGAGTCCCCTTGCGGACGTACAACGCCCCGATGCCCTTGGGGGCTCCAAACTTGTGGCCACTTATCGAGTAGAGTCCGACGCCTAACGCGCGGACGTTCACCGGAAACCGTCCGATGGCTTGCACCCCATCCGAGTGGAACGCCATTCCAGCCTCCGCGGCAATCCTTGCGATCTCCGCAATGGGCTGAATGGTCCCCAGTTCGTTGTTGGCATGCATGACGCTGATCAGGGTAGTGCCCGGCCGCAGGGCTTTCCGAATATCGTCTGGATCGACAAGGCCCCGGCCATCCACCGGCACTTGTGTGGCATCGGCGAGTTGGGCCGCAGCCGAAAGCACCGCTGGGTGCTCAATGGTGGTGGTAATAACGTGGCCCTGGTGCGCGGCTCCCAGAATTGCGAGATTGTCGGATTCCGTGCCCCCGCTGGTGAACACGATCTCGTCCGGATTCGCGCCCAGCAGGACCGTGACCTGTTTCCGCGCCTCATCCAGCTTCTGCCGCGCGGCTTGGCCAAAATGATGAATGCTGGAGGCGTTGCCATACACTTCGGTCAAAGTTGGCAGCAGTGCTTCCAGCGCCTCCGGGGAAACCGGAGTGGTCGCGTTATGGTCGAAGTAATAGCGATTCACGGGGCTACTACAAGTTTAGCCCGGGGCGCCAGCTTTGCGGAGCATTTCGTCGATGAAGGCCTGCCAGGTGGCGTCCGGAGCCCATACGGTACTCATTGGCTCGAAGGCGGGCGTGAGGTCCCAGCGCAGGCGGATCACCCGATATAGGCCCAGAAAAGCTGTTACGCGTTTATTGGCGGCGCAGTGAACGAACCGCTTGCGCCTGGAACTGGCGTCCATCGCGTCGCAGAACTTGAGCAGGTCCTGCTCCGTGGGCGCGGCAAAAGCAACGGGGATGTGGACGTACTCGAGTCCTAGCGCATGGGTAGAGGCGGCCTCGTCGGGAAGCGAATAGCGCGGGTCCCCTGTGACGCCGAGGTTAATGACGATTTCGAAGCCGCTTTCCGCGATGGCCTGGAGTTGGGCCTCCGTGGGTTGCCCCGACGTAGCAAGAGAGTCATCTATCGCCCGATAGTTGATTATTTGAGTGAGGTCAGCCATTAGTATCACGATTGGAAGAAGGGCGGCCATTCTAGCGAGCTAGCCCCAGAGTCGTGAAAGGTAGGTTCCGTTGGGTACTCTCCAGGGACAGCCCCTCGATTCGCTCCGGCTCAAGCAGGATGAGAAACGGCTCTTGCGAAAACTCGCGCACCGTGCCAGTAAAGCGAACCGTAGCTCCTTTCTCGGGCTCGCTCTTCAGTTTCCAAACCACACCGTCGATCAGCAACGCCAATTTGGCAGAGCCGTCACCGTCCATAGAGAACAGGACCTTCCGCTCCGTCGAATCTTCAGAAGTCACCGACACTACCGTTCCTTCGAGATAGGGCACAATGGCTGGGATGGGAAGTAACGCGTCCTTGTAGTTTTGCAGAAACAGGTCTTCCGCCTGGGGGCCTGACAAAGGGCCTTCGATATATTCACGCCAGAAGGCAGCCGGACTCCGTTTCCAACCTTCCCCGACGGACTGCCAGGTTGGACCCGTCTCGCCTTCCAACAGTGGAAAAAATGGGCCCGCGGAGTGGTCATCAATGAATTTCGCCAGCTTCCCGTACTCATCCTCGCCTATGCGTGAACGCAGATCATCCAACTGCTCAAAAAGGAGCAGGTTCAAATCAAGGTTCGCCCAGTTCACCAAATCGAGTTCAGGTGAGTAAGTGACCCTGAATTCTCCGGCGATTTGTAGCCGCCTGGTGAAGATCGAGCGCTTCATCGTGCTCTCGACTTTGTCAGCACCAGAATTGTACGCGCCGACCACTTCGAACACTCCCTTCGCCGAGGCAGCGGAGAGTCCAATTTCCTGCTGAAGGCGAAGGAGCGAATCGATTGGTTGAGTGTCTCGCGTCCGTGCCTGAAGCGCCTCGACCTCATGGAGGAACGTCTTCCGGGCCACAACACTCTGACTCTGGCTCCAGCCCAGAGAGCCCATCGCAATGATTAGCACGAGCAGGCAGATCATTTATCGTTTATCATTCATCGACGGCACGGCGAATGCAAGCCCCCCAGTGGCTTGTTAGGTCGAACGATGCTGAACCGTCGGAATCTCTAAAAGAACCCGCGGGCGGCCTCCACGGTGGACTGGATGTCTTGCTCGCTATGGGCCGCGGAGACGAAACCAGCTTCGAATTGTGAGGGAGCGATGTACACGCCCTGCTGCAACAAATGGTGGAAGAACTTTCCGAATCGCGCCGTGTCGCTGGTTTTCGCGGTATCCCAATCGGTAACGGGATGCTCCGTGAAGAAGAATGTGAACATCGAGCCCACTCGGTTGATGGTTACTCCGGGAGGTGTCCATGCGGTGAGTTGCGCGGCGCGGGCTTCGAGCGTGGTGTAGATTTCGGGGTGGGCGATTAACTCGCGCAGCATTGCCAGGCCCGCGGCGACCGCGAGAGGATTGCCCGAGAGCGTGCCGGCTTGATACACGGGACCGAGGGGCGCCACCTTGTGCATGATGTCGGTGCGTCCGCCGTAAGCCGCCAGAGGGAGCCCACCGCCGATGATCTTGCCGAAGGTGCTCAAGTCGGGTTTGATGTTGAAGCGAGCTTGCGCACCGCCCAGCGCTACCCGGAATCCGGTCATCACTTCGTCGAATATCAGCAGCGCGCCGTGACGGGCGGTTAGTTCACGCAGGGCCTCCAGGAATCCCGGAACCGGCGGCACGCACCCCATGTTTCCGACCACGGGCTCGACGATCACGGCTGCAATTTCCGAGCCCCGATCGGCGAACGCCTTTTCGACCGCGTTGATGGAGTTGAAGGGCAGAACAATCGTCGTCTCGGCGAAGGCTTTGGGGACCCCGGCAGCGTCGGCGATACCCAAAGTCGCCATGCCGGAGCCCGCCTTGACCAGAAGCGAATCGACGTGACCGTGATAGCAACCTTCGAACTTGATACTGAGGTCGCGGCCGGTGAATCCACGGGCCAGGCGCAGGGCGCTCATGGTGGCCTCAGTGCCGGAATTCACCAGCCGAACCATTTCCATGGATGGGACTGCTTGCCGGATCAACTCCGCCAGTTCAATTTCACGTTCGGTCGGCGCGCCGAAGCTGGTGCCCACCTCCAGCACGCCGCGAAGCGCTTCGATGACGGGCTTCGCGCGATGGCCGAGCACCAGGGGTCCCCAGGAGCCCACGTAGTCGATATACGCGTTGCCATCGACATCGTAAATCCGCGAACCCTCGCCGCGTTCGATAAAAAGCGGCGTTCCGCCTACGCCGCGAAAAGCGCGCACCGGTGAATTGACGCCGCCGGGGATGATTTTTTGGGCTCTTGCGAAGTCGGCTTCGGAGCGAGTCGTGATCATTTGACTGATTTAGGGTGTAACGCGCGACTCTGGGGGATCACGTGATCCAGGAAAAATTGCATGATGACTTCCTGCAGAGTGCCGTTCAGATTCCGCAATAGGCGGCTACGGAGTTCCGAGTAGGACTGAGTACCTGCGAATAAATCCTGCATCAGCTCGCGGAAGCGCGGGCTGCGCTGCATGAAATGCACCATGCGCTGCGGAACGGTACGGAACAGAAACTTACCCAGGAAGACGCGCTTGGCGAGCATCGCGGCGAATTCCAGATCATGCGCGAATTCGCGCGCCAGGGCCGCCTTATACGCAGCAGCTTTGTCCGCCGGCGAATGCGCATCGTTGAGCACCACCTGGCTGGCGAGGTCACCGGACCGGATCGCGTAATACAAGCCCTCTCCCGTAATGGGATCGACCAAGCCGCCCGCATCGCCGACGGCCAGCCAGCCGCGTCCGGAGACGCGATTGGTTTTCCAGCCCGCGGTTTCGAGCGACGGCAACATGTGGCTGTAGAAAGTGGCGTCCTTGCGCGGGATGCCGCGCTCCGCCATATACGCTTCGAGGCGCACCCGCAGCGACTGCGCGGATTCCCCTTTGCCGCAGATTCCCACGGAAAGATGGCCCGCGCGGGGGAAAACCCAGATATAGCCTTCCAGCTTTTCGAGGAACTGAATATCGATGCGGTCCTGCTCGGCGGGGACGTAGTAGCCTAGCGCGATCATCGTGTCGCCCGCTTTGTACTCGGTACCAACTTGCCGCAAGGGGTTACGCGCGCCGGTGGCGACGATCAGGAAATCGGCATCGGCGGTCCCATCTTTGGTGCGCAGGCGCCAGCCGTTGTCACGCTGCTCGATATCCATGACACGGGTTTTTTCGATTTCGGTCCCGGCCGCCTCGGCACGTTCGAGCAGCATGCGGTTCAGTTGCAAGCGCGAATAGATGACCAAGGGATGCGTCAGCGTCATCTTGGCGTCGCCTGCCTTGGGAGCGCCGATCACCGTCTCATGCACCAGCTTCTTGGGCGTGTCGTTATCGATTAGATACGGATACTCGTGGTACGCCTTATAGGTCATACCGCCGCCGCAGGGTTTTTCCCAAGCCAGCTTTTCGTCGAATAAGATTGTTTTCAGGCCAGCCCGTGCCAAGCGCTCCGCCGCGGAAGCGCCGGCCGGTCCTCCCCCCAGGACCGCGACCGTTTTCATTTTGCAGGGCCACCACTTACGGGCGGATGACCCGCCGGCAGTTCTTTGGCGGAGGTACCGGGCAATGGCACCGGTAACAGTGGTTCCTTGCCTGGATCCCCGATCGCGGGTGCGGCTGGTGCGCCTGGCGCGGATGGCAGTCCGTGCGGCGCGGCCGTTTGATCATTGCGTCCAGCGACAACCCACTTGCCGCCATCGCGATTCAAGGTGTAGTTGAACTGCATACCTTGGTCGGAGCCCTTGACCGTGAAGGACACGGTGGCACGGGCGGTATCGCGCTCAAAGGCTACAGCGTCTACGTTGACGTCCATCGCATTTGGGTCCAGGCCGGTCGACGCAGACTTGGCCTTCAGGTAGTCGATCATAGCCGTGCGGACGGCATCTTTATTGTCAATGTTGTTGCTGGAGCAGGCGGATCCCAGTAGTGCGGCGACCAGCGTGGCAGCGGCGAGCGCAGCGTATTTCACTCCCTGATTATAGCGGGAGCCGTCCCTAAAGGCGCGCACGGTCAGCTCGCCGGTATTCGCTATCATAGTCGCTTATGACGATTCGCGTTCCTAATGCCACGGGTAGCGACATGTCCGCCTACCTCGCGGTTCCGAAAGCCGGCCGTGGCGCCGGAGTGGTCGTACTGCAGGAGATTTTCGGCGTTACCGCCAGTATGAAGAAAATTTGCGATTTCCTGGCCACACGGCAGTTCACCGCGATCTGTCCCGACCTATATTGGAGCGTGGAACCCGACGCCAGCATTGCGGAATCGGATGCGGAAAAAGGCCGGGCCTTGCGCGGCAAAGTGAGCGACGAAGCGGTGGTGAAAGACGTGGGAGCGGCGATTGAATTTCTGCGCAAGCATCCCGCCTGCACCGGCAGCGTCGGTGTGGTGGGGTACTGTTGGGGAGGCATGTTGTCGTTTCTGACCGCGGCCACCCAGAAGCCGGATGCCGCAGTGTGCTACTACGGCGTGGGTATTGAGAAACATTTGGATAAGGTGGATCAAATCTCCTGCCCGATCCTGCTGCACTATGCCGGCAAAGACACCTACGCGGGACCCGATGTCGCGGCCCAGGTGAAGACCGCTCTGAAGGGAAAGTCGGCAACCGTGTGGGAATACCCACAAGCAGGACACGCATTTGCGCGTCCTGGCGGCGCCCATTTCGAACCCCGGTCGGCCGACGTGGCGGACATGCGCACGCTATCCTTCTTCGTAGAGACACTGATTGGGCACCGCAAGGACTAACGCTATGACTCGCCGATTCTTCACTGTGGCCTCTTTGCTTGGATTGGGTGTCACTACAGCCCAGGCACAGGATAAAAAGGGCAAAGCTCTGCTCCTAAAGGGCAAGGTGACGGAGGTCGGCAAAGATCGGCTAACCGTCAATCACGGCGATGTGGCCGGTTTCATGGGCGCGATGACCATGCCCTATAAAGTAGACAAGGTGGATATTTTGTCCAAAGTCAAAGTGGGCGATGTGATTGAAGCCACCGTGTATGCGGACGACTTCACGCTGTATAACGTGAAGGTCGTACCGGCCCCCGCCGCCAAGCAAAAGTAATAGTAATAATCGGAACCTCAGCGCGTCTAACATCGTAGAAGGGATTGAGGACGCACTCATGAATCTATTCCGAATTTCCGCGCTTATGCTCCCGTTGGCGGCTTCGTCCGCCTGGGCCGCCGCCGACCCGCAACTGCTGAACACCCTGATGCCACCGGAGGCGAAAGTGATCGCGGGAGTACAAATGGATCAGGCCAAGGCTGCTCCTTTTGGACAGTTCATGCTGACGCAGATGGGTGTGAGCACGCAATTCGACCAAATCAAGGCAGCCACCGGATTCGATCCGCGCACGGACCTGTCTGAGATCGTCGCCGGTTCCACAGGCGATGGCAAGATACTGATCGCGGGTCACGGCGCCTTTCAAGCTACGCGCGTCGCGAATCTCGCTGCCATGGCCGGGGCGGTAACGGAAGACTATCGGGGCATAAGTTTGTTGAAAGCTCCCACGACCGTAGGGGCCGAGGAAAATGCGGTGGCGTTTCTCGACGGCTCCACTGTGGTGCTGGGCGATCGAACGCAAGTAAAAGCGGCTGTGGACCGGTGGATCGCGGCAGTCCGATCCACCGGCGGACTGATGGATCGCGCAGCCGCCGTGAGCGCGTCCTCACAGGCGTGGGGCGTGGCGACGGGGCTGACGGAACTCGCTGGGAAACAGGCGGCGGGTGCTGCCCCGCAGGCAGCGGCCATGCAGAATCTGTTGTCGTCGGTGGATCAGATCGCGGGCGGCTTGACCTTCGGAGGCACTGATATCGCGGTGCACGGGCAGGCATTCACGCGTTCCTCGCAGGACGCGCAGGCGCTGGCGGATGTACTCAGGTTCATTATCGGCATGGCAATGCCCCAGGCGTCGCTTGCCGGCTTACCGCAACTCGATGTGCCACAGTTCGATGTGCAAGGATCGGCGGTTAGTTTTTCTTTGTCAATCCCCGAGGCGCAGGCGGAGAGTTTGTTGAAGCCCCCGGCGGCCCAGGCGCGGATGCAACCAAAGAGCCCCGTGGTTCCGCGCGCGGCGGCGCGGCGGTAAGCGTCCCTACTTGCTTTGCTGGGTAATGCCCAGGCGGGTTTCGAGGATCTGGCGGGTTCGTTCCAACTGTTGAATATGATCCGCTAGATTCGAGTTCTCGGTTTTCAAACGCGTCACTTCCAACTCCAGCTGCGCCTTTTGATCCGTCAAGTTCTTGAGCTCTTCGTTCACAGGGGGGGCCAAAGGGCGACCCAGGAAACGCGAGGACTCGTGCTGAACGCCCGCGTCGCTGTTCACTTCCATCTGCACTTCGACATCACCGCCCTTACGGGAGTAGAGGTAACGGCCATCGCCGAGTTCACTGCGGGATAAAGGAACACTAAGGTCTGCATCTCCGTCGTGGATCTTGAGGCTTCCTCCAGTGGCGCGCAGGATGGCTCGATTGGTACTGTTCCATCTCACTTCCAATTGCCCTTCGCGCTCCATCATGACTAACCCGAGCGGTTCCGGCGCGGCGCTGGGTTGAAGGTAGTGCAGGCCAATGGCGGCTAATAACGCGAGCAACGCCAGCCCACCAACCAAATAGGGCCATTTCTTCCGCTCAGGAGCGGGCGACGGATGATATTGCGACGCTTCAAATATGGACATCGGAGCGGCTAGCTGACGCTCGACACGCGGCACAGTAGGCGGAGCGGGCAGAGGTGGCAGCGTGCGGAAACCGGCTCGCGTCTCCGCGCGGTCTTGGCGGGAAGCGTCCATGACGCCGGCTAAGCGGTCCGGGAAGCTGAATTCTTTATAACTTTGACTGCCGCGAACCGTGCCGTCCTGCTCCCACACAAAAAACGCCGCGCGCATGCTGCCGCTGCGGCCTGGACGGACGACTAAAGTTACTTCCCAAGGATCGCGGAAGAAGCTGGCGAACACTTCCAGATCCGCATCCGTCATGGATATCTCGCCGCGCGTGTGGGAGACGTACCAGCCCACGCAAATGAGTCCTTGCAGATGCGTGTCCTGCGCGTCTTCCTGGAGCTGCGTTTCCAGTTTCGCGCGGTCCGCATCTGAGAGTTGGAACGACGGACCGCGCGAATGATCGCACTGAATGGGGCGAATGGCCTCCACACGCACCTTGCGGCCGTCGCGTGTGCCGTATAAAACGCCGCCGACTTCGATGCCTCCCCGGGAAAACTTCAGCATCCCTTGAGAGACTTCGTGACGCACCTCTTCGATCACCACCAACGAATATTCGATGGTGATGGGGCTCTCATCTACACCCCAGGTTTCAAAGGCAACGTCAGCCATTTAGTATCAGCCGCCAGTAGGCGGATTAAGCGCCGGCCGCGCCAGTGGCCGCGCTGCGAGCGGCAGCCAAGGCGGATTCGTAATCCGGATGATCGCCGACTTCCTTGACATATTCCGCGTGGCGAATCACGTTGTTCTTGTCGACCACGAAAATCGCGCGGCTCATGATCCGCAGGTCTTTAATGAGCGTCCCGTAAGCCTGGCCGAAGGAGCCCTCGCGATGATCGGAAACCATCTTCACGTGGTCCACCCCCATCGCGCCAGCCCAACGTTTCTGGGCAAACGGAAGGTCCATGCTGACGCTATAAATCGTGACGTCGCCAAGCTTCGCGGCTTCATCGTTGAAGCGCTTGGTCTGGATGTCACACACCGGTGTATCCAGCGAAGGCACGACGCTGAAAATACGCACGCCCGTGCCGGTCGTACCTAAGTTGAAAGGTTTAAGGGAATCGTCTACAGCCTTGAAATCCGGGGCTTTATCGCCCACGTGGAGTTCGGGGCCGAGCACCGTCATGGGGTTGCCTTTTAGAGTTGTTGCGCCAGTTCGTTCCATGACCCTATTGTAGTAACTTCTCGAGGTCAGCGGCACTGGTCACGGGCAATTGGCACGCGAAATTCTCGCACACATATACGGTTGCCGCATCATTCACGGCGGGCAGAGGCTGGGCGGCTTCCGACGCCATCAGCACCACCGCGTTGGGCAGAAAATGATCGCGAATCGTGTCCAGCATGGGTTCCAAGTCTTCACGCGGACCTGCCAGTACGATCTCCATCGGTTTTCCAGACGCGAACATCCGGGCGACCAGCATCTGCGGCAATCCTGGTCCGCCGGTCTGCATTTTTCCGCTGAAGGTTTCGAGCGCCCGTTCGGCGGCCTGGCGGAAGTCATCCCGGCCGCGCATGCGGGCGAGGCGCAACAGGGCCAGGATAAGAACAGAGTTACCCGACGGCTCGGCGCCATCGTAGTCGTCTTTCAGACGCAGGACCAGATCGCTTTGGCCGGCCGGGGTGGAGAAGAACCCGCCACTGGGATCTTCGAAGCGTTGCAGCGCGCGTTCAGCAAGCTGTTCAGCCCACTCTAAATGTGCGGCGTCGAAATCCGTTTCGTATAGGTCGACTAGCGCTGTGATGAGGCAGGCGTAGTCGTCCAGAAATGCTTCGATGGCCGAGTCGCCATCGCGATAGCGGCGCAGCAGAGTCGCGTCGGATTCGCGCCACAATTTCGCGCGCAGAAACGCGGCAGCCCGGCGCGCGGCATCGGCATAACGCGCCTCGCCCAGAATCTGCGCGCCTTTTGCGAAGGCCGAAATCATCATGCCGTTCCAGCCGGCTAATACCTTGTCATCCAAGTGCGGGCGAGGACGTGTGCCTCGCAGCGCCAGCAGCGCCGCCTTCGACCGCTCCAGCGACTCCTCATGCCCAGGCTCCGGCTCGTGCGCTTGGAACAGGATATTCTTGCCGCCGAATTCGCCATGCGGATCTTCCTGGACGTTGCCGTTCGGGCCCACGCCGTAGCGGCGCTCGAAAATCGCGGCATCGGCCGCGCCTAATGTTTCCAAGATCTCCTGGTGGGTCCAGACATAGAACGCGCCTTCGGCTTTGTCGCGAGGACGCTCCGGATCGGCTGCGCTGTCGGCGTCCTCAGCGGAAAAAAAGCCGCCTTCGGGATGCAGCAGGTCACGCAGCACGTATTCGAAGATGTCACGCGCGATAACGGCGAAGGACTGCTCTTTGGTGATCTGGAAGGCTTCCAGGTATGAGATCGCCAATTGCGCTTCATCGTACAGCATCTTCTCGAAATGCGGGACGAACCAACGCTCGTCGACGGAGTAGCGATGGAAGCCGCCGCCCAGTTGGTCATTCATGCCGCCCTTGCTCATGGCATCCAGAGTCTTGAAGACCATGGGCTGCGCTTCTTCGTTGTGCGTCAGCGCGCCATAACGGAGCAGGAAATTCAGCACGCTGGGGCGCGGGAACTTGGGAGCATTGCCGAAGCCTCCCAAATTAGCGTCGAAAGACCGGCGCAGATAATTGAAGGTAAAATCGAAGGCCGCGTGTTCGTCCCCGGAAGCGGCTTCGGCGCCGGCGTTCGCCATGTCCCGTAGCTGGCCGATCACTTGATCTCCGGAACGGTCGATCTTTTCCCGATCGGTCTTCCATGCCGCCGCCAGATGTTCGAGCAGTGCGCTGAAGCCTGGACGTCCGTAGCGATTGTCGGGCGGGAAGTAGGTTCCACCGAAAAATGGTTTGCCGGCGGGCGTCAGCCACACCGACATGGGCCAGCCGCCGCTGCCGGTGGCTGCCTGCACAAAAAGCATGTAGATGCGGTCAATATCTGGCCGCTCCTCGCGATCGACTTTCACGGGAACGAAATGTTCGTTCAGGATTCTCGCGACGGCGTCGTCTTCGAACGATTCGCGTTCCATGACATGGCACCAGTGGCAGGTGGAATAGCCAACGGAAAGAAAGATCGGTTTGTCTTCGGCGCGCGCTTTGGCAAAAGCTTCGTCGCCCCAGGGGAACCAATCGACAGGGTTATGGGCGTGTTGCAGCAGGTAGGGACTTTTTTCGCCAGCCAGGCGGTTGGTGAACACCCTTAAAGGGTAACGCGGTCCAGCTGATAACCGTAATGCGAAATGCCCTTGCAGACGATCTCCGACTCGCGGCCATGCGCTTTGAACACACCGCGCACCAGTTCGCAGACTTCTTCATGACCGCGCTCGTGGAACACCAGGATGGACGGCCCGGCGCCGCTGAGTGCGCAGCCTAGCAGTCCGGGGGCGCGCAGGCGCGAAATTTCTTCCAGACCGGGTACCAACGGAAAACGATAGGGCTGATGCATGCGGTCTTCGAGAGCCGTCGGAAACGCGCTGGTCACGCCCGTAGCCAGGGCCACGATCAGCAAGGCGCTGCGCTGCACGTTGAAGACAGCATCGGCGCGCGAGTAGGTGGCCGGCAACACTTCGCGAGCTCGAGATGTCGAGAGCACATAATCGGGCACCACAACCGCGACGCCGTAATGCGCGTTCAAATCCAAGCGCACGGCACGGGCTTTGCCCTCCGAATCGATGGCGCTGGCGACAATCGCGCCCAGCACGCAGGCCGCGACATTGTCCGGATGGCCTTCAATGCGCGCGGCTTCATCTAATACGCGATGCTGGTCCCACTTGAGACCGAGCACTTCACTGGCAATTACCACGCCCGCGGTAAGGGCCGCGGCGCTGGAGCCCAGTCCCTTGCCTATGGGAATATCGTTCGCGATTTCGAGATGAATCGGCGGCATCGGACGTCCCACGTCGGCGGCAACGCGCAGGGCAGTCTGCCAGATCAGGTTGTCGGACTGCAACGAAATCAACTGCGAGTCCCGTCCGCGCGCTGTGATAGCGAGAGCGCCCGCGAGCCGGAAGCGACACTCCAAATAGAGGTCGAGCCCTAGCCCAAGGGCGTCAAACCCGGGTCCCAAATTTGCACTGGACGCCGGAACACGGACCCGGCTGGCGGTTTCTAGCATGAAGTTTCTATTCTTGCATGCTTAGCCGCGCCAGCTATCGGACCGAGATGAAAGCGGGAGCACTCGATTGTCCTGCTTCCGTGAGGACCACAGGTACGCGGTCGCCTGGCGTGACTCCCGCGGGCACCACGGCGTTCACCTGATACAGCCCGGTCGAACCCGGAGTCAGTCCCGCGAAATCGACTTTGGCGGCAATGCCTCCAATGGTCATCGTCACGGTGTTGACCGTCTTGGTAAGAAACGCGGTGGATGTGGGACTGCCTGCTGTCAACGGATGATCCACTTCGCCCAGCCCAGTGCAGTAAACTACCACGGTCTGTCCCGACGATACGGGATGAGTAGAATTGGCTAAGTCGATCGCGGTGGGGCCGACAATGATGCCTTGCTTGTCGCCGTACATGAAAATGCCGGGCGCTGCTGGCGTCATGACGATGGATTGCTGAGGCGCGAACAGGCCGTCGCGCACGGCAACAACAGAAACGGGACCGTCGGTGGGTATCCCGTAAGGAATGATCGCATTCACCTGCCCATCGCTGGCGAAGAATACAGGCGTCTCTTTCCCGCCGATCAGCAATTGGCTGCCCGCCAGAGTGTACGGCAAAGGGACGCTGGGTGCGCTCACCTGGGAATTCGCCAGCTTCTCTCCGAAGAGCGTGACGAAACTCCCCGGCGACAACGGCCCGCCGATAGCGAAACTTGCACCGTTGAGAACGCCGCCATCAAAAATTCTGGGTGGATTACTCGGATTTGCAAATAAAGTTCCACCGATCTCTGTCGTTCCTCTGAGTTTCAGGTCGGCGGAGGATGCCGTGATGGTCAGGGCAAGACTGTCGCTGGGGGTTCGACCGCTATAGGACCCCGTGAAGCGTCCACTGCCGATAAAAGTAAGCTCGACCGGGGAGTCCCCGTTCGAGAACGTGGCCGTCACTGTTTGGGCACTGTCGAACGACCCACAGTCATCGATAACGGTCACATCAAGATCCGTGGGCACGCCGGCTGTCGCGCTGAAATCCTGTAACGGCGAGCGCCTCACGGGCACCAACGTGGTGGGGACGCACGAAGCCGCTTTCCGGCCCGTTCCATCCACCGCATCCGCCGCGTTGGCGAAGCGCTTAATGAGAACTACGGGCACGCGGACTGCCGCCAACCCGCCAGGGTGGATGACCACATCGGCAGTAAGGATATTCGGCTCTGCCGGGCGGGTCGCGACAGGCACACTCAGAGTGACCAAAGCGGGTGAACCAGCCACCGTCGACCCTGCCGTGGGAGAGACAGATAGGAATTCCTGGCCTTCGTGGTATTCCACCGTAATTGTGAAAGGAACCGGTGTGGTGCTGATCGTGGTGAGCGACAGGCCCTTGGGAGCGGGGCTGGATGTAGTAGTGGTCTCGAAAACAATAGCGCTATCGAAGTTCGGGAAGAATCCTCCCGGCGCATCCGCGGGAATAATACGAAATACCACGGTCGCTTCCTCGATCTGCTCGGTCACGCCCCGCGGAAGACTGACAAAATAAATCACACCGTAATGGTCTCCGACGGAAAGTCCAGTCGGATTAGGAATCACTTGGAAGGTCCCGCCGGGCGGGTTGATGTTGAATTGCCCCGCAGGGAGGATGGAAAGCCAAGGCGCCTTTGGAATGATGACGCCGCTGCCAGGGAAAACGCCCACCTCGACCTGCGTCGGGACATCGTTCCACATGATCAGATTCTTGCTGATCGGTTGCCTGACAAGCCCTGGAGCGTCTCCAAACGCTCCCAGGAATAAGGCGGACTGCGAAAGCCGGTACCTCGGCGACGAGATCTGGACAATCAGAGGAATCTCTACTTGTGTCGCTCCCGCCGCGTTGGTTGCAACAAGGTTGGCGGTGTAGAAGGCTCCGGTGAGATTCGAATTCGCTGTCACGGAGAGCGTTAGCGGCGAAGTGGGCGTAATACTGCCGCCAGGCGGTGTTATCGAAACTTTCGTTTCGATTTCCGTTGAATTCAGACCCACTATCTTGAACGTGAGCGGACCGATGGTGCCCGAGCCGGCATTGGATAGAACCACGGTCTTGGTCCCCGCTGCGCCGCCTCGGGTCAAGGAATAGTTTAGGCTAAGTGGCGTGGCCACCAAGCGGGCCGCTGCCGCGGCGGCGACCGTGTATTTCACCGCGATGGGAACCGAGGCGTTCGGAGGACCCGGCGAAGTGACGGTGATGGTGGCGTTATAGACACCTGCCGCGAGCCCGGTGGGATTCGCGGTCGCCGTAACTGTTCCAGGAGTTGTTCCCGAGGCGACGGCTGTCAGCCAAGCCCCGCCTGCGACGGTGGCCGTAAAGGTCTGATCCGTTCGTTGCGCACCCGCCTGGACCACCGCCTTTGATGTAGGTCCATTGGAGGTGCCCGTGAGGGAGATCGAGGTGGGGCTAGCCGTAAATGGACCGTTGATCTGAAACGGCTGGAGTACAGTGACATTGGCGCAAGCAACGACAACCGTATAGGTTCCAGACGTCGTCGGCGTGCCCGACATATTGATGCCCACGGCGGTAATCCCAGGCGGCAAGCCGACGAGAGTTCCACCCGCACTACAAGAAAAGGATGCGCTAAACGCCACGCCTACGGTGCCTTTTATGACGTCCGACACAAAACTTGCAAGAACGGGGATGGTGAAGGACACTTCACCCGTAGCTCCCTTGGAATCCGTTGACCTGATCGTAACCGGGTAGCTACCGATGGTAGTCGGCTTGCCGTCGAGCAAACCAACAAACCCGGGGTCGTTTCTCACAGTCATACCCGGAGGCAGCGATCCGCTGATCACAGTGTAGGTGTAAGGCCCGGTGCCGCCGGAGCTAACCAGCGTCAGCAATCCCGTGGGGCAGGTGAATCCTCCGGCTTGGTTCTTAATGAAGCAATATGTGGAACCCACATAACCCGAAGTTAGGAACGCGCTGCTGCCGACCGAAATCTGGGCCTCCGCGAAGCCAGCGGAAGCGAAAAGAAGGAATCCAATCCAAGCGCGGGACATAGGAATAAACAATATCAAAGTTGCACAATGGATGTTGGACGGATACCCAACAGACGGATACCCAACAGCGCTGCTTCGGTAGGTGGTCGCACCGGCCCGCGGTCAAAGCAGGTAAAATAAAGATATATGGATGCAAGTACTACGGCTCCTTCGCTACCTCGGCAACTGGAGCTCCCGGCCTGGAAAAGTCTAGCCAGCCATGCGGGAGCGATCTTTATTGCGGGCGTTTTCCTGCTGGCGGGAATATACAAAGCGATTGATCCTTATAAGTTCGCGGCCTTAGCCCACAATTTATTGGTGCCCTACTCGTTCACCTTGCCTCTGGCGCTAACCCTCGCCGTGCTGGAGACGACAACGGGCATTCTGGTCCTGATTCCTCGTTTCCGGCGCTGGGGCGCCTATTTGGGTGGGGCGCTGCTGCTGGGATTCATGGGCTACGTGGCCTGGAACTACACCGCTTTACAGGGCCGCGATTGCAGCTGCTTCCCGGAGTTAAAGTTACCTTTTGGCTTTGCAATCGATTTGAAACGCAAGGTCGGTCCAGGCTTCTTTTATGGCGACGCGCTCTTTATCGCCGCTGCCGCCATGGCTGGATTATGGGCCAAGCGGTCTTACGGAAAACGCAGCGCCGCCGTCGTACTGGGCGCTGTCGCTGTTTTCACGGCGGTCAGCTACGGGGTCGCTTTTGCTAACCGCAGCGGTATTAAGGCGCCCGACTCCATCACTGTGGACGGCCAGTTCTTGAGCCTGCAGGAAGGCCGGGAGTTCCTATACTTCTTCGATCCCCAATGCGGAACCTGCTTCGCCGTGGGCAAGAGCATGGGCCCTCTTAAATTCCAGAAGGACGTCGTGGTGATTGGAATTCCTACCAGAGTTCCCGAGGGAGCGCCGGATTATCTTACCGAGACCGGCCTAAAAGCAAAACTGTCTCCCGACGTGGCAAAACTGCGGGAAACATTTAAGTTTGAATATCCCCCCTATGCGGTTCTCATTGAGCGGGGCTATCAAACTAAAGTGATCTCGCTCTCCGAGTTCGACGAAGAACATCCCGAAAATCACATCAAGTTGATGCATGACATGGGCGTCATCGAATAGTGTCCCTCTGGACGCTGCTCGGCTTCGACGACCAACCTAAGCGCGCTGCGTCGGCGGAGACCGAAGTAGTACGAAAAGTTGTACAAGCCCTGGACAACCTGGAGGAAAGCCAAGCGCGTTTCATCGCGGCCTTCGGCTACATCCTCGGGCGGGTCGCAAACGCCGACCTGAAGATCAGTCCCGAAGAGACCACGGCCATGGAGGCAATCATTCGGGAGCATGGCAACCTGCCCCCGGAACAATCCCTCATCGTGGTGGAGATGGCCAAGAAACACGCGCAGCTCTTCGGCGGCACAGAGAATTTTCTGGTCAGCCGCGAATTCGACCGCATCGCCACGCGCGAACAAAAACTCGCGCTGCTGGATTGCCTGTTCGCGGTGGCTGCGGCCGAGGGCCACATCTCCGTCGTCGAGGACAATGAGATTAAGCAGGTCTCGCAGGAGTTGCACCTGGATCATCCCGAGTTCATCGCCGTACGGTCGCGCTGGAAAGATCGGCTGGGCGTGTTTCAGAAACCAAGCTGAGGCGGCATGGCCAGCTAGCTATAGTCTTCCGGATAAGATCGGCGCTGCTCTTCCGCGATCTCCATCGCAGTGCCGATCTGAATCAGAGGTCCCTTGCCGATCCCCGGGCAATACTTGCTGGTACGTTTCCATTCAGCAGGGCTCTCGACCATCTCCGGCCAGAACGGGAACGTGCGGCACTGCGTGGGCTTAGCGGGATGAATGGAGCAGCGTTTGAAATCCAGAAACGGGCACTGTTTGGCGGGAGGCTTACGGAAGCGGCGCTGGTGAGCCGTCCGGTAGATATACTTGGCCTCGAAGGCCTGCGGCGACATCCGCACAAATTTCGCCGCGCGCAGAATATCCGACTCGCTCAGGTACACGAAGCCGGATTGATCACAACAATTGGAGCAGCCGGACTGACATTCAAAACGCAGCGTGCCGGGATCGTTTTTCATCGAAAGGCTCCGTCGGTTTGGGCGGTATCGGAAACTAATTTTTCAACATCCATGCGATAGATCGCCGGCTTGCCGTGGAGGTCGCTGCCGAAAAACACCTGCTGGCTGTTGGGCGAAAAAATGGGCGCCACCATGGACGGGTTGCTGGCGCGATGTTCGCATAACGTCAATTCCCGTTTGACCGCGCGGACCAGCAGCAGGACGTAGGGCGAAGCTTTGCTGCCGCTGGCGCCTACGAACACGCTGGCATCGCTGTTGCGGGCGAATCCGGCGAACTGGGTGGTGTCGGCTACCGGCCGGTCTTCGTTCGTATCCGGCACGAATTCGCGGATGCTGTTTAACTTTCCGGCCTCCGAGGGAACGTTCAGATACAGCAGACTGCGGCCCTCGGGGCTCCAGCTGGTCTGAATCGCATCTCCTTCCGCCACACGCAGACGATAGTTCTGCTTGCCGTCGAAGTTGGCCAGGTACAAATCACCAGCGCGCCGATAAAGCACCGACGCTCGCTTGGGGCGCGTGAGGGGAGCCGAAATCTCTTCCGCCGCTTCCGCAAGGGTTGAGGCGACGCCGGTGCGCATGGCGATCAACTGAAGACGATGCATCGCCGAGCGCCGCTCAATAAGCGCCGCGTACATTCCATCGGCGCTCAAATGCAAACCCCGTCCCGCTTCGAAGCCTTCGGGGATCTTATAAACCTGCATCGCCTTGGCGGCGGAAAAACCCGACGTCATCAGACGATTGCCATCCACATAACACAAGCCGCGCTCGTCCGGCAGCAAGCTGAAATTCGCTGGATGCAGCATCTCCGCTTCCGTCACCTGGTGCGACTCGCCCTTCTTCAGATCCATCCGATAGACTTCCAGACGACCGGAGACATCCGCAGCGTACAGCATCGTATTGCCGCGCCGGGCAATGGAAGACGACTCGGGTGGAGGAAGAAAGCTCGTGATGGCGGGGTCGGTCAAGCGGGTGACAGGCAAGTCGGTTGCAGCGTCCTCATAGCGGGAGAATGCCGAGGGCAATGCAGTTCCCCGCCCCGTGGCGCGAGCGATAGCAGGAAGAAGGGCTAAGGAGAGGAATGACCTTCGCGAGGGCAATGCACGCGCAAGGGTCATGCTTAGATGTTACAGGACCTAGAAAGGCAGGTCTGGGCGTACCTGCGTCATCACGGTGGAGCGCGACAGGAAATGGGCCGGGTTTACCGGGCTGCCACCTTGTCGAACCTCAAAGTGCAAATGCGGTCCGGAGACGCGGCCGGAGGCTCCCGAATGTCCGATCAACTGGCCCCGGCGGACTTCCTCGCCCGGCACCACTTCGAAGCCGGAAAGGTGGGCGTACAGCGTGGTCAGGCCGTTGCCGTGGTCGATCAGAATCACTCGGCCATAACGGCCGGCGAACTGCGCGTTATTCACGATTCCGTCGGCGGCGGCATGGACGGGCGTGCCACTGTCTGCTTCGATGTCCAAGCCCGCATGGAACCCGCCCTCTCCTGAAAGAGGATCGGAGCGATCTCCAAAACGGCTGTTGATGCGCCCGTTGATGGGCCACATGCTGGGAACGATATTCTTCTGAAAGGCTCGCGCATACGTGCGCTGCCCGCGTGAGAAGCTGGCGGATTTTAGAAAGTTGTATTCCTGGATGGATTCACTGTAGGTGGGAATGAGAGCGCCTTCGGAGGAAATGTCGTCCGCGCCTTCCAACCGGCGCTTGAGGCCCAAGGCAACACTAACCTCGCTGGCCATCATCTGCAAAGACGCCAGTTGCTCTTCCTTCTGGTCACTCTGGCGCTGCAATTCCTTATACTGGCCGCGCAGGGTTTCCACTTCACTGCGCAGAGTATTGTAGTTCGACACCTTCCAGGCCATCCGCAGGTAGCTGGAAACCGCTCCAAACAAGGAAACGGAGCCTAGTAAGGCTAGTCCCAGAACTACATATAGCGCGTGATGTGGAACGTGAATTCGACGCAGTCGTCCATGCAGCGAATGCGCTAGCACGACTACGAAATAATGTTGCTTCATTCGTCTCCAGTTAAGAACGTCTTAAGACTAAGAACGTCGGCTCAGCCCAGAAGGTTTAGGACCCAGGACTGTAGGCCGGAGAACTCTTACCTAACCGGGCGAAGATGGCCTGACTAGTGGTTAGGCGGCTGCAATACGAAAATGTAATGGTAACGAAACTTGGAGGCGAAAGTCAACCCTAATCGGTCGAATTGGGACTCTAGCCCCAATTCGACCGATCCCATTCAACCTATTGAAACTAAATAGATTGCTTATTATTGCCCAAAGTACCCAGCCGCCAATTCCGGCTTATGCTCCAGGGCTTGCCGCCAATAGGACCGAGCTTCGTCCATTTCGCCTTTGCTCTTCAGGGCGTGGCCCAGGTTCAGCAACGCCTCGGGAAAGTTCGGCCGCTCATTCAGAGCTTCGTGATACAGCTTGATTGCGTCGTCGACATTACCCGACTTTTGCAGCAGTAGACCGGTGTTGTAGAACAACTCCGGAGTGCGCTCGCCGGATTCGATGAGCTTGGCCTGCAAGTCCAGAGCCTGGTCGAGTTCTTCGCGTTCGATGGCCATGGCGGCCAACCCGCGCAATGCGTCCAGCGACGTGGGATCTGCATCCAGGACGGCCTGGAAAGCCTTGGCAGCGCCGTCTTGGTCGCCCATCTTCCACTGCGCCAGCCCCAGATTCAGTTGCGCTTCCGGCCACGCGGAACGCTTGCGGACGCAGGCATCGAAAGCTTCGACAGCGCCGCGATGCTCGCCGCGTTGCAGACGCAGATAGCCTAAGCGGAACCACGCATCTTCCCATTCCGGATTACGCGACAGCAGCTTGGAATATAGGCGTTCGGCCTCTTCCTTTTCATCCTGCTGTTCCAGAACACTGGCGAGGTTATAGATGACGTCGGCCAGGTCGGGAGCAATCTGCAACGCGCGCTCGTAGGATTCGCGCGCGCCCTTCAGGTCGCCGGCTTCCTGGCGGACAATACCCAGGTTTACGTGCGCCTGTTTCGCATCCGGCCGAATCCGCACGGCCTCGGCGTAAGCCTTGGCAGCGTCTTCCATACGCGCGCATTTCTGCTGGGCCACACCCAGATTAAACCAGCGCTCAAAATGGTCCGGCGTGAACTCGGTCAGCTTGCCGCAGAAAGTCGCCGCGGCTTCGTAGTCGTTGCGATGGAACGCGCATGTCGCCAGACCTTCTAAAGCCGCCTGGGAATGCGGGCGCTGTGTAAGCAACGCTTCGGAGTGGGTTTGGATCGCGTCGTAATCTTTGCGCGCCATGCCGATGGTGATCAGGTTTACCAGGCACTCCTCCGACTGGGGATTTTTATTCAGGATGTTCTGGTACATGCTGCTGGCTTCGTCGAACTTCCACAGCAATTGCAGGGTGACGGCTTTGCCGAAAAGCGCAGTTTCGTGACCCGGTTGCTGCTTCAGCACGGCGTCAAAGCAAACGGCTGCCGGTTCCGGCTTTTCCTGATGCAGCAGGCAGATACCCAAACCAAGGTTGGCTTCCAGCCGCTGCGGATCCGTTTCCAGAGCCTTCTGGAAGCAGTCGGTGGCTTCCTGCCAGCGCCCCAGCTTCTCATAGCAGATGCCCAGGTTGAAATTGCCCGCCGGGTGGCCGGGAGACATCGCCAACAGCTTCTCATAGGTTTTGAGAGCGTCGTTGTATTGCTCCAGCTCAAACTGCAGGTGACCCTTGGCCGCAAAAACCTCCGCGGTCTCCTCACCATTTTCGACGGCCAGGTTTAACTCCTGTAGCGCTTCCGCGCGCTTGCCTTCCAGGTGCAGGGAAACCGCACGGGCCAGACGCGGCGAGGCCGCCACGTTCTCTTTGGTTGTTGTTTTTGGCTTTCGTCCACTCATGACTTGTTACCAGCCCCCTGATGTATTAGAAATATCGTATGGCGCCAGGTACGCGAAAAGGCGTCCCAGCATGTCGTATTGATGCGTAATCTGCATCCAGCGTACGCGGCTCTTTTCGCCGCCCGAGGTGAAGAAACCCACCCCGCCTTTTTTCAAACGCGTCTCGGTCCAGGAATCAATCATCTGACCCTGGATGGTCAAGGAATAGTTATTCCCTTGCACATTCATATCGACGCGATACAGAGAATCTGAACGGGCGCTCAGCATCACCGGTGTATCCACGCGATCCACCGCCTGTCCATGAATGACCGCGTAGCGCGTGAGGCCCATCTGCGGCACCGGTCCGGGCTTCACCACAACCAGTTTCACGACGTAGCAGTTGTCGAAGTCCGATGCTCGAACCACCCAGCTGAGCGCACCTTTGTCGATCATGCCCAGGAACTGCATTTCATAGTCGGTTAAGCGCAGGCTGGGAGCATACAGTGCAACTTTACCCGGCAGCACCGAACCCGCCTGATCGAACGACCATTCCGCGACGTTGCCCGAACGACTTGTCCAGCTGTCCAGACCCTGGCGGAAATCCTCGTCCAAGCCGACTGCGGCGCGCTGCGCCATGCTCTTCTTCAAGCTCGCGAATTGAGTGTTCACGACCTGTTTAAACTGGCTGGATACTTCCGTGCCACCTTGCGGGGCGCGGACGCTAACCTTCGGCAAAGAAGGATGGAATGCCAACGTGAGCGCGATGGGGACGGCGAACAGCAGGATCTTTAGGTCGCGCGGGGCGTGACTCCAGAATCCGGCAGCGCCCGCGGCCATGCTGCGAACTTTGCTGGGGATCGACGCGGCAAAGTGGCCGGCACTGGGCAGGGACTCGAACCCGGTCTGATGCGTAACGGGTTCCAGTCGCGCCTTCGGTAACAACGGTTCGTCGTGGCCCGGCATGGTTGCCATGACGCATGCCGTCCGTAGCCGGAGAGCGCAATCGCGAGGCGTCATCTTCTGCTGGAAATTCAAGCGGAAAACCTGCTCCGCACGCACCTTCACTTGAGGCGCGTAGGCCGCGATCTTCCAATTTGAGGCCGGCCAGGTGGGCAACGTCATCGTCCCTTTGGCTGGCAACGCGTGGAATGCTATAGGATGCCCCGCGGCATGGTGACCGGCGGCGGCCTGCGGGCGAAATGTCTCCGGCAACGAAACTGGCTCCGCGAGCGCCGGTGTATAGGATGCGGTGTACGGCAGCACGACCGCAGTCTGCGTACGGATGCTGGGCTCGATGGAATCCCCCGCGCCCCGCATCGCGACCGGCAGCGAAATTGGTCCGCCGAGTTTGAGACCTTCCAACTGGGTTGCCTGAGGTAGCGCGAACTCGCTGACGCGCTGTCGCCCGGAAAGGCTCGGACGGCAGGCTGGAATCTGGCCCTCGCAAAATTCGGGCGACTCGAAGCCGCGAGCTGTGGACGCGACGGCCTGCAGCGCAGGCAGGGGAAGAAGTGTTTCTCCCGGAGGGAACTGGTCCAGTTCGAGGCGGTCGATCACGCTTTCCGCAGGTACCAAACTCAGGGCCAGCTCGTACAATGGCTGCATCGCCACGGTCAGCGGCTTCGGCTCGGCATGACGCGGTATGGAACCAACGGCACTGCTGCCCGCCAACGCGACTCTCGACCCCATCGCCAGATCCACGACGGTGCTCTTGCTGGACGCAGGAACGCTAAGGACCGGGCTGAAAGCCACGCTGGTGCTTTCGAACAGGGGCGGAGCAGAAGTGATGACAGAACTTGCAGGCAGCGCAACTCCTGCGCCCATGGACAGACCCGCGACGGGACTCTTTCGGGAGGCCGGAATACTGGGAATTAAGCTGGAGGCCGGGTAACAGTCCAAAACGGCTGAAGACGCCGGCACGGAACTCACTGCTTGGCGCGCGCTGATATGCTTCAGCGACGCCAACGCAGCGAGCGTCTCAGACACTTCAGTCGAGACACTCACGAGGGATGCGTTCGCCCGCGGCACTGTGGGACGCGCAGTTACTTCATACTCGAGCGGATCGGCTGTGATGATCGAAGGCAACCCGGTCCACACAGGACGGCAAATCTCGCGCTGAGACAGCAATCCGGCGAACGCGGGATCGCATTCGAGGAACAGGTCCCGAGTGGCGGGCGCTTGCTCCAACGGGGGCGCGGAAGGCGTCAGAGGCCCCAGAATGTTCTCGATCGGCTCCGCTGGGCGGTATGCCCGCAAGGCGTCGTGCGTCTGGTGGAGGCTCTCTACGGCAAGCTCTTGCTGTTCTTTCCAGTACGCGTCCTGATGGGCGCGCGAACAGAACTGACCTTGGGTCAGCTTGCGGTAAAGCGGCAACTTACCGTCGCAAAATAGACATCGCGTGTCGTCGGACCACGGCATTTGTCTTTATGTTACGGTCGCTGAGAGGTGAATACTACACGGCGAAAACCTTAAGTAACGGGGGGAATGCACAACTTTTGTACTAAGGTGAACGTCGGGGAAGAAAGCGTTGCGGCTTGCGTCTTTTTTAGCTACGGGAACAACAGCGATACAGTGTTGGACGTTGCTCCAGCAGCCTTACAAATCACATTCACCATGCCCAACCCTTGAAGTTGGGCCGTCAGTCTGACATTAATCTGATCAAGACCGGGATACGTGCCCTGCTCTCCCGCATAGAAAACCGCTAGAGATTTCTCCTGCGCCAGACAGGTCGTCCCGCCGCCATGACGGAATCCGGTTCCGTAGAGAATCAGGTACAGCTCGTCGCCTCCAAATACGAGCGGCGAGGGTACCCATTTACTGGTGGCGGAGTCAAACACCGCGGCTGACTCCGTTTGAACCGAGCCATCCGGCTTCAACCGCTGGATCTGCGCAGCGGGAACACCCGCGCCATCTGCATTGCTGGTTGCCAATGCTGGGGCCGCACTCGCAACGACAATCGACTCCGAGACGATGTCACCCGAGGAATTCTTCAGCACAAACTCCGCCGGTCCGGGCGGTAGATCGCCTGGGATCACAACCGTAGCTTGCGCTGGCGATGCGAAATACCAGCGCGCCAGATGCGGCTGGCCGTTCAAGTCCGTAATGCTGACAGTCGACCCTGCCAGTGCAAGCGGCAAAGGAAGGGTAGCCGCTTGCGGAGCGCCCGCCAGGCTGGATCCGAAAATGGTCAGCACCTCGTCCGGAGCGACGTCCGCGAATTGATAGGAGAATCCATTCAGCAGCGCCAAGACCAGCTGCGGAGAGGACATCGAGCCGGAGTTCTGTCCATCCCCTGCATATGTTGCCTGAAGCATGTGCCCCGCCAATGCATTTGCGTCCTCGAAAGAAGCAATCCCCTGGTTCACAACGCTCTGATAAGTAGCCGCCGACGTGAGATCTTTGAATGTCACTGATCCGGTAGGTTCTTTGCCTCCGGTAATCTTGGCCGTCAACGATAGCTTGCCGCCCTTGGACGACGCGCTGAGCGTTATCTGGGTGACGCCTCCGTTCAGCAGCTGAACGATCGCATTTGAGGTGGCCGAGTCGTAAAACGTGTCCCCGGAGTACGCAGCTTCAATCCGATGCTCGCCCGCCGACAGAGTGCCGCCGGGCACCATGAATTCAGCCCTGCCCGCGCTGTCCAGGTTCACGGTGGCAAGCACCGCCGCGCCTTCCCGAAAGGTTAGCTTGCCGCTTGGCGCAGCTGAATCGGACGTCGGAAGCAAAACGGATGCCTTGAGAGCGAAATCCGATGACGGAGATGTGGGATTAGTAACGGAGACTAGCCTAATGGCGGGAGTAGCCCGGACTGCCAGCGTCAAGACGGGCGATTGGGCGGCCGCGTAGTTGAAATTGCCTCCGAATCTCGCACTCAACTTTCGGCTTCCTGCGGAACGCAGAACGCCCGTTAACGTGACGTTGCCACTCGCGTCGCTTTCTCCCTGCCCAATTTGTTCTTCGCCATCGAACAACGCCACCGCCACCGGCGTGGCAGGCTGCAGTGACGTCCGAAAGGTCAGGCTCTGTCCTACCTTCGGCGAGCCGCTCACCATTTCGAGGGAATCGAGAGCCGTCCGATAAGGACCCACCGTAAATGTGAGTGCCTCCGAAACCGACGGGGCAAAGGCAGGGCTCGCATAAAAATTGGCCACAATAGAGTGCTGACCCGGCGCGAACGGACCCGCCTTCGCAGTGGAGACTCCGTTAACCGTGTACCACCAGCCAGACAATTCCATCCCGCCGTCATAAAAATACATGCCGCAACAACCTCGCGCGGCAGGGGTCAAAACACTCGACTCCAGCGTCACGGTATCTTCCGGTCCCGGATTGGGCGGCGCCATCACGGGTTTGCTAATGGCGGTTGGTTCCCGAGGAACAACCGCTAAATCCATCGCAGCCGTGTATGGGACAAGGTATGAACTCCCCGGATATATCATCTCGATGTGATGGACGCCAATCGAGATACCCAGGAACGGAATCCCCATTCCATTTTGCGGAAAGTAATCTTCAAATCTCCTGGGTAGCTGCTTGCCATCCAAGCGGTAGAAGAGCGGCACCGTTTCCTGGCCACGCAGCGGATCTCCATCGGCGCCGGTGACCTGGATCGTGAAGCCTTCATTCTCGTGCACCACGGTCGGCTGCACCACGCGAATCGTGAAGGGATGCTGGCCGCGTTGAATCACATAGGGAACATAGAGGAACGCGAAATAGGAATTCTCGTTCGGCGGATAATACAGCAGCGTGACGGTATAGCCGCTTGGAGGCAGCACAATAGCGGGCAGAACTCCCGCGGCAAACGTGAAGTCGAAGGTCCCATTCACCAATGGAACGGGTGTGAATCCCCCCGAATCGGTGAACGCGATCTTTACTGTCCCGGATAAGACAGTTTGCGGGTTCGACGAATCCCGCACGCTGCCCTTGAAACGGATCGGGAGATTATTCCAAACCGTGTTGGTGGGCGGAGTGGGGAAACCGGGATCCAAGACGATTTCCATGGCGGCATGAAGCGGTGCTGCGACCAACATCACCAGCAGCACTGTTCGGAGGCGCACTACTGAATTTTAGCGTGCGGGGTTGGCCGTATGCTGTTGGAATGGAATCCCTACAAAACAAGACCTGTCTAGTCACCGGAGCCACCCGTGGCATCGGCCGCGCCATCGCCAAAATGCTGGCCGAAGAAGGTGCCCGCGTGACCATCTGCGGTCGCAAGCAACCCTCCGTCGACATCGCCGCCGCGGAACTGTCGGCAGAAACTGGCAATAAAGTCAAGGGCAAAGCTGCCGATCTAAGTAAGCATGCGGAAGTTGTTGAGTTGTTCAGGTTTACGGCGGCCGAGTTGGGTCCGCTGGACATCCTCGTCAATAACGCCGGCATAGGAATTTTCGGAGCCGTCGGGGAACTCTCTGTGGAAAACTGGAAACGCACCATTGAAACGAACCTTTATGGAACGTTCTACTGTCTCCAGCAAGCTCTGTCCGGTTTTGAAACGCTTGGAGGTGGTCACGTGATCAATATTGGAAGCCTCGCGGGCGCTCACGCGTTTGCCGGAGGAGCCGCCTATAACGCCTCAAAATTCGGGCTGACGGGATTCACCGAGGCCGTGATGCAGGATTTGAGGCGCAAAAATGTTCGTGTCAGTTACGTAATGCCCGGCAGCGTGGCAACGGAATTCGGAAGCGGGACGGCAGACGGACATGCCGTTTCGGGCGCGGATTGGAAGGTTTGGCCTGTGGATATCGCCGAAGCGGTGAAAATGATGTTGCAGATGCCGCCTAGGACTTTAGTGAGCCGCATAGAAATCCGCCCTTCTCTGCCGAAGAGTTAGCTAGGCCGGAGGGTAGTCAAGTACCAGTGTTTGAGCGGTGAATCCACCCAGGCCAAGGAGCATCTAAGGAAATGGAACTCAGGTTGCCTGAGAAATTGTGGCGGGAGCAGTTTAGGCCGGCCGGGAAACCGGATGGGTCGAAGCTGGACCCGCGAAGGAAGACGACCGATAGAACGCTAGAACTGGATAGATCGCTAAATCAAGCGGCGGACAGAGCGCCAAAAAGAGCGCCAGAAAGAGAAATGGACAAGACGATGGAAACCAAAATGGTCAGACTGAACATCCCCCTGGACCCAGCAAAAACGGGTCGGGATGCGGCTCAATTGGAAACTGGACTCCGTCAATTGATCGTCGGACAAGATGAAGCGATCCAGCAAATCGTCAACATCTATCAGATGCACCTGACGGGGATGAGCGCTCCGGGGCGTCCTATCGGGAACTTCCTATTCCTGGGACCCACCGGATCGGGCAAAACCCGTATCGTGGAAGCCACGGCAGAAACGCTTCTCAAGAACCCGCGCGCCGTCATCAAAATCGATTGCGCCGAGTTCCAGCACAGTCACGAGATCGCCAAGCTGATCGGTTCGCCTCCCGGATACCTGGGACATCGCGAAACGCATCCCCTGCTTTCTCAGGAAGTGCTGAACCAGTTCCATACGGAAGACAGCAAGCTCAGCTTCGTCCTCTTCGACGAAATCGAGAAGGCTTCGGATGCACTGTGGAACCTGCTTCTCGGCATTCTGGACAAGGCGACTCTGACGCTGGGAGACAACCGCAAGGTGGACTTCTCCAACGCCATGATCTTCATGACCAGCAATCTGGGAGCCTCCGAGATGGCCGCCATGATTGCTCCGAAACTCGGTTTTGGCGTACATCAAGCCCAGCAACAGGCTTCGGCCGGCGTACCCGACGAAAAGCTGGCCAGCAAAATTGCACGCAGCGGCGTGGAAGCGGCTCGCCGGAAGTTTACGCCGGAGTTCATGAACCGGCTCGACAAGATCGTGACCTTCCAGGCACTTGGCACCGAACAACTGCGCAAGATTCTGGATATCGAACTGAACCAGGTGCAGCAGAGAATCTTCAATGTTCCTGCCACCGCGGGGGCCACTTCCACCATGGATCGGGCGTTCGTCTTCACCGTTTCCGACACCAGCAAGGATTTCTTGTTGTCTGAAGGAACCGACCTGAAGTACGGCGCACGCCACCTGAAACGCGCTATCGAGCGGTTACTGGTGCAGCCCATGTCCAACCTGATCGCCACCGAGCAGGTGCGCGGTGGGGATTGGGTTCGCGTGGACTTCGACTCCGACGCCAAAGTGCTCCGCTTCGCTCGCGAAGCCGAAGGATTGCCGATCGGGGAGATGGCCCGGCTAGTGGATCACTCGGTAACCATCCCGGCAATGACCCTGTCGCAAGGCGCGGTGGCCGACTCCGGCCGAGTCCAAAGCGCCCGCAACTCAAAGCGTAGCTAAGCAATTCCTTCTGTTGAACACGAACGCCCCGACGATCCTCAAGGATCGCGGGGCGTTTCGCTTTGGAGAGTGAACTTAACTGGGGAGTTTAATGGGCCGTTTTGGACCCGACTGCGTCAGTTTGGCGGGACAGTTTGTCCCTGCGGCACACTCGGTCCGGTAGTGCGTTGGCTGAGTTACAATCGAAGACAGTGCTCCTCTTGCACGCAAAACCCTGAGCACGAAACGGCTCTTCGAGCGGAAGGTTATCGCCGCCCGGATATCGCCATCAGCTCTCGCGCGGCCGGGGGCACCCTCACCGAAACAAAGTAAGTGGATGGGTAAAGATAGTCCTCACCCGATTCATCCAGAACCCTAAGAAAACCGTCCCGGGTTGCGGCCCGATCGGGTATGACTTGGTAGACCTTACGTATTTCCAGATCTTCCGCGCCTTCGTTCGCGACACACACCACGAAACCCGGGGCTATTTTGTCACCCTTCATAAAAGCGTCAATCCAAGAATCGTTTAATCTTCCAGCCTACCCGGCCAATACCGTGAGCCTCGTACCAATGGACCTCAGCGAGTCTGATCGATCCGCCCGCCAGACGAACCTCTGCGATCCCTTTGCGCTTTCGCCATAAACGGCTTCCGTAGCGCTTCACTAACTCTTTGAGACGCCGGATGCCCCGGCCCTTGGCGATGGTCTCTGCATCCAGGACGTCGCCGACGATCTCAAAGAACACGTCCGATCCATTCTAGCGCGTCTGCTAAGCCGCGCACTCGCCGCGGCCGAGCTTCAGCGAGAAATTCTCGTTGTCGCCCCAATCCATGTACATTTCGGCGCTGGCATCGGTGGCGGGCTTCGACAAATCCCTGACCAGATTCTTGAAGGTCTCGACCTTGTGGCGTTTGACGTAGTCGCGGAAACTCTCGCCCGCCTCCCGGTTGGCCAGGAAGTGTTCCAGAACCCTGTCCACCGCGACCGGAACCAAACGAGCCGGCAGGCTCAGTACGGAAAGACCGAATTCGTGCTCCGTTCCGCCCAGCATCATCATGTAATACGGCACTTCCTTGCCCTCAATCTTGCGGGCATTGCCATAGAAACCCAGGTCGCCGATCCAGTGCTGGCCGCAGGAATTCGGGCAGCCGCTGATGCGAATCTTGAGATCCCGGACGCTGGGATCGTCGTAACGGCGGACGCTGAAGGCCAGCGCGTCGCCCAGGCCCATGCTCTTGGTCAAAGCCAGGTTGCAACTATAGGCTCCCGGGCAGGTAACCACGTCGCTGATTTCGTCAACCCGATCCTTGGTCAGGCCCAGTTTGCCCAAAGCACCGTACACGCGGGACAAAGCGCCCACCGGAACATACGCCAACATGACATTTTGGGACATACTGACTCGTAACATCCCGTCAGCGGCTTGCTCGCACAGATCCGCCAGCCCGCGCATCTGGTCGCCGGTCAGATTGCCTTGCGGGACCATGACGGTGACGATACGGTATCCAGCCTGCTTCTGCTCCCGGACATTGGTCTTCGCCCACTCTGTGAATTCCGCGGACGGGTCAAAGATCGGCAGCATGTCTCCGGAACCACGCGCCGGGGGATTCGCCTGGAATCCCCCGAAGTTCTCGGGTACGGCATCCGGAAACGGGATACCGCCATTCTTGAGGATGTCCTGATATTGTTCCTCGATGGTGTCGCGCAACCAGTCAAAGCCGCGTTCCTTCAGGATGAACTTCAAGCGGGCTTTATCCTTGTTCCCACGGTTACCGTGAGCGTTGAACACGCGAATCACCGCTTCCACACGGCGGACAACGTCGTCGGCCGGGATAAAGTCGTGCAGCAGCTTGCCTTCCACCGGCATGGGACCTAAGCCGCCGGCGATGGTCATGCGGAAGCCGTTCACGCCGTCCTTTTGGATCGCGCGCAGGCCGACATCATTAATGACCGTGGCGACCGTGTCGACGTCCCCACCCGAAAACGCCACTTTGAACTTGCGCGGCAGGCTGTCGGTGAGTTCCTTGTGCAGAAACGCCAGCGCCAGACGACGGGCATAGGGCTGAACGTCAAACGGCTCTTCCGGAAGCAGTCCGGAAAGCGGGCACGCCGTCACGTTCCGGACCGTGTTGTAACAAGCCTCGCGCGTAGTCAGCCGGACATCCGCCAGCATGTGCAGCGCGTCCGCGACCTGGGGCAGAGGGACAAAGTGATACTGAATGTTCTGGCGCGTAGTCAGGTGGCCTTTGCCACCAGCCACCGCATCCGCCACTTTCGCCATCGCGCGCATCTGATCGGCGGTAAGCAAGCCGCCCGGAATCTTGGTCCGGATCATCTGCACGCCTTCCTGGCGCTGCCCGTATACGCCGCGCCGCAAGCGTTGCGCGCGGAACTGGTCGTCGGTAATCTCTTTATTCAGCCACGCCTGGGCCTGCTCGCGGAACTGTTCAATGTCCGCACGGACAGTGCTATCGTATTGCTGTTCAAGCAGTTGTTGGTTTTGTTCGACGTTCGCTGTAGGCATACTCTAATTCCCTATAGAGATTATACTACTTCCCGCCTCCGCTGCTAGCGACAACCCTGGGTCGAGGCGCTAAAAGATCATAACACCCAATCTCCCCCTTCCACACGGCCTCCTGTGGGTTTGCTAGACTTTTAGGGTTGGTTACAAACACCCCAACGCGGAGGGCTTTCTGAGGCAGGCTTTTCTTGGAAGCTCCTTGGTCGCACTGTGCGTAGTGTTGCTCGGCTGTGAAGCCGGCAAGACCGCGACGACGCGAGCGCGAAGCTTTGTGCCGCCGCCTCTGCGCCGCGCTGCGCCCCAGCCTGTCCCGGTTGAGGTCAATGAGGCTCTGGTGACTAATTTGAGCGTCACGCCGGGCTCCAATTTCTTCGTTCCCACAAATGGAGCACTGCCTCCCCGGCCAGGCAACCCTCAATACCTGCTAAGCCGCGCCGACCGCTTTTTTGCCGATGGCAAGCGAGCCGTCCAAGAAGGACGCCCGAAAGACGCCCGGCGCGATTTCGATGGCGCAATCGACATATTAATGTCGGAACCGCTGCCCGAAGACGCCGCCGAACGCCGCCGCCTGCAGGAACGCCTGGACGACTTGGTCGACGCGATCTACCATTACGATCTGGAGCAACTGGGAGCCGGAATTCCCACGGTGGCGGCTCTGCAAGCTCAGCAACCGGTCGAAAAGCAAATTCTGGAAACCAGCCTGCCTACCAACCCCGGCCTGCGCAACCAGGTTCGGGAGCAGATCGAGATGACCATGTCGGAGCTGCCTCTGGAAGAAACCGATGCGGTGCTGGGCTACATTGACTACTTCTCCAGTGACCGGGGACGCAAGATCCTGCTTTCGGGATTTGCCCGGGCGGGCCGCTATCGCGACATGATCCATGGCGTATTGTCCGAGGAGGGCATGCCGGCCGAACTAATCTTCGTCGCGCAGTTGGAATCACACTTTAATCCCATGGCCGTGTCTTCCGCGCAGGCCGTCGGGATGTGGCAGTTCGTGCGGGCGACGGGCCAGGAATACCGCCTGAAGGTCACCAGCCAACTGGATGAGCGCCGGGATCCGGAAAAAGCTACCCGCGCCGCTGCGAAATATTTACTCGATCTGTACCGCCGCTACGGCGACTGGTATCTGGCCATGGCGGCCTACAATTGCGGAGCAGGCTGCGTGGATCGCGCGATTCTCCGTACCGGGTACGCCGACTTTTGGGAACTGCGGCGTTTGCGCGCCCTGCCTGTGGCCACCACCAACTACGTCCCCGTCGTTTTGGCGATGACCATCATGTTCAAGAATGCCGACGCCTACGGCTTGGCGATCGAGCCGGACCCGATGCTGGAATACGAAAGCATCGAATTGGACGCGGATCTCAATTTGGCGTTGGCCGCCGCCGCCATCGACCGGCCCATTGGCCAGGTAAAACAGATGAATCCAGCGCTGCTCCAAAACGTCGCGCCCAAGGATTACGTGCTGCGCCTGCCGATGGGTTCCCTGCAACAGTTGCAAGCAGCCCTGGAAGCTGTACCGCCCGCCCAGCGCAAGTCCTGGCGGGTGCATCGCGTCGAAGAGTCCGACACACTGGCGTCGGTCGCCAAGAAATACGGGACCACCCCGGCCAAGGTGGGCGCGGCAAACAACGGAGCCCTTCCCGAACCAGGCCTCTTCGCAGCCATCCCCGCGGTTGTAGTGGCTGCGCCCGCGCCGAAGAAGGCCACGGCGAAGCCAGCTGCCAAGGCAGGTCCAAAGACGGCAACCGGCAAGTCGTCCGCGAAGCAATCCGATCCCGCGAGCAGCGCCAAAGGCAAGGCTCCCGCCAAGCCTGGAGCGCGTGCCGGCGGTAAAGCGAAAGCCAGTTCGACCCGCGCTGCCGGCGCCTGATCGAAAATCCTCCCGCCCAATTCGCAATTCCACTTGCCTTCCCGCTAAAACGCGATATTCTATGTTCTGGCCTCCGGGCTTGAACATTTTTTCGACATTTTTGAACAAGGCGGTGCGAGATGTTTGAGTATCGGCTCTCTTTCAACGACGATATTGACGATGGCATGGATTTCGACGACGAGCCTGGAGTAAATCTCGACGACGATATCGGTGAATACGGAGACGACGACGAGGAAGAAGTAGTCGTCCGCGAAACCATCATCGTGGTGACAACCCCGGTACCGGCCGTGGCGGAATCGACGGCTGCGGCAACGGCGCCAACACCGTCACCCGCGCCCGTACGCAAGCCTGCCAAGAGCGCGGCCTCGCCCAAGTCCACCGCCCCGCCTGTGGCCAAGGCTGCCGCACCCGCCCCCAAACCTGCGGCCAAAAAAGCTGCTCCTAAGGAAGCGGCCGCAAAGAAGGCTGCTGCGAAGAAGGTTGTGAAGAAGGCTGTTGTGAAGAAGGCTGCCGCGAAGAAAGCTACTGCCAAGAAAGTTGTGAAGAAGGCGGCCGCAAAGAAAGTCGCTAAGAAGGCAATGAAGAAGGCCGCCGTCAAGAAGGCGCCGGCCAAAGCAGCCAAGAAAGCGCCCCTGAAGAAGTCGGCCAAAAAGGCGCCCGCGGCAAAAGGCAAGAAAAAGGCCGCAGCGAAAAAAGCCCCGCCAAAGAAGGCTGCCAAGAAAGCGGCCCCCAAGAAGGCTGCTAAGAAAGCAGCCCCTAAGGTAGCCAAAAAGGCGCCGAAGAAGTCTGCGAAAAAAGGGAAGAAGTAGCCGCTACTTCACGGCTCCCCGGCATTTTTCGTAAAGCTGAAGCAGCGCCTCTACCTGCTCGTCCGTGCTCTTGGGAGCTTTCCCGGAAAAGCCCGCACTCCCTCCGGCCTTGCCATATCCGGTCGTGTTGGCGATGAAACGCATCAGTTCCAAAGCCACTTCTTCTTTGCTCGATCCGCCGCCCGTGGCAGGGCGAGGGGTGGAATCCTTTTCGTCCGTCATATAAACTTAAGGTACTCGATTCGCGCCGCTCACCGCACGTCGAAGCTTCCCCCGTACCAATGCCCCTTGAAGCCCGTCGTGTAATCCGAAAAATGCGTGGAGGCGCCCAGGCGCATCTACTCGAAGCCTCCGACGGCCACGCCTACGTGGTCAAATTCCAGAACAACCCACAGCACCGGCGCATCCTGGTCAATGAATGGATCGCCTCAAACTTCCTGCAATACCTGGGGCTGGCGACGCCCCAGACGGCCATCGTCCAGATCTCACAGCAGTTTTTGGATCAAAACCCGGAAGTCTACATTCAAAACGGAGGCCAGCGCCAAGCCGTGGCGCTAGGTTGGCATTTTGGCTCGCGTTATCCAGGCGATCCTATGCGGACCACCGTCTACGACTTCCTGCCCGACACCCTTCTAAGTCAGGTAACCAACTTGCGTGAGTTTGTCGGCATGCTGGTATTCGACAAATGGATGGGTAACGCGGATTCGCGGCAGGCCATCTTCTTTCGCGCGCGCTTGTCCGAGTTGGGACCCGCCGCGCCGCCGGAGCGACTGGGATTCGTCGCTCAAATGGTGGACAACGGTTACGTTTTTGAAGGACCCCACTGGCGCTTCGGGGAATCTCCCATTCAAGGCCTGTATTTCCGGCCGGCGGTGTACCACGAAGTGCGCGGCCTGGAATCCTTCGAGCCCTGGCTGGAGCGGATACGGCACTTTCCAGACGAGGTTGTCGACCGCGCCGTAAACAGCGTCCCGCGCACATGGATCGCCGGCGAAGAAGATGCCCTCCAGCACCTCTTGGAACAATTGATGCGGCGGCGCAGTCGTGTGGGTGAGCTGATCGCGGACTGCCGCTCCGCGCGGATCGACCCGTTCCCGGCGTGGCGGCATTAAGATCACAAGTGGACTCGGCTCGGGCTACACTATAGACCTAGTGGCTACCGACCTGATCGAGACGGATCCACATCAGCCTTCTGACGAAGCAATCGGACGCGCGGCGTCGATTCTGCGGCGCGGCGGCGTGGTGGCGATTCCTACGGACGCGCTTTACTCCCTCGTGTGCGACCCCCTGAGTCTGAAAGCCGTCGGCCGGATTTACGAGGCGAAAGGCCGCGAGAGCAATCGCGCACTCCCCATGCTGGTGGACGGCGTGGTGATGGCCGAGGAGTTAGCCAAGGACGTTTCCGCCCGCTTCTTTTTGCTGGCGCGACGCTTCTGGCCCGGACCGCTGACCATCATTACCGCAGGTTCCGCGCGAGTCCCCCTGAAAGTCACCGGAAATACCGGCCGTCTGGCGATGCGTCACCCAAAGGCCGCGATTCCATGCGCGCTGATGGAAAAAATGGGGCATCCCTTGATCGCGACCAGCGCCAATCTTTCCGGCAAGCCCACCTGCACCAGCGGCATCGAGGTTTTTGGCGTGATGGACGGCCGCGTAGACCTGGTGCTCGACGGCGGCGCAGCCGTAGGACCCGGCGCGACCACCATCGACATTACAGAACCCTACTGGCGCATGATCAAAGAAGGCGCCATCACCGAACGCGAAATCACGGAAGTACTAAAAGGAACATGACCGAAGAAGAATCTAAACACCTGACCACCGTGAGCCAAAACCTGGGCATCGGCAAGCTGCAGCGCCACATCTTTCTATGTGCCGATCAGACCAAGCCGAAATGCTCCACGCAGGAAGATAGCGTCAAGAGCTGGGATCACCTCAAGGCCCGCCTGGCGCAACTAGGACTCACGAAACCAAGCAGCGACCATTGCACTTTTCGCACCAAGGCGAACTGTCTGAAGGTCTGCGAACAAGGTCCCATCGCGGTGGTGTATCCGGAGGGCACATGGTATCACTCCGTAACCCCCGAAGTAGTCGAGCGCATCATTCAGGAACACCTGATTGGCGGAACACCCGTAAAGGAATTCGTCTTCGCGCAAGACCCTCTGAGTGGTGCAGATTCGTAACCTTCGGAGCGCGTAAACGCCTGAGCGCGCCGGATACTAACGAAAATACTCCAACACTTCTGGCTTAGTCTCGCGCAGAATTTCGATCACGGCCCGTCGCCCCGCCCCCGCAAGCCTGGCATATCGGACGTCTTTCTCCCCACCTGAAAGCACCCGCCACATGCGCCGGTAAATGGCAGCCTTGGCCTGCCCAGGCAACGCGTTGAATGCCTCCGAATAGATCATATAGCTGCAGGGATACTCAAACACCCGTGTTTCCAGATTCAACTTTCGCAACCTGCGCCCCTTCGAATCCATGGGACCCTGTGCCGCGAACTTGGCCGCAAAACCCGACGTCCCGCTCGCTCTTCCCTTCAACGGAACCTCGTCCACGAACAACAAATAATCCACCAGTTCCCGAGCGCCTTCTTCGATCACGCGATCCAAATCGCGACGCTTTTCCTGCGTGCCGGCGCGGGTCTCCCAATTCATACGCGTGATCAGATTCATCAGGTGCATCTGATGATCGAACACCAGCAGCGCGGCCGCATCGCTATAGGGCGACAGATACCGATCCACCGGAAACTTCGTTCGCAAGTCGCTTAGCGGAGCAGAGTTCACCAGCTCAGGCTGATCGCGATTCGTAATCACTGCGTTGCCCATGTGTCGCATGCCAGCAGGTGCGCCAGTGACGTACCAGCCGCCCCAGCGATCCTCAAAAGGAGTTCGATGGTCGGGAAATGTGCCGCCGTAAATCAACATGGCGACGCCGCTGGCCGCAGGCGACACACTCCGCACCAGCATGCCGGGAATATTGAGCGTAGGTTCTGCCTGATGGCAGCGCAGGCAGGTATCCGTACGTTCGAACGCGGGCACGCCGCCTCGCGTTTGATGCAGCTTGTAGAACACGATGCCCTGCACCGGATCCTGCGCAGCCACTTCGATAAAGCCTCCATACATCCATGCCACCGACACGGAGTCGTTGAAGAAAACGCTGCGGGGATTGCGCGGTTCGATCAAGTCCAATTGCAGACTGGTTTTAGAGAACACCATCATTTGCGACTCCACCGGAATCGCCAGCGCGTCGAGGACGCTCTGGAGGAAACCTCCCCGCTCGGCCCATGTCAACCGCGCCGTGCCCGCAATGAGACGCTGGTTGAGCTTGGCAATCGGATCGCGAGCCGGCCCGAAATAGCGGATCGCCGGATGGTTCATCGCCGGAGCCAGGGTGTCGCTAAAGTCCGCAAACAGCGCCGCCGAGGCGAACACCGCAAGCAATCCTATCCAGCGCATGAGAAAATGGCCCGTCCCCACAAATTATGCCACGCCAACCGCAGCTTGCCTTCGCCTTCGAGGCCCGCGTCCAAATTGGCGCGCCCCTGGATCTCGGTATCACCCGCAACGGACACCGCCGCATCATTCCTATCCTCGACGGCGAATTTGAAGGGGAGCGCGTTCGCGGCCGAGTCTTGCCTGGCGGCGCGGATTGGCAGATTCTACATCCCGACGGCGCCGCCGACCTGGAGGCGCGATATACCCTGGAGACCAACGACGGCGCGCTGATCTACGTGGTCAATCGGGGCATGCGCCGAGGCGATCCCGCGTTGCTCCAGCGCTTGAATTCCGGACAGCCCATCGACGTAAATGAAATCTACTTCCGCACGGTGGCAATGTTTGAATCCAGCGCCCCGGCCTATGCGTGGATGACGGACGCCCTGTTCATCGGCACCGGCGAACGGTATCCGGATCGCGTAGTAGTCCGCTTCTATCAAGTCCTGTAAAAGTTTCGGCCACTCGCGAAAGGACGCTATACTTTGGAGAAACTGTATGGCCGAATCAATTCCTGGCAGCGATCGTCCCTTCCAACACTACACTCTGAAACATCGTGTCGTTGCGTGGATCAGCATCCACCTGTTCGATCACGTTTCCTACACCGTCGGGCATGGCCTCCTAAAAGGAATGAAACGCCGGGGCGGGATGGGATGGGTTCCCGAAGGGTTGGCGGGCGGTACGGATACCGCTGAAACCAGGTTTTGGCGGGGAATTGATCTACGCGGGAAAACCGTTTACGACGTCGGCGCCTTTCATGGACTGTTGACATTGTGGTTTGCGCAACACGCGAGCCGCGTAATCTGCTTCGAGCCGAATAAACAGAATCACCAGCGCCTGTTGGAAAACCTGGCCTTGAATAAGCTCCAAAATGTGACCGTGCGCAACGTAGGCATAGGCTCCGTCTCAGAGACTCGCCGGATGGTGAGCAACCCTTTGATGCCGGGCGGCTCCACTGTGGATGCCCGCACCGCGGATGGCTTGGTGAAAACCGGCGCGCCCACCGTCGTCCAGGAGATTTCGATCAGTACGCTGGACGAAGAGATTCCCCAACAAAAATTCCCTCCGCCCGGCTTCATCAAAATCGACATTGAAGGTTGGGAGATCGAAGCGCTGAAAGGCGCCCGCCAAACCTTGGAAACATACAAACCCGCCCTGTTTCTGGAGATGCACGGCGAGACGATGCGCGAGAAGGAACAGAAAGTCTCCGCGATCGTGCGCTTTTTGTGGGATCTCCAGTATCACAACATCCAACACGTGGAAACCGGTACGGCCATCACGCCGGAAAACGCTTTGGTGGCAGTGCAAGGCCACCTTTACTGTCGCCCATCGGGCGCGTAACAGACCCCTGTCCTCGGTATAAGCGCGGTTCCAAAAGAACCTGTACCATACCGATATGCGCCTTTTCGTTCCATTTCTTGGGCTGCTGTTGGGCTGCGCGAATGCCTGGGCGCTAGGCGGTCCCCGCTACGTTTCGGACACTGCCCAACCCGGGGCTTTCCCCTTGGTCGAAGGACCAAACGCCGCAGCCTTGCGAGTCGATTCCACAGACTGGCCCGGGGTACTTCGGGCCGCGCGCGATCTGCAGGCCGATATCAACCGCGTTACTTCCCTGACGCCGGCTCTGGTGAACGACCTGCATCCGCGCATGGTGCTTATCGGAACCATTGGCAGAAGCACGCTTATCGATCGTCTGGCGCAGGAAGGCAAGATCGACGTGGGGGAAATCCGCGGCAAGTGGGAATCGTTCTCTTTACAAACAGTGGCCAATCCCCTGCCCGGCGTCGATAGCGCCCTGGTGATCGCCGGCAGTGACAAGCGTGGGACCATCTTCGGCATCTACGATCTCTCCGAACAAATCGGCGTCTCGCCCTGGTATTGGTGGGCCGACGTCACTCCCGAACATCGCGGGGCGCTGTACGTCACCGCGGGCGAGCATCAGCAAGGTGAGCCTAGCGTTAAGTATCGCGGCATCTTCTTAAACGACGAGAAGCCCGATCTGGATTTCTGGGTCCGCTCCAAGTTCGGCGAACACCCCGCACCCGGCGGCGGCAGCGGCACCGTGGCCAACTTCAACAGCCAGTTCTACACCAAGCTCTTCGAAGTCATCCTCCGCATGAAGGGGAACTATTTGTGGCCCGCCATGTGGAACAACGCCTTCGCCGAAGACGACCCCTCTAACGCCCGCCTGGCCGATGAATACGGCATCGTGATGGGAACCTCCCATCAGGAACCGATGATGCGCGCCCAGAAAGAGTGGGACTGGCACCTGCGCGATGCCAACGGTAACTGGAACTACGCGACCCATCCGGCGGTGCTGGACCAGTTCTGGCGTTCCGGCATTCGAGAGAGAAAGGATTTCGAAAATATCTATACGATGGGCTTGCGCGGCGAGAACGATTCGGCCATGGTCGGGACTGCCGCCGAGGGCGTCGCGCTTACGGAAAAGATCGTCGCGGAGCAACGCAAGATGTTGGCCGAAGAAGTGAATCCGAAGGTCGAGAACATCCCCCAAATGTGGTCTCTGTACAAAGAGGTGCAGGGCTACTACGAAAGCGGTCTGCGCGTGCCCGGCGACGTGACGCTGTTGTGGGCAGAGGACAATTGGGGCAACATCCGCCGCCTGCCGACCCCGGAGGAACGCCAACGCAGCGGGGGCGCAGGCATCTATTACCACTTCGATTATCACGGCGGCCCGCGCAGCTATCAGTGGCTCAACACCAGCCCGCTCCCGAAAATCTGGGAGCAGATGAGCTTGGCCAAACAGTATGGCGCCGATCGCATCTGGATCGTGAACGTCGGCCACTTCAAGGGCTATGAGCTTCCCACCGAGTATTTCCTGAGTCTCGGGTGGAACACCGGCCGCTGGACGGGCGAGAATGTCAACGAGTTCACGCTCCTATGGGCGGCTCGCGAATTCGGCGACGCGTATGCAAACGAGGCCGCCGGCATCGTAGCGGCTTACACCAAGTACAACGGACGGCGCAAACCGGAACTGCTGGAAGCGGGCACCTACAGCCTGACAAATTACCAGGAAGCCGACCGCGTCGCCGCCGATTACAACGCGCTGGTGGCCCGTGCGGAAGCGCTCTCGCAAAAGCTGCCCGCCCCCAAGCGGGATGCCTTCTATCAACTGGTGCTCTTTCCAACAAAAGCTTCGGCAAATCTCAACGAGATGTATATTGCGGCTGCCATGAACGCCCTGTACGCGAAACAAGGCCGCGCCAGCGCTAACGATTGGGCAACTCGCACGCAGGTGCTTTTCCAAAAGGACCAGGATCTAATGCGGCAGTTCAACAAAGAGCTGGCCGGAGGTAAGTGGGATCACTTCATGGATCAATCGCACATCGGTTACACCACCTGGCGCGACCCTCCCGCCGACACCATGGAAGCCATCAAGCTCACCCAGATCACGATTCCCACGCAAGCCGGACTAGGCATCGCCGCAACTCTCCCGTTGTTCGATTCGATGAACGACCAACACAATTTCATCGACATCTATAATCGCGGCCTCACAGCGTTTACCTTCACGGCCGCCGCCAGTCAACCTTGGATCGTGCTCAGCCAGACATCCGGCGCCGTGGAAAAAGAGACCCGCATTTCTGTCTCCATCGATTGGAAGCGTGCCCCCGCCGGCCTCACCCAGGCAAGCATCAAAATCGCGGGAGCCGGACGCGAGGAGATCGTGGACATCAGCACCCGCAAGGTCTCGGAGGTCACTACCGGAGCCGGTTTTGCCGAAGGTGACGGTTACGTCGCCATGGAAGCCGAACACTTCAGCCGCGCCACCAGCATCGGATCCAATCGCTGGGTCCGGGTCGAAGACTACGGCCATACGCTCTCTGGGATGCGCACCTCGGCACCCGTGGACACGCCCAGCCTCACACCTGGCCAGGACGCGCCTGTCCTGGAATATCGCATGTACCTGTTCACTCCCGGCCAAACCACGGTGCGCCTCACCCTGGGACCCGCCCTCAATTTCGCCCCCAGCCGTAGCGTCAAGCTAGCCGTCTCCTTCGACGACGAAGAACCCCAAATCCAGACCGTGGTCCCGCAAGGCTACAACGCCCAGAACGGAAATCGGGATTGGGAACAATCGGTCCGCGACAACGCCCGTTTCGTCACCAGCACACACGCGATCGTCTCCCGCGGCTCCCACACCCTAAAGGTCTGGATGGTGGACCCAGGCGTCGTCCTGGAACGCATCCTCGTAGACACGCCCGCGTCATCCAAGGCCACCAGCTATTTAGGCCCTCCGGAGAGCTGGAAGGCTCCGTTCATATTTAACTAAGTAAGGGATTCTGGCCACCTCAGGCGATTCCCTGGGCGCGCCGGCCTCTGGTCCTGCTATTCTATCCACGGGAGCGTTCCTGCCGCGTTTGTGCGTGGCCTCCAAAAATTGATCCAACAGTCAATGTCATGGGACCTGTCTCGACTATGTGCCGGTGAGCATGCTCCCGCGGGAAACCGCGATGGAGAAGCCTGAAGGTGCTCGGAGGGTTCCACCCTGTTATTTCAAGGGTCAAATGACGGAGGTTGTGACGGCGTTGCGGTGCGCTCCTACTGAATTTGATTGAATTGCGCACACCGGCGAAAGCCTGTGCTCTCCGGCCCACCAAAACTTCCCCGTGACCAACATCTTATTCATCGGCGATATCTTCGCCTCCACCGGCCGCCAAATGGTGGCGCGACACCTGCCGGAAATCGTGGCCAAGGAGAAAATTCATCTCACCATCGCCAATGGGGAGAACGCGGCCGGAGGCTTCGGTATCACCCCGCAACTCGCCGATGAAATCTTTGGCTACGGCGTAAATGTGATTACCACCGGCAACCACGCCTGGGACAAACGCGAGATCTATCCGTACTTCGACCGCCAGCAAAAGATCCTGCGGCCTGCCAACTATGCCGCCGAATTGCCCGGCTCGGGCCTGGTCACCGTGCGAGCCACCAATGGCGTCGAATGCGCTGTCCTCAATCTGCAAGGCCGCGCCCATATGCTGCCGCTGGATTGCCCATTTCGTAAAGCCGACGCGCTGATCGCCTCGCTGGCGCCGGAAGTCAGGGTTCGTTTCGTCGATTTCCACGCCGAGCTAACTAGTGAGAAGGTCGCCATGGGCTGGTATCTCGACGGCCGGGTCTCGGCTGTTGTCGGAACTCACACCCACGTACCAACCGCGGACACGCGCATCTTGCCCAAAGGCACCGCGTATCAAACGGATGCCGGCATGACCGGACCCTATGGCGGCATCATCGGCGTGGACAAGGACATCATCCTGCAGCGCTTCCTGACCAACATGCCCATTAAAATGGAAGCCGCTCGCCACATGCCTGAACTTCACGGCGTGGTCGTCGAAGTGGACGAGACCACTGGTAACGCCAGCGCGATCCGGCGCGTCGCGATCACCGGATCGTAATGCAATCCCCGGCCCACGCCGGCATGAACCGCGCCTGGGCCTCTACTTACTTTCCGACCACCAGGATTTGAAACGTATCCGCCTGAATCGGTCCCCGCCCCTTAGCCTTACCGTCTTTGCCCACTGCCGGAGGACCGTTCTCCGCCGCCGGCAAATACAGCACGTGAGCCTTTGCATCAGCCCCGATCGTACGGGCGCTACGCAAGGTGTCGACGGTCTCTTCAACCACCCACTTGCCGCCCTCTTCGCCGATTACAGTCATCGTGCCATCGCCGCCATTCGAAGTGAACGCCCGGCCGCCGTCGAGTGCGATGCCATCCGCGCCCGTGCCAATCGGTACCGTAGCCAGCAGTTTCCAAGCCTTCGCGTCCACTACAGCCGCCAGCTTGTTGCTGCACGCCACGAACAGCCGGTTCTTGCCGCGATCGAGAGCCAGCCCCGTAGGATCGTCGCAAGGCGTCAATTTCATGCGTCGTGTAATCGTTCCTTTCGCGGCGTCCAGTTCCACCAATTCAGCCGTGTCTTCCACATTGAAGTAGACCTTGCCCTTGCCGTCGGCCTGCGAAAACTCCGGCTTGCCGCCCACCGGCACAGTGGTAATCACCTTGTCCGTCTTGGCATCGATGATCGTCACGTCTTTGCTGTTGCCGTTAAACGCGAAAACCCTGTGCGTCGATGAGTCGTACAGAATAGCGTCCGGATTCATGCCCGTCGGAATCGTGGCCGTGGACATAAGCGTCTTCAGATCGAAAACCCGCACGTTGTTTGACCCGCCATTGCTGGTGAATCCCTTGTTCAGATCCCCCGCTACGGCAATCCCATGAACCCGAGGCGTATCCGTAACGGTCCCGATCAACTTGCGCGTCTTGGTGTCGATCACCTCCACCTGATTGGAGTGCGATACATACAGCCGCCCCGCATCCGCATCGACGAATACGTAATCCCAGAACGTGCCGGTCCCGCCAATCTTGATCTTGTCGATAACCTTATATCCAGGTCCGGCTGCCATCCCCACTACGGCGCCCGCCAAAACCAACAATAGTTGCTTCTTCATGCGCATATGTCACTCCCTAACGGCTACAGACGCGAAAACTCCGGTCAGGTATACCGCGATGCGATGATAGCAGAGGTGACTCTTACTTTCGACCAAGCCCGGGCCTGTGTCCTGCAACAGGTACGCTCACGCCGCAAGAACTTCGCGGTGGAGCGTATGAAAACCCTGGACGCCGCCGGACGCATTCTGGCCGAGCCCATCGCGGCGGATCGCGACTACCCGCCGTTCCCTCGCTCCGCCCGCGACGGATTTGCCGTCCGTGCCGCGGATCTGCCCGGCGAGCTCCGCGTGATCGGAGAGGTCCGCGCCGGTTCCGTTTTCAGCGGTGCGGTCAGCGCCGGAGAAGCCGTAGAAATCATGACCGGAGCGCCTCTACCCGATGGGGCCGACGCCGTGGTCATGGTGGAACACACCTCAAGAAATGGCGACACTGTCCGCATTGATCGGACTCAAAATGCAGGAGATAACTTCAACCTTCGGGGCGTCGAGGCCCGCCATATGGCGAAGCTTTTGGAGCCCGGCTGCCGGCTCGGTTTTTCGGAAATCGCCTTGCTCGCCACCGTCGGTCGCGAACGCCTCACCGTATATACAAAACCTCGCGTGGCCGTCCTGCCCACAGGCGATGAAATTGTCGACGTCTCCGAGACTCCCGCCGCCTTCCAGATCCGTAATTCCAACGCCTGGTCCATGGCCACCCAGGTTGCCCGCGCCGGAGGCGATCCCCATATTCTTCCCATCGCGCGCGACAACTATGAATCCACGCATGCTTTGGTCAAGAAAGGCCTCACCCACGATCTGCTGCTGCTGTCCGGCGGGGTCTCGGCTGGAAAATACGATATCGTCGAGCGTGTCCTGGCCGACTTCGGCGCCGAGTTCTATTTCACCCGCGTCCTGATCCAACCCGGTCAGCCACTGGTTTTCGGACGTGCCCAAAACACCTTCTTTTTCGGACTCCCCGGCAACCCCGCGTCCACCATGGTGACTCTGGAGATTTTCGCGCGCGCCGCGATCGAACTGCTCAGCGGAGCCAGCCACGCTCCCCTGCCCCTGCTGCAAACTAGCTTGTCGCGTGACTTTCAGCAAAAACCCGGCCTCACCCGCTTTCTGCCCGCGTGTGTAGCCGACGACGGCGCCAGCGTCGAGCCGCTATCCTGGCAAGGTTCCGGAGATGTAGGCGCCCTGGCCCGCGCCAATGCATTCCTGGTCACCGAGCCAGATCGCGAGACGTGGAAAGCCGGAGAAATGATTCGAGTGCTGATTAAGTGATAAAAGTGACCAAGAAACTCTCCCATTACGACAAAAAAGGCCGCGCCAGCATGGTGGATGTATCGGCCAAGACAGAAACCCGCCGGACCGCCACCGCCCAAGCCTTCGTGAAGATCCGGCCCTCTGTGCTGAAAAAGCTGCCTCAAAATCCCAAGGGCGATCCGCTGGAAGTAGCTAGAATTGCAGGAATTACAGCCGCCAAGCGCACCTCGGAACTGATTCCCATGTGCCACCCGCTGCTGTTATCCCACGTGGGCGTCACCGCCACAGTGAAGGCCCGTGGCGTGCTAATAGAATCCACTGTGACCACCACCGGACCCACCGGCGTCGAAATGGAAGCCCTAACCGCAGCCTCGGTAGCCGCGCTAACTGTGTACGATATGACCAAAGCGTTAGACAAAAGAATCGAAATCCAGGATGTCTATCTAGTGAGCAAAACCGGCGGCAAATCGGGGGATTTCAAGAGATGAAAAAATTCAAACAAAAAGTCTTATCCGTGTCCATCAATGTGTATCCGTGGCCCAAAGGTTCGTCGTGATCCGGGCTGCGATCATCACTGTCAGTGATTCCACCGTCGCTGGCACCCGAGAAGACCGCTCCGGCCCCGCCTTGGCCGCCAAGGCAATCGAACTAGGCTGGACCGTAGCCAACCAATTAGTCCTGCCAGACGAGCAGGAAAATATCTCCACCGTCCTCCGCGAGCTGTGCGATTCCAACGAAATCGACATAATCCTGACCACCGGAGGCACTGGCTTGGCGCCCCGCGATGTCACTCCCGAAGCCGTACATAACATTGCCGACCGTCCCGTCCCCGGCTTCGGCGAACTGATGCGCGCCGAGGGATTGAAGACCACGCGCTTTGCCCCCTTGTCCCGGAGCGGAGCGGCCACCCGCGGCTCCACGCTCATCCTATATGTACCCGGTTCACCAAAGGGAGCCGTCGAATCTTTGGTGGCAGTCGCGCAGTTGATCCCGCACGCCGTCGACTTACTGCACGGCCGCACAGATCACAAATGAACTTTCGAAGCATCACGGTCGCCGCAGCGTTAGCCGTAGCCGTCCTCGCCCAGGACTCCGCCGACTTCCGTTCGAACGTGATCAACGTGCAGGTTCCCGTCACGGTTCTCGATAAAAAGGGCCGGGTCGTGGATGGATTGACCGCCAAAGATTTCGTGTTGTTAGACAGCGGCATCGCCCAGCGCTTCGATCTGGATCTCGCCACGCGTCCCATTTCCGTAGTCATCGCTCTGGATGCCAGCGCCTCGATTCGCGCCATAATCCCGACCGTGCAAAAGGCATCCAGTCTATTGGCCCCTTTGGTGGCTGGTGCAAACGGCGAGATCTCCGTGCTGGCCTACGATCATCGACTACAGTTGCTGACGCCTTTCACCTCCAATGCGGACGAGGTTCAAAAGGCCTTCGGCCAGTGGAAGGCCGGCAGTAGCCCACATCATCTGGACGACGCTGCCATGGAAGCGATCCGTATGTTGAGCGCGCGCGGACCCAACCGTAAGAAGATTCTGCTGCTGATCGGGGAAGGTTTTGACAATGGCAGCGCCGTTAGCACGTCCGACGTCCTGGCCCAGGCGGAATGGGACGGCGTGCTGGTCTATGCCCTGGGCATGCCCGGCACGACGACGTCCAAGGCTACGAATCCGGTACCTCCGGAGGCTCGCGGACCAGCGCCCATGGGCATCATTCGGACCGGCACCACTGACGCGCAAGCGGGAGGCTACGCGCCCGACGTGCGTGATGTCTACGAGGTCATGAAGGGAGTGTTTACCAGCGACGCGGCGTCAGCCTATGCCAAAGTGACCGGCGGCCGCCAACAAACGTTCTCAAACGTGAAGAATCTGGAAGAAGCGATCCAGAAAATCGGGCAGGAAATTCACGGGCAGTACCTGCTCACCTTCGCCCCGCAGGATCGCCAGGGCGGCTATCACGATCTAACCGTTCAAGTAACTGCGTCTTCTCACCTTGAGGTCCGCGCCCGCCACGGTTACTGGATCGGTCAAAGCCCTAATAATCAAGCAGTGGCCCCCCAACTGCGGTAGATTCGTTGTAGTAGGACCGATAACTATGCGCCATAAATACGTATTAACTGGAGCACTGCTCGCCAGCGCGTTAGCGGCGGGCCTGCTCATCGCGCAAGAACCCGCGGACATAGAACCGCCGACCTTCATAACCAACGTCACCAACGTCCAGGTTCCGGTGATTGTGCGCGACGCCAAAGGCAATTACGTAAATGGACTGGCCCCGGTCGATTTTGAGCTCCTCGACCAGGGCGTGCCACAAGCCATTAAGCTGGACGTCGAGGCGCATCCGATTTCCCTCGTCGTCGCCATTCAGGCCGATGCGTCCACCCGTCAAATTCTTCCCACCATCCAGAAAGCATCCAGCCTTTTCGGGCCCATCGTGGCCGGGGAAACCGGGGAAGTCGCCATCCTCGCCTTCGACAGCCGCATTCAGGAATTGACTCCCTTCACCTCCAATCCCGATGAGATCAAGACCGCTCTGGGGAAGCTGAAGGCGGGCAACACTCCACATCATCTGGACGACGCAGCGATGCAGGGAGTCCGCATGCTGCACAGCCGCCCGAAAAACCGTAAGAAAGTCCTGCTCCTAATCAGCGAGACTCGCGATCAAGGCAGCGCCGTCAATCCCCGCGACGTCATGACGCAGGTGGAATTCGAAGACGTCCAAGTCTACGCGGTCACCATGAATCACATGCTGAATCAATTGACCAGCAAAGCCGAGCCGAACCGCCCCAACCCGATTCCCCCGGAAGCCCGTGGACCGGCTCCTATGGGCGTCATTCGCACCGGCACCACGGACGCCCAAACCAACATGGGTAACTGGACCCCGGTTTTCAAAGAAGTCTTCGCCTTAGTGAAAGGCATCTTTATTCCGAACTCCATCGAGGTCTACACCAAGTTTAGCGGCGGCCTGGAAGAAAACTTCGTCAGTCTGGGCGGCTTGGAAGATGCCCTGCAGAAAATGGGCGAAGAACTCCACAGCCAGTATCTGTTGACGTTTGCGCCCACCAGCCAGGAAGGTGGTTATCACGAGCTGACGGTCCGGGTGAAGGTTCGCGCCAACCTGGATGTCCGCGCTCGCTACGGTTACTGGATCGCCCAGCGCGGTCCCGTAGAAGCAAAGAAAAACTAAAGCGGATCAGCCCGCCGGCTCCACCACAGCGCTCATCGACCCTTTGGAAATCGGCATCCGCGGATCCGCCCCATAAGCGTGGATCTGATCCCGTCCAAACTCCGCCTGCGGCAGTTCGCAGGTAATCACCGCCGTGCGCCCCGTGGCGTCCACCTCACAAGCATGCCGATAGGCAGTCTCCGCCGAGATGAAAAAGATAGTGCACAACATCTCGATCACGTAATCGTACGTGTGCTCCTCATCATCCAACAACACCACCCTATACAGCGGAACAATCTCGTCGCGGTCCTCAGCACGAACGTCCGTCCCGGTATCCGGCACGCCCGTTTTCTGCGGTATGGTTTGCGGCCCTGCTTGCGAAGACATGGTTCCCTTGCTACTTCAATGCTAAAATGAAATGGAAAGGGGGCGCAACGGATTCGACGGGATTGCATTTTTTGTGGTGAGTCGTGCCGGGTTCCGAGCTCCCGTAAAACGATCGGAAACAATAACTGCCAACACGCAGTTTGCATACGCTGCTTAATTAATTAAGTAGCCGGTCTGGCGGGATGAGCCTGCGCGCTCCGCTAAGACCGTCATTTTGCAGGATAGGCCTAAAGCTTCTGTTCGGAGCGTAAAGCCGAGATCAATCGGACTAAGCTGCTTTGTTCTTGCCGGTGCCTTACTAAGCAGACGAAAATTACCGAACCGGAAACGCACGTAGTCTTGTCATGGAAAACTCTCTCGGACGCGGGTTCAACTCCCGCCGCCTCCACTTTTTATATGCAATAACTTCAACTGCAACCGCTGGATAATAGCGTAGGTGAGGTCAGCCAAAGTTTTCCCCCAAACGCTGTTTCTCGGGATCTATCCAAGCTGTGTAAGGCCAAACTCGCCCGAACCCGACGTTCCATCCTGGTAGGACAGCTTCCGTATGCGCCTTCATGCTGGACCTCACTTCTTGATGAGATATACTTGGCTAACTCATTCAAAGGCCGGTTCCTATCGCAAGCCTTTTTTTGTTTGAGACAAGGAGAGGCAATGAATTGTGCGAAGTTCGCTCCGCTTAGTCTTCTCATTTTCCCGGTCCTTGCGCTGATGTCCTCGATGGCCTCGGCGCAGAGCGCCATCTCAGGCCAGGTGAAAGATACCTCAGGCGGAACGATGCCGGGCGTTACAGTGGAAGCGGCGAGTTCTGCGCTCATCGAAAAATCGCGCATCGCAACGACCTCCGGCGATGGGCGATACGCCATTATCGACGTCCGTCCGGGCATTTACACGATGACCTTCACCATCGAGGGATTCACAACAGTGAAGCAGCAAGTGGAAGTGCCGTCGAGCGTGACAGTGCCAGTAGACGCCGAAATGAAAGTCGGCTCGGTGAGAGAAACAATCACTGTTGAGCCTACCGTAGCGACGGTGGACTTGCAGAACGTCGCGCACCCGGAGACGCTATCTCGTAACGAGATGGACTCGGCTCCCACAGCGCGGAATCTTCAGTCCGTGGGGTCTTACGTTCCGGGGGTACGTCTCAATATACCGGACGTCGGCGGCACTCAGCAGACCCAACAAACGTATATAACGACGCACGGCAATCCGGCGCATAACAACGTGATTCTGCTCGATGGCATGCTGATCAACACGACGCAGTCCGAAGGCCAGGTTCAGACGTACCTCGACAACGAAATGATTCAGGAGGCCACCTATTTCACCAGTAACAACCCGGTGGACACCACGGGCGGCGGGGTCTTGACTTATATCGTACCCAAGGACGGCGGCAATGATTTCCACGGGCCTTCTTCGGCGCCTACATCCCTTCGCAATTTGTGGGCTCGAACGTCGACGCGAACTTGACAGCGCGCGGCATCGCGGCTCAACCCAAGGTCAAACAAATCCAGGACTTCGACGGCTCGCTGGGTGGCCCGATCAAGAGGGATAAGCTCTGGTTCCTCATCTCCGCCCGCAAGCAACTCACCCACCAGCAATCGCCACTTTGCAAGAATGCCGATGGCAGCCCCTGCGTGGATCGATCCTACGTCAACAGCGGCCATTTGCGCCTAACCTATCAGTTGAATCCCAAGAACAAGTTCAGCGCCATGTGGATTCGCAATTTCAAAAAGTCCGCAGGCGAAGCCGTGACGTTCACGGTCAACGGCGTGCCCGCCACTATCGGCGCATCCACTCAGCGTTTGCTGGACATGTTCTATGTCACGCAACAAAAGTGGACCGCGACGCCCAATCCCAAATTGTTGATCGAGGTCGGCTTTTCCCTAGATAAGTTGGATTACGACGTCGTATACCAGAACGGCAAGACCGAAGTTCCTTTCTCTCCGGCATGGTATTCGCAGGTTCTAGTACAGGACACTGCGAGGAACCTGAGATACAACGTCGGACCGATACAAAACTTTTTCAAGTTTGACCGCTACGTCGTGCAAGCCAAAGGCGCGTATGTGACTGGAGCGCATCAGATCCGGTTTGGAGTCCAGGATAGCTGGGGTCCGGCTTACCAGAAGAGCATCATGAATGGGGATCTCTACGCAATCGAAGTCGACGGGGCTCCTCGCAGCGTCACGGTGTTCAATACCCCCTTTGATTCGAAGCCCTATCTGAGAGCAGACCTCGGGCTTTACGCGACGGACACCTGGACGTGGAAGCGTCTGACCATCACGCCTGGAATCCGCTGGGAGTACCTCTCCAACAAGATCAATCCGTCAAGCGCTCCTGCGGGTAGATTTGTGCCGGCCCGCAACTTTGCGGCGGTCACGTGCGACACGTACAAAGGCATTTCGTGCTTCAAGAACTGGGCGCCACGTTTTGGCTTGGTCTACGATCTGTTCGGCAACCACAAGACCGCGTTGAAGATCGGCGCGGGTAAGTACAACACGCCGCTGGTTCAAAACAACCTGAACTTGTTCAATCCAATGTCCGTTCAATCCCAAAGCCGCTCCTGGATCAACACGGGCGGCTGTAATGGCTCGGCGTGCTTCCCGACGGATGACCAGATCGGTCCTGCTCCCAGCACGGGGTTTGGGACCTTAACGCCGCGCTCGGTCGACCCTAATTATCATCGCGAGTACAACATGCAGTATTCGGTGGGTGTCCAGCACCAGCTCCGGAACGGCCTGATGCTTAATTTTAACTGGGTCCGGCGCGACGATTATCAGCAGACTCTAATCGTGAATCGGGCAGTGCCGTCTTCGGCCTGGACGCCGGTTACGATCTCGAACCCGCTGGACGGCACGCCAATCACCTTCTATAACCTCGACAAGTCCTACGTGGGATTGACACCGCAGCTCTATCAGACCAACGCGCCGAGGAGCCTGCGCGCGAATTCCTACAACGGATTCGAAACGTCAATTCGTGGCCGGTTGCCGCACGGAGCCTTCATCCTAGCCGGCTGGACGGTCGATCGCGAGCATTCCCGCCAGTGCGACCAGACCGTCGGCCCCAACTCGCTGAACGACCCGAATTCGCTCCGGTACTGCGATTGGTACGGCAACATGCATCAGAACCTCGGTGCAGTTGGCTCGCTTCCATACCGGAACGAATTCAAGCTTCAAGGAAATGTGCCACTTTGGTTCAAGTTCGAATTCAGCGGCTCTCTGTATTCCGCTCCTGCGTTCAATGCCAATTTCTCACTTAACAATCTGGCCGGCAGCGGGAATTTCTTCCCGGCGGAGCCGGTCTTCGCCGGCGCACAACAGGGATTCAAAGAGGTTTACTGGCAGTTGACCTCGACCACTAGGTATCCGGCAAACTGCATATGCTCCACTCCCGGCGCTGTGGTGAACGCGGGTCTGACGCAGGGATCGGAGACCATCATGCTGGTTGCCCCTGGCAGCCGGTTGACGCCTCAGTTAACTCAGGTTGATATCGGCATCCGCCGGGCGTTCATTTTCCATGACCGTTATTCAGTCAAGACCGAGGCCCAGATTTTCAACCTTATCAATTCGAACGTCGTCACCACAGAAGCCCAGACGCTGGGATCGAATGTCACGCCCTTCGTGAAAGGCGGGATTGGCGGCGTCCCGACGGCCATCCTCAACCCGCGCATGTTGCGGCTCTCGATGCAATTTCAGTTTTAGGAGTCCGCTGCACACCCTCCGCTTTTTCCCCGCCGTCTCGCGGTGGTACAGTGACTCATGCAACTGTCCAGCGGTGAAAAGCTTGGCCCTTACGAAGTCATTGCACCCCTTGGGCGCGGGAGGCATGGGCGAGGTGTATAGAGCCCGTGACCCCCGTCTGGATCGCATTGTCGCCATCAAGGTTTCCAAAACCGAGTTCAGTGAACGTTTCGAGCGCGAAGCTAGAGCCATTGCCGCGCTGAATCATCCCCACATCTGCCAGATCTATGATGTCGGTCCCAATTACTTGGTGATGGAATACATCCTGGGCGAACCCCTCAAGGGCCCCTTGCCGCTGGAGAAAGCCCTGGAGTACGCCGGACAAATCGCCAGCGCACTGGACGCCGCGCACACCCAGAAAATCACGCATCGCGATTTGAAGCCCGGCAACATTTTGGCGACGAAGTCCGCCGGTGTGAAGCTGCTCGATTTTGGCTTGGCGAAGTTCGAGAATTCCGTGGCCGCGGACCAGAATGACGAAACCATGACCATGGGCCTCACCGTGCAAGGTCAGATTCTGGGTACACCGGCCTACATGGCGCCCGAGCAGGTGCGTGGACTCCCCGTAAATCACCGGACGGATCTCTTCTCCTTCGGGGTGGTTCTCTACGAGATGGTCACGGGAAAACGGCCGTTCAAGGGAAACTCGGCGAGGGCGGTCTGCGACGCCATCCTACATGCTCAACCGCGCGACTTCGGCGACACCGTGGTGCCCGAAAAGCTCAAGGCCATCATCTGGAAGCTCCTTGAGAAGGATTCGGCAAATCGCTACGGAAGCGCCGATGAAGTCCGCCAAGAGCTGAAGATGTTGGAAACCTCGCTGGCCCCGGCGGCACCGGTGAGGCTATCGAGAAACACCTGGATTGCAGTCGGGACCGTAGCCATTCTGGCCGTTCTCCTGGCGGGTTGGCTCTGGCGGCGGTCCTCTCTTGAGCGGTGGGCGCTCGAAACGGCGACGCCCGAGATCGCGCGACTAGTCGACGCGGGGGAGTACCTCAAAGCCGCTGCGCTGACGCGGGAAGCGCGCGCCGTGCTCCCCACGGACCCGACTCTGGAGAAGCTCTGGGTTAGCGCGACCGGAGAAGTCTCGATCGCTAGTGTACCGGCCGAGGCCGACGTTTCGATCCGACTCTATCGGGGAGATCCGAATGCCTGGGAGTTTCTTGGGAAGACGCCTCTCCTGAATATCCGTGTTCCTAGGGACGACTACGTCTGGCGAGTGGCCAAGCCCGGATTTGCAACCGAATATATCATAGGCCAGCCTCCTGGCACGCCTGCGTTCGGTTATGGTTCCCCGTTCGATTTGAAGTGGAACCTGCGTCCTGAGAAGAGCGTTCCACCAGAGATGGTAGCCGTCGCGGGCGGAAGAATCGGCCTCGGATACCCTCTAAACCTAGCTCCTCGGGTACAGATCGATGACTTTCTCATCGACCGCCATGAGGTCACGAATGAGGAGTACATGAAGTTTGTCAACGCGGGCGGCTACCAGAAGCGGGAGTATTGGAAGCAGCCTTTTGTAAGAGACGGGCGCACCGTTCCCTGGGAAGAAGCAGTCTCGCTTTTCCACGATGCCACTGGACGTCCTGGTCCCGCGGCGTGGGAAGTGGGTGACTATCGAAAGGGGCGCGAAAAGCATCCGGTCGCGGGGGTCAGTTGGTACGAGGCAGCGGCGTACGCGGAGTTTGCGGGGAAAAGCCTTCCCACCGCGTATCACTGGACGCTTGCGTCCCAAGCGACGCAATGGACTCGGGCAGATGGTATGGTGTCGCAATCAACGGGTTTTACACCCCTGATCGCTCCAGGAAGCAATTTCCGGGGCGAAGGAACCCGTCCGGTCGGAGGAGAGGGCGCTCTGAGCGGATTCGGCACAACGGACATGGCTGGCAACGTGAAGGAGTGGACCCTGAACGAGGCCCGGCATGCCGGAAGATTGAGTCTTGGGGGAGGCTTCGGCGAACCAGAAGAGACCTTCAATTATTCGAATACTTCTGAATCGCCATGGGAGCGCCGCGCGAACTTCGGTTTTCGCTGCGTGAAACTCGATTCTCCACCCACCTCTGAGGCAGCGGCGCATTTGGAAGTCACAACGCCCGACTTCTGGAGCGAGAAGCCGGTACCGGAAAGCCTCTTCAATGTCTTTACCACGCTCTACGCTTACGACAAAGGGGATCTGAATGCACAGGTGGAAGATACGGTGACAACGCAGGGCTGGACGCGAGAGAGGGTGACCTTCGAGGCCGCGTATGACCACGAGCGCGTACCCGCCTACCTCTTTCTGCCGAAGAATGCGTCTCCGCCTTTCCAGATAGTTGTGTTCTCTCCCGGCGCGGGTGCCTTTTTGAGCGACAAGATCGATCTGTCGAGTGTTGAGGATCAATTCGACTTCCTTCTGAAAAGCGGGCGTGCACTGATTGTCCCGATTTTCAAGGGTAGCTATGAACGTCGAGATGACTTCCGGTCTGGCGGGCCACGGGTTTATCGAGACCACGTCATTGCGTGGGCGAAGGACCTCGGTCGATCACTCGACTACCTTGAGACACGAAAGGAGATCGACGGTACGAAGGTGGCCTACTTCGGTGCCAGTGCCGGGGGGGCTGAAGCGCCGATCATGGTGGTAGTCGAAAAGCGACTCAAGGCTGTGATCATCTCGTCCGGAGGTTTTCGATTGAAACGCGAGCTCCCCGAGGTTGACAAGCTCAACTTCGTGAAGCACGTGACTATTCCGGTGCTCATGTTGAACGGACGGTATGACGCCACTTTCCCGGTGGAGGTGTCACAGCGTCCACTGTTCCAGTTCCTCGGTACGCCGGCCAAAGACAAGAAGCACGTGATCTACGAGGGCGGGCACGGAGCGTTTCCTCATCCGAGCGCAATTCGCGAGTGCCTCGACTGGCTCGATAAATATCTGGGACCGGTCAGGCACTAAGGACTGTGCGCGCTCCTGCCGCGGGTTCCGTGCTCTGCGGCTTCCGCTTCTCCCTGGCGTCTCGTGGTGGTACCGTAACTCATGCAGCTGCGCAGCGGTGAAAAGCTCGGGCCTTACGAAGTCGTTGCATCCCTCGGCGCGGGAGGCATGGGAGAAGTGTATCGGGCGCGCGATACCCGTCTGGGTCGCGATGTCGCGCTGAAGATCCTGCCGGTGAAGGTGGCCGGCGATGCCTCGCGCCGGCAGCGCTTCGAGACCGAAGCGCGAGCGGTAGCGGCCTTGAACCATCCCAACATCGTGGCCTTGTTTGATGTCGGTACGGCAGACGGCATCCCGTATATCGTCAGCGAACTGGTGGATGGCAAACCGCTTCGGGGAGCAAAGTTCGGTTTGCGCGAAACGCTGGATATTGGCATCCAAATAGCGAGCGGTCTAGCCGCAGCGCACGACGCCGGGATTATCCATCGGGATCTCAAGCCTGACAACATTCTGCTCACCGAACCCGCGCGCGGGTACTCCAGCCTGGTGAAGATTTTGGACTTCGGACTGGCCAAAATCTGTGAGCCGCAATCTGAGGCGGCGGACACCATGGAAACGCTGACAATGCTCACGGATCCAGGGGCGGTGATGGGAACGGTCGGCTACATGGCGCCCGAGCAGGTGCGTGGACTCCCCGCTAATCACCGGACGGATCTCTTCTCGTTTGGGGTGGTTCTCTACGAGTTGGTTACTGGGAAACGGCCATTCACGGGAGGCTCGGCGATGGCGGTCTGCGACGCCATCCTGCATGCTCAACCGCGCGCCTTCGGCGACACGGTGGTGCCCGAAAAGCTTAAGACCATCATAAGGAAGCTCCTTGAGAAGGATTCGGCAAATCGCTACGGAAGCGCCGAGGAAGTCCGCGAAGAGCTGAAGAGGTTGGAAACCTCGCTGGCCCCGGCGGCACCGGTGAGGCTATCGAAAAATACCTCGATCGCAGTCGCTACCGTAGCCATTCTGGCTGTTCTCCTGGCGGGTTGGCTCTGGCGGCGGTCCTCTCTTGAGCGGTGGGCGCTCGAAACGGCGACGCCCGAGATCGCGCGACTGGTCGAAGCGGGGGAGTACCTGAAGGCTGCGGCGCTGACGGGGGAAGCGCGTGCAGTGCTCCCGAAGGATCCGACGCTGGAGAAGCTCTGGGTTCGCGCCACCGGAGAAGTCTCGATCGCTACGGTGCCGGCCGGAGCCGACGTTTCGATCCGGCTTTATCGCGGAGATCCGAATGCCTGGGAGTCTCTCGGAACAACGCCTCTCCTGAATATTCGTGTACCTAGAGATGACTACGTCTGGCGAGTGGCTAAGCCTGGATTTGCAGCCGAATACATCATAGGGCAGCCTCCAGGCAACCCCATGGTTGGATATCGTTTCCCCTTCGATTTGAAGTGGAACTTACGCCCCGAAAAGAGCGTTCCACCTGAGATGGTGGCCGTCGCGGGCGCGAGAGTCGCCCTCACATACCCGGTAAACCAAGCTCCTCGAGTACAGATCGATGACTTTCTCATCGACCGGCATGAGGTCACCAACGAGGACTACAGGAAGTTCGTCGACGCCGGTGGTTACCAGAAGCCCGAGTACTGGAAACAGCCCTTCGTAAAAGACGGGCGCACCGTTCGTTGGGAAGAAGCCATCGCGCTTTTCCACGATGCCACTGGACGTCCTGGTCCCTCGACATGGGAAGTGGGCGACTATCCAAAGGGCCGTGAGAAGCATCCGGTCGCGGGAGTCAGTTGGTACGAGGCAGGGGCGTACGCCGAGTTTGCAGGCAAGAGCCTTCCAACCGCGTACCACTGGACCCTAGCGTCGCAAGCCACCCAAGGGATAGGAGCAAATGGTCTGGTGTCCCAATCGACGGGCTTCACACCCCTGATCGTTCCCGGAAGCAACTTTCTTAAGGAAGGAACCCGTCCGGTGGGAAACGAGGGTGCTCTGAGCGGATTCGGTACAACGGACATGGCCGGCAACGTGAAGGAGTGGAGCTTGAACGAGGGCCGGTACGCCGGAAGGTTGATTCTGGGGGGAGGCTTCGGCGATCCAGACTACATGTTCAATCATACGGACACTCAATCGCCCTGGGAGCGTCGCGCGAACTTCGGTTTTCGCTGCGTGAAAATAGATTCTCCACTCGCCGCTGATGCAGCCGCGCATATAGAGGTCAACACGCCCGACTTCTGGACCGCGAAGCCGGTGCCGGACAACCTCTTCAAGGTCTACACCACGCTATACGCTTACGACAAAGGAGACCTGAATGCAAAAATAGAGGAATCGGTGACAACGCAGGCCTGGACGAGAGAGAAGGTGACCTTCGATGCCGCGTATGGCCACGAACGCTTACCCGCATACCTCTTTCTACCGAAGAATGTTTCACCGCCGTTCCAGGTAGTTGCCTTCTTTCCGGGCGCGGCAGCCTTTATGAGCGACAAGATCGATTTGTCGAGTGTTGAGGATCAATTTGACTTTCTACTAAAAAGCGGGCGGGCGCTGATTGTCCCTATTTACAAGGGCACCTATGAGCGTCGAGATGGCTACCGGGCTGGTGGGCAGCCACCGGGCCTTTTTCGCGACCACGTGGTCGCGTGGGTGAAAGACCTGAGCCGATCCCTTGACTACCTTGAGTCACGAAAGGAGATCGACGTCACGAAGGCGGCCTATTTCGGCGCTAGCCTCGGGGGAGCTGAAGCCCCGATCATGGGCGTAGTCGAAAAGCGGATCAGGACGGTTCTCATCTCCTCCGGAGGTTTTCAACTCAGGCGTGATCTCCCCGAGGTTGACCCGGTCAACTTCGTGCCGCACCTTACGATTCCGGTGCTCATGTTGAGCGGGCGGTTTGACGCGAGTTTCCCACTGGAGGTGTCCCAGCGTCCACTTTTTCACTTCCTCGGTACGCCGGCCAAAGATAAGAAGCACGTGATCTACGAGGGCGGGCACGGCGCGTTTCCTCATCCGAGCGCAATTCGCGAGTGCCTCGACTGGCTCGATAGGTATCTTGGACCGGTCCGCCACTGAGAGCTGCGCGCGCCGAATGTGACGCCTTTCCTGGAAGGCGGGATTGACGGCGTCCCGACGGCCATCCTCACCCCCCCTGCTGCGTTGGCATCTGCCAAGTCGTCGGAAAGAAATTTGATCGCTACAACAGGTCGGTTCAACTTGGTGTCTTGCGCCTCACCTAGACGCGATTCAAGACAATAGGGCCGATCATGACGCCTAGCGTAAGTGGGCCCGGCGTCGATGAGTCGTCAATAGTCGGGTCGTCAGACTGCATTCCATACATGCTACCGCTTCTGCACTAGCGAAGGCCGGTCAGCCCGGAGGAGAGTGGGCCCGTGATGTCCCGCTCGAGAAATCCTGCACCACTGATCGTCCTCCGAGATTGAGAGCGGCTGGGAGTTTACGATAAATACCGGCTGATTTATCGAACAAATACCGGCCAACTTATGTTAAACTCAGGCGCTTACCGCACAGGGGAGATCAATGGCCAGAATGAGAGTCGGGATAGGTGCGGCAGCTATGATGCTTGTAGCTTTGCCGCTGGCTACAGCTCAGAGCACAATTTCCGGAACGGTGAAAGACAGCTCGGGTGCCGTAATGGTGGGCGTGAAGGTGGACGCGGCCAGCGAAGTATTGATCGAAAAATCGCGGACCTCCACAACAAATGAGGATGGCCGCTACGCTATTGTCGCCGTCAGACCTGGCTCGTACACGATCACCTTTACGGCCGATGGCTTCACTGCCGTGAAACAACAGGTAGAGGTGCCGGCGAATGTGACCGTTCCCGTGGACGCCGAAATGACACTTGGCGCATTCAAACAAACGGTGGAGGTGACCGTCACCCAGATCGCTACTGTCGACGTTGAGAACGTAGCTCACCCTGAAGTACTGACCCGCAAAGACATCGACGCGTTGCCGACAGCGCGGAACTTGCAATCGATCGGCTCCTACATTCCGGGAGTTCATCTCAATCTACCCGATGTCGGCGGTTCGCAGCAGACACAGCAGGTTTACATGGCCGCGCATGGCAACCCGGCTCAGAACAACATTACTTTGTTGGACGGCCTGCTGGTCAGCTCGACTGGGTTGGACGGCCAGGTACAGCCACCTATGATATTAAATGCACAGATCGGACAAGCCACTTATCAGACCAGTAGCAACACGACGGATGTTTCCGGCGGCGGGGTCTTCATCAATTTGGTCCCCAAGGACGGCGGGAACAGCCTCCACGGAGATTTCTTTGGGGCTTATGTCGGGTCTCAGTTTGTCGGATCGAGCATTGACCAATCCTTGCTTTCACGCGGCCTCAGCGCGCAATCCAAAATCACCAAAATCCAGGACTTCGATGGTTCGCTGGGCGGCCCGCTACGCAAAGACAAGCTCTGGTTCCTGCTCTCTGGCCGAAAACAGCTTACCTACCAGCAATCGCCTCTATCCAAGCAGGCCGACGGCAGCCCGGAGGTAGATCGTTCCTTCCTATATACCGGCCATTTGCGCCTAACCTACCAGATGAACTCAAAAAACAAATTCAGCGCCATGTTGCTGCGGACCTGGAAGACCGCGCAAAATGAGGTAGTAACCAACGTCGCCAACGCTGTATCCGGCGTGGCGGCGAATTTCAACGCATCCACTCGGCGTACGCCGGTTATGTTTTACGTCGCCCAAGGAAGTTGGACGGGAACGATTACTCCACGCCTGATCCTGCAAGCCGGCTTCAGCATTACCAAGCAAAATTTCAACATCCTCTACCAAGCCGGCCAGTACAAAACCCCCTTTACTCCCGAATGGTATTCCAACGTACTGCTGAACGACACCGTGAAAGGTCTGCACTACAACGTGGGCAACCAGCAGAATTACTACAAATGGGACCGGTACGTCGGACAGGCAGGAGGCGTCTACGTAACCGGGTCACACCAGATCAAGTTTGGAATCCAGGACAGTTGGGGTCCCGTCTACCAAAACACAGTCGCAAACGGCGACCTATACGCGACGGAGGCCAATGGCGTGCCGACCCAAGTCACTGTTTTTAACACTCCGACCTATTCCAAGCCGTACCTCAAGGCTGACCTCGGCATATATGTGATGGATACATGGAAGTTTAAACGGCTGTCGGTTACGCCTGGAATCCGATGGGAGTATTTATCCAACGAGGTGAAAGCTCAAAGCGCGCCCGCGGGCCGGTTCGTACCGGCGCGAAACTTCGCGGCCATCACCTGTGACACAGTGAAGGGAATTTCGTGCTTCCACAATTGGGCACCACGCATCGGTATCGTCTACGACTTGTTTGGCGATCACAAGACGGCTATAAAAGCTAGCGCTGGGAAGTACAACGCGCCATTGACTTCCAGCAATCTGAGTATTTTCAACCCGATGGCTTTGGCGAGTCAGACTCGCACGTGGAATGGCGGCGGTTGTACCGGTCAGTCTTGCTTCCCGCTGGACAGCCAAATTGGCGCTAGTCCCAGTTCGCAATTTGGCCTGCAAACCGACCGGAAGATGGACCCCAATTATCATCGCGAGTACAACCTTCAGTACACCGTCGGAATCCAGCGCGAACTGCGACGCGGCCTCACTCTAAACTTCACATGGCTGCGCCGAGCCGATTATCAGCAATCCCTTACACTGAACAACGCCGTACCGTCTTCGGCTTGGTCGCCGGTAACAATATACAATCCGTTGGATGGCACACCAATCACGGTGTTTAACCTGGACAAGTCATACCTGGGCAGAGTCCCAGCCGTCTATCAGACAAATGCGCCACGGAGTTTGCGTGCAAACGCCTACAGCGGCTTCGAGACCTCGGTTCAAGGACGGCTCCCCCACGGCGCTTCCGTGTTCGCAGGTTGGACGATAGACCGCGAGCTCATGCGGAATTGCGACCAATCGGTAAATACTTCCACGTTCTTAAACGACCCAAATTCGCTCCGTTTCTGCGACCTGTACGGTAGCATGCATCAAGATCTGGGCCAGACTGTTCCTATACCGCGGCGCCACGAATTCAAAATCCAGGGAAACCTGCCTTTGCCGTATAAGTTCGAGTTCAGCGCATCGCTCTATTCCAGCCCGGTTTACAACACTGGTTTCCAGCTCAACAACTTTCCCATCCCCGCGTCAGGGAGTGTTTTTGTCTCGGAGCCAGTATTCGCAGGCCAACAACAGGGGTTTAAAGAAGTTTATTGGACCGTAAATGCGTCCACGAGATACCCGATGGACTGTAACTGTCCGACCCCAGGGGGCGTAGTGAACCCTGGCGCTCACGGGCCCGAGACGATCATGTTGGTCGCACCTGGCAGCCGTTTGACTCCTCAACTGAATCAGTTTGACATTGCCATCCGGAGGTCGTTCGAGTTCGGCGACCGTTACAGAATCCAAACCGAGGCCCAAATTTTTAACGTAAACAACGCGAACACTGTCACGGCGCAAAGCCAGACGCTGGGCACGTCGATCGCGCCCTACGCGAAAGATGGACCGGGAGGCGTTCCCACCGCCATCCTGAATCCACGCATGTTGCGGCTAGCAGTGCAGTTTCATTTTTGACAAAGCGGCAACACTCGCAGCGGGCTTGTTCGCGCCTAACGCCGGACCGGCCCCAGATACTGGTCCAGCCAATCGAGGGTCTCACGCACTTCCTCCCGGTAAGGCAAGGCCCCATGCCCAGCCTCGTAAGTTATGTGTTTTTTGTCTTTGTCCGGCGTCCCGAGGCGGCGGAAAATCGGTAGTTGCGCCGTCTCAACGGGAAATAGAATGTCGTACCTGGCGTTGAGCATGAGCACCGGCAGTTTTACTCTCGTAACGAAATTGGTTCCGTCAGCCTCAGGAAAGAGCGCGCGCTCGAACCAAAATCCTCCGGAAGAGAGCACCGCTGCCTTGAATCTCCCTTCCATTGCCAGAAGAATCGGGGCGATTCCACCTCCCAGGCTATAACCGCTGAACGCGATCTTTGACTTGTCGATCTCGCTACGTCCTTCGAGGTAATCGAGCGATCTACTCAGATCCTTGGACCACATGATCACATGGTCGCGCCATACTGCTGGCGCATTACCAGCGGGACCGCCAGGCTTCACATCATCTCGTCGTTCAAAAGTCCCTTTGTAGATCGGAACCAGGACAGCGCGGCCACTTTTCAAGTAGTAATCACGGTCCCCGTCGACCCAGGGCGTTGGATTGAATTTATCTAAAAGCAGCGCGTTCGCGCCCGGGAAGTAGACGACTGTCTGAAAAGGTGGCGTGCCACCCTTCGGCAGGAACAGATGAGCGACCACGTGCTCATTGGTGCCGTAGGCCGCATCCAAGATGATTGTCTCGTGGGTCCAGGTTCCCGTCGACTGTGTCGCTTCCACGCGCGCGTGCACGTCTGCATGGTCGTAGGCATACAGCCCCCGGAAAGCTTTGAAGAACTCGTCTGAAACGATCTGGTCTTGCCACACGTCACGATCGGAAAGCTCCAGCTTCGCGCTGGCTGCTGGAGGGAGTGGCGAGGTGAGCTTGGCGCAACGGAAGCCATAGTTCGTACCGCGTTCCCACGGGGAGCGAGCGTCGGTCATGTTGAACATGTAGCTCGGCTCGCCGAAACCACCGCCTAGAATGAATCGCTTCCCCGCCACAGTCTCATTCAAAGCCCACTCCTTGACGTTTCCAGCCATGTCCGTTGTGCCGAAGCCGCTCAGCGCGCCCGCGCCTCCCACCGGAACAGTGCCCTTGCCAGAGAAGTTGCTGTCCGCAACGATCAACGAAGCAAGGGAAGTCTGCGCGGCAGACATCCAGTGATACGCCGTGGGAAGGCTTTTCCCAGCGAAGCGGGCGTAGGCTGCCGCTTCGTACCAAGTCACGCCGGCGACAGGGTGCTTCTCCAGCCCCTTCGGAAAGCTACCTACTTCCCATGTTGCAGGGCCGGGACGGCCGGTCGTGTCAACGAGACGGGCAATCGCTTCTTGCCGCGGAACCGTCCGCCCGTCCTGGACGAACGGCTCTGTCCAAAACTCTTCCTTCTGATAGCCCCCAGCCTCCACAAACCGCTTGTATTCCTCATTGGTTACCTCGTGCTGGTCGATCAAGAAGTCATCCGGGCGAAATTGGGCGGTACGTCCGTACGGCCAACTAAGGGAAGTCTGCGAGCCTTTGATCGCCACCATACCTGGTGGGACCGTCTGCTCTGGCAAAAGTTTTACGTTCTTGATGAGACTAAAAAGAGTGGTCCGATATGTTAGCCCGACTGTGTGACCATCATCCACGAACGGGGGATCTAACACTAAGAAGCTTGGCGCGAACCCCGGCTTTGAGACTCGCCAGACGTACTCGTTCTTCGGCACGCGCACCTTGACCAGCGGTGTGTGTCCAACACTCTGCCATTCATTCGGATCTCCGCGATAGGGACGTATGGAAACGTCGGCTTCAGCAGGCTCGCTGGTGATCGATACCTCCGCCGTCGCGCGTATCCATAGGTCCTCGAGCGCCGGATCTTTGGGGAGAATTGCACGTGCCTCCTGCACCAGGGCCACGGCCTTGACGTATTCCGCCGCTTCCACTAGTCGCAGGATTTCGGGGGATGCCGTCTCGCGCACCCATCGCTCGCGTACTGAGGCGCGCCAGAGCCAACCCGCCAGGACGACGACTATAAACGCCGCCACGCCGACGGTGATCCACATATTCTTAGACAGCTTCAACGGCCCCACCGGCGCCATTGAGGTTTCCAAGGCCTTCAGCTCTTGTCGAACCTCGGCGGCGCTTCCGTATCGATTCGCCGGATCCTTCTCGAGGAGCTTTCGAATGATGGCTTTGAGCGTTCCGGGCGCTGGACTATCGCCGAAGTCGCGCGGGGGAGCGTGCAGGATTGCATTACAAATGGCCATCGCCGAGCTTCCCGCGAACGGGCGCACCCCCGTGACCATCTCATATAGGACCACTCCGAACGCGAAGACGTCGGTTCGGTGATCGACGCGCGATCCACTCACCTGCTCGGGAGACATGTAACCTACCGTACCCATCACGACCCCTGGCTCGGTCGCCATGGTGAGTGTCTCGGTAGAGGCTGCTTCATCGATCTGCTCGGTCAGGATTCTTGCCAGTCCAAAATCCAGCACTTTGACTACGCCATCAGGCCTCACCATGATGTTGGCCGGTTTCAGATCGCGATGGACGACGCCTTTGTCATGCGCCGCGGCCAGCGCATCCGCAATCTGCACCGCGTAATGCAACGCCGTCTTCAGAGCCAGCGGGCCGCGGTTGAGAACTGCCCGAAGCGATTCACCCTCCACCAATTCCATAACCAACGCGGAGGTCTCCACCGCGTAGATGGTGGCAATATTGGGGTGGTTGATCGCGGCCAAAACTTCGGCCTCGCGCTGAAACCGGCCCACGCGGCTCGAATCGTGCGCGAAAGCAGCAGATAAAACCTTGACTGCCACGTCCCGCTTTAGCTTGGGGTCGCGCGCCCGATACACCTCGCCCATGCCGCCTGCCCCAAGCAGACCAAGGATTTCGTAATGTCCGAGTGTGTCACCGGCTGCAAGCGGCATGCCATCGATTCTACCTTAGACGCACCGCAAAAACTGGTAACCCCGGCTCGGCGTGAAATGGGGTGATTAAATCTTCGGCCAGTGGCGCGGCCGAGTTGGTCGCCGTGCACGAGGGGCATATGAGTGATTTAGCCAAATTTACTCGATCTAGAAATGCATTGTGTTCTTATGACGAGCTACCCGGAAACGACTCGGATTAGCGCCTACTACTGATCGAGAAGCCGGCTTGGGGGAAGCGACGGCGCCAAAGCCCACGTAAGTTATACGTAAGTTGGAGTGGCGGATGTCGCGTTTCTAGCGATTCTTGCGCTTTTTGACATCAGCAACTTGCGTGTTTTCAACGAGACGTTGGAATTCAACTCCCGCCGCCTCCACTTTCATATTCAATAACTTATAGACCGTCGAAAAATGGCGCGGGCGAAGTCAGCCGAAGGCTCTCCCAGAAAGCGGTTTCGGGATGCTTAGCGTCACGGAGGCCGTGCGGCTTTTTGGAGACGATATGGTTCTCAAGGGATTATCATCGAACCATTCGCTGTGCGGTCCCATGGTGATTGCCGACGCGGCGACCAGCGCGAGGAATCGGCTGCACTCTGAGCGGGCAATGTTTTGAACAGCCATGTCGAGAGAGTGACTTCGTGCTCGCAGTATCCCGACGCCGGTGTTACCGAATCGGCCAGCACCCGCTGACAAACGCGCATTTGCGACGTCCGCTGCGGGCAACGCGCGTTCTGGAACTTGAGGCCGAGGGGTGCCTTAAAGCCAGAAATAGGCTAGACTAGCCCTGAACCAGGGAGGCTTGCGTAATGAAATT
>JBDTSJ010000094.1:0-40270 GCA_039931205.1 Acidobacteriota bacterium
GGAGGTTGTTGCATAAATGGGTACACCCCGAAATAAAAATGGCGCGGTCACAAGAACCGCGCCCTTCCAGGATGTAACTAAAATCGACGGAATGCAACGTCGCCTTTCGGCCGCGTTACTTACTTCTGACCGCTCCGCCAGCCCGCGGCGTATGTTTCGCGAACCACCGATGCATACGGCACGGGGCTCACCACCGCGCGGATGTCCAGCTGTTTATGACGCTCCACCGTGGTCTTCTTGGACCCGCCGTCCGGCTCGCCCCAAGTCAACAGCACTTCAGCGCCCTCTTTGACATCGTCGTCGACAAAGCCCAACGACAACATCCGGCGTTCGTTGAAGCTATAGCCCGCAAACATCGAGCTGCCAACGGTTTCGCCATGCAGGGAGATGCGATCGTACGACGCCGACGCGTAATTCGCAAGCGGCAGATCGATGAACTTGTACATCTCCTGGCCCGGCTCGAACATTGAGCGGAACACCTTGCCCACATCATCCGAGTTCCAGGCAAACGTCACCTTGCGCTTGTGCTTGTTCTTTGCGATCTTCTCCAGCGCTTCGCGGCCGATGAAGTCGTGGTCGAACTTCACGAACGGACCATACCCCAGCTCGTACGGCGTGGTGTAATAATCCTCAATGTTCTTCGACACCAAGCTGCCGCCTAAGCCGCCCGTGGCCTCATAGCTATTCGCCGGCAGCCATTCGCGATACGCTTTCATCTTCGCGTCGCCCGTATAAATCGCCGGTAGAGGCGAGGGGATCCAGCCCGATTCCAGCGTGTTTGACGGATAGGCGCGGCAACCTACTTGATACAGATTGAAATCCTTGCCCGCTTCCACGATAGCCGCGCGAATCTCTTCACCCTGTTCGTAGGGTCCCCAAATTTCGAGCCCAGGAGCTCCGGCCATACCATGACGCAGCGCGCGAACCTTGCGGCCGCCGATGTTGATGGCATCCATGTGGAAGAACTTAATGTCGGGGAACGGTCCGCCGTTCAGCTTTTCAATCAGAGCTTTGGCGTTGGGTCCCTGAATCTGGTAACGATACGACTTGCGCACCACCGGCTTGCCCATCGGGCGGGACGGCGAGCGATCGTCCTTGGTCACCTTCACGTCGTAACCGCCGGTTTCGGCGTGATACATGATCCAATTCGCCGAAGGAGCGCGGCCTACGAACACGCTTTGATTCTGCTCCATGTGGAACAGGATGCCGTCGCCGATCACATGCCCGTCCCAGGTGCAGGGGACGAACTGTTTGGCGCGATTCACAGGGAAATTGGAAAAGGTGTTGATCGCCAGATTGTTCAGCAGCTTCAGCATGTCCGGACCTTCGATATACAGATCCACCATGTGGTGCGACTGGTCGAACAACACGCAGCTATCGCGCCAGGCGCGTTGTTCATCGCGCCAGTTCGTGAATTCCGAGGGAACTACCGGATACACGTATGCGCCGATCTGCGAGTTGCGCAGCAGATCGACGGGGCTGACGGTTTTTAAGATCTCTTCTAGATTTTTGGGTTGCATTCTTACAGTGGCCTCTTTCTCTCGACAATGGTGTCCAAAAGGGTTGATTTTAACACGAGCGCGCGTTCTGAGGCGCGTTTTTCAGAATATCCCAAGCCTTTTGATCACCAATATCAACTTTTTTGATAGTGCTACGGCGCCACACATGTAGTTTTCTAATGTTTGCCCTGACCATTCCGCTAGCTCACAACAAGTGCGCGGGCGTGGCGCGGCGGCGGATCGCCCTCCCATTGCGCAAACGCACGTTTACTTCTTCCAGCGACCCGAAAAAACCGCCAAACGAGTTCCGGAGCCGTGGCGGCACACGCCGCGTCTGCCGAAAATCGCTGCGCCGGAAGCGATCGGTACGCGCAATCACGGCCGTGCCCATGGGCCGATACTCATGTGTACCGCTCGCCCAAGCTTGTGAGTTCTCCCGGTCGATCCACAACGCGAAGCCCATGTATTATTATTGTTCGGGAGCGATTCACATGAAAACCCTTGTAGCCTTTGTGTTGTTCTCCGCATTCGCCGCGGCTCAGACGCTGGATTACCAGACCTACCTGACCAAAGTCGAACCTATCTTCCTGAAAAAGCGCCCAACCCACGCGAGATGCATCGTGTGCCACGAAGGCGCCCGCACCGCGCTTCAGTTGCAGGGGCTGACGGAAGGGCAAACTAAGTTCACCGAAGAGCAATCCCGCAAAAATTTCACCGCGGTCTCCAGGCTGGTGAACGCCAAAGACATCCTGGCGAGCCCCCTGCTAAAACATCCGTTAGCCCACGAAGCCGGCGGCGACGAATTCCACTCCGGCGGCCGCCAGTTCCAATCCCAATCCGATCCCGACTGGAAAGCCATAGCCGATTGGGCGCGCGGTGCCAGCAGCGCTAAATGAGCCTCGCGCCCGGCACCCAACTAGGACCATATGAAGTAATCGCCTTGATCGGCCAAGGCGGCATGGGCGAGGTCTATCGGGCCCACGATACCCGCCTCCGCCGCGACGTCGCCATCAAAGTGTCCGCCGCCCAGTTCTCCGAACGCTTCCTCCGCGAAGCCCGAGCCATCGCCTCCCTCAACCACCCCAACATCTGCACGCTCTTCGATATCGGCCCCAACTACCTGGTGATGGAGTACATAGAAGGCCCCACTCTTCAGGAACGCATCAAAGCAGCTCCCATCCCGCTCGAAGAATCCCTGGCCATCGCAAGACAAATGGCCGCCGCCCTGGAGGCCGCCCACGAAAAAGCCATCGTGCATCGCGACCTTAAGCCCGCCAACGTAAAACTCACCGCGTCCGGCATCGTAAAGGTGCTCGACTTCGGCTTGGCCAAAATGGCCGAGCAGCCTTCGGAACCGATGAGCGAGAACACGCCCACGCTCACCCTAGCGTCCGCCACCATCGCTGGAACCGTCCTGGGCACCGCGGCATACATGGCCCCCGAGCAAGCGCGCGGCAAGACCGTGGACAAGCGCGCCGATATCTGGGCCTTCGGCGTAGTGGTCTACGAAATGCTGACCGGTAGCCGCCTCTTCCAAGGCGAGACGCTCTCCGACACCTTGATCGACGTCGCCACCAAGCATCCCGATTGGGAACCTGTCCCGCCGCAACTGCTGCGCCTGCTAAAACGCTGCCTGGAAAAGGACCCGCAAAAGCGGCTCCGCGATATCGGAGACATGGCGCTCTTGCTCGAGGAGCTACCCGCAGCGGCCATTCCGGCGCTGGTAGAAGCACCCACGCCCGCGCCGCGCCGCAGCCTGCTGCCGTGGGCCGTCGCCGCGTTGGGCCTCGCCGCTGCCACGGTAGCCCTCTGGGCCCCCTGGCGCCCGCTGCCCAACCTGGCGCCAGTAGTTCTCGACATCTTCCCTGAAAAGGGCCAGGTATTGGGCGCCAACCATCCCGCCATCTCGCCCGACGGCCGCTCCCTCGCGATGCGAGTCGCAGTCGCCGGCGTTTTTCGACTCGCAGTGCGGCGCCTGGATTCCGTTGAGCTTCGCATACTCCCCGGCACCGAGGACGCAAACTATCCCGATTGGTCACCCGACAGCCGTTCGTTGGTGTTTGCTGCGCAGGGAAAGCTCAAGCGCATCGAAGTGGCAGGCGGACCAGCGCAGACCCTGTGCGACTGGAGCACCGCTTCCATTCCATTTATGTCGTGGGGCTCCGCAGGCGTGATCGTTTTCCCTGGCCCCAGCAATGAGCTCCAGCGCGTATCCGAAAAGGGCGGCACGCCGCAGAAGATCACCACCCTCGACACCTCGCGCAATGAACGCCGCCATGGGATTCCGCAATTCCTGCCCGATGGCAAGCGCTTCCTCTTCTTCGCCCAAAGCAACGACCCGGAAAAAAGTGCTCTCTTCGCCGCCTCCATCGACGGCCCTGCCACGCAGAAACCTACGCTGGTCATGCGGGTGCAGCGCAACGCCTTCTACTCCCGCAGCCAACGGGGGGACGAATACCTGCTGTTCGAACGCGAAGGCGCACTCATGGCCCAGGCCTTCGATTCCAGCGCTCTCAAGCTTTCCGGAGAAGCGTTTCTGGTCCTGCCGGACATTGCCAGTAACACCGATCATCCCTACGTGACAGCATCGACGGCCGGGGCACTGGCGTATTCGCGCTACGCCATCGGCAACGGCACGTTCCAGTATCGCTGGCGCGATCGCGCCGGGAAACAAATCAGCGACGTAGGCGCTCCGGGGAATTATGTGTCGTTCTCTCTCTCCCCCGATGAGCAGCGCGTTGCGCTTTTTCAAGCTCCAGCGGGAGCGAATAACGATATCTATGTCCTGGACTTGGCGAGAAACGCTTTAGTCACCCGGTTCACTTTCGACCCAGCTACGGATCACTGGCCTGTCTGGTCCCGCCCCGACGGTCGAACTGTCACTTTCACGCGTGGTGGAAAGCTCTTCCAAAAACCGATCGAGGGCACCGCCACCGAACAACCCCTCGCGGACCTGGAGGGTTCGCCGCTCGATTGGTCTCGCGACGGACGGCATCTTTGTGTACGTCCACGATTCCCACCTCTGGATCGCCACCGATGGCAAATCCGAGCCATTCACCAAAAGCGGCAGCAATGAGTCGCATGCCCAATTCTCCCCGGATGGCAAATGGATCGCCTACGCTTCGGACGAATCCAAACGCCTGGAAGTTTGGATGCAGCCCTACCCCGCGACGGGCGCGAAGTTTCAAATCTCTCTGAACGGCGGTACCGCCCCCCGTTGGCGTAACGATGGCAAGGAATTATACTTCGTCTCCCCTGATCAAAAGCTGATGGCCGTCTCCATGACCCTGGGAGCCAGCCCGCAGTGGGGCTCTCCCAACTCGCTGCTCAATGTCGTCATGACCAGTTCTAATCAAGCCTTCTGGCCCTACACCCCCAGCGCCAACGGACAAAAATTCCTGGTCCGCGAGCCGTCGGCAGAGGACGCTGAATCTCACCCCATCACGGTAGTCACCAACTGGCTGGCAATCTCCAAGACTTCCGAACCGCGACAGTAATGGAGCTAGGCGGGCGAGCTATTCCATCTGGGCTCTCTAGCAGTCGGCTACGCAATGAATCGCCTGATCGAACGCCCGTCCTGGCAATCCGTAATCGCCGTTGGCCTTAAATCATTGACTCCGCGTTCATCCGCGGTCCTTCCAGGAACTAATGAATCACCACGGTGCCATTGCGCTTTGGCACTTCACCCACCGGGATCTTCGCGATCTCCTTGCGTGTAGCGATATCCACAGCGGACACATTGTTGTTGCCCGCATTCGCAATGTAAGCCGTCTTACTGTCGGGCGTGAGCGTTATCCAGTCCGGCGTGTTACCGGTCTTGACGAAGCCTAACACCTTCAAATCCGGCAGCGAGTAGAAGAACACGCCCTCCGCAATGGAGCTATCCACTGCCAGCGTCTTGCCATCGGCCGTCACACCGATACCGTGCGAAGGCGCTCCACTGTGCGCAACGCCGGTTTTGGGATTGTCCGGAAGAGTGATCTTCATCGCTTCCTTGCGTTCTTTGAAATCGATGACGGAGAATCCATGAAAATCGGAAAGCTGCACAAAGACTCGCGCAGTAGACCCGTCGGGAGCCTTCTCAAACGCCATGCAGCGCACGCCTGCGCTCAACGTCAGATCCCATACCGGCGCCAGCGTAGCCATGTCAATCACGGTGAAGATCTTTGTGCCCACCGACCCCGCCACGGCGAACTTGCCATCCGGCAACACATAGGTATTATGTACGGCCCCCTTGATTGGAATACTCTTGATGTTCTTCATCGTCGCCGTGTCGATCACGTCGACCGCCCCTGGTGCGACAGCGATGGCAGCCAGAACGTACTTGCCGTCCTTACTGATGGTGATGTTGTTGGGGTGTCCAGAGAGCTTGACCGAACCTAGTATCTTGCCCGTCTTCGTATCCGTCGCCTTGACCGAGCTATCGGCCTCCACTGTGAAGTAGGCCTTCGAGCCGTCGGGCGAGAAGGTCACTCCGTGTGCGGCTTCCAAATCCGGAATGCGCATGACGACCTTGTTCGTTTTCGGGTCGATCACGTCCACCGCGTCGCCGGCGGCATTGGTTTGGTAGATACGAACAGTCTGGGCACCCGCCTGAAAAGACAGGGCCAGCGCGATCAACAGGGAAAAGGGTCCGCGTTTCATGGGCCGATTCTAACATAGCCGCGCGCCGCCGATAAGGGTCACATGATGGAAATGGCAATGGGATTCGCACAACGCGCACAACAACTTCTGGAAGCGGCGGCTACCGCGGGCCCAGCCGGCTCGCAGATGACGGTGCTGATTGCCTCCAACGGCGCCATAGAGCTGTGTGCCAATTCGGACTGGCCCCTGGATTCCCTGGCCCGGGAGCGCGGCGCGCTAGCCGCTTACCGCGTCACCTCCACTGCGGCAACGGTGCGTGTAGAAGGCCGCGAAGGCCAACTACGCTGCGTGCTGGAATCTCTGATCCCGAGCCCCTTCGTCTTTTAAGATCGCTTCCCGAGAATCGCGCGCACAGCATCGGCCTTTGCGCCCGCCAAGCCCTGGGCTGCGGCCAGCACCCGGTCGTCTAGCTCAAACGCGGGAACTGCGGCATGTACCAAACCCCAACTGACAGCCTCCGGCGTTGTGAAAATACGTCCCGTTAACCCAAGCTCGCGAGTGCGGCGCTCCCCCAGTATCCCCGCCACAGCCGCGGTTACGCCAGCATGATACAGTCCATCTCGAATGTCCGTCAGGCCGAAACTGGAGCCCTGCGCAGCCACCACAATGTGAGCATTTGCCAGCAAAGCCAACCCGGCAGAGATGGCAACACCCTGCATCGCGGCGACTACCGGTTTGGTGGAACGCGCACCGAAGGAAAAGATCTCATCCGGAGGCAACTCTGCCCAATCCAAACCGCCGCAAAAAATGGAGCCCTCCGCATCGATGAGGATTGCGCCCGTGCCGTCGTCGGCTTCGGCCTCGGCAATCTCACGCAGCAGTGCTTCGGCGATCGAGCGGCTCAACAAATTCCGCTGCTCCGGAGCAGCTAAGGTGATGCGTCGAACCCGCCCGTCTTGTTCAGAACGAATCATTTGCGTGTGTCCGTCGTAAGCAGATCCATCGGCAGGTGATCCCCTCCCCGGTAGGCTGTGGACGCCTCAAACGCCAGGTCCAGAAAGCGGCGTGTTTCCAGAGGATTAATCAATGCGTCCACATGCCCTCGCGCCGCCGCGTAGCGAGAATCCAGCCAGCGCTCATAATCGGCCCGTGTTTCCGAGATTCGGACGGCCAGTTCGGGGGGAACCTCTTCGCCGGACGCCTTAAATTTCGCCAGCTCCGGTCCATGGACGGCTTGTACAGCGGCGTCCCCTTCCATCACCCCGATCCGCGCGGTGGGCCAAGCAAAGGTAAAATTGGGGTCGAAGCCTTGACCGGCCATAGCGTAGTACCCCGCCCCCGAAGCGTGATTCAGCGTGACGATGACCTTTGGAACCGTCGCGCATGCCATGGTTTCCACCATCTCCGCGCCCGCCCGAATGATACCGGCGGATTCCACTTCGCTGCCCACCATGAAGCCTGAGACGTCCTGCAAATACAGTAGAGGAAGCGCGTGCCTTTCGGCGTTCTCCACGAAATAGGCTACTTTTCGAGCGGATTCGGGATAAATGATTCCCCCAATGCGTGGTCCAACCGCGGACTTGAGGAAGCCGCGCCGGTTGGCGATGATTCCAATCCTGCGCCCGTGCAGCAACGCAGTGGCGCACAAAACCTCAGGCGCGTGTTCCGGCTGGAATTCCAGGTAATCTCCCTGGTCAATCAGCCGGGCGATGATCTCATCGATCGGATATGGCAAGCGATGGTCAGCGGGCAGCACGTCATACAAGCCCTCCGCAGCCTTCGCCGGAGGGACACCCTTGGGCGCGATCGCAGATGCCGGCAGTTCCCGAATCTTCTCACGTACCAGCGCGAGGCACGCGGCGTCGTCTTTCGCGGAATAATGCGCAACGCCGCTGATCTTAGTGTGCAGAGAGGCGCCGCCTAAAGTTTCAGCATCCACCACTTGTCCGACAGCGCCCTTCACTAAATTAGGTCCGCCCAGGCCCATGAAGCTGGTACCCTCGACCATGATGATGACGTCGGAAAGCGCAGGTAAGTAGGCTCCGCCGGCGATGCACATCCCCATCACCGCGGCGATCTGCGGAATCTTAAGCCTTCGCCGCATCAGCGAGTTGTAGTAGAAAATCCGCGCTGCGCCGTATTGCCCGGGAAAGATTCCATCCTGGTAAGGCAGATTCACCCCAGCGGAATCCACCAGGTACACAATCGGCAAACGGTTGCGCATTGCAATTTCCTGGGCGCGCAGGATCTTGTGGATCGTTTCCGGCCACCACGCTCCGGCCTTGACGGTCGCGTCGTTGGCAACAATTACGGTAGGCCGTCCCTCGACACGCGCAACACCAGTGACCACGCCTGCCGAGGGCGCCTGCCCTTCATAGCGGTCGTAGGCGACCAGAAGACCCGTTTCCAGGAACAGAGCGCCAGGATCAATCAAGTGCGCGATTCGCTCGCGAGCTGTCATTTTACCGTCGCGATGTTGCTTCTCGACCTTCTTGCTCCCGCCACCTGCGCGTAGCTTGTCTTCCAGCTCCTGCAGCTCACGGGTGAGCGCGCGCATGTGGTCGGCTGGGGATGCGGTCACGTAACCATGGTAATCGAACTCCCCTATTTAGCCTTTGCCAGGCGCATAAGGCTATCCTAGTAACCATGTTCGGAATCGACCTGCGGACCCTCAAGATCGTGTGGACGGTCTCCCTGTTCGCGCTCGCTGTATTGCTGATCTACCTGGTGGGCGGCACTATCGTGGTTTTCGCGCTGGCGGTATTCCTGGCGCATTTGCTGGGACCTCTGGCGGAGCGCGTGGAAGCCATGATTCCAACGCCCCACATCAAAAAGAGTGTTTCCTTGGCCGTCGTCTACGGAGCGATCTTGCTGATCATCGCCATCGCGATGATTCCCGTCATTTCCCTAGTTGGCTCCCAAGCGGCAGCGTTGGCCGGACAACTGCCCACCACTTTGGAGGGTGATCCTCTGGCGAGACTTAAGCTGCCGGTCTGGCTCGAGCCCGCTCGCGAACGGCTCACCGCCGTGCTACATGATCGTTTGGACGACTTCAACGCGAATCTCATCCCGATGCTGCAGGATGTTGGATCGAGCATGGCCTCGTTTCTCGGCAGCCTGCTCGCGCTGCTGCTGGTTCCCATCCTGAGCTTCTTCTTCCTGCAAGACAGCAAGGAGATCCACGACGCCATCGTGGATATCGTGCCGGGAGACTACCGGGAGTTGACCGAGGATATTCTCGCGGACTTACACAGACTGCTGGTTCAATACATCCAGGCGCTCGTGATTCTGGGCATCATCGTTTTTCTGTCATTCTCCCTGATCTTCTATTTGATGGGCGTGCAAAACCCGGTATTACTGGCTAGCGTAGCGGGGCTTATGGAAGTGATCCCGGTTGTAGGACCTCTGGTCTCAGGCGGAATCATCCTGGTCGTCGCTCTATTGACCGGCTACGGACATCTCGGATGGTTGGCTGTTTTCCTGATCGCGTTCCGATTGGTCCAGGATTATGGAATCAATCCTCACTTAATGAGCTCGGGTGCGGCCATCCATCCCCTGCTGGTCCTGTTTGGCGTGTTAGCAGGTGAGCAGGTTGCGGGGATTCCCGGCATGTTCTTTTCCGTCCCCATAATTGCCGGGTTGCGAATTATAGTGGTCCGCATGCGAAGGAAGAGCATCACCAAAGATGTCCTTATCGAGTAAGCGGCTTCTGCTGATTTGTGCGTTGGCTTCGGCAGCGCACGCGCATGTGGTCAGCATGAGCACTGGCGAACTGCGCGTGACGGGCAAAACGGCTACCTACGAATTGCGCATGCCAGCCTTTGAGATCCCGGGGTTGAGCAATCCGGAAGTCAGCCTCTTAAATGAAGTCCGCTTTGGCGACGCTCGCCGAACGTCGTCCGAATGTAAATCGTACGGCGACTCATTGGTCTGCCGCGCAACCTACGAGTTCCCCCAACCGATCCCGGACAAAGTGGAAGTGCAATGCACGCTCTACCGAGTGACCGTGCCGAATCACATTCACATGTTGTACGCGGTACAGGGTGAGAACGGAGATCAGAAAGTTTTCGATCAAAGTAAATCCGTCCTGGAGATGCGCTTCCATCCGCCATCGGTTCTCGAATCGCTCGCCCGCGACGGCAGCGCCGGAGCTCTGCTCCTCCTGCGATCAGTGGCGGGACTGCTCTTCCTGGCGGTGTTAGCCTTAGCCGCGCGCACCACTCGTGAAGCGATCCTGCTGACGGCGGCCTTTCTAGTCTCGGAATGGCTAGTGCGTCCCGCAGCGCCATTTCTCCCACTCTCGATGCCACCGGAGTTTCTCGAAGCCGTCATGGCGCTGACCGTTGTCTACATGGCCGGCGAGCTGATCCTACTCCCCGCGGGCCGCGCCCGTTGGGTGATCGTGCCGCTGCTCGGATTGGTGCATGGCCTCCCGTTCGCAGCCTTCCCTCCCCTCTATTTGGGAGGTGCGTCCGCAACCCAGGCACTGCTTCTGGCCGTCCTCTTCTACATGGCTCTGAAGTTACCAGGGACGTGGCGCAAACCCGCAGCGGGCCTGCTCGCAGTTCTGGCCGGGGCCTGGTTCGCCCGGCTCCTAATGGCCTAGGCTTCTACGGAACTTGCGCCTTTATTCACTTATGATTTTAGATTGTGGGTAATGCTGTGCTTCCTGCTGTAATTGAAGTAAATCACCATCCCCACTGCCATCCAACCGAACAAGCGAGCCCAATTGGTCCATCCCAAACCCGCCATAAGCGTCAGGTTAAAGAGAATCCCCAGGATCGGAATCACCGGGACCCACGGCGTGCGGAAAGGCCGCTTCACTTCCGGATGCGTTTTACGCATAATCATGACCCCGCCGCAAACCAGCACGAACGCAAACAACGTGCCGATACTCGTAGCCTCACCCAGGACCTGAATAGGAGCCAATCCGGCCAACAACCCCGTCGCCCCCATAAAGAGAAGGTTCGAGCGCCACGGTGTGCGGAACTTCGGATGAATGTCGGAGAACATCTTTGGCAGCAGCCCGTCCCGGGACATGGAAAAGAACACCCGGCTCTGCCCCAGCAGCATCACCAGGATCACCGAAGTGTACCCTGCAATAATCGCCAGCTTGATCGCCGGCCGTAACCATCGGTAATCCGTTTTGTCGATCGCCAGAGCCACCGGCGCAGCGCTATTTAGTTCCGTGTAATTCACGATGCCCGTAAGTACGTGCGAGAACAACACATAAAGGACCGTACAAACTGCCAGTGACCCGATAATGCCGATCGGCATGTCACGCTGCGGATTCTTCGCTTCCTGCGCCGCCGTGGAAACCGCGTCGAATCCAATGAAGGCAAAGAAGACCAGGCCGGCCCCCCGGAGAATGCCACTCAACCCGAAGGCTCCAAATTCGCCTTTGTTCTCAGGAATAAACGGCGTGAAGTTATTCGGATCGATATAAGCCCAGCCCAAAGCGATAAACACAATCACGACTGCAACTTTCAGCAGCACAATGAATGCATTCACCCGCGCCGATTCCTGAATCCCGACAATCAACAGCAGCGAGATGCAACACACGATGAACATCGCCGGGAGATTGAAAATTCCCGAAATAACCGTCCCCGATTCCGGAAGCGTCAGCGGCTCAAACGGCGACGACGCAAATTGCGCGGGAAATTGGATGCCGAAGTCTTGCAGGAAACTCAATACATATCGCGACCAGCTTACGCCCACCGTCGCCGCGCCAACTGCGTACTCCAGTACCAGATCCCACCCGATAATCCAGGCCAGCAATTCGCCCATCGTGGCGTACGCATAGGTGTAGGCACTTCCTGCAATCGGAATCATCGTGGCGAATTCGCTGTAGCATAAGCCGGCGAAAGCGCATCCTACCGACGCGAGGATGAAGCTGAGCACGACGGCCGGCCCGGCGTTCTGCGATGCGGCGATTCCAGTCAAGGAGAACAACCCCGCGCCGATGATCGCCCCAATTCCCAGCGCCACCAACTGGTTTGGCCCCAGCGTCCGTTTTAGAGAATCAACGCCGGCGTCGTTCATCAACGCCGAAAGGGGTTTCCTGGCGAACATGCTCATATTTTTACGAGCATACCAGTTTCTAGCGGCGTACCCGCACCGCGCGGCGCGCACTCACCGGCAAGGGAACCTCATAGCCCAGCAGACAGAATTGGTCTAGCGCAAAAAGGACAACGCTCTCAAACCCCTTTCCCGTCGCAATACGAGCCTCCTTGAGCCACGGTGCCGTCGCATCTCCCAGACCCACCAAATGGCTACGCTGCGTCGGCGCGAATCCAAGTGGCCCTGCCATTTCAATGCCGGATTCGCTGGCCTGCAGGTTCTTGCTGAAGGTCAACGATAGCCCCTCCGTTTTCAAACAAGTCAGCGCGGATGGCGTCCACGCGTCTACCGGAAAGTTGATCCCTCGATTGAACAAGGTCTGGTTTACATCAAAGGGATACAAAGCTTCGAAGCGAGCATCTGGGAAAGTGATCCGAACATGAGCGATGATCGCATCGGTGAACTCGCCAATCACCGCCGGCAAAAACTCCATCTCGTCGGGATAGTCCCCCGGATCCGCCAGATTTGTCGTGAATACCGCCATGGAATGCCCGTAGCGTGCGGCGAATTCCGCTTGCGTCCAAGCATCATAAAAGGGCATCCCGGAGAACGCGTGGCCTAGCCCATCGTGCGGGAAATACCACCACTGAACTTCGCCGAATTGCAGAAATGGTTCGATTCCCGCATCCGCCAGCAACTGCGCGCAATCCGCGTAGACTTGCTTCCAGAACTCCAGACTGGTCGTGGAGAAATTGGTCTGCAACGCCGGGGTTGGCAACAGAAACGCGTCGCCGGACGGACCTCGTTGAGCAATCCCAGCCGCAACCGAGGGATCGCCATGCTTCAGCTCCGTACTAAACGCCGCGGTAGCGTCGATGCCATAGCCGTTCAATGCGGCAAAGAAACTGCGCGTCCAATCCCTAGCTGCCCGGTTCAGCCGCGGCGTTGCGGTTAAGTCGGTCCGCCATTCGCCATTGCTGCCTCCGGTCAACGTTTCATCCGAAATATCGATGGAGAGCGACCCGCTGTTGGTATCCGCAGCCAGCGTATTCGCCTCCCCTGCTGTGCCCAATTGGCGGGACTGAATCGTAAGGACGCCACCCGACGCGCTCGCCCAAATTCCCGTATAGCCGCGATTGAACTCCTGGGCGAAGGACAGTGCGATGGTCGCGGGAGTGTCCCCGGCGTGAATCACCCGCTCGACCCTCGTCGCCCCTGCCAACGGTCCGATAGTAACCGAGACCAAGGAACTGGCATCTGCCGTTCCACCGAACGTTACGGAGCCAATCGCAAACGCATGGTCAGGATTGTGCAGTTCGTAAAACAGCAGCGCCCCAACATAGTGATTCTGCCGTCCGTGAAACCCCAGCGAACGAATCATCCACGCAGTTCGCTCGGGCGCCACGGCCACCGAGTGGTCCGTATCCCAATCCGTAGGGAGCGTCATATTCGGTATCGAGGGGAATTCCGGCAAATCGACGGTCGGTACTGCCAGCTCGACGAAATCAATGTAGACTTCCCGCCCCGCTGCACCAACATGAGTAACCGTTAAAGTGTGTGTGCCGGGACCGGATTCGCCTAGAGGGAGTCGAATCAGAACATCTTCCTCCAGAACTCGCAGGTCCACTTCGCCCCTGGACTCCCCGTCGATCTCGATCCCAATGCGTCCTCCGGAATTCGTGTAGCGAGTACCTAAGTAAAGCGAGTGTGCGCCCGCCGACCGATACTCCAATGTGAAGGAATCGGCGGGAGTCTCCGTGACGCGAATCGTGCCGCCCGAATAATTACCCCGTGCCATCGACCAGTCGCCGTTGTAGATGATCGATGTGTCGTTGTCCTCGATCCTCCGCGAGCCTGACCCCGCAACCTCGTACATAAGCCCTGTGCCCACGACGGTCCACTCTGAAATGGCGACCTCAAACTCACTGCGCTCGAATTCGCCCGATTGTAGGTCGGCAGCGTAAGTCCAGCGCATCTTACGGATCTTTTCGGTTGGAATCGCCTCTAGATCGCCGGGTACACCTTCCTCATCCCTTTGAAATCCTTGTAGAGAAGAAAAGTCAAACGTGAATCGCCATTTTGTCGGCGCTGCTCCATTTGAGAACGTGTCCCCTGCCTTGTCCCAAACAGAGGATCCTGTCGCGTACGAGTAAAGCGAGAATCTATTTCCATTAGCCCCCGTGGTCGCCCCTGCGATGGACGCACCATTTGTGTAGTAGGCCCGCAGAGTCGCGCTGGTGCGCTCCGCCCGCAGAAGTGGCGACCATCCTGCGTTCATCCCGTCTACGATGTTCTGCAACGCGGATTCCAAGGTGTCTCCGCTCATGAGCTGATACGTGTAGTGCAATCCCGCGTACGCCAAACCGATATAATCGCCCGCAACGGCGCTCCCCGAAAGCGTGAAGTCCGCATATGCCGCCGTATAGGTGCCATCTACTATTTCCGCGTGATCCACCAGCGGCACGTAAAAGATCTTCTCGACTGGATCGCCGCCCTCCACCTCCGGCTCTGTTGCCGCCCAGACTCGGAGATACGGCCAGTCCACGGTGGCGAATAGATCCGAGTCTAAAGCAACGCAGTTGGTCCGCGATTCTTCATACGTCAGCACTAAACCACTTAGGTCGCCATCAGGAAGATAGCGAAAGGCTGGATGTTCAAAGACATTATTTCGATTCCATTCCACCACCGCCCAATCGAATTGCTGACGCCAACTTCCCGTTACCTTGAAGCCAGTCGCCGAGGCCTCGCTCATTGCGGCGATCGCGGAAGGTTGAAAGAAGTAGCATTGCAAGTCCCGGTCAGGTCGAAGCTTCTGAAGAGAGTCTGGCATTTTTCACTAAAAGCGGATCGTCACCGTTAGATCGCGACCTGGAAGCGTATTCGCCGCGCCGGGCACTGACGTAATATCGAGTGTCAGCCGAGCATTCGCCGTTAGCGGCGGTAATCCAAAGCCACCGACGGTGTCGGAAATGGTTTCGCCATCTGGAACTATTAATGTGCAGTAGATCGTTTCATCTTGCAGAAGAGAGAGTTCGATGTCCCCTCCATCCGGCGCCTCCCGCACCACCGCGAATATATCCCTCGCCGCATGGGAATCCTCCATCACCATCGCGGGAGCGGCATGATCTTGAATCGCCAGATAACCTTCCACCTGAATCGAGACCTGTCCTCCGGACAGCGTCCGAATGCCTTCGTCGACAGACGCACCAAATGCGGCAGAACGAATCGCACCCATTCCAAAGCTATTCGTCATGTAAAGAGTAGCCGTCGCGATTCGTACATCTGGAAGGTAGAGAGAATAGGCAAAGCTACCACTCGCCGGACTCCCAAAGAATCCACGCACGAACGGAACGATTACAGTAGTACGTTGCAGATGAAACAACGGTGTCCCCGACCCATGTGCCGCTGCCGTGCTTCCGTTGACTCCACGAAGAACGTGATAGTGCGCTCCGCCCCCGGAAACCGATAGAACCTCCAGCACTTCCTGCCCAAGTTGTAACATTTGACCGATTGCCGCCGAACCCGCAGGTGTCAGATCAATATCCGCGCTTACGTCATCAACGGCACTGCTCAATGAGAACGAGGTGGGTCCGTTCAACTCATCCCAGGAGAAGAGTTCCATCGTCCCTGCCGTAATGCTGGCCGTATTCGCTAAGTCAGTAAAGCCGATCCCGGCCAATTCCACCATGCCCTTTCCCACTGCATCCAATCCAAAGGTCGGGGCAGGTGCCACTCCCCCGTCCATGCCTCCGTCAGCTCCAATCTGCCAGCGCGTCACCGGACTCATCTCGAACGCACTCTCGCGATTCAGTACATTGGTCGCGCGGCCGGAGATCTGGATCGTCGCACCCGGTAATCCCGGGACCTCGAACAATATCGGGCTGCTCGTAGCGGAACCCGCGGAGTTCCACGTAGCCTCCGCTACTGTAAAGAAGCTAGTGGTGTCCGGCTCTACCTTCCAGGGCGAAGAAATGGTCAATGTTGTCGCATCATTGGTGACAATACTTCGCTCTTGTGGAGCACCGGTCCCGCGCGTGATACGCACGATCGCACCGCGAAACTCATTCGCTAGCATTCCCAACGTCGAGCGCCCCACCGTCGTCGGCGAGTACGATTCAACGTTCACTTCCGGCTGCAGTTCCAACCTCCAATAGAAATTCGCATGATCGAAATTCTCATCCGGTGGACCCACCAGCTCGGCCGTGTAACCCGTGTCTACAAAACCATCGGCTATTGCATGATCGGTCGCAATTCTCAACAATTGCGAGGGACTCGCGCCTCGATACACATGGAAGCCTGTAGTACCAGAAGAAAAACTAAGCCCCTGAACCGTAACTGCATTGGTATCGGTGCCGCTCGGGATTCTAGCCCGTACCGTAAAGGACAAGCCGGTTTCACTGCCCTCGCCATCGGTCGCGCTGAATGCATAGTAGAGTGTCTGTCCGCCACCCAACGTCCCGCCGGTCGCGGCAAACACAGGAGTCAGACTCACCAAAGGTATGTGCGCCGCAGATGGCGCCGGTGAACCCGGACGCACAAAGGCCGCCCGGAGTTTTACCACTAGGGCGCCACCACCAGACGGCTCCACTTCCTCGATCACCCCAAACTGCGCGACTCCATCCTCGTCCAACACACTACCCACCAGCGGCCGTGGCAACCCCACTTCGGCATCTGATCGTCGGCGACCGCCCGCCGCGCTGGCACCGCCTTGTGTGTACCAGGCATCGTCGTGCCACTGCGCTGTAATTTGTACCGACTGATAGTTCGTCCCAGGCGCCACGCGGTTAATCCGAAATGGTTGCCGCAACAATCCTTCTTTCAGATACGTCACGGTGATGATGTCGCCCGGCGCCAGCCCCACACCACGAACCGAAGTCTGTAATTCAAGGAACGCATTCCCATCAACTAACTTCGCCAGTTGCAGATCCAGAACCCGCGTCGCTTGATCGAAATTCGGCAAACCCAATGCCGGAAAGGCCGCAGTCACCTCTCGGCCAGTCAATAGCGCATCGTCCACGTCCACCAGAGAAAGACTATCTTGCTGATACTCGTTAAACTCGTCTTGAAACTCCACCGTCAGGCGATTCGCGCTGTCCGCGGCGCTCCGGGAATGAAAGCGAATGCTTGGTTCCCCTCCTGCCCGCCGTAGAATCCCCGAGAATTCAGCCGACCCGTCGCTGAATTCATACGCCGGCCATCCCCCATTCAATTCACTCGCGCTATTGCTGCCTGCCGGTTTAGCTGCTTGCTGTCTAGCCAGCGTATTCTCCACTGCCAATGTCAGCAGCCCGCCTGCGCCGTGCGTAAGAAGCAGCGCCGAACCCGCTCTAATGCCGCGCGCCAAATCCGCGGCACTCCGTCGTTGCCGGACCACCAGGTTGCACTGATACCGGCTCACGTAGGTCGAATTACCGTGAAGGTCCGCCGTTTCCACCGCTTCATCACAATACGCCGCGGCTGTCGCGAAGCTTCGTACATTAACTTCGCTCAACAACCACCCGCTACGCCTTAAGACGTCCAACAAAACCCACGCTGGATTTCTCGAAAAGGAAAATCCCTGCGATGCCCCGTCGCCGTCAAACTGCTCCAACTTTAGGCCGCGTATCAAAACCCTGATCTTCGGCGCGGATTGATTGGCACTGATGCGGTTTGGAACCACGACGGCGGCCATCGCCATACTGCCGTAAGGATCACCCAGCGGATTCCCTGCCGCATCCGCAAAGTCGGGATTCTGTACCCCAGAGCGAGCACCTTTCGTCACCACGTGATACCAGCCCGTCGCCGTCATGTCCCGGCCTTCCACGGCCTCCGGAATTTCAACGTCGTTCACGATCACTTTGATCACGTCGTCGATCTCACCCAGCCCCAGCAAAACCTCCAGGTGAGTCAGATTCCCGTCGTTGCGTGAGAACACCAGCGGAGGCTCATACCACGCAGTGCCGTACACTAGCGGCACAAAATCGTTGTATCGAGCCTGATTATCGACAATCGAGGATAAATGCGAACCCGGCTCGCCATAACCTCGTACCTGGATCTGCGGTGGAACAAATTCTAACCCGCCAAACCGCCCCTCCGAAAACATGCCCCTCTGCTCACAACTTACCCGCGTGTAATTGCAACTAACGAACGGCTCGGACCCATTCAGCGTCCCCGTTCCTCCCGCAAGCCCCGCTGAATATCCACATCGAAATAGTGCGGAGTACGGTCCCTTTGTACCGCCATCCAGCGCTTCTTGCCTTTGCTCTTCCGTGGCCGGAAACAACCAAGGACATCGCCGCTGAATCCTCACTTCCGGCAGTATGATCCGCTGAAGATTAAATCGGTTCGCGAATGTGACGCTCAATTCTGCTTCGGATATTTCATCAGCAGCGCCGCCCACACCCTGAAACACCACGCGATCTTCAGACGCCGCGCTCCCCCCATACAGATCGAAGAACAAGAATCGGACCGTGACCCTGGCGCCTTTGAACCCGGTTTCTCGCTCCAGTTGTGAAAAGTGGGAATCGGCATTGGCCAGCGTCACACGAATCTTCGCCGCCCCGTCGAACCCGTCCCCTGCCGACGATCTCAGCTCGAAAAGATCGTGCCGCAGCAGCCGCGCCGCGTAATCCACGCCGCCGAACGTCACTTGGTGGGTAGCCCACCGTTCCACCGTGCCATCCCGCAGCACGCAATCCAAAAGGAATACGGGTGTTGCGGTGGCTTCCTGCTCCTTTAACAGATCGATTGTTGACACGCGCTAGTTCCCCTTGCTGATAATTCGTATCGCCGAGTCGAAGACATCTGTTCCCTGTGCCCGTACCGTCGCGACATCGCTTGCGAACCGCGCGTGCCCATGCACCCCGCCACCTGTACTCGTTCGCTGATACCCTCCCGGAGCAAGTTGTGCATCCACCTGCATGCCGAATAGATCGACCCCGATCGCCTCGCCTAGCGTCACGCCAAACGTAACGCTCTCGGTCTCCACCCCCAATGCAACCGGCGATAGGAACCTCTGCCACTGCGTAGTCAGAGGACAGGTATTTGTGACTGTGCTGCCAGTCGTGCTCGCGAACAAACTCACTTCCGGACCATTGTTCTGGCGCGCCCAAACACTCAAACAATAGTGAAACTGCCCCGGAACGAGCAATGTCTGGGCCACATCCGCTGCCACAATACCGGCGTTAAAGACTCGGACCGCTCGAGTCCCGCCAAACGGATCGTCGATCCCCGGCGTCAGTTCTAGCAGCGGACCGTTATCCCATTCCGGCGCCCCGTACTCTTCGCTCTGCGCCAACAGATTCCCGGCCGGCTCCAGAAACGTAAACGTCCTCCACCGTCCATAAGTAGACTCGAACAATTCCTCAACCGCCGCCATTTCAGTTGCACTCAGTCCGCCTAGCGTAAGCTCCCATTCCGTTTGCCGAGTGCCCACATCCGAATACGCAATCCGCCGTCCATCGCCCAACTCGCTAACCACCGAGCGCACTCGACGCCTTCGCTGCATTGGATAAAGCGCTGCTGCGCCCGTCGTTAGTTGTGGAAACACTAACATCACAGGTTCTCCCGGACGATGACCGAAGCCTTGCCATTCCCGTTCCCCGCAAACTCCAGTCCCATTTGATCGCCTTCAAAGCTACAGTCCAGATAGACTGTGTCGTCCCACGGATCCGCGAATGAAAAACTCCCCGTCGCGCCTGCTTGCTCCACGAGGAATGTCTCCAAATGGAACAGCTCCTCCTCGTCCAGCAATTCCAACCGGATCTCCCATCTCTTCAGCGCCCGTTTGAATTGCGGGAACCGCTGCTCGCCTCCGCCCACGAACTCGCACACAACTGTGGCGAACCGCCGCGATCGCTCGGCTGGATACTGGGCCACCGCTCCGCTTTTGAGTGTCGGAAATACTGCCACCTACGCCTCCCTCACCACGTCGCTCAATACACTCGACTCCAGCATTGCCTGCCGAACCGCCAATGCAATATCGCCCCTTCGATCCAGGAAAGATTGGCTGTCCATCGCACTCACGTTGACCGTGATCTGTGGTCCCGTTACTGGCCGTGGCGCCCCCCCTTGTCCGTAGTCCACGGCGAACGCCCCTCCCTGTGATCCCGCCGCGCCAACCCCCGCATTCACGTTCCGAGCTTCAGGCAATTCGAACTTCACCAGCGGAGCGAATCCCTCTCCCCCACCCCCGCCTCCGAATAACTGCAAAACCCCCGATATCAGAGGTCCCAGCCCCATTCCCAACGATCCAAACAGCGTCTTCCCAACCGAGCCCAGCCCCTCGCTGATCCCGCCCTTGCTCGTCGAACTCACCACCGCTTGCGTATTACTTCGGGTCGCTTCCCCAGCTGCCTGGCTGACCGTCTGCAGAAACTGCATTTGCCCGATCAGTTGGTCCATCTGTACCGCCAGAGTGCCGGTCGCCGCCGTGTGCGCCAGCCCCGCCGTGGCTTCCGCCAACACCCGTTCCACCGTCATTGGATCACTTACCATCTGCCACCTCAGCCCGCCACTCTTCTTCCAACACCTGAAATGCGTCCGCCTCGCGAGCTTGCAGTTCTCCCCAACCACCTGCCCCCGACGCTTTCCACACGAAGTACCGCTCCACAAATTCCGTACTCTCCGCCGTCACTAGCGACTTCGGACACTCGTCCACACCCGTGCGCCCGTGTATCCATACCAGTCGCTTTGCGCCTCGCCGTTCCTCTGGAAGAAATCCGCAGCGCCTCCCCACGTCCAGACCCTGTCCCCGGCACGCGTCGCATTTCCACCGGGTCTGGTCCGTTCGAAGAAAATGGAATGCGACAGTCAGTTTTTTCGTTGCTCGTCGTTGAGTCCGCATTCGGACCGAATCCGAGCAAGAATTTCTCCCGTCAGGTCCGGCGGACCCTTCTCGATCACCGCGCCCGGCGTCGCCTCAACCCCGTCAATGCTCAGTCCCTCGACCGCTTCCAGCGCCCAGTCCAGATACACTCGATCGATCTCGCTGGCTAGAACCATCGCCTCCAACTTGTCCCGCGGATCGCTTCCAGCCTCCAGAAACTCCACCCGCCGCCCCGCATCCCGAATCCTGCGCGCCAAGTCAATCCGCCGGCCCACCGAGATTTTCGCAATCCGAAATCTCACCCCCGAAACCGTCTCGGCGTCATGCCACACGGAACTTTCGTACGCGCTACCCAAAGGCGATAAACAGCTCATCGTCCACCGCCCCCTGTGCCCGGCTGTTCTCAAACACCCACTCCAACCGCGTATCGCCGTCATCGAACCGCGGCACATCCGGAATCACTGCCGGCATGTAAGCCCCGAACATCTGCCCCTGCTGCTCGCCCAATTGCAACATCACTTCGATCGGAGACCTCTGCCGTGCCGCCTGATACAGCTCGGCAGACTCCGCGTCGTCCTGTTCAAAGACACTGAAGTTGAGCTTCACCGTTCTCTGACCAGCCGAAATACAGCGCGCCAAATCGCTTCCGAACTCCTTCGTGCGCAGCGCCAGATTGTTTCCCACACTCATCTCAGCGGACGTCAACGCATGCATGCGGCTCGGCGCCGATCCCATCCACACCTGCCCTAGGTGCCCCGGCACAATCGTATAGTCGAACCCTACCCGCGCCGGCTCCGCTGGAAACGCGCTTAGCCCCGCCTGCCCGCTCGTAAAGCTGGCGCTGTCGATAAGGTCCCGGGCAACCCCGGAAAACTCAAATTCCTGAAAATCTCCATTGACCTTCACTTTCATGACGTCAACGGCCGCTCCGTTCAAGATCCGCTGCACCGCCTCCACCGGATCCCAATAATCGAAAATCGTCGCGCTAACTGGATCGGTCGCCAACGGGTAAGTCACGGTCGCCCCAATGGCCGACCCCGATACCAGCGACTCCGTAAATGCGGCATTGATCACCACCGTCGTCGAATTTGGGATGCCAGCCACAAATCGCATCTCTCCACCGAACGTCACCGCCTGGCCGATACTCAACCCGTGAGCGCCGCTAAACACCACCTGCGTCTGCGTCGGAACACTCGCTACCGTTCCGCCATTGAACGTCAACGGCGTCCCGCCCATCGCCGCCTGAAACAAAGGGCCATGACTCGGCGCAGCAGGAGCATTCCCCCATTGCGTCATAAACGTATTCAGTCGAAATGTCGTATTGGTTCGAAGTCGATTCGGTAACCCCGCGAACGTCCTGCTCCCCGTCTTATCCCGCCGTCCCGATTGCTCCGCGACCTGCCGTGTCTCCAGCTTCAGCAGCGGAATCCGGTTGGCCTCCGTGATCTCGGCCGCATTCCCGTAAGTAGATTCCAACGCCACGTACGCCCGATTGTTATTCGATGATATGTAACAAGACATGTATACCTTTGCGCCCTTTGCGCCTCTGCGCGAATGTCTTACCTAAGCCGACAAGTCCACTTCAAATACGACCTTGGCCACCTGCAAAAAGTTCTTCCCGCCGTGTTTGACCGGCTCGATAACAACCTCATATTGCCCGCCAAAGAACGCACCCTCTCCCCAGCACCCTCGATTCGCATCCAGCACTCTCGTAACCGCATCCACATAGAGCCGCAGCTTCTCTTCAATCCCCTCCAGCCGATCCAGAGACACGCGCACCTCCGCTACCGTGCGCACCTTCCCGGAAAAGCTCCGGAACTTTTCCTTCAGTTCATTCCGGATCCGATCCACGTAAACATGCACCACTGGATACTTCACCATCTGGCTGCGTTCGCTCAATTCGATGGAAACGTTCTGGTTCACAACATGCGCCGCCGGAATGGCTGACAACTCCACACCCGATTCCTCCGCCAGTTGCGCCACCGCGTTGTTGATTCCAACGTCCTTGGCGTTCATGTAGTCCACTACTTTGCGCGTTACAACACTCCCCGAATTCGCCACCGGTCTACCCCCACCTCATGCGCCGCTCGTCCGTCAGATACACATCCGCAACCTGCCCATCTCCTGCCGCTACCCCCCCGATTAAGCCAGTGCCCGGCAGAATGAATGCCTGCCCGATGCCGATGGGCGACTCGGTCTGCCGGCTCACAGTCTCCTCCGTCAGCCCCAGATAAACGTGGAACCCCGTAGCGTTCGCCGGCGGATTCACAGCCTCCACCACCGGGACGCTTGCCGGCGGAGCATCGTAGGTGGTCACCGGACTCGCGAATCCCTCGGCTCCCGTCGAAGTCGTCCATGCCACTCGCACAAAATAGGTAGTCGCTTCGAACGGCCCGGCCGCAAAACTAATATCCGGCTGCTCTGCCACTGGAACCGGGTTGGAAACCAATCCCACGCCAAACTGGAACGTCTGCCGCCGAGCCTGTCCAGCCAACAGCCTGTACTCGTAAAACTTTGCCTTATACCGATCGTTCGACTGGTTGTTGAACCCATCTCGATACACCAGTTCCAACGTGTGCAGCGCGTGCCACCGTTTCATCTGGCGCGTCACCACTACGTCCGCGACCCCAAACCCTCGCCTTGTTCCTATCCGCGGATCTCCAACCGACCGGTTCAAGAGAAAGTCCAACACTTCCTGCGTAATCTCTTCCGTCGCCAACCCGAGTTTCACCTCCAGGTCAATCAGCTCCGTGTGCGCCACGTTCAATATCGCGGATTCATAAACCCGCAGCGCCTCAGTTGTATTAGGATTGCCGTCCGTCAGCAGCATCGTTGTTTTCCACGCTTTCTAAATCCACTTTGCCCTCGACAAGAAACCGCGCCGCCACTGCCCGAGGCACCACGGTCTTGGCCCCTTTCCGCCCGCCATCCCCCGACTTCCGGCTCACCACCGTCACGAACGGTTCCACGATCCCCGCCTCAACTTCCCGGATCCTCCGGTAGTATTCCCGCAAATCCATCCGTCCCCCAATTCCCCCAGCAGAGGGGCAGGTGTGTGACCTGCCCACTCCCATCGCCCTTGGACCCTAGCTCCGAACCTGCACAGCATGGTTGTTCCGAAGAACCCCCGTCCCATACAGCACGTCCACAGTGAACTGCTGAGCCAACGTATTCGGCTGATAGCTCATCGTGACCCGCATCCCAAAGTTCCCCAATTCCGCATACTCGGCAATCGCCCCAGTGCCCGGCAACGGCTGCGGCAAGCGGCGAACTACCAAGCCGATCGCGTTCTTAGAAAACGCCAGATTGTTCGTAGTCACTGGAGCGCTCCCCGTCTTCACCACGAATTGCGACCGGAAGATGTAGAAGTCCTTCATCTTGCCCACCGCCCCATCCACTAGTGCCCGCAGTCCCGCTTCCCCAGCCGAGCTGAACTCGCTGAATCGCGGAATCTGCCGCAGCGCCCCATACGTCGCCGGATCCACCACCAGATACTTCGCCTGGCTCGATGGAACCTTCGCGCTAAACAGCGACGTCTCGGCCGAATCTACGATGGCTTCCGTAATGGCCGTTCCGCCAGTACCCACCGGCGTGTTGGAACTAAACAACGGATACAGGCTCAACAAGTCGGTCTCGATTTTCTCCGCCAGAGCCACCACCGCCGGCTGCATGTACAACCGCAGTAAATCCGGCACCGCTAAAACCTTCGTCACGTCCGGAACCAGGAACGTAGCCTCCGCATGTGTGCTGAGGATGATCTGCGCATTGCCCAAGCTAGGGTTCTGCGTCGTCACCGTCCCGCCCTCCGCGATATTGTTGGCAGTCAGAGTCGGGGGAATTGCCACGTTAATCGTGTCCCCCGCCTGCGCTAACGACGGTTCATAGTCCCGATTGACCAGGTTCCCCATAACCAGGTTCCCCATCAAAGCCGGTAGCGCATCCGCGGCTACCAGCTTCACAATCGCGTTGGCTACGTTCGCTGATGTAATTGCTGCCATTGTCTATTGCTCCCTTTCTTCCTAAAGATTCCCGCGCAATGTCTGTAACGCCACCCGCGCGATTTCCTGCCTCACTCGTTCCATCTCTTCCGAACTCATCCCCGGCCGGATACTTTCGATGTCCACCGGACCGCCGCCCGCCTGCCCCCGTCGCGTTGACCCCGCGCCGGAGCCCCCCGCAATCCGCGCCGGCATCAGCTCCGGATTCTCCCCCACGAATTGCGTGAGATACTCCCGGATCTGCTCTCCCGTGCTGCTCTTCAATTCGTCGCGGACAGCCTTATAAGCCAGTTCCACCTTGGCGACCCCCAGCTTCTGCAGTTCCCCGCGAATCGACGAACTCCGTTCCGCCTCCTCCGCCACCGCTCGCGACCGGGCGTTCTCCGACGCCAGCTCATTCACCCGATGCTCCAGCCCCTCCCGCTTCCGCCGCTCCTCGGCCAGCTCATCCATCAATGCCTGAACGTTCGAGTTCTCGTCTGCCATGTTGTCCGCCGCCCTCATCAAGCCGCCTCAATCTCCGCCACGATCCGATCCTTCACATCCTGCCTCGCATCGCAAAGATACTTCAGAGAAAGTTTCTTAAACACTTCCTTCTTCAACGTCGGCGACATCAACCCCAAACTCAGCAGCTGTTTGGCGTCTTCAAGCTCGGTACCGAAATCCGCGATATCGAATTCGTCAATGCCCGTAACGCTCACTTCGATCCCGTCTGCCCGAGCCCCTTCAATCGCCCGCAGCACCCGCCGCATCTGCTCCTTGATCGCGTCCCCGTAAGCCCGCAATACCTCGTGAGTGATCGAAAAATCACGCTGCTTGCTCAGTCCGCTCTGCCGCCCCGTGATATCCACCGCGCCCCCGGCCTGGGTCAGGTAGCACACTCGGTAAATCTCTTCTTGCAGGCGCACCAGGTTGTCCGCCGCTATCTGGTAAACCTTGCCTTCCGGTTCCGTCCATCCAAACCTGTCTTGCGGACCCAGTTGGATGTAATAGCTCTCGCCCACAATCTGGCTCCACTCCCGCTCGGAGTAAATCACCGGCATCGCGAACAGCCCCATCGTCAGCGCCCAACTCAACGCGTTCGACTTGTTGAAATGCTCCACCTGCAAGCTGCCCGCGCGGTTTAGCATCCACAACCCTTCTGGAATCCGCAGCTCGAACAGCGGCACCTGCCCTAGCCCCGCCAGCCCGTGGGAACCTTCATCCACCAACTCAATCGCGCCGTCTTCCTCCGCTCGCCGGAAAATGCGAAAGGTCTGCTTGTCGTAGTAAGCCCAGCGAGTTTCCGTCCGCCACTTCTCGTCCTCCACCCTCTGTTTCTTGAGCTCCTGCGTCCGCAGCACCACCCATTCAAAACTCCCTTGCTCGTCCATGCTCCAGTTGATGAGCTCGTCCGCGGCGTAGTGCACCAGGTACGCGCGCGACGCCCCCAGCGCGTCTTCCTGCCCGCGGGTCTCCGCCAACCCTGCTGCTCTCGGAAAATCCACCAGCGCGTAGCTGGCGCCCGTAATCAAGCTCTCCGAAAACTGTACCCGGAAGAAATCCGCCAGGCTCGTGCCCTTGCGGTCCGCGTCCTCCACGAACTCCGCGAAAAACCGTTTCCCCGCCTCGTTCGGACCGGTAAAGGTCAGCGCCGGCTCCCGCCGAAACAACGTTGCTCCGTACCAATCCACAATTGACCCGATATAGTTCTCGTAGAACACCCGGTTCAACCGCTCCGCATAAACATCGCCCGGCTCCCTCTGCCGTCGAATCAGGTATGCCGACGCGTTGCCCTTGAGTTGATCGCCCCCCACGTACAAATCGCGGTACTTCTTCCACGTAGCTTTCCGCGCTACATATTCCGGATGCTCTTGGTCAATATCAAACACGTTGTTCTCCACCCCTCACACCACCCTCTTCCCGCGCTCCCCAACCTTCCCTGGTCCGCCGCATTCCTGCCAAACCAGATACCCCAGTGCATCCGACAAGTGCGTCCTCTTCGGATCCCGATCCTTGTCCACAACCTGGCTGTTTTCCTTGTATGCCACCTGCTCGAAGTCTTTGATCAACTCTTTGCACCGCGGATGAATCGCCACATCCCGCACGCCCGCCGCGCTACCCAACTTCGCGTTCATCAAATTCACCCGATCCCGCACCGCTGGATTGGACGTCGGTACCCGAAACGTCACCGCCCCATATGCACCGGACTTGAAAAACTCCTTCAGCATCGCCACGTCCGATGTCCCCGTAGTCTGCATGCGAGCCCCCGTCGCATCCGCGAACACCGTCAGCCCCGCCCCATGCGCCGCAAACCGCCCCTGAAATTCCTCGCACGCCTGCAAAGTGGTCGCTCGGCTCAACACAATTTCATCCAGCACCACCACCCGCCCGTCCACCACCTGCGCAATCACGCTCGACATCGGATCTACGTTGAAATCCAACGCCCACAACAACGGCCGCGTCGGATCTAACTGGACCTCGCCCAAATTCCCATCCCGATCGAACGCGTGGTACACCCGCCCCACATGCAAATGCAGAGTCTCGCCCAACACCTCTTGCTGATAGAACCGGGCATCGTAGCTGTGCTTCAGCCGCTCGTAATAATCCGGAATCGATCCCAGCAGATACCGGTTCTCAAACGGCATCGCCTGGATCGTTTCGTACCCCGGAATCTGCTGCGTCACGAACCGTTCGTAAACCCAGTCGTATCCCTTCGGCGTCCACACGCCGAACCCGCACAATCGCGCCGCCTGCGGATCCCGCAGCCGCCCTTCCAACCGCAGCCACGCCTCCTCCGACGTGTACGTCAGTTCGTCCACCCCGAACCACGCCAGATTGCTCCCGCGTAAACGCTCGAATTCCTCCACCGCCCGGAATAGAATCTTCGACCCCGCCAGCTTCAGATAGTTCTCTGATCGATTCCACTCGTGCGGAATCCCGCTCCGCTCCAGCACTTCAAGCAATGCCGGTATCGTTGCATCCCGCAACATCGGATACGTGGGAGCCCCAATTAACCCCGTCCGCCCCTTGTTAATCACACTGAGCCGGATCGCCTCCTGCACCAGCGCCTGCGTTTTCCCCGACCCGATCGGCCCCGAAAACCCCTTGAATCTCGCCTGCGATTGGTGAAACCGCAGTTGCGATGGCAACCGTCCGTAAGGAATGTCGTACTCTACGATTTCCCGTCCGTCTTCTCTTCGGGAGGCTCCACCCACGTCACCCGAATGTCCCTCGGCTCGTCCTCCTCCAATTCCTTCCGCAACTGCACTAGTCGGATGTAATCGGTGAACGTCGCCTTCACTCCTGCTTTTTCCAACCCCTTTTCCACGATTTCCAACAACCCCTTCACCACCCGTACCCTCTCCAACTTCTCGTTTTTTTTTACGCCCCCGGTAGTCCTTGTCGTCGCCATCAAAGCCTCACGACATGACTGTAAACGCAGCTCCGCCGTTCGCCTGCGCTCGTGGCAGGCAAACCCGTCATTCGGAAAGAAATGTTGTTGTGAATGAATCAGGGACCGCGAATGCGGCCCTTAGGAAAGAAAACTACACTGCGCTCAAAAAGCTCTCTACTTGGCCCTTAGCGCACCTTCAATCGCCCCCACCAACTCCTTGGACCCCGGCTCCACCGGCGCGTCAAATCGAGCCAGCACCTTGCCGTTCCGATCCACCAAATACTTGGTGAAATTCCAGGGAATCTCCCCGCCCGTCTTCGGATTCGCCGTCTTGTCCGTCAAAAATCGATACAGCGGAGCCTTGTCCTTCCCCGCCACCGAGATCTTGCTGAACATCGGAAACGTTACTCCGTACTTCGATTTGCAGAACGCCCCAATCTCCGCATCGCTCCCCGGCTCTTGCTCCCCGAAGTTATTCGCTGGAAACCCCGCCACCACCAGCCCCCGGTCTTTGTACTTCGCGTAGAGCGCCTGCAGTCCCTCGTATTGGTAGGTGTACCCGCACTGGCTGGCCACGTTCACGATCAACATGACCTTGCCCTTGTAGGCTGCGAGCGAGGTCGGCGTCCCATTCAGCGCGTCCAAAGTGAATTCGTGAACACTCGACGCGCCAAAAACCGAGGTCGTCATCAGCACCGCTCCAAGCAGGTATTTCATGCCCCGATTATACTCCAGCAAGCGCAGCTTATTTCACCACTTTGATGGAATCGATCTTGCCGATGGTCATGGTCTTCGCATCCAGCGAACCCGTGATCGCAACTTTTTTGCCGGCGAACCTTTCGAACATCGTCTGGTCGCCTAAGCTGTAAACCTGCTTGCCGTCGAAAAGCACATACAGAGCCCCGTGAGCCCGTACGCAGGCAATCGTACACTCGCCGTCCGTATCCCCCATGCCCATGGAGGCATGCTCGGCCCGCGCGCACATACTGTCCGTAATGCGTCCCGTGTACTGAACCGCACGAGGCGCTGCCGTCAGCAGCGCCAGCGCCGCCAGCAAAAGGATCGCTGGCTTCATTCCCCAGGTGTCATCAAATGCGCCGTCGACGTCCCGGCGTTCATGATCCACACGCCGCCCTGCTTACCGTTCTCCGGCAAGCCGATGGTCTTCTCTGAAGCGAACGGCACCGCAATCGTCATATGCGGCCTGGCGGCTTCCTTGCTCGCCCCCATCATGTGATACCAGACCGATCCGAATTCCGGTTTCTTGCGAGTCCCGTCCTTCTCGGCTGCGTCCAACAGTGCCTGTTTCTGAGCGCCCATTGCTTCGAACTTCAGGTTCTGAGCCGCCCGCTCCAGATTCGCGATGCTGGTGCACTCAATGGAATACGCCTGTTGTCCAGGCAGCCCGGACCGGTCATAGCAGACTAGCCGGTTCGTACCCTTCCTCAAAGTGTCGTAGGTCTGGTCCGGCTTCCACTTAACAACCGTAGCCCCATCCTTCAAATTAGCCGGAGCCGCCGCCAGCGCCTTCTCGATCGCCGGATCCGCCGGCGCCTGCGCCAGTGCTCCCGTCGAAACCACCAGGACGCCGAGCACTAAAAAACTCAGAAATAGATTCGTTTGCTTCATGTGTTAAATTACCTCCAGGTTCGTCCCCCCGGAATCCCGGCGACGCCTTCAGTATAGCTCCGCTGCTAGAAACTGTAGCGAGCCCCAATTTGAATCTGCCGGGCATCGTGATTAATCGAATCCAGCTGCCCGAAGAACGTATTGTTGATGTTATACACCGAGCTCACCCCGTAGTCGCCCGACACCGGATACATCAAAAACGTCGGGTGGTTGAACACGTTGAAGAAATCGAAGTGCAGATCCACCTTGTGGCGCTCGTGGATTGTGAACCCCTTGATCAACGACATGTCCCAGGCGAAGTCCCAAGGACCGGTAAACGACCGCCGCTGCAAGTTTCCAAGCGTCCCAGCATTGGGATTATAGAACACCTGACCGGCAAATCCGCTCACCCCAGCTGCGTTGGTACCCCGCCCATCCGAATTCAGCAGCGTCGGCGATAGGAAGTAGATATTGTCTCCGGTTTTGAAAACACCCGAAGTTAAGGGCGTCAGTTGATCCATCGTCGTACCGGCAACGGAGGCGGTATTCGTCGTCGTGGAACGGGCTCCGCGATTTAGCGTCCCATAACCCGAAAGGATGGAGAAAGGAGCGCCGGACTGGTAGTTCCAGATGCCGCCCAGTGACCAGCCGCCGATCACTTGATTCACGATGGAATTTCTGCCGTCGAACATCTTTCCCTTACCGAACGGCAGCAGGTAGATATAGTTCGCCTTAAAAACGTGCCGGACGTCAAATGGCGTGCGCGCATTTTCGAGACTTGGATTGGCGTTGTCCAAAAGAGGCTCAAAGTTGGTGTTCGCATCTCCGGTTGTGTTCGACAGCCCCTTGCCATACGCGTAACTGAACTGGACTTGAAGCCCCGCACGAGTGCGCCTGGTTACCTGGAATTGCAGCGAATTGAAATTGGAACTGCCGCCATTCGTGACTGTGTTGGCTCCTTGCAGATTCGGATTCGCATAGAAGTTCACCGAACCGTTGTTCCTCCCCGTCATGATGCTGTCCGCGAGTGACCCGATCTGCCCTTGCCGGATTGTGGTTATGTTGGCAGCGCTATTAATATTGAAGCCTGCCCCCAACAGCGGAAATACCGTAAGCGGCTGGCTGCCCGGGATGCTTGCGTTGTACGCCGGGCTGCCTCCCGATAGATACGAGTTGCTCTGCGCTCTCTTGAAATCCGCCAGGAAACCGTTGGCATTGTACAGGACTTGGTTATAGTCGACGGCGCGCAACAATTGGGTGCCTTTATTGCCCAAGTAGCGGGCGGTAACCAGAAAGCCCTTGAGATCATGCTCAATGCTGAAGTTCCATTGATGCACCAGGGGCGTTACCAGGTTTGTTTGCGGCAGTCCCGCCGCGGCCGTTGTGGTAATCGCATAGTTCTCCGCCAAAGTGCGCGGCACCTTATACGTAGGCGCTGCGATAACCGGTGGACTCGCCAAGGTTCCCACCTGATTCGTAATGGTGTTGGTGAACGATAAGCCGGCGTTTGTATTCACGTTGTTGCGGAACGTCTGGATCACGTTGTCGTTGACATACGCAATCATGTAGCCGCCCCGAATCGACGTCTTGCCCGAACGGAATGGATCCCACGCGAAGCCTATGTTCGGTGCGAAATTGTTCTTGTCGGCATCGTAGATCTTGCGCCCGGACGGACCCCCGGTAAAATCGAGCACCGCATTCGGATTGAGCAGCGTCGCCTTCGCATCGTTGTTCTCCAGCCGCGGAGCCAGAAACAGCCCATTCTTCTCGTCAAGTGGCGTCCAATACTCATACCGCACACCGGCGTTGATAGTCAGATTCGGCCGGATCTTCCAGTTGTCCTGCACATAGAGTGCATGAGTTGTCCACGAGACCTGCCGGCGATTGGTCGCGCCCGGCACGAATCCTGAACTGGCGCTGGTTACATTGAAGGTTTGTTGACCGCTGCTGATGATCCCAGCAAGGTTTGCATAGAGGGCATTCACGGTAGCGAGGTTGCTGGTTGAGATGCCCGGCAGGTCCGCGGCTGCCAGGCCCGTCGTGTTCGCGCCACTGAGGCCAAGGGCGATGCTCGGAACGATGCCACCATCGTTGAATATGTTGGAAGAGACCCGCTGGTACTGATAGCCGAACGAGACCTGATGGCTGCCTTTGATCCACGTGGCATTGTCCTGGATCGGGTACGTGTTCGTATCGCGGCCCTGGGCCAGGAAGGTATTCACCGGACTGGTGAATAAAAGGCCGGTAAGAACTTGCTTCGGATAAGCCTGATCCACGTCAAAATTCCCATGCGTCCGCGCGAATCCACCGTGCACCTCATTGGTCAGCGTTGGACTGATCGTCCAGCGCCACTGCAGGGATAGCAGATGATTCTTGAGACTGTTGGAAACGTGCGGCTGCAGACCATAGAACGACGACGTTACGTCCGGGCGGGCCGTCGGATTATCGATGTAGTTATAGCTCCCGGTAATACTGTTATTAGCGTTCAGGTAGTAGTCCGTCTTGTACACGAACTGGTCGCGAAATTCATTCGCTACTGCATTAAACCGGTAGCCGGAAGTATTCAGCCCGTCTCCGCCGGGCGCATTAGGCGACGGCAACTGCGCGATCATCGCCGCAACGGTCGGATCGGGAATGTAGTTCTTTAACGTCCTCAGGTTCGCCGTGGTTCTCACCCCTGCCGTGGTGTTGTAAGTGAAAACGCCGGTCTTCGCCGAATCCGTCAACACCGTCCGGGTTTGACTGGACTGCTCTTTGTCCCGGAACCACTCATACGTCGTAAAGAAAAATAGCTTGTCGTGCAGCACTTTGTGCGGCGAGATCGCCACCGGACCGCCCAGAGACACGCCTGGCTGATTAATGTTCAGCTTTGGCTTGGCGACATCGTCCCGGTTGCTGAACCAATCCTTGGACGATAACGCATCGTTGCGGTTATACCAATACACCGTGCCGTGATACGTATTCGTCCCGGATTTGGTGGCCATGCTGATCTGTGAAGCGCCGCCGCCAAACTGCGCGCTCGCATTCGTCGTCGTGATGGTGATCTCCGCAATCTGATCGATGGTTGTCCGAAACGGCGCGTAGTCCAAACTGTTCGTGCGGATAAAGTTGTCCTGGATGTTGATCCCATCCAGCGTCAGGTTGGTGAGCGAGGCCCTAAGGCCATTCACTGTTTGCGGGTTTCCGCTATTAGAAGTCACCCCTGGCTGGGTTGAGAATAGATTCGAGACTTGCCGGCCTAATACCGGCAGGTTCTGAATCTGAACGCTACTGATCGTTGTGGAAATGGCCGCATTTTCGAGCTGGATCGCTTGCGCATCCGCCACAACTTCCACCACTTCAGAAACGCCCTGCACCTTCAACTCGATCTGCGGCAGCCCGGTTTCTTGGCGCGTCGAAACCAGAGCTCCCCGGTAAACAAAATTGGAAAATCCACTGGCTTCGACGCCTACATCGTAGGTGTCCGGATTGACGGCCGCAAAAATGAAGCGTCCCGATCCATTGGTCACGCCGGTGAGCACCGGCTCTTTGCCGCCGGCAAGGTAAACCTTGACGGTGGCGTTTACAATAGCGCCTTGATTTTGGTCGGTAACAGTCCCACTAAGACTGCCCGTAACTTGGGCGAAACCCGCGGTCGCCATCGCAAACCATGCGCACAACAAAAAGGAATGCCTCAGCATAAAACCCTCCTTAGAACGCACTTCTGAACCGAACTGTATCACAATTCTGCGGGAAATGTTGCTGGAATATTCATAATATGCCGCCCCGCGTGGCTCTGCGGGCCGCCACCAACCCCTCGCACAGCATTTGCTCCGCTACGGGTTTCCGGCGTATACTGAGCCCGATCGTAGTCTTTTAGACTTTAAGGAGACGCCTCCATGAAATTCCACCGCATCGCTCTCACTGCCGCTTTGCTACTTTCGAGCTCCGCCGCGATCTTAGCCCATCATTCCTTCGCCGCGGAATACGATTCCACTAAACCAATCACCCTAAAGGGCACGGTGACCAAGGTTGAGTTTATGAATCCCCACGTCTGGATCTATTTGGACGTGAAGGATGACAAAGGCGTCGTCAATAAGTGGCAGATCGAAGGCGGAGCTCCGAACAGCCTGCGGCGTAATGGCTGGAATAAGGACTCCGTGAAAGAAGGCGAAGCGCTGACCGTGGACGGCTCCATGTCCAAGGATGGATCCAATACCGTGAACGCCCGCTCCGTGATCGCTGCCAACGGCAAGCGTCTGTTCGCCGGATCTTCGGAAGGCGACGGCAAGGCCAAATAGGCCCGCACGTTCCGTCTCAGCGAACTGTAGTGTAAGCGGTATTGGAAATCTTTCCGCCCGCTGTCACCACAACATCCACCTTCCCTCGACCAGCGAGAGCACGCGGGATCAGAATATTGAGTTGATCCAACCCCGGCCAGAATCCCTGCGGCCCGGCGTAACTTACCGCCGCATCCACGCCGCCGATTGTGGCCGTCGCGGATGTTGTGCTGCCCAGTCCCGTAGCTGCAAGAACCAGGTAGGTGTCACTTCCGGACGTAACGGTGTACGCGGCGGCCAGTCCGTCGGCGGCCTGCAGAAAAAGGTTGGGGTACACCGCAGCCACGTTAATGTTCCCTGAGGACTGCGCACCGCCGGCCGAGATAGTGACGCTCCCGAAGCCGGCCGCTGTGTTGGGCGGCAGCCGGTAATTGATCTGCGTCGGCGAGGTGTAGTAGATCGGCGCCGGACGTGCCGTACCCGTGGAATCGGTCACCGTCACCGTCGCTCCGCCCAACGTGGTGGGCCAGTTAGCGGAATCCGCAGTGGCAGTGGACGTGGCCAGCGTCGTATTAAACAAGGAAAACGCCGTAACCAGTGACCCCGCTGCCAACGGCCCCGCTTCAAAGGAAGCGGCTGAAACGTGGATGGCCGTGGGATTCGCCAAGCCCCCGCCCACATCGCGGCCCGCTGCGTTGCTGTAGCTGGCTCCATCCAAAAAGTTGAACAGCGCGACCCCATTTACAAACACCCCCTGCGAACCCAATGCAGTGGAGCGCTTCGTCTGCGCGGTTGCAGGCGTACGCGGCAGTTGCACTTGTACGTTCTGCACAGACGGAAAATTGCCGAAGACACCCCCCGGTTGCAGCGGATCGAACCACGGCCCCATAACGTGGCTGGCCAGACCGTTCGCATTCACATAGACCGTGGTGTCCGTATACCGCACCCTCTGGGTATCGCTTGGCGTCGGCGTCGCGACACTTCCACTAGTGGTCGCTCCGGCTGGAATATTCGTTGGCCAAGTCGCCTTCGGTCCCGCGGACGGATCGAAACCGCTGGTAACCTGCGCATTCTGGGTAGCGTTGCGGACCGCCCAGGAAGAGAACAGCGCCGAGGCTAGTGCCGGATTCGAAGCTGCCCCAGGAGCCAGCGCCCCATTCACGAAGTAATCCAGTGCGGCCGCGGAGATCGCTTGCGCCGTGCCCCCCGTGACCGATCCGTAAAATTGGCCGCCCAGAATGTAGGGAAACGCGGCCGCGCCAGTGTCGTCAATGGTTATGTAATAAGCGTAAATACCTTGCGGGAACTCCGGAGTAATCGCGAAGCGGCCGTTGTAGAGATCCAGGTCGCCCAGACCCGCCACGTATTCGAAGTCTTCGTTGTAACGTCCTAACGGAAATTGTCCGCCAATCGCCGGCCCATATTGGTTGGCGCTCAATTGCTGCGGGACTCCCGTGTGTTGCGGCAGAGCCCAATCCGGCAGCGAAGTGCGGGCCGCAATATTGCGCAAACGGAAGCTAGCCTTCATCCTCTTCACCGCACTCGTAGCCGACCCGGCGTCCGAGTACGCATACGGCCCGTATATCGGGAAGCCATCAAAGGCCCACCCCAGAATCGGCGAATGTGTCCACGGCGCGGCCTTCTCCCCATACACAACACCCGCGCGCGCCTTCCGAACTACCTCCGTATTGTCGTTCAACTGCCCCCGCAGACAAATCGGATTCGCGTGGTCAATGATACTGCCCATTGCCCGGTTGATGGCCCGTGCACAGGTCGAAAGTCTGCGCTTCGCCGAAGTACGCGTTGCGGAGCCAAATGCCGTCCCCTTGACCACCTCCACCAGGGGGCTGAGCGACCGCCAGTGGAGCACACGCCAACAACACCGCAGCCAACTTCATTTGGATCGCCAGCTTGTTCGACATAAGTTTATAGAGGACGGATTTCATTGAGGAACGTGCCCAGCCCCGCTGGAAATGTCTTCCCTGACCGGCGCGTGACCCTGCGCCACGCTTCCCATACATTGCCCGCGATCACGCCGGCCAGCAGAAAGTACACCACTCCGAAAAGCTCAAAGGACGCGTAGCTAACCACGGCTACGATGATCCCGCACACGATCTGATCCGGATACTTGGCGGGCGAAGTGGGCGGGTCCGTGAGAATGATAAAGGCGAAGTAGAGCGCCGCTTGCAGGTCCGGAGCGCGGAAGATTTCCGTCACCCATTGCGGATCGGCGACAAAGGCAGTGAGGGTGAACAGTAGAAAGTAGCTCCCCAAAAACGACAGCACCAGAGGCATCTTGTTCACCCGGTCGGTGATGAAACTTCCCGCCGCCACCAGCACCACTTGCACGAAGGGGTTTACTTCCGGCAGCGCTCCCCACCAACTCTGCCCGGGGTGGAACACGTAATACATCACGATGATCGCCAGTGCGGCAGGGTTGAATACGTTCGCGCTTTTAGAGCGGACCAGATATTTGCTGAGTACCGCCAGCGCGGAAGTAGCAGTCGCCACGTACCACGGCTCCTGTGCGCGCAGGACCATGCATACGATCATCGCCGTCAGCAGGGCGCCACTGGGGAATTCCCAGGTGTTCTTTCTGCCATACAGGATGAAGACGTCCAGCAGCCCCGCCGCTAGAATGGAGCCCGCTAGTCCAGACGCTACGGCCGCGATTCCCTCCCCCGGCGCAGCGATCGCGATCAGGATCGCCAGAATGATGGTGACCAGGCCTTTGGGAGTCTTGAAGAAACTTTTAACTTTACGCACGGCGAAGAAGCTTCTTTAAGTCAGGGGTCTCGTGGCGCTGCATGTCCGGAGTAATGATGAGCCCTTCCACGCCGAGACCAGTCAGAAACGGAATCCCTTCTTGCGGACCAAGTACAAAGGCGGCGGTCGCGAGCGCATCCGCGAGCAACGCGGCGGGCGCGACCACCGTGGCGCTGGCGACCGCGTGTGTGGAAGCTCCCGTGCGCGGATCCAGCAAATGGTGCCCTGCGCTGGTCTGACGTTCGTAGTCCCCGGACGTGCAAACAGCTTGCCCCGAGACCAGCAGCGTATCGATCAATTCGCCATCGCGGCGCGGGTGCCGTATTCCAACGGACCATGGCTCGCCCTTCGCGTTCAGGCCCCCCAGATAAAGGTCGCCGCCAGCGTCAATCGCGAAATCTTCGAAAGGCTCCAGTTCGCGAACCGCGGTGTCCACGGCTAACCCCTTTGCCACAGCGCCCAGGTCCAGCGTCAAGGGCCGCCGCAGCAGGATGGTTTGGTTTTTCTCGTTCAGCACGACGTCCCGATAACTGACGTCCGCCGCTGGTGTCGCCGTGATCGGAGCAATCTCTCCAGTTCGATGCTCGCGATTGAAACCCAAGCCGGCCATGCGATGCCCCACCGTAGGGTCGAACGCTCCGCCGCTCTCTTCCGCGACCATTAACGCGAATCGAACTGCTTCGAATAGGATCGGGCTAACCGCCACCGCCGTGCCCGATTGCGCCGTGAGCTGCATCAGTTCGCTACTGGCATCAAAGCGGGTGCAGCGCTCTTCGATTTCAAGGAACCATTCGAGAGCTCGCTCGATAGCTTCGTCGGCGTCCTGGCCGCCACGGACGATTTGGATCGTCACCAGCGTGCCCATCACTGCTTCGGTGCGGACCAGCGAGGCGTCCGCGGCTTTCACGCTCACTTCGGTTCGGCCACCTTCGCGTCGCTCTTGATCTCGGCTTTGCCCAGCGCTTCGACCACGGCATAGTAGTAGGCGTCGGCGCTCTGCGTGGCTCGCGAGACATAGTCGACATCCGGGCTTTGGCGTACGACCGGCTGCGGGATGATGAAGTCGATTACGTCGCAGGAATAACGCGTCAGGCATTGCGATATTCTCGAGGCGGCGATTTTTCCGTTTTGGATGGTGACAGCAGCTTCAATATTTCCGTGCCGCGAGGTTCCCCAGCCCGTGTAGGTCCCGTCCCTCCACTTAGGCGCCGGTGCGGCAGCGACAACCGGTTTTGGCTCCGCTACGGGCACCGGAGCCGCGGCCACAGGAACCGCGGCCACTGGAACGGTGGGCTGGACCGGCTGAGCTACGGCGCTAGGGGCGCTGACTACGGGTGTTTCGGGGATTGCAGGGCTTGGACTGTTAGCCGCGGGTGCGATTAGCTCGGCGGACGCGATCAATCCCGGTTTCTCGCCAGCTCTATCCGCGGCCGCCGGGGCTTCGCGCGCACCAGTAGAGGACGTGGCATCAACAGCCGCAGCTCCCGGCTCTGGCGCGATCGACTGCCCCGTGGCAGGCGCCGAGCGCTGCGGGGCCGTCGGATTGGCGGGTCTCCGCTCCGCCGACCGAGCTTCTAACTGGTCGGCGGCCGAGCGTGTCCGGGCGTATCCGGCGGAGTAAACCGCCAGCACCGCCGCGAAGCTCAGGCCTACCAGGCTATTGGAAACTTTCTTGTTTGATCCGCTGGGAGTCATTCCTATCAATTGTAGACGCGATTTCAGGGGAGAATGGATACAGTGTCTGAAACTTCTTTCTCCAGGCGGCGGGCTTTGTGGGGCGCGGGGACAGTACTAGGCCTCGGGGCAGTCGCCTTGTGGCGGCGAAATGCCGGTTTTGCAGGGCTTCCGGCAGCTAGCGCGGGCCCCCTGGTCGATTTTTCCGACGACGGTATCCGCCAGGGAGCCGCCAACCCGCAGACCTTGGTCCGAGCAGACTCGGAATGGTTCACCCGCCTCACGCCCCAGCAGTACTACGTGACCCGCATGAAAGCCACCGACCCTGCCTTCAGCGGAACCATGTTCCGGACCCACGAAAAAGGTCTTTTCCGCTGTGTGTGCTGCGGAAATGCGGTTTTCCGTTCCGAAGACAAATACGATTCAGGCACCGGATGGCCCAGCTTTTCCGCCCCCATCGCCATCCAGAATGTGCGGACCGCTGGGGAGTCCTCCTTACGCAGCGGAATCGAAGTCCTGTGCTCGCGTTGCGAGGCGCACTTGGGCCATATCTTCGGCGATGGTCCCGCACCCGGACACTTGCGCTATTGCATCAACGAATCCGCCCTACGCTTCGTACCCCGCACCGCTGGAGTCGCCTAAAATCTAGGACTACTTCTTTATCCCCACCAGGTGAGACCGGTCTTTTTCATTCTCTAAACAGACGTATTCCATTAATTCAATTTTGGGCTGCAGCTTGAACACGCGGCTTTGCTTCCAGGTGGCGGTATACGCGACCGGATCGTCGACCGTCACTTCATAGGACATCGTGTCTGGACCCGTGCGTTTCAGTCTCTCCACCAAATGCAACTGGTCGCTATGCGGATGCCCCACCGTATCCAGCGTCGTCACATCATGCATCCCCACCACGTCGATCACCAGCGTCTCGTCTTCCCATTTCCCAACCGAGTGCCCAAACCACGTCGCATCCACGTTCTTCGGCTGCGCGCGGCCGTCGGTCGCAATGGAACGGAAGATATGCCAGGATTCGTAGAGAATCACGACCTTATTCGGCGTCTGCACAATCTCCACCGGGTCGGGAGCATTCGCCTGTCGAGTGACGCCCACCGGCAGACACGGATCCAGTTTGCCATCGAACTTGGCGAACCTCTCCTGGCCCCACGGCGTCATCTTTGCGTCCGTGCCGCGAGTCAGGTCCGACGTGTACGGACCAAGCCAGACTCCCGTAAGATCCTTTCGCCAAGGCTCCGCCGCAGGCGCGGATTGAGCGCCCAACGGGCACAGGAATGTCGTGCAGGCAAGAACGAAGAGCGAAGTTTTTAGCATCATAATTAAACCTATTTACTGCTGGCGCCCGCGGCCGGATCGCGGATGCGCTTGTTGAATTCCTTCTCGTCCATGGGCGCGAAGATCATCTCCAGCACTTCTTCGCCACGCTGCCGGTTGAAAACGATGGCAGAGCTAGTCCACGGTTTCGTAAACGTCACGGGATCGTTGACGGTGATCGTTAGTTCGATCTTGTCAGGCCCTACACTCTTCCAGCGCTCTTCGAAATGAGCGTCGTTGCTGAACGGAGTTCCCCATTCATCCATCCAAGCCCGGCCGTCCACTCCCAGCGTCTGGACCACCAACGTGTCGCC
>JBDTSJ010000095.1:0-64196 GCA_039931205.1 Acidobacteriota bacterium
GCGGTGCTGGAATCCTCAGTTATGAATGGTTGATAAAAGCGAGGCATGTCACCCGAGTAGTGGCTGAGTCGACCCGAAGGTCGAACTCTAGAGTTGCTTTCTGGCTCGCGTAGAGCGTTCATGGACTTGTGGTTAACAACCACAGAGAGGAATAAACATGGACGCAAAGATGCTCGAAGGACTTACAAAACTCACTACGGCAGCGCTTAAACGCATGTATGTCGAAATAATTGGGGAGGCATCGAAGTCCTCCAACAAAGACTTACTGGCTCGCCGGCTGGCCTGGAAGATTCAATCGAGGCCGAAGGCGGATTGAGCGAACGGGCGCGAAATCGGGCCGCGGAAATCGCTGATGAAGCAGATTTCCGGGTACGGGCGCCGAAAGGTTTCCAGCCCAGCAATGCTATCTCCCGATCCTGGGCAGCAAGTCGCTCGCAGCCCTCCAGAGACTGGCGGGTGCCGCCGCCCGGCACCATTCGGACCCGGCGGTACGCAAATCGTGAAATAGTTGCGACCGTACTAGACAAATCCTATGAATTCGAATCACGGCGTTACAGATCACTGAGCGCTATCGCCCGCGAGGTCACCGGCTGGTTACGCAGGTAGATTGCCGAAAAGCGAGACCAAGGGACTCAGTTGGAAGGCGCAGACTTTGGCTAGTCTGGCGCTTTGCCCGTCCACAAGGGGGGAGAGAAAGTTTTCTCCAAAAGAGTGGCTCCCCAGAAATCGTGTTTTCAAACTTTCTCTCCGCGAACTACACATGGTCGCGAAGGCACTCTCAAGCTCTCTAAATCGTAAGGTCCCGGATTCGCACGGTCCGAGCAGAAACTTGTAGGCTTCCGTGTCGTCGAACCGGAGCCGGTATCCATTCACAGTCAGGAACGCAGCCGTCACCGTGACCGCGACTCGCTTGTTACCGTCTACAAATGGATGATTTTGGACAGGCTTTCCCAGAGGGCAGCGGCTTCTGAATGAGGTCCGTGTAATAGCCAAGACAGCTTTGATGCTGACTTTAGAGACTGACCACCAAGAAGTGCCAGAGCTTCTTAGAAGTGCGGTCGCCGCCGTTCGCGGACAAAAGCAGCACGGACAGCCGGTCCTTCACTTGAGTGGATAGCCCTGCCACACGTATTCCAGCGCCTGCGCGAGCGTCTGCCGCTTCACCGCGCCATCGGTATGCCCGGCGTTTCGCGCGAACGTAAATTGGTAGTGATACCCCTTGGCTGCTAGCGCCGCCGCCATCTTCTCATTCGCGACAACCCAATCGTGCATCTCATCGCGCATCACATTCGGATTGTAGAGGTCACGATCCCCGACCTCCATCCAAATGCGGATCGGCTTCACCGCGCTGTTCGGAAGGATGGTCTTGGGATATTCCCAAGCCCCACCCGGAGTCTCCGGACGCGAGGGCCACTGCTGATTTACCCACGTGCCTGAATACGCAAGCACGCGGTGGTACCAGTCGTTGTGATACCAAGCCATGCTGAACGCGGCCGCGGCTCCCGAGCTTCCACCCATTGTGGCGCGCCCGTCGGGATTCTTGGTGAGCTTCACGTTGTATTGTTTCTCCACCAAAGGCAGCACTTCGGTTTCGACGAACTCGGCATACAGCCCAGAAAGCGTATCGTACTCGAGCCCGCGCTGGCTCCCCTGCGCATCCCCGCTGCCGTTGCCGATCGACATCGCGATCATTGCCGGCACGCGCTTCTGCGCGATCAAATTGTCGAGCACAGTAAACAACACAGCGTCCGGCCCATCCGCGCCGACAATGAAGGGCGCTTCAGTCCCCGGCACATATTGCGCCGGAACATACACGGCGATCCTTCGCGTGTACGGGGCAGGGTGGCTCGTGGTCACAATCAACTTCGCTGCGTCATTCCGATCGGGCGTGCCGAACGTCCCTTGATCGCGCGCGATGCCCGGATAGATCTTGCTGTCCGCCGAACTCATGGTGAAGTTGTAGACCATCCCATGGGGCACGCTCTCGACCACTATCGTCTCCGGCGAAGGATTGTGCGTCGGCCCAATAATAAAGTTCCCGTCCGCGTTGATCGGCGGCAGCGTCCCATCCGGCAACTCCTTCGCCGCGACAAACCCCGGAGTGTTCGGATCGCGAGTAGGCGGCCCCGGTCTAGCAGCGGGCGCTTGAGCGTTCGCAATTGAACCCGCGATCAAACTTGCGAGTACCGTGGCCAAGTGAGGTCTGGACATGAGAACTCCTTCCAGAACAGTCTATCGCATGCCTCCTTGACCGCGCGTTGCCCGTAATTCTTTGCGAAAGGCTGTGCTTAGCGTCTGGAGCCATTCTTCGACGTGAGCGCATCGATGTCGATCGCCATGCCCATGGCTAGATAGCCGAGGCGATTGGGATGCAGCTTGTCTCCAGGCCCTCCAGTTGTGTTGTCCGGGACAAATTCTGACCGCATGCCCCCGGTCTGCGGATCGACGATCACCTTGTCAAAATCTGCCACGCCATCGAATAGTCCCCCGGTGCGGATAAAATCGTTCAAGGCTTTTCGTTCAGTATCCCGTTCAGAAGAACCGTATGCCGCGTTCGTGCTGCCTAGCGCCGGAGTGAGCGTTGCTCCAATCACCTTCACACCGGGAATCCGCACCCGGATCCGCTTCACCCCCTCCTGCAACCCGGCTATTACCGCCGCGACACTGGCGCTCCCACTGTTGCTTAAGTCATTAATTCCTTCCAGCCAGACCACGGTCGACACGCCGGACAGACTGAGAACGTCCCGATCCAGACGTTGCAGAGCCGAGGGTCCGCCCGCGAACGGTCTCCGCGCCGAGTATTCCAGTGGTCCAACCACTTGGTTTCCTCCAATCCCCGCATTGATCACGGAATAGCGGCTGCCTGGGATCGCCTGCAGGCGGCGTGAAAGTACATCCGGCCAGCGGTCGTCTCCATTGAGTGTCGACGCAGTGCCGTCTGTGATGGAATCGCCAAAGGCCACGATCGCATGGGTGTCTCCAGGCATCATCATGTCAAGCGCATCCATGAAATACCACGAGGTGGTGGCGATCGGGAACGCTGTTTCGCTTTCTTCTTTCCCTTTTGCTCCAGCGCCGCGCATCGTCAAGTAGGAACTCGTGAGCGCTTTGGCATGCCACGTCATGGGGCCGCTTTCACCCACAACGTGAAAACTCACCGCTAGCTTTCGGCCCAAGAGTTCCGCGCCGGGCGGATTCCTCACAAAAGGCAGCGATGCCGGATCGCTCCACTCAGACTCACCAGGGGCAATGGTAATGCTGGTGTTCTTTCCGAATGTCACTGGCCGATTCGTGCCCGGCACAAGCGCTGCGCTACTCGCTTGCATGCCCACAAAAATGGCATCGAATGTGACGGGCCGCGTTCCAAAAACGTTGGATAGGCGCAAGCGCGTCTGGCGTCCCCAGGCGCCAGGCCTTACGATGAGACGGAAAGTCTGATCGCGTGCCCCGCTATCCGGAGACGGAAACGCGAGACTCAGATTCGGCTGTGCCGAAGGGTTGCCGACAGGATAAGGGCCTTGCGCGGAACCTGTCCAACTCGTTACCCATTTCTGATCCGGGTTGGCCGCCGCTGGGGAACCGCCGATCGTGGAAAACAGCAACGCCATCGCCCCCCACAATTGCGAAAGTGCCCTGCGTCGCGGTGGAATCATCACATCATTGTAGAAGAGAGCAGATCGGATGTTCTAGTTTCGGGGCGCGGCGACGGCCAGTGAACCAAACGTGCCCCTCCTTGTGGAGCCTGATGTGGAGTGCCTGAGAGGATGCCTTGAGAAACGCAGGCCTCAGCCATTCGACATCGCGCGCCGCAACGGTGAGCGCGGCCACCGGCCTTATCGCGATTGACTTCCCGCAAGCGAACGAAGGTAATTCACCGGCCAGATCCTCCATCTCAATTCGATCGCGCTCCATGTTATAAAGATCCCAGGCCTCTCCGCGAAGCGCGCTCGATTTGTATCGTCCGTCCCGCACAGCCCGATGTCCTTCGTGATCGAAATAGAGCGTCCGGTTGGGCATCTTCTCATTCAGGTCTCAATCCTGGGGTGAGCCCGGCCGCAGTCAACTCAAATGGCGGCCGCGGGTGATCGCGAAAAAGTGCCAGCGGGCGATTCGAGGTCATGGGACGGTGGATCCCCAGAAATCGTGTCTTCAAACTTTCTCTCCGCTAGAAGCGATCACCCGGCCTTATCAGGTGGATCGATCCACGGGCTGAGCATGGTGGCGCAGCCACGTCTCAAGTTCTTGAAATCGCAACGTCCCAGATTCATACAGTCTGAGTAAGAACGCGACGGCTTCTATATCGTCGAACAGCAGTCGATATCCATTCACAGTCAGGAAGGCCGCCGTCACAGTTACCGCGACTCGTTTGTTACCGTCCAAGAATGGATGATTCTGGGACAGGCTTTCCCAAAGTGCAGCGGCTTCTTGAATGAGGTCCGTGTAATAACCACTCTGCGGTCTCGCCAAGGCGGATTTGAGTGCGCCTCGGTCTCGAATGCCGAGTGAGCCTCCAAATCGAGCGATTAGCCGGTCATGGACATCCATGACCTCGTCAACAGTTGGATAGGAGGTCACTGAGCCAAGCGGCGGAGCAGTTCCGGGTGTTGGTCGATGAACTCGTCAGCAGCCGTCAGAAACGCCGACGAGGGAGCGGATTTCTTCCCCTTCAGGAATTCAACGAATTGCTTAACGGACTCCTGTTCCTCGGGCGTAAGGGAACTGACGACATCGGCAAGGTTCTCAGCGGCCATAGGGGTCTTTCTACCTGCAGTATAACTCGGCGAAACGCGGCGTGCGTTAGCGACCGGTATCACTCATGAGTAACCGATAGCGCTCCTGAGCAGGTGGCTCCCCAGCGTGGATTCGAACCACGATTCACGGCGTCAAAGGCCGCTGTCCTACCATTAGACGACCGGGGAATGCTGTTGGAGGGAACGAACAAGATCAGTTTACCACGGGGACGCGCTTGCGGCTTCGATGCTCTCGCTAAAGGACTCTCTCGAACCTATATCCCGCATCGCGAAGACTATGCATTAGTTCCTCCGCGTGCTCCGCGCCGCGAGTCTCCATGGTGATGTCGATCTTTGCTTCACCCAGATGAACGCCGAAATAGGTCCGGTCATGGATCACCTGCAAAATGTTCGCGCGGCCTCGTGAGATCACACCGGTAAGGCGCTCCAGGCCCCCTGGATGATCGGCCAGAGTCACGCGCAGGCGGACCGAACGGCCATCTTTCACCAAGCCGCGCTCGATGATATGGGCCAATAGCGTCACATCGATGTTGCCGCCGGTGATCACCGCGGCTACCCTTTTCCCACGCAGCGAAGTCCGCTTCTGCAATAGGGCCGCGACTCCGATCGCTCCGGCGCCTTCCGCCAAAGTCTTCTGTTTCTCCAACAGCCGCAGGATGGCCATCGCAATTTCTTCGTCGTCGACGGTGACCATTTCGTCGACGTACTTCTCGGCCAATTCCAAAGTTAGATCGCCCACGCGCCGCACCGCAACGCCGTCGGCGATGGTGGGGGCGGCCGGAACGTCCACCGGCTGGTGAGCGGCCAATGCCGCCTTCATTGACGGGAGGGCCGCCGGCTCCACGCCGACGATTCGCACCTCCGGACGCGTCTCCTTGATCGCGCAACTCAGCCCGCCAATCAGTCCGCCCCCACCCACCGGAACCACGACCGCTTCCAGGTCTGGAATCTGATCCAGCAACTCCAGCCCCACGGTTCCCTGCCCCGCAATCACCGCTGGATCGTCGAATGCATGCAGAAAGGTGGCCCCGCCGGTAATCGCCCGGCGGCGAGCCTCGGCTAACGCCTCGTCGAAATTCTCACCATGCAGCACCACTTCCGCGCCCCAGCCCCGCGTGGCCGTCACCTTCACCAAGGGAGTATAGAGCGGCATGCAAATGGTCGCGTGAATTCCCAAGCGGCCCGCATGATAGGCGACCCCCTGGGCGTGATTCCCAGCGGACGCCGCGATCACGCCATTGGCGCGCTGTTGCTCCGTCATGCACAACATTCCGTTCAGCGCCCCACGCTCCTTGTAGGATCCCGTCACATGCAGGTTCTCAAGCTTCAACAGAACCGCATTGTCCGTTTCGCGCGAGAGATTCTCCGAATAGGCCGCCGGAGAGATGCGAATGCTGTCGCGAATGCGGGCGCGCGCGGCTTGCACATCGGCAAGGGTTACCATGAATTTCAGTATGGCTGGTTTACCTAAAAATGGTTTACCCAAAAGTGGTTCGCCTCCAACTCGTCTGGAGCAGGCTGGTGTCGCAGGCTTCCTGCATTCGCCGGCAGGCGGGCCCATCGCGGCGCTGGCGATTACGCACGGCGCTGGGTCAAATTGCCAGACTCCGCTGTTGTTGGCTCTGGCCGAAGCCTTTGCGGATGCCGGTTATACCGTCTTGAGATATGACCTACCGTTTCGCCAAGCTCGGCCCCATGGCCCACCCCTTGGCTCGCAGGCGAAAGACCGTGACGGCATCCGGCGGGCTGCGGACGCCCTGCGGTCCGTGGCGCCAAACGTGCCGCTGTACTTGTCGGGGCACTCTTATGGTGGCCGCCAGACCAGTATGTTGGCAGCGGAAGATGCGTCCGCCGCCGATGCAATCCTGCTGCTCTCCTATCCCTTGCATCCTCCCAAACAGCCGGATAAATTGCGTACCCAGCACTTTCCGCAATTGCAAGTGCCGGCGCTTTTCGTGCATGGCACTCGCGATGAATTCGGGACAATCTCCGAAATGGAATCGGCACGCTTGCTCATCCCCGCCCGCACCGCCATTCAGCCAGTGCAAGGCGCGCCGCACGGGCTGGCGGCGAAGCTCGCGCCCCAGGTTCGCGAGTGGTTTGTTACCTTCACAAGTAAGTGAGTCTCCGCGATCGTATTGACCAAGTAGAAGAGCGCATCACCAACGCCGCTCAGCGTTCGGGACGCCGGCGCGATGAAATCGTCCTGGTGGCCGTGACCAAAAAGTTTTCGGCCGACGTGGTGCGGGAAGCCTACGGGTGCGGCTTGCGCGTGTTCGGCGAAAACTACGTCCAGGAATTCGCCGAAAAACATTCCGCGCTCAAAGACCTCGCAGATGCCGAGTTTCACCTTATCGGGCACCTCCAGTCGAACAAGACCAAACTGGCAGGCGATCTGTTCGGAACCATTGAGACAGTAGATTCAGCCAAGCTCGCGCGCCGTCTGAATGAAAGCGCACGTCCTCTCGACGTCATGATCGAGGTGAAGTTATCCGAGGAAGAATCCAAGGCCGGAGCGGCACCGGATGAGTTGCCTGCACTTATCGAGGCAATTCAGAGTTGCCAACATCTTCGGCTTACCGGCTTGATGACCATGCCACCGTGGAGCGACGACCCATCTCAGACGCGGCCCTATTTTCGTAAACTGGCCGCGTTGGCGCGCCAGCACGGGCTGCTCAAGCTCTCGATGGGTATGTCCCACGATCTGGAAGCGGCCATAGAGGAGGGCGCAACGCACGTACGCGTTGGCACCGCGCTCTTCGGACCGCGGCCCAAGCCCACCCTTCCATGAGGATCGGCTACTTTTCGCCGATGCCGCCGGCAGCCACCGGCGTCGCGGATTACAGCGCGGCGCTGCTGCCCTACCTGCGCCCATTCGGCGAGGTCTTCATCAACACGCCAAGCGATGTGAATCTCTATCATGTCGGCAACAATCGTCTGCACCGCGAGATCTACGAACGCGCACTCGCCGAACCCGGAGTAGTGGTCCTGCATGACGCCGTGCTGCAACATTTCTTTCTCGGCTCCCTGGATCAGCGTGCGTACATCGAAGAATTTGTCTACAACTATGGCGAATGGACCCGCGAGCTAGGCCGGGAGCTATGGCGTGAGCGGGCCCGCTCCGGTGCGGACGCGCGCTACTTCTCTTATCCGATGCTGAAGCGGGTGGCGTCTACCGCACGGGCCATTATCGTCCACAATCCCGCAGCCGCGGCCATGGTCAGACAGCACGTCCCGGACGCGAGGATCACAGAAATCCCGCATTTGTTTGTGCCCCCAATTCTGCCTGATGCAGTGGACACGCTGCGTTTCCGCCAAACGCTCGGCGTCGCGCCCAGGACGCTGTTGGTAGGAACCTTCGGACACCAGCGCGAGACCAAGCGCCTGGCGGTGCTGCTGCGCGCGTTCGAAGCCGCCCTGGCACGCGGCGCCGACGCGCGATTATTGGTATCCGGCGAATTCGTGTCGCAGACATTCTCGCGCACCATGGAGCCGCTTCTCGAACGCCCCTATATTCTTTGCACCAGATATCTTCCCGAACCAGACTTCTGGAAATACGCGGCCGCCACCGACCTATGCGTAAACTTGCGCTACCCCTCCGCCGCGGAATCCTCCGGAGTCGCGATCCGCTTCATGGGCATCGGCAAAGCTGTCGCCTTCAGCAGCGATCCAGCAATCGCGCGGTTCCCCGATAACGCTTGCCTGCGAATCGATACGGGAGCTACCGAGCAGGAGATGCTGACCGGCTACATCTGCTTACTCGCTCAGCATCGCGAAGCTGCCGCCTCCATCGGCCGCCACGCCGCCGCACACATCGCGAGGGAGCACGATCCAGAAAAGGTGGCCGCCGCCTACTGGGACGTTCTCAGTAAAGCGTAGGCGGTTTGGTCTCCGTGCCGATCCAAAAATCCTTGGGAGGATTTTCCCACGCCGGCTCACTGAGCAGCCGGGGTTTCAACACAATCAGGACCTCGCCACTGTCGTTGCTCTTGGTCTCACGCCGGAACAGATGACCCAGGCCGGGAATCTCCGACAAACCAGCCACTCCGTTGATCGTGTGACTGATGCGGGACACGGCCAGCCCCGCAATAATCGCGTATTCGTCGGATTTCACGCGCACGGTACCGGAAAACTTGCGGCTGGAAATGACGGGAATGCCGTTATTCGAACTGCCTCCCAACAAGCTGTACTCGGACTCGATGACCAACGTCATCTCGCCGTCCGCATGCACCGTGGGGGTGATTTGCAGCCTCAACCCAAGGTCCTGAAACTGAGTGACCGGCGTGTTGCTGTTCGGAATCGTGGGATCGCCGAACGTCCCGGTAACCACCGGATAGCGGTCGCCAATGTGGAGCTGAGCCTGTTGACCGTCCAGCGATACCATCTGTGCGCGCAGGGAGGAGCGCGCGGAACTGGTACTCAAAGTGGCAAACGCTTGCGCCCCCGTGATACCCAGGCCAATGGTCGAGGTGGACAACCCGAGCCTGGCAAAGGTCATGGGGTTTGTCAGGGTGCTAAAGGAAAAAACGTTCTGCAGGTTGAAACCATAGCTCAACGTAGAATTGTTGGCGACGGAGAGCAGTTCCACTTCCACCATCACCTGCGCCCGATAACGCGCCAGGTCTGTGATAATCCTGCGCGCGGCCGTCACCTTATATTCCTGGTCGCGCAGAAAAATGACCCGCCGCCCCGCGTCTACCGCGATATGCCGCAGTTCCATGATCTGCTGAACGCCACTGGCCAGTTCCTGCGCCTCTTGTACGCTCATTCTCTGGGGAATCGGGATGGCCATGGCAATCACGGGAGTATTTGCGGTGCGCTTGTCGGGCGTATCGCGAAACACCAGCGCCGTATTCTCGCGCGCCGCCACCAGGAAGGTGTTGCTGGCCGATTCCATGGAACGAAATGCGTCGGACATGCTGGCATCTCGCATGCGAAACGTGATGACTTCCGGCGCCTGGAAATCCGGCTCAAAGACCAGCTGAATGCCGTAAGCTCGCGCGACTTCTTCCCAGACGGGCCGTATGCTTCCTCGAATGTCGAAGGTTTTGCGCTCCGAGGAAGGCTTCAGTTTGGCCGGCAGCAGCGTATCCCGGCTCTCAATCACGTCGGTCGCCGAGAGTTGCTCGGCGGTCATCCTCTGCACCATGCGAGCTGCCGGATCCAAGGCGGGGTCCGGGCCGGCCACCACATCGGCGGATTGCTGCAAGCGGGTTTGAAGAAGTCTGCTCTGGGCAGCGCCTTGGAACGAAAAAGCGCTATTCCTGGCCGTGTTCGCGGCGGCGCGCCCGTAAAGGAAGAAAGCGTTTAAAGTGTCTCCCGCCGCCTCCGCCCGCTGCGCCGACTCGTACAAGAATTTTGGGGTTTCTTCCTGTCCCCGGCAAATGGCCGCCAAGCCCAACAGAACAAACGCTATAGAAAAACACTTCACCGCTAAGATATGACGCAGCGATTAGCCCCGGCGTGCAGTAAACTCAAAGTGATTATGCACTTGACACACATGGCCCTTTAGATCCATAATGGAGGGCATGAGGAATACCCCTTCCCTGATAGACGTAGCCAAGCAGTTTGGCACCCCTGAAGCGTGTATCCAATACCTCGTAATGATGCGGTGGCCTGAAGGCGTGCAATGCGTTTCCTGCCAGAGCAAGAAGGTCTCAAAGCTGTTTGTATCTAAGGGTAGGCAGCGTACGAACAAGAAGGGGGAGGCCGTGCGGTCGCCTGATCGCTACCTCTATACCTGCTTGGAATGTAAGCACCAGTTCTCCCCCACTGCGGGCACAATCTTTAACGATACCCATTTGCCTCTGACGGATTGGTTCATGGCCGTGGCGCTCATGTGTAACGCAAAGAAGGGCCTCTCCGCGAAGCAACTAGAGCGCGATCTGCACATCAGCTACCGCACGGCGTGGTATCTTGCCCATCGCATCCGAAAAGCGATGGAGGACGGCGCTCCCGGTCTGCTAACAGGTACCGTTGAAGCTGACGAAACTTTCATTGGTGGCGAATACGACAGGCGTCGCAAGCGCTCCAAGTATGGCAAGCAGGCCGTATTCGGCGCATTGCAGCGCGCGCAGGACGGCAAGCCTTCCCAAGTGCGCGCATTCCCTATCAAGAAAGCTGCGGGCAAGTTCCTGACGGGCGCTGTGGCTGGAACCGTTTCTACTACAGAAGCGACGCTATTCATCACGGATGAACACTACGGTTACCGCAAGATCGGGAAGCAGATGCAGCATGAAACGGTAAAGCACATAGCGTTGGAGTACGTTCGCAAGGGCGATCCCCGAAACATCACGATCAACGGCATCGAGTCGTTCTGGTCACTGTTCAAGCGTGGTGTGATAGGTTCCTATCACAAGGTGAGCGTAAAACACCTTCGCCGGTACCTCGACGAATTTACCTTCAGATTCAACAATCGCGAAGCAGAAGACCTATTCATGCTGGTCTTCCTGAACCTCGTGATAGCTCAGGGCATCAAGTACTCAGAATTGATTTCTTCCGAGGAACCAAACGCCGTCGAACCTTTGGAGCCGCCTGACTTTTCTTGGGAGTAGGCATTATGCCGTCCTTCGCGCTGGCTGGCGTGGCGATGAGTTTGCCTAGGAGAGCGTCGAATTGATTCTTATCTGCCTTCATTGACCATCCGGTCTAAGCCTAACAAAGAACATACCCATTTCGGCATTCGGAAACGCCCACCCTGAAATTCTAAATCACCATACCCTATTTTCTCTACGGCTATGCTATTATCCCCTTAGGGCAGGATCTGCTTTGAGGTGAGAAATGAAAATCGACTTAGCTAAGGTAGAATCGCAAATCAGAAAACTGGAGGAACTTCGGAGGATTGCATCGGACCCCGAATTGTTGTCTCTCTTAGAGACCGTGATGGTCAACGGGGCATCGTCCCCGATTCAATCTCCCCCACTGATCCAGCCACCAGTAAAACACGTAGAGGCTACGGCTTCTATTCGCCCTTTCGTTTTTGGAAACTCCAGAAAAGGAAAAAAGGGCGTGTTTCAGTCCGCTGTTAGAGACGCCATTTCGCGTATCGAAATCGACAAACCATTTACTGGGTACGTGGTTGCGCGTAGAATGCTGAGCGAGGGCTACAAGTTTGCGGCCAGTAAGCCGGGGATCGCCGTTATCGACGCACTAAAGGCAATGATCAAAAAAGGGGAAGTTCGAGTTTTCAGGAAAGGTGGCGGCAGCGAAGCTACGCTGTTTATTCGCGTTGCCGCCAAGGAAAACCAATGATAACTATCTAGTTTCTGTCATCCCGCTAACCGATAACAGGAACCAAAACGAGAAGGACCGATCCGCCGACTTTTGCAGGGCTGACGGAATCGGTCCTTGGTTGGCAAGCACCTTTATGGAGAGCTGCCAGAATTGGTAAATGGACTCGCCTTATAAGCGAAAGTCATGCTACTGATACCAGCATGTGAGGGTCCGAGCCCCTCGCTCTCCGCTTCACCCATATTATACATACATTTAGTGGATTCGCGCGAGCATAAGTGCCACATAGCTTCGATATCTGCATTGACGAATCGGGGGATCAGGGCTTTTCCTTCCATAAGCCTGATTGTTCGCATTGGTTCGTGCTATCAGGCGTAATTAGCCTACGTGCTCGCACTGAGGAGATGACCAGCCTCATTAGAAGTGCTAAGCAATCACTAAACTGGCAGGAGAAGCAGCATCTGCATTTTAAGGACGTGAAAATCGACCGGCGCGAAGAGCTAATTCAAACCCTTATTCAGGACGCGTCTCTATTCCGGGCAATCGTCGTAATGGTGCATAAACCTTCACTACACAGCCCAGAGAAGTTCAAGGAGGAGAACCGGCTCTATTTTTACTTCACAAGATTTCTGTTGGAGAGAGCTTCGAGGTTGTGCCGGGATCACCCGCAACGCCACGACAAAAATATGGGCGACGGTTCTGCGCGCGTTATCTTCTCAAAGATGAATGAAATATCGCATAAAAGAATTCAGCGATATTTTGGGGATCTACGTGGTATTCAAACCTCAATCGACTGGGACGTAATTAAGGACACTCAGTTTGAAACACTTTCCCCAACCAAGCATGCGGGCTTGCAAATTGCTGACTCCGTGGCTGGAGGTTTCTTTTGCGGAGACCATCCGGTCCAGAAGAAACAGAGTCCACGTTGGTGTCAGATGTTTAAGCCGATGCTCTATACTGGCAGAGACGGGGAACATCGCGGATACGGACTCAAGATATTCCCAAAGGAAGCTGAAACGCGCATCGCCCAAGGGACGATGTCCGCTTGGGCGATGACGCACTATCCAGTGTAGGCCTAGGCTCCAGGAGCCCACCGTTTTACCGGCTGCCGCCCATAAGGACGACCTGGAGTGGTTCCCACGAATCCTACACTTTGAGTATCGGGTCCGCTCTTAATCTGGTCAAGATATCATTGGATTTACCTATGGCTATAACCAAGTTATAATCCAATATCTTGTTTTGTTTGTGTAACATGCCAAATTACGATATCTCCGTGCATGTCCACGTCCCCCCATACCATATTCACTATCCTTTGGGTAGTGAGTTCACTTACCTATTCCTTTTCTTACGGCAATGAATTCTAGCGCCAGCCTGTCCATCTAAGCCTATCATGTGTGTCAAAGGCATAATCACTAAACTCAAGTGCTTTTTCCGCCGATAAGTGTGTTGGGGATTCCCGCATGGCTACTTTCGCACCCGTCCGCTCCAATTATCGTCCCAGCATCCCGCAGGATTTGAAGTCCCTGGGGGTGCCCGATACGCTGGTGCTCGACTTGATCCTCCGCCGCATGTTGATCGAGGGGTACTCCAGCCTGGCCGGATTGAGCCGCTCCTTGCGCATTGCCATCCCGGTAGTCGACGCCGTGTTCAAGCATATGCGCGCCCAACAGCTTGTGGAAATCAAGGGCATGGTGGGCAATGACTACAACTTCATTCTTTCCGCCGCCGGAAAGCAACTGGCATCGGAACGCTTTCAAGTCTCCCAATACGCGGGCGCCTGCCCAGTTTCGCTCACCGAATATCACGCCGCGAGCAAGGCCCAGGCAGCCAAGGTAATGGTCGACCGCCGGATTCTGCGCCAGGCATTCTCCGACCTGGTCGTCAGCGACCGCATGCTGGATCAATTAGGCCCCGCTATCATCTCTCAGACGTCCATCTTCGTCTACGGACCCACCGGCAACGGCAAAACCAGTCTGGCGGAACGGATGTTGCGCGTCTATCAGGACGCCATCATGATCCCTCACGCTGTCGAAGTCGACAACCAGATCATCAGTGTCTTCGATCCAGTGGTCCACCAGCCCATCGAAAATGACGAAGAAGACGTGGACAAGCGTTGGATCCTGTGCCGCCGGCCCTGCATCGTCGTAGGCGGTGAGCTCATCCCCAGCATGCTGGAACTGCGTTTGGATGAGACCTCCGGTATTTACGCCGCTCCGTTTCAGATGAAGGCGAATAACGGCATTCTGTTGATCGACGACTTCGGCCGTCAGTTGATGAGTCCGCGCGACCTTCTCAACCGTTGGATCGTGCCCCTGGATCGCCGTGTGGACTACCTGACTCTCCGTTACGGCGTGAAATTCCAAATCCCGTTTGAGCTCATGGTCGTCTTCTCCACCAACCTGGAGCCCGCCGACCTGGCCGATGAAGCCTTCCTACGCCGTATCCACAACAAGATTTACGTCGAGGCCGTGGACGCCCCCGCGTTCGACCAGATCTTCGCCCGCGTGGTCCAATCGCGCAACCTGCAAGTGGAATCGGATAGCGCGGAGTATCTGCGGAAACTGTGTCTGCGCGAAGGCCGCACGGAACTGCGCGCCTGTTACCCCGCCGATATCTGCAATATTTTGACGTCTATCGGACGTTACGAAGGGCGTCCGCCGTTGATGACGAAGCCCGAGATGGAACGCGCCACGGCGCTGTACTTCGCGAAGAGCTAAGGACCGGTCGATTCCGCCGTCGAAGCTTCCGAATTCTGCGCCATGGTTGCGGTTAAGCCACCTGTGGTCCGGCGTGGCCCAAGTCCCAGCGCCGTAAGCGACAATGCGCCTAACTTGCCATCCACTGGAATGTTCTGGGCCTTTTGAAATCGCTTCAGCGCTTCGGTGGACTCCACGCCCCAGGTACCGCTCACTTCCGTAGCATATCCGCGATCCGAGAGTGCCTGCTGGATTTCCATGTAACGCTCGGAACTCGGATGTTGAACCACGGCGCGGGTGGGTACAATCGCTTTCTTCGATTTGCTCTTGCCTTTAGCCACAGTGGTGGCTTTGGCATTCTTGGCTTTCCCGGATTTAGCCGCCGCCGGAACCTGCTTGGTATTCTTCGTGGCAGAGGGCTTGGCAGGTCCCGCCTTTTGTGCGGCAACTAGCCCTACGCATAGGGACAGCCCGGCCATCAACAAAACTGGAAGCAGCCTCAGCACTAGTTCTCCGGTAAGGTTCCCGCCAGATACAACGTCACCGACTGTGGAACTGCCGCCGCCCGGCTTTTGCCCCGCCCGTTAGCGCCGCCGAATCCCGGCACCGGACGGATCACGTGGAAGGTAACCGCGTCACCCGCCTTTAACGTGCCGCGGACCTTGTTGATATCGTCAATCGAATTCACCGGCTGGCGATTGATGGCGTCGATGATATCGTTGTCTTCCAAGCCGACATCTTCCGCGAAGGAATCCATTACCACACTGGCGATCGCTATCCCATGGCCTGAGGCAACCATGCTGCGCTCCTGCTCCGTAATCGCACCCCGCACGCGGAAACCAAACTGAATTTCCGAGGATTTCGCCGTCCTGCCCGGCACGGCGTCCTGTTGGCGGCTGCTGCCCACAATGCGCGGATCGTCCTTGTACATCTCCGCGCGATTCTGAATCAGGACTCTGAGGTCCATCATCTTGCGGTCACGATCCACACTGAACGCAGCCTGTTTGCCGACTGGCAAGTCCGCCACGCGCGCGATCAGATCCTGATTGTCCTTCACTGGCTTGCCGTTGATCGCAACAATGATGTCGCCCGATTTGATTCCGCCTTCGGCCGCCGGACCACCCGCCCGAATGGTTTCAATCACTGCCCCGTGATCCACGCCCAGCGCTTTCAGCATCGTGTCGTAGCGGGTGGCATTCGCCAGGCCGACGCCTACCGAACCACGCGTCACGTGGCCATCCTTAATGATGTCGTTATAAACCCGCACACCCATGTTGATGGGCAGAGCGAATCCAACGCCCTCCGAACCACCGGTGCGTGTTGCGATCATGGTATTTACACCGATCACGTCGCCCTTGATGTTCAGTAGAGGCCCGCCGCTGTTACCGGGGTTGATGGCTGCATCCGTTTGAATGAAGTTCTGGAACGCGCGAACCTCGCCGCCAATCTGATCCGCTCCGCGCCCGGTCGCGCTGACAATGCCCGCCGTCACGGTGGCTTCTAGACCAAACGGAGACCCAATCGCGACTGCCCAATCGCCCACTTGCACGGAATCCGAGTTGGCGATGCTTACAGGCTGCAGCGTCTTGCGAACGTCGATCTTGATCACGGCCAGGTCGGTTTCATAATCGGTGCCGATCACATGGGCCTTATAATCATTCGAATCGCCGTGCAACTTTACGCTGATCTTCAAGGCGTTCTCGACAACATGGTTGTTGGTGAGGATGTAACCGTTCTTGTCGACAATGAAACCAGTTCCTGAGGCCGTGCGAGGCGGTGCTTCCGCTTGTTCGCGAGGACCGGGCGCTTCGCCGCCTTCGGGCAGGAAGCGTCTGAAGAACTCCGGAATATCGCCCTCGGCGCCCTGCTGCTCTCCCGCTCCCGCGGCGGAAGCCGGGATTTCCACCTGGATCGCAACCACGCTCATTTCCAGCTTCTTCGCAAGCTGCGTAAATTCGTTACCGATCGTCGTAATCGGCGGCACGGTGAGGGGCGTCGCGTCGATCGCGCCGCTTTGTGCGCTGGCCTGGCCCCACTGCGTCGTGATCACCGTTCCGATCAGTATCCCTACCGCTAGCGTGCAGAGGACCAGCAAACTGGACGTAAGCTTCTGCCGGCGCATCTTTTCAATCAGCTTCATATTGGCGATACCTCACAACCTGCAACCACTCCGCGCTTCGTTACCATTATAGGACCAGTCACCGGACGGCAAGGGACCCTCGTCCGCTGCGCCGGCAAATCACGCTAGCCCCGCGAAAGCAGCAGACTCAGCGTCAGTAAAATCCGTCGCAACCCCAGTTCCCTACCCTCGGGATGAAACCATTCCGCGGGAGTATGCGCTCCCCCACCCGATCCGCCAGCGCCAATCGAAATAGCGGCCAACCCAAGTGACAAAGGGATATTGGCGTCGGTCGAAGAACAATCCAAGGCGCTGCGAATTCCTAGATATTGATCGACCGCCGAGACCGCTTCCAATATGGGAGCATCTGCGGCCAGGTCTCCTCCTGGACGCGAGCCAATCTCTTTCACCCGCGCGCTCACCCGGCCAGTCGCGCGGGCGTTCTCCATCTCCAGGGCCTTTTCCACCGCGGATTGCAGTTGCACGGCCATTCGGTCGATGATGGACGCGTCTTCAGACCGCAGGTCCACCTTGGCTCGGGCCTCGGTCGGAATGCAGTTGATACTAGTGCCTCCCTGCACCAGGCCGAAGTTAAAGGACGAACGCGGGCCGTCCCCCAAACCGGCAGACGCCGGCACCGTCTCCATGAAGCAATGGATGGCGCGGCCAATGGCATGCACCGGGTTTCCCACGCCATGGTCGTTCCAGCTGTGTCCGCCCGGACCGCTGACCGTTACTTCAAAACGACGGCTAGCCAGTGCCCGGCACGTAATGTGGTCGGTGCTGGGTCCATCCAGAATCAGGAATGCCTTGGGCCGAGCGCTATGGGAACGGCACAAATAGCGCATCCCGCTAAGATTGCCTTCGCCTTCCTCACCCACGTTCGCCACCAGCAAGGGCGAAAAAGGAGCGCCCTCCAACAGCCCCGGTGACTGGTTCCAAAGAGCCGCCAGCGCAAGCAGCGCGGCCAATCCGGCACCGTTATCACTCACCCCAGGCCCTAGAAATCGCCCATCCTGCGGGGAAATCGTAATATCCTCGGGCACCCGCGGCGCCAGCACTGTATCCAGGTGCGCCGTGATCGCCACCGAAGCGTCTTCCCGCCGACCGGGCAGCGAGGCCAGCACGTTCCCGGCTCGATCCAGGCGAGCCTCCCAGCCTAGATCGCGAAACTGCTCCATTATGTAACTGGCGCGCTTCTCTTCCAGGAAGGTGAGGGCGGGCACGCGACACAACTTCAGGTGTTGCTCATTGATCCAGGCGCGTTCCTTGCGGAACCACTCTAGCGCAGCCCGAATTGCGGGAGTGCGCGCCACCTCGGCAACGGAATCCGGTGCTGTTGCAACTACTGGTCGCATGCGAATCTACAGTCTACCGTGCCTCGCAAGTACCCGCGCCACCGTCCGGCGCCGAACAGAAAATCGGGTCAAATGGAAACACTTGGGTACCGTTTGCGCATCCATTCCACGAAGGCTTCCGGCGCGGCCATAGTGGACAATCTGCCTTGGCGTACCAATGCCCAGTCATCAAATAGTTTGCAACCCTTAATCTCAGCCAAGGAGGTGGCCGGATCGATGTAGGCAGCAAATTCCAGGTCGACCACTGCGGATTTGGGGTTCTTCAGGTCGGGTCGGCCGGCTGTGCGGACGGTCGCCAGCCCGACCACCGCCGAAACGCCACCGGAATGATAAATAAAGACTTTGTCCTCAGGACGCATGGCTAGCAAGGCGCGCACCGCTTGCGGATTAGTGACCCCATCCCAGCAGGTCTGGTGATCTCGTTCCAGATTGCCGATAGAGTAGGTACCGGGCTCAGTTTTGGCAAGGTAATAGGACATAGTGTTACTTAGCAACTTCCTGGGTCCTGGTACTAGGGTTACTGGACACGACCAAGGATATATAGTTTCATCAGTAGTATAAACCGACCCGCACGGAACGGGGGGAGCATTGTGGAGTTCGCGTCTGGAGGCCAGACAGAGTTATGGCCAGACAGGTGTGGGCAATGTTGCGTTGTACAATGAGAAAAGTGCGCCGACCACGGCCGGAGGATCAAGATATATGCAAAGCTTCACGAAACTAGCAGTACTTTCCACGTTGCTGGGACTGTCTGTTTTCACCGCCCTGGGCCAGAATAACCCCCGGCTGCCCGTCATCCCACCGGACCCGTCTTCGCCCGCTGCCATCGATCCCAACTCTGCCCCCAAGGCTGTGGACAATCGAACCTACGAAATCGGTGTCCAAGACGTGCTACGGATCGAAGTCTACCAGGACGCGAACATGTCCCGGCAGGTGATCATTCGCCCCGACGGAAAGTTCTCCCTGCCGATGCTGGGGGACGTACAAGCCGAGGGCCTGACCCCGGAACACCTCAAGAAGACTCTCACGGAAGCCTTGACCTCGCTCTACCAATCTCCCGACGTCACCATCTCCGTCATGGAGGTTCGGAGCAAGAGCTACCAGATCACCGGCCAAACCATGCGAACCGGAACATTTCCACTGGTGACCCCGATCCGCGTCTATCAAGCCCTGGTGCTTGCCGGCGGCTTCCAGGAATGGGCCAGTAGGAAAAAGATCGTCATCATGCGCGGGTCTCAGCGGATCAATTTCAATGCGTCCGACTTTGAAAAAGGCAAGAATCTGGAAGCCAATATTTTCCTGCAACCCGAAGACATCGTAGTCGTCCCCCGCTAGGGTTTGGACGAGAGACCATCAGAGTTTAGAGATCGCCGAGGAATCACAAGAACATGCAACCCACCGAAGGCTTTAGCGTACAACGACGGGCGCTGGATGTAGAGGACTACATCGACATTCTGCGCCGCCACAAGGGCTGGATTTTTGGACCCTTTCTGCTGACGCTGGTGGGCAGCGTTGTGGGCGCCTACTTATGGCCGGACAGCTACGATTCGGTATCGCTAGTCCAAATTCGGCGTCAACAGGTCTCCGAGCAAATGGTGCAATCCGTGGGCAACGCGGATATCTTGGACCGCATCAACGTGCTCACGAACCAGGTAATGAGCCGCAGCGAATTAACCACGCTGATGCGCAACCTCAACCTGTACCCGAAAGAACGCACTACGCAACCACCTGAGCAAGTGCTGCAGCGAATGAAGGATGCCATTAAGATTCAGCCTCTAGGCAGTACGGTAGGGCCTCGCGGCGTTCCGGCCTTCTCAGTGAAGTTCTCCTACCCCAATCGCTTCGATGCCCAAAAGCTGGTGTTGGCTCTGGTGACCAAGTTCATCGACGAAGACGTCAAAGCCCGGGACAGCACCTCCTTCATGACCAAGTCCTTCATCCAGGACCAGACGGAGCAGGCCAAGAAACGGCTGGACGAAATCGAGGCCAAGATCACCTCGTTCCGTACCCAGAATCAGGGGCGTTTGCCGGACCAGTTAAATTCCAACATGAGCGCGCTGCAGACCGCCCAGTCTCAAATGACTTATCTGTCCACATCTTCCGGTCGCGCGGCCAGTGAAAGACTACAGTACGAAACAGCTATCCAAAACGCCAAAGATCAGATTAGCGCCCTGACTCGTGAGAGTCAGACCGTCGCCACCAACACGAAGGCCGGAAAGAGCGCCAAGGTGGTGTCGGCCGAAAACACCCTTGAGCAACTCGAAACACAACTCAGCGTCAATCTGAAACAGTTCACAGAAGCCCATCCTGATGTGAAGAGAGTTAGGTCGATGATTGCCATAGCGGAGCAGAAGCTTGCGGAAGCCCAGGCTCAGGAAGCCGCACAGAAGAAGGATGAGCCTGCTGCTGCCGCTCCTCCTATCAACTTCGAGCGGGCCCAGCAAATCCGCAACTTCGAAGGCCAGATTCGCCAATATGAATCCGCGATCGAAATTAAGAACAAAGAAATCGCCGACTTCGAAAAGCAGATGAAGCAGGCCAGCGACCAGATCAGCGTCATCAGTTCCCGCGTCCAGGCCATGCCGGTGGGCGATCAACTGTGGGGCGACCTGGTGCGCGAACAGGTCATGGCCAAAGAAGAATACATGAAGATGAGCGACAATCTGCGTAAATCGCAGGTTGCCGTGGACTTGGACAACCGCAGCCAAGGCGAGAAATTGGAATTACTCGACGCGGCGAACTTGCCGGAAGAACCCACCGATCCCAACCGGCCGATGGTCATTTCCATGGGAGCCGCGCTGGGTCTGGTGTTGGGCGTCGTACTCGCCGGTGCCCGAGAAATGAAAGACACGTCGCTCAAGAACTTGAAGGACGTACGCGCTTACACCCAGATGGCGATTCTTGGCAGCGTGCCGCTGCTGGAAAACGATTTCGTTGTACGCCGGCGCAGGCGCATTGCCTGGCTGGGATGGACCGTTGCTTGCCTGCTGTCCGTGCTTATCATGGCAGGCTCCGTTGTCTACTATTACCAAACAAAGCCGTAGCCGGCCGAGTAAACTGAATCTGAACGGGCGATTACCCACGGAGGGTTTCCATGAGCCGAGTACATGATGCATTACGCCGCGCGGAACAAAGCGGCCTGCTTTCTTCGCAGCCAGTTCGATCGGCGGCGGACCAGCGCACCGCTCCCACCGCGGCCGTGATGGACCCCGGCCTGAATGTTTCAGGCCTGCTGGAACTGGTGAAGGAGATTCCCTTCCGGACCGCTACCGATTCCTTGCTGATCGACGCCGCGCGTCCGCACGAAGCGCCCATGGAAGAGTTCCGTACCCTACGCACGCGGCTCAACCACATGAAGAGCCTGCAACCCATCCACACCGTGGTGGTCAGCAGTCCTTCGCCCGCGGAAGGCAAGTCGCTTTCGGCCGCGAACCTTGCATTGGCGCAGTCGCACCTCAACGGCAACACAACGCTGCTCGCCGACTTCGATTTCCGCCGTCCCATCGTCCACACACTCTTCGGAGTGGACCGTAGCCCCGGCATCACCGATTACCTGCTGGGCAAAGTTCCGCTGCATGAGGCCATGCGCAAGGTGGCGGGAACGAATCTATACATCATGCCCGCCGGCGAAGCCGTGTTGAATCCGCTGGAGCTATTGAACCTGCGGGAAGTGAAACAAATGCTGGACCGGCTGCCCTCACTCTTCCAATGGGTGATCATGGACAGTCCTCCGCTGCTGTTTGCCGCCGACGCGAACCTGCTCTCGACCATGAGTCATGGAACTTTGCTGGTGGTCCGCATCGGTCACACCACCATCGATTCCATCACGCGCGCCATGCAGAGCCTGTGTAACAACAACGTGCTCGGCATCGTGGTGAACGGGGCCCGCCGCGGTGAATTGTACAGTAAGTACACGTATTATCACTCCTACTACACACCCAAGGAAGGCGCGCCCGTGGATGGCGACGCCGCCGAAGCCGACGTCGAAGGAGAGTAGCTCCCGCTACATTTGCGCCATAATACGTTATGGGCAAGCGCATTGGAATTTTAACCGGCGGCGGCGACGTCCCGGGGCTGAATTCCGTCATCAAGGAAGTGGTTTACCGCAGCACCGAAAACCGCTACGAAGTCTTTGGGATTCGTCGCGGCTGGGAGGGCTTGACGCACGTCAATCTCGACGACCCTGCGAGCAAAGCCAACTATATCCGTCCCCTGGACCGTTCCAACACACGCACCATCGACCGTTTCGGCGGCACCATTCTGCACGCCAGCCGCACCAATCCATCGCGCATGAAGAAGTTGCCGGACTTCCTCACACCCGAAAATTTCCCCAAGAACGGCAGCACCTGGGACGTCAGCTCGCAGGTGCTCAATAACCTGGACCAGCTAGGCATCGATCACCTGATCACCATCGGCGGCGACGACACGCTGGCCTACGCGGCCAAGCTCGACAAGCTGGGCGTGAAGGTCACCGCTATTCCCAAGACCATGGACAATGACGTGCGCAACACCGAGTATTGCGTCGGCTTCTCCACCGCGATCACACGGGCCACCGGGGCCATCCAGCGGCAACGCACCACCGTCGGATCGCATGAGCGCGTCGGAATCTTCCGCGTCTTCGGCCGCGATGCCGGCTATACCGCTCTCTACACTGCATACACTACCTCCATCCGCTGTTGCATTCCGGAATTCGAAGTGAACCTGGCGAAGTTGATCGACCTGCTGCTGGTCGAGAAGAAGAGTACGTCCAGTAACTACGTGTTGGTGGTGCTGTCCGAAGGCGCGCACTGGCAGGGTTACCAGGTGATGGAATACGGCGAGCCCGACGCCTTCGGCCACCGCCGCAAAGCCAGCGTAGCCGAAGCCTTGAGCAACGAAATCGGCCGCCGCACGGGAGAAGAAAGCATCGTCAGCGATCTCACCTATGACCTGCGCAGCGGCGAGCCTGACTTCGTGGACAAGATGATCGCCGCTACCTTCGGCAACATCGCCATGGATGCCGTGCTGGCCGGGCGCAGCGGTTTGATGGCTGCCATCGTAGGCGGCTGTTACACCTTGGCGCCGATGCCGGATCCAGCCCTTGGTCCGCGCCGCGTGGACGTCGAGACGATGTACAACACCGATCGCTACCGCCCCAAATACTCCGACAAGCTCGGCCTGCCTGTATTCCTGACCCGCGCGGACTAAGCGCCAGCTATGGGCCTTCTGGATCGTCTTCTGGGCCGTGCAAGAACCACCCCGGCCACGCCCGCCGATCCGGCCGCCATTCGCGACTACTTCAATCGCGCCGCGGCGGATGAGGAGCACTACCCTTCCACCATCGACCCGCGGATCCTGCACGTGCGCTGTGTCCTGGAACACCTGGGGAACCTGGATGGCCGCTCCGTTGCGGACGTCGGCTGCGGTAAGGGCCGCTTCGCCCGCATCGTCAAGGAACGCTACCCTTCCGCCACGGTGGTCGCGCTGGACCTGGCAGAGGCCATGTTGCATAGCGTGCCCCAGGGAATTCACCGCGTGGCCGCCAGTATGACCCAACTACCCTTGGCCACGGCGTCGGTGGACGGAGCCTATGCCACCGAATCCCTGGAACACGCCGTGGATATCGAACAGGCCGTAGCCGAACTCGCCCGTATCGTCAAACCCGGCGGTGGCATCGTCATTATCGACAAGAACGCGGCTGCTTGGGGCAAGCTCGAAACTCCCTCTTGGGAACGGTGGTTTGGCCAACAGCAGTTGGAAGATATGTTGCGCCGGCACTGCTCCTCAGTGACCAGCCATCCCATTTCTTATTGGGAAGACGTGGCTCCGGATGGCCTGTTCCTGGCTTGGCTGGCAAGGAAATAGAACTTGCTCCTGACACGAATAGTACGGATCTACCAGCCCACTCCCGCCCACTGGTACCGTCCAGAAATGGGTTAGTGCGTCTATTCCTTCAATCGATTCTTCTGTTTAGAATCGAGTTTCATGCCAACCGGCCCAATTGACCTCCAGGTAATTGTCACGATAGCCCTGATGCTATCCGCCGCCGTCGTGGCCTTGGCCTGCGATTATCTCCGGCACAATTATCTGCAGCTCCAGAGCCAACTCGATACAATCGAACCCCGCCAACCGTCGGAAGCCTCCGTTCTGCACACCCTGGCTCCGCAGATCCGCGAAGTTGCGGCGGTCGCCCCAGTCGCGCGATCCGCAACCAAGCTCTCCGGGGTTGCCCAGTCCGATCGCCGCGCACCCTCCGCCGGAGCGCTCGCTGCCATGGCCCGCGGCGCGAATATGGCCCCCACGACTACCGTCAGACCTATCGGCCAGCCGAATACTGCCGCGAATGAGGAGAGCTTGCCCCAAGGGTTCCATGACACTCAGATCCTGCACCGCATGATCCACTCACAACGCCCCATCACCGGATTAGTAGTCTCCATTGGCATGCACAGTACGCTGGCAAGCCGCCCAACGCCTCCAGTTCCGATGGACCAACTCATTCGAGAGCTGCTGGGTCCGTCTGATTTCGCTGCGGCCTACTCCGACCATGAGTTCGTGCTTATATTGCCCAAGGAATACGGATCTTCCGCCCAGCGGCGTCTCGCTCAGATCTCTCTAAAACTGCAGCCCCTGGCGTTCAGCCTGGGAAGTAGGGAAGCCCGCGAGGAACCTCTGAATCAAGCGGTCGCGACGGCCAGCGAGCGGATGCGGGAAGCCCGGCGAGGTCGCAAACTACCGGCCAGCGCAGCGGCAAAGCAACTGCGGGCCGCAGTTTGACCAGCCGCCCCGGCGGCGCTACTTCTTTTTGTCAGCCTTGCGCCCCACGCCAAACATCCTGCCCACAGAACGGACGATGCGGCCGGTTCGTCCAGGGGCTTGATCCGATTCCTCCACTTTAGCTTTGCTGGACGCGGAGGGCGGCGGCGCGATGACCACGGGAGCGGGCACAACAACAGCCGGACTAGCCACAAATGCGGCGGGTTGAACCGTTAATAGGGCGGGCGGTTCCGCCAAAGCTGCAGCGGGCTGCGGACCCACGGGCACGGGCACTCCGGCGTTGGGGTTGGGGGCCGACAGCGGGATCGGGACGGGTACCGGAATAGTCTCCACGCGTTTAGGAGCTTTGGGACGCGCAGCCCTACCGGATGGCGCCGGCGAGCCCTCCACGGTCGGCGGGAGCACGATTTCGGAAAGAGGAGTTACTTCCACTATTGCCGGTTCCCCAACCTGCGCGGCCACCGGCACGGGCGGCTTGGCGTCCGCCGGATTTAGTTGAATGATGCGGAACGCAGTCACCAGCAGCAATCCTACAACCGCTAGAATTCCCGCCCAGCGGATGCCGCGGAGCACATCTGTACGAATACCGTTCGTCTGAACTTTCATCTAAGTGCAAATCGGCGGATCGGGCGTTCCGGCCCAGACGGGCTTTTGCCTTAGGCCGTCCTACTTGAACATCTTGAAAAGGCGGCCCAGCGGGTCGTAGTACTCGTCCACAATCCGCTCTTTGAGCGGAATGATGGCGTTATCGGTGATCTTGATCTCTTCCGGGCACACCTTCGTGCAGCATTTGGTGATATTGCAATAGCCGATATTGAAGTCGTCTTTGAGGGCCTTGAGCCGGTCCCCGGTATCCAGAGGGTTCATTTCCAGCTGCGCGGCGTAGATCAGGAAACGCGGACCGATAAACTCATCGTGTTTGTCGTGATCGCGCAGCACGTGACACACGTCCTGGCAGAGGAAACATTCGATGCACTTGCGGAACTCCTGCGGCCGGTCCACATCGGCCTGCTGCATACGCCATGTCCCATCGGCGGCATCCGGCTTGCGCGGAGTAAATTTCTGGATCTTCTTCTTCACCCGATAATTCCAGCTAACGTCGGTGACCAGGTCTTTGACGTGCGGAAACGTCTTCATCGGCTCCACCGTGACCGGCTGGTCCAAATCTAATTGGTTCAAGCGCGTCATGCACATCAACCGCGGCTTGCCGTTGATCTCTGCCGAGCACGATCCGCACTTACCGGCCTTACAGTTCCACCGAACCGCCATATCATTCGCATCCGAGGCCTGAATCTTGTGCACCACGTCCAGCACGACCATACCGGCTTCCACTTCGGTCTTGTACTCGACGAATTTCCCGCCGCCGCGCTCGCCACGCCAGATCTGAAAGGTTGCGGTAGACATCAGATGGTCTCCTTCACGCGCACAACGAAGCGCCGCGCCACCATGCGGCCAAGCGAAAAGGTCTGCGCGGCGCTCTGTGCGCTCATGATTTCTGCTCCTCAATCACCTGTTTCATCTCGTCCGTCAGCGGAACCACGGGCACCCGCTCCAGCTTCGGACGGCCGTCCGCGCCGCGCGACAATTTCAAGTTGAACTGCCCCCATTCCGCGCTCTTGTCCGGATAATCGTCGCGGAAGTGGCCGCCGCGGCTTTCCTTGCGTTCCAAACCGGACATCGCGATCATCTCGGAAATCGACAGCATGTTCTCGAGATCCAGCGCCGTGTGCCAGCCATTGTTGTATTCGATGTTGCCGGTAATCCCGGCCTTTTCCGCACGCTTGCGCAAGGCCGCGATCTTCTCCAGCGCCTGCTGCATTTCACTTTCCACGCGGACAATGCCCACCAGGTTCTGCATCACATCCTGTAATTCGCTCTGCACTGTGAACGGATTTTCCCCCGCCGCGCCGCGCTCAAACGGAGCCAGCGACCATTTCGCCGTCTGCTCAATTTCCGCCGGATTCAACTTAGCCGCTCCGTTCTCCTTAGAGAACTTCGCCGCGTACTCACCCGCTCGTTTGCCGAATACCAGCAAGTCAGAGAGCGAGTTTCCGCCAAGCCGATTCGCCCCGTGCAAGCCCGCCGCGCACTCACCCGCCGCGAACAATCCCGCTACGCTGGTCATCTGCGAATCCGCATTCACCAAAATCCCACCCATCATGTAATGCGTGGTGGGACCCACTTCCATTGGCTCCTTTGTGATGTCCAGATCGGCCAACTGCTTGAACTGGTGATACATGCTGGGCAGCTTTTTCTTGATGTGCTCCGGTGCGTTCGGTAGCTTTTCCTTGATCCAGGCTATGTCCAGGAACACGCCGCCGTGCGGGCTCCCCCGCCCCGCCTTCACTTCACGATTGATACAGCGCGCCACGTGATCGCGCGTCAACAACTCCGGCGGACGCCGAGCGCTCTTGTCGCCCATCACGTAACGCCAGCCTTCTTCCGGAGTGTCCGCGGTCTGCGGCTTGTAATTATCCGGTATATCGTCGAACATAAACCGCTTGCCGTCTTTGTTCTTCAGGACGCCGCCTTCGCCGCGCACACCCTCGGTCACCAGGATGCCCTTCACCGACGGCGGCCAGACCATGCCCGTGGGGTGGAATTGAACGAACTCCATGTCGAGAAGTTCCGCTCCGATGTTATACGCCAGAGCCTGCCCGTCCGCCGTGTATTCCCAACTATTCGATGTCACGCGGAAACTGCGTCCGATACCCCCCGTGGCCAGTACCACAGCCTTCGCATGGAACACCATGAAGCGGCCGCGCTCGCGATCGTAGGCGAATGCGCCGCAGCAGCGATTCCCGTCCATCAGCAACTTCACGATGGTGGTTTCCGCGAAAACCTCCATGCCTTGATGGATGCCGTGATCCTGCAAGGTGCGGATCATTTCCAGCCCCGTGCGATCGCCTACATGCGCCAGTCGCGGATACCGGTGTCCGCCGAAATTGCGCTGGTTGATCTTGCCTTCTTTGGTGCGGTCGAAAATCGCGCCCCAGGCTTCCAGCTCATTCACACGCGCCGGAGCTTCCTTGGCGTGGTGCAGCGCCATGGTGCAGTTGTTCAGGTACTGCCCGCCACGCATGGTGTCGGCAAAATGAACGCGCCAGTTATCGCGGTCATCGACGTTACCCATCGCCGCGGCCATGCCGCCCTCAGCCATCACGGTGTGGGCCTTGCCTAACAGGCTCTTGGTGACAACAGCGGTCTTCACGCCAGCGTTGGACGCCTCAATAGCCGCGCGCAGTCCAGCGCCGCCGGCGCCAACCACCAACACATCAAACTCATGAATCGGATAGTCAGCCATGGATTAAAGGATCCTCAAATCGGTCCAAATGCCCTGCGCGCACAAGCGAATATAGATGTCGACAAAACCGACGTAGAACATGCTGATCCAAGCCCACTTCATGTGGCTTTTATTTAGATGCGATACGCAGTCATAACAGCTCTTGCGCAGGCTCGAATCGCTCATCACATCCTTCCGCCCACCAATCAAATGGCGCAGGGAATGACAACCGAACGTGTACAAGCCCAGCAGAATCGGATTCGCAATCATGATCAGCGTGCCCAGGCCAATTCCGAATACCTCACCGCCCGCGGCAACGGGAAACCACAAGGCTCGCCACGCGTCGTACGACAACAGGGCGATGAAGATGATCGCCAGGTACAGGAAATAGCGGTGAACGTTTTGGAAAATGAGCGGAAACTTGCGCTCTCCACGATAGTTTTTCCCGCGGAACCCCGGCTCACCCACGGCACACGAAAGCGGATCGGCCCACCAACCCTTGTAATAAGCGCCGCGATAGTAATAACACGTGAAACGGAACCCAGCGGGAGCCCACAGAATCAGCATTGCCGCCGAGAACGGAATGAATCCAGGCCACCACGCAGGCGCCGAGGTGAACAGCAGCGGGGAATACATCGGCGACAAGTAATTGGTATTGGGAACTTCATAGCAGGGCTGGTTCGGCCCGCACATTGGGTTGAAGACCGCATAGTTTGAATACGCCAGAAACAACGCGTATCCCAGGAAAATCAACAGCGGCTCCACCCACCAGTTGTCCGTACGCCGGGTGGCGCCAAACCGCCCATCTTTTAGCGGGACGTCAATCGAGGCCATTTTGCTCCATGCTCCTTAGCGCAAAGCGAATGCGTTTTGCGCATCTGCTCCTTAGCGCAAATCCGTCGCCGCGGCGTAGCTCCGCGCGTCGTGCTTGTGCTCGTTTTCGTGATAACAAGGGGAAAACCCAGGATAGCGCAGCCATACCCGACCAAACAAATCCTATTAGCCGGACCAATTCGCTAGAATCGATGAGATCGGCACATGCTGGATCACCTAAAAACCCTGCTACGGATTTATTACCAGCCTGCCCGCGCCTTTGGGGAGACGCTGGATACCGGCAGCCTCGTCTTTGCCAGCATCGCGGCAGTGGCCGTGAGTCTAGCCCTGCAATCGCTTTCGACTCTGGCCCCGGTTGCCTTTTTGTTCGCCCCCTCCGCCGTCGTTATCATTGCGTCCTGGGTGGGGCGAGGCAGCATGGGAGTGGCTCTGCAACGAGACTACGCGCCCATGTTGGCGTGCGTCCTGATGGCATGGGCAGCCGCGAATCTTCCCGTCGCTCCCGTCGCGTGGGCCGCACCCCAGTTTCTGGCGATCGCCCGGATCGTAGGCATTGCCCTCTTCCTATTTCTGTCCGGGTTTGCCGTACGAGCCGTCGCGGGAGCCTCCGCGGTTCAGTCCGCAGGTACCGTTTTAGGCGCGGCCGCCATCGCCATCGGCGGATACTTCGCCTGGGATCAATTGGGCGGCATCCCCTACATGTTTGCTTCGCCCTTTCTGCTGATCTGGCTCTACCCTTTGATTCGATCCTATACGCAAGGCTTCGGCAATAGCCTGCATTCACGCCAAAATTTCCGGCGCAATCTGGAAGCCTCCACGCTCAATCCTCGCGACGCCGACGCGCACTATCAGCTGGGCCTCATTTATCAGGAACGCCGCAATTACACCGAGGCAATTGCCCGATTCACAAAAGCCGTGGAGATCGACAAATCCGATCCCAGCGCCCATTACCAACTCGGCGTCATCGCCAGAGACCAACGTAGATTGGACGACGCCCTCGGCCACATCAGCCAGGCGTATTCCCTGGACCCGAAATATAGCTCCAGCGAAGTATTGCGCGATCTGGGCGCAACAAACCTGGAACTCGGCAATCCAGAACTCGCCTTGACCCAGCTGGAACCTTACGTCAACCGGCGCGAGTATGATCCACAGGGCCTCTACTGGCTGGGGCGGACCTACAAAGCGCTCAATCGCCCCGCCGACGCTCGCACCACGTTTGAGCGCGCCATTGAGGCCGCCAAAACCGCGCCCCCGCACCTTCGCAGGCAAACTGCGAAATGGAATGGTCTCTCGCGCTCCGAGCTTCGATCATTGAAGTAACTACTTGGCCCGAGGTTTCGCGATCTCGCTCAAGAGATCCGGCATCGCGGAGTCTCTTTCCAAGTCGGGGAACCGTTCCCCGGTGTGGCAATCCAGCGCATGAACGCTGTAAAAATCGCCGCTCTTCACGATGAGTTGAATCGCCGCCGCGCCCGTCTTGGCCTCGCGGATCGCCGCGCGAATGCCAGCCGCCGAATACTGCCGGCCATTCACCGCGATGATCTGCATCTGCGGAGCCAGCTTCGCCCGATCTGCCGGGCTATCCTCCATGATGTCCGTGATCACGCCGGTAGCATTCAACGTCCAACCCGCCGAATACAGTTGGTTCACGCCGCCAGCCGCCGTCTCCGACACCCGAAACATATCCGTCGCCTGATCGCGATACACCAGCTTCCAACCGCCGCCGGTGATCCCGCCCAGAGGAATCAGCGGAGCCACGTCGTAAACGCGCTTTTGAAAGAAGCCTCGCCAGTCGTAGGGCTGCACCGCGTTCAGCGCCGCATAAAGCTCCTGGGCCGCATAGGGCTTGAGCTCCGGCTTGCCTCCCGGCCCTCCGAAAAAACTCGCGTAGAAAGTATCCAGCGACTTCTGCCCGCGGCTTTCCCGGCGGATCAACACATCGGCCTCCAGCCAGATCAGCGATCCCTCGTCGTAATAATCGGTCGACCGTCGCAGATGCCGCCAGTCCGCCCGGGCTCCGTTCAAAATCGAAACGGAGGTAGCGGTATCAGCCAGCGGTCGCCAGTCCCGCCCTGTCGTGCTGGCAAGGTTCGCGGAAAGCATTGCCAGGCGCTGCATCCACTGCTGCGTAGTCCACAACCCGGTGCGAGCGGCGAACAGATCGCCCAGATATCGCGTCATCCCCTCATAGACCCAAAGCAGTTCGCCGTCCATGGGCTCGTGGAAATCCCCTGTCGCAAGTCCCTCTGGACGCCGGAACTTTCCATTCCACGAATGCGCCATCTCATGCCACAGCGTGGACGAGTTCCGCCACAGCGCGTCATCCAGAAAATAGTTCTCGCGCATCTTGTTGTCGCTGGATTCATGATGTTCCAGGCCGCCCGTGGCCACTTGTTCGCTCAGGGCCAAAAGAAAATGATAACTGCGATAGTGCCGCGATCCGAATGCCGCCCCCGTTTCCTTCACCAGCCTCCGCAGGGTTTCGATCTTTTCATCCGAGGCATTCAACGCGGCCGCGCTGTCGGCCGCCACGTGCAGATAATGCGCTGGCGACTGTCCAGGCGACAGATCGAATGTCTTGAAGTACCGCCCCATGATGATGGGTGAATCCACCACCGTGGTCAGCGACGCCGTTTCAAACTCGACCGTCTCACTCGATTCCCTGGCTATGGGCAGCGCCGTGCCATAACGCCACTCCGCTGGAACCTTGAGCGTCGCCTTGAAATTTACGGCATCGGAAGGCTTCCCAGCCGGGTACATCAGCACCGAATTCCAACTCAAGGTCGCCAGAAATTGACTGGACCACCCGGCGCTCGGCGGAGCGATGAGGTCAAACGCTACATCCATGCTGGTGACGCCGCTGGGCACAGTCACGTAAATCTTGTATAGATCCACTGGGTCGCGCCGCCACGTTAGGTCGCGGCCATTCGCGGTCATGCGAATCCACACCACGTCCGCGATGGGCCCGGTTGGCCGATGATTGCCCGGAATCCACTCCGGATATGTCAGGGCAAGCTCTCCCGGCGTAACGGCCATCGTCATTTTCGCGTGAAACAACCTCCGGGCCGCATCCGAGGCGTCTACGGTTAGATTGATAGTTTGCGCGTTCGCGCAGAGGAAAGCAGTCAGGAGGAGGGCGGCAAGACGCAACATAATTGCATCCTACACCAGTCCGGAGCCTCTACTTGGCCGACAAATGCACTACGGTCTCGAGGTGATACGTTTGCGGGAAAAGATCCGCTAGCGTCAGCGACTCGATCTTGTATTGCGGCATCGCCGCCAAATCCCGAGCCAAGGTCGCCGGATCGCACGACACAATCGCGATGCGTGGTGGAGCCAAGCGATTTAAATGCCGCACCACTTCCGGTCCCAACCCCGCGCGCGGCGGGTCCGCCACCACAAAATCGGGAGTCTCCGTAGCGCTCGCCAGGAAATCTTCCACGCGAGAATAATCCGTGTCGATCGCGGCCCCAGCCCGCTGGGCATTGAAAGCGAGATCGTGCGCCGCCGCGCCCCCCGCTTCCACGGCGATCACTTTGGTGAACTGTTTCGCCAACGGCAGAGCGAACAAACCAGCTCCCGCGTATAAGTCGACCGCCGAAGCGCCCGAGAAATCCGCCAATACAATGTCCGTCAGCCGATCGATGAGAAACCGGTTTACCTGGAAGAACGACTTCGGACTCACGCGAAAATCGCCGTGCGCGGTCGGATACTCAATGGCGACCTGAGATTCCATCCAATCGTAGAAGCGCCGCGCCACCGGGCGCTCCGCGTCGATCACGTTGATTTGAACGTCTGTCTCATTCGTAAAAACTTCCACTGCGCGAACAAATTTCGGAAAACGCGGATCGCCCAACCGCTCCCGCAATAGCGCCAGCACCTGATTCATGCGCGGCGAAATCGTGGGGCACTCCCCTTCCACGGGAACCAGAGTGTGGGACCCCGCCGCCAAATACCCGATGCGCCCATTCTCAATATGGAATTGCGCGCGATTGCGATAGGCCAGCGCGGGACCACTCACCACACTGATATCGCCCGCAAACTCGATCTTGCCCACACGCCGCAACTGCTCCCGCAATATTTCGACTTTTCGGGCCAACTGAAACTCATACGAGGCATGCTGATAGTGGCAGCCGCCGCAGCGCGTGAAGATGGGACACGCGGGTTCCACACGGTCCGCCGAGGGCGTGACAATCGCGGAAAGCTCCGCGTTTACCTTGTCGCGCTTCCCTAATCTGGCAACCTCGCCAGGCAGAACGAAGGGCGTCAGCACCACGCCTTCTTCCGTGCGAGCAAGTCCACGTCCGCCGTAGACCCACTTTTCGATAGTGACTTCGTTTACGATAAAAGATTCCCCCACATATGAAGAAGCGAGTTCTTTCTGGCATTCAGCCCACCGGCAGCCCTCACATAGGTAATTACTTGGGAGCGCTCAAGAACTGGGCGAAGATCCAGTATGACTACGATAGCATCTACTGCATCGTAGACCTGCATGCCATCACCATTTATCAGGATCCCGCCGAGCTACGCGCGAAGATTCTGGAGCTGGCCGGCATGCTGCTGGCCCTCGGCATCGATCCAAAACATTCGTCCCTGGTAGTTCAATCCAGCGTCCCCGCACACGCCGAGCTCGCCTGGATGCTCACCTGCGTCACTCCCGTCGGCTGGCTGGAACGCATGACGCAGTACAAAGCCAAAACCGAGGCCCAGGAATCCATCAGCGATGGCCTGCTGCAGTATCCCGTCCTGATGGCCGCCGACATTCTGGTCTACCAAGCCAATATCGTTCCCGTCGGCGACGACCAAACCCAGCATCTGGAACTCGCGCGCGACATTGCCCAGCGCTTCAATTCCCTTTACGGCGAGACCTTCACCATGCCGGAAACGCGTCTCCCGGCGGTCGGCGCGCGTATCATGGGCCTGGACGAGCCCGAAAAAAAGATGAGCAAGTCGACCACGGGCGAGGGTCACGCGATTAGCCTTCTCGACCCGCCTGATAAAATCCGCAAGAAGATTATGCGGGCTACGACGGATTCGAATCCGGCCGTGGATTTAGAGACGATGGGCGCAGGCGTGCGCAATCTATTGAGCATCTACCAGGCGTTCAGCGAAGCCTCCGATGAATCGATACGCGCCGACTTCAGCGGCCTGCGCTACGGCGATCTCAAGAAACGCGTCGCCGAGTCCGTGGTGAATGCACTGGAACCCATCCAACAGCGCTATCGCGAAATCACTTCGGACCCCGGGTACGTCGCGAAAGTTTTAGCCGAGGGTGCGGAACGCGTCACGCCCGCCGCCCGCGACACACTGGAAAAAGTAAAGCGGGCGATGGGGCTCTACACGCCCTAAAGCCCGAACCAGCGGACTCCGAACTTCTTCACCTTCTGCGACCAGGAATCTGCTTGCTCGCCAGGGGCACCCGCGTCGAAGGCCTTTGCGACACCCACGTCCGGCAGCGGAGCCGGCCTTTGGTAAGGCTCCTTCAAAATCATCTTCACGCGGCCGCCGCGAAAGGCGAAGGTCTTCTTGTAGAGCGCGCCGTCCTTGTTATCTTCCACCACCAGCGAAAAGGCCTCGCCCTCTTCGCCCGGCGCCTTCACGTTCTCCACCGGATAGTAACCCTTAATACCATGTTCGATATAGGAAGTAACATAGCCCTTGCGCTTGGGGCTCCATACGAAAACGCGGAAACTATCGAAGTCGTAGGCCTGCTGCGTCTTCACCGAAGTCGCCCACAGCCAATTCGTTTTCATCTCGTTGGTCTCGGGATCGCGAGCTTCGCCTAACGGCCGGTACGCCTGGATGTAGTGGCCCTCCGCATACTGCGCCACTTCGTCGGGAACCGACATCAGCACCATTCGCGACAACACCCAGCCGGCTTTGCCGTCGGGCGTTCGAATCAGGAACCAGTCGTCCAAAGGCCGCGGCGCGTCGGGAGTAGGTGGCGCAGTGCCGCGATCCGACACTCGATGCCCGATCACGTCGATCTTGTCGCCTTCGCCCAGTTGGACGTAACTGGCCGAGGCGCGGCTGGCGCCCGTATGAACATTGAGCGTGTCGAAGACGGTAGCCGCGCCTTGCGATGGAATTTCAGCAGCTCGCGCCGATAGCTTCGCCAGGTCGTCCATCTGCGCCTGCCCCATCAACAACGCGGAATCCGTCCACCCTTCGGCCCCCTGCGCCGTGCGTACCTTGACGAACTTCCGCTTTGTCTCGATAATTTGCAGGCGTTCGCCATGCTGCACTGTCGCCACGGTGGAGGCCCGCAAGCCCAATTCGTCGCGCAAATTCAACGACGCGGGAGCCGTATACGCATACCCCAGCACCGGTTGCTTGCCGCCGCCCCAACTGCATCCGCTGAGCAGCGCAAACGCACAAGCGCAGAGAATCAGCCGATGCCTAATTCGTCCACCTGTTCCAAGGGCGAGCCGCACTTTCGGCAAATCACGGCCGTGCAATCCCCGCACACCAGGGGATCTTCCACAGGCCTCTGGCACTGTGGACAATAGAAGTCGGTTGCTTTTGTGTCCATCGGATAGCACTTTACTCAGGATCCTTCGAACCCGTCCGCGCGCCCTCCGCCATGATCGTCGCACGTACGTCCAGAAACTTTCTGTATTGACTCATCAGGTCGGCGTAAACCGCATCTCCCAACAACCGGTATCCAGATGTAGTGAAGTGCACATGATCGGCCTGCGCCTCGCCAGCCTTCACCCATTCCAGCATCGACCCCGCACCGCCCATTTCCGCGCGCAGATCGACGAATGCGCAACCCATCTCCAGCGCCGCCCGCCGCTGCGCCTCCGCGATAATGCCAATTCGCGACATGGTCTGCCATTGCCGCCGTATACGCTGCGAGCGATCCGGAGGACCTAGCACTAAAATCGACGCCGTGGGAGCCGCTAGCCGGAACTGCCGCAGCAAATCCGCAAACATTTTCTCGTAACTATCCACTGTCCAACTGGAGGAGCCGGCTTCGTTGGTGCCATATGCCAACACAATCATGTCCGGACTTCGATGCAGCAGATTCGCCCGCAGCGTCGCCGGCTCCCACTGATGAATCGTAGTGGCCTGCGCCCCGTTGATGCCGAACGTCTCATAGGTAATGCCCGTGGCGTTCTCCGCCACCCATCCGAACAACCGTACGGGACCGCTCTCCGTGGTCTCCAGTTCAAATCGATGCGGGCCCGGGATCGCTTGCACGCGGTAATATCCCGGCCCCGCTTCGCCACTGGTCGAAATCAGATCCAGCGGGACTCCCGAGTCCAATAACTGCAAACCGCCCCCACCAGGCTGCTGATAGTAGAAGAGCTCGAACTCTTGCGCGTCGGCTTCGATAAACACCGTCTCCCTGGGGGCCGTGGCCGTCATGCTCACTCCACCCAGGCCGTAAACGCCGTCGCCGCCCTGCCGCGTAACCAGCCCATCGGTATGCCAGCCCTTGGTCGATCCGGTCTTTACGTCGCGCCGCCGATACCCGGTCCAGGGCTTCCCCGCGAAGGAAAATCCGCTACCCCCGTCCCCAAAACTGGCCTGGAACAAGTTACGCAATTCGCCGCTGAACTCGTCCGCCGCGGTGTGCGAGTCTCCATACTGCAACACCCTCACCGGACCGGGAAGCTCGCCGCGCTGATGCCGATACAGTTGTTCGAAAAACGGGACCAACGCCGCTGGATTCTCCACCGGAATCGCCGCGCCCGCCGCCAGGCTTCGCGCTACGAACTCCGCCGGTTTTACGTTGACGACGTTGGCGGGCTCCTTCGCGGCGGCCTTATTCTTCGCGGCCGGCTTGGACTTTGCAGCCGCCTTGGTGGATTTCGCTGTCGTCTTGGTCTTACTGGTTTTCTGCTTCGCGGCCTGTGGCTGCGCGTCCGCCGCCAGCAGCGCCAGCAGCGCCACCGTCGCCAAACCGGACTGCCAAGCTAGTCGCACGCTAATCTCACGCGATATTTGCTCCGCCCATCTATTGCGCCGCCGGCCCACCCCGAACAGGCGAACTCGCGTGCTGCTGCACTTTCTCGCGCTCCTTCAACTTGCGAAGCTTGAAGGCGTCGAATCCATCTCGTAGTCCGTCATATAGCAATTCCCCGACAATCTTCGCGCCCGCCGGCAGTGGATGAATATAGTCTGCGCCCACCAGTCGCGGCGCCGCGGCGTACCATCGCGCCATCGTGCCCGGCCCGCCCATCGCTTCAAACGTATTGAAGAACGCGATATCCAACTTCACCGATAACTGTTTTTCTTTCTCTACCAGACGAGGCAACGCTTCAAGCGTCCCAATCTGACCATCGGCCTTCAACTCGCCTCTGTCCATAGGACTCATCAGCAAAATCGACGTATCAGGCAGCGCCGCCCGCACACGCTTCACCGCCGTTTCCATCTCGTTGCTCCACGTCGAATCCACAAAACCCGGGAATCCGCTCTCATTCGTGCCATACGCCAGGATCACCAGATCCGGCCGATAGTGCCGCAATTGAGCCAGAAAATGGGCCCGGTCGTAAGCCCGCGAAAGCATGGTTACGCTGGCCCCATTGATTCCCAAGCTGCTGTACAGAACCCCGGGCTTGTCCTTGCGGAATTCCGCACCGAACAATTTTACGAATCCCGATGTCACGCGCAGACTGAAGGCCGATGCCGTCGCAGGTAGGCTGAACGTGGCAAACCCCGGCTGCTCGATTTCCGCCGCCGTATTGCCCGTTCCAATCACCTGCCCGTCGGCCTCGAATTCGAACGAGCCCCCATTGGGCTGTGCCAGGAACGCGACCTCGACACTACGCGCCTGTCCACTGCGCAGGGTCCAGTTCGCGACCGAGCCCGGGGTGCCGCGAAACCGTCCGCCACCCAACCCGAACAACCCGTCTTTGAACTCTGGCCGCCCCGCCACATCGATGCCCCAGTTCTCTGCCTCCATGCCCATCCCGCGGTGGGCGTACCAGGCCCACGGCCGCGCGATCAGTACGAATCCCGCCCCAGCGTCGCCGAACTGCTTTTGCAGCATGCTGCGGACGTCGGCGGTAATCAAATCCGCCGTGGTCGGCGAATCTCCGTAATGCAAAACCCGTACCGTGCCGCCCTTGCGCAGAGCATCGTAGAAATGGTCCAACTCGTGTTTCGGATCGATCAGCATCTGCGCCGCCAAGGCCTCTGCCCGAGCCATGCGTAGGCTGTCCATCGACGGTCCGCCGGCCACTTCCGGCACCGGCGGCAGCGGCAATTCCCAGACCTTGCTGAACTTCGCCGGATCCACCGAACGGTACTGCGCCAGCGCCGGAACCCAATTCGGCAGCAGCATCAGGACCGCGAAGGTCCCTACCGCCAACATCGTTTTAACAGGAAGGGTTTTCTGCATCACTAAAACTGGTTATAGATAAACGGAGCCGCACCCGTCGTCACCACATACCGCAAACTCAACACCAATGCCGCCAGAGCCGCCGCTTGCGCGTAGAAGGGAGCCCGTACATACAAGTTTAGACTGCCTTCATACCAGCGGCGAGGCAGGTAGTGCCCCACCACTCCCACCGCCAGCACCAGCCAGAATGCCCGGCTAATATTCACGAATGAGACAGTGCCCGAAGCGATGCGCTCAACAATCGTCCACGCAGTCGCCATATCCGCCGAGCGAAAGAAAATCCACGCGTACGCGACAAAATGAAATGTCAGCACTATGGCCACGTATCGCCACACCACCGAGTCTTTGCTCTTCCAGTTGGCAGTGGCGCTCTGCCACAAACGCACGGCCACCAAGCCCACTCCATGCAGCGCGCCCCACATTACGAAGGTCCAACTGGCGCCATGCCACAACCCGCCGATCACCATGGTCAACACCAGATTGGTATATGCGAAGACTTTCCATTTGCTGCGCAGCCCAGGCAGAGAAAAATAGAGATAGTCGCGCAGCCAATTGGAAAGCGTAATGTGCCAGCGCCTCCAGAACTCGGTCAAGTTCACAGCCGCATAGGGCTGATTGAAATTCGCAGGCAGCTTGATCCCCAACAGCAACGCAGAGCCGATAGCGATGTCGGTATAGCCCGAAAAATCATAATAAAGCTGGAACGCATAAGCGTACACGCTAACCAGCACTTCGGTCCCGCTGTAAAGGTTCGGGAAATCAAACACCCGATTGATCAGATTCTCCGCCAGATAATCCGCGATCATCAGTTTCTTCACCAGGCCCATGCCGATCAGAAACATCGCCCGCCCGCCGTCGATGGCCTCCAGCGGTTTGCGCTTTTCCATCTGATCGATCAGCGACGACACCCGCGTAATCGGACCTGCCAGGATCGTCGGGAAAAACGAAACCGCGGCCAGGTGCGCCAGGTAACTCCGCGTACCTTTCGCGTCGCGACGGTACAGATCAATCGTGTAAGTCAGCGACTGAAACACGTAAAACGACAGCGTGATCGGCAGTGTCCAGCGCCACACCGGAGCCTCGCGTCCCGTCCAGGACGCCCAGTTCGCCAGGAAAAATGGCATGTACTTGTAAAATGCCAACAGCCCCAGATTTACCAGGATGCTCAACGAAACCAGCGTCCGCCGAAGTCCCTTACGTTCCCACTTCTGCAAGCCCAGTCCAATCAAGAAATCGCAAGTCGACGCAGCCGGAATCAGGATCAAATAGATCATGTCCCAGCGAGCATAAAAAAGGTAGTTCGCGAACAGGATCCACGCCAGCGCCAGAGCGCGCCAACGCGCCAGCGGCCAGTACAAAGCGAAGATAGCCACCAGAAAGACGAAATACTCCGAGGAAGACAGCAGCAAGTCTTTAGAATACCGCGCGCGTGATATTCTGCCGCTATGAACCTGCTGCTGGTGGCCGCGACAGAGATGGAGTGCGCCTTGGTTCGCAAGTCCGCCCGCACCATCGTCACCGGCGTAGGCGCAGTCAACGCCGCCCACGCCCTTACCGTAGCCGTCGAGAAAGAACGCCCCGAAGCCATCATAATTATCGGGATCGGAGGAGCCTACCCCAACAGCGGCCTCCAAATCGGCGACGTAGCCTGCGCCGAATCCGAAACCTACGGCGACCTTGGAGTAGAATCCCCAGAAGGTTTCCTGGACATTAGCTCCTTAGGCTTCCTGCAAACAACCTATCCGTTACAACTCTTCCCCGCCCCCAGGAAAGCCCGCTTCGTCACCGTCTCGACGTGCTCCGGAACCGATGACCTGTCCCAACGCATTCAGTCCCGCACCAAAGGCGAAGTAGAAAACATGGAAGGCGCAGCCATCGCTCACATTGCCGCCAAGTACGGTATTCCAACCGGCGAAATCCGCGGCATCAGCAACCTGACCGGCAACCGCGACCGCGCGAGCTGGAAAGTTAAGGAAGCCGCCGAAACAGCGCAACAGACACTGCTCGCGTGGCTGAACCTCAGTTCAAATCCCCGTTAGGTTCGTTACGTATGTGACCCCGGAGCCTCATGCCCCGTTGCTTGCACATACTCGATATACGTCCCCGGATACGGCCGCGGAGTCCGATCCGTCCCGCTCTCGCCACCCAACTCCAGCACCTTCGTCCCCAGTCCGCGCAGAAACATACGATCGTGCGACACGAAAAGCATCGTGCCCTCAAAATCCTTCAGCGCCTCCACCAGCATCTCTTTCGTCGCCAGATCCAAGTGGTTGGTGGGTTCATCCAGCACCAGGAAATTCGGCGGATCGTACAGCATCCGAGCCATCGCCAGCCTCGATTTTTCGCCGCCCGACAAGGACCGGATCTTCTTCTCCACGTCGTCGCCCGAAAATTGAAACGCTCCGGCCAACGACCGCAGCGATCCCAAACCATCCTGCGGAAAATCGTTCTGCAGCTGCTCAATCACGGTTAGATCCGCGTCCAGAACATCCAGCGACTGCTGCGCGAAGTACCCCATTTTCAGGCTCGCGCCCAAGCGCACCTCGCCGGAATCCGCCGCCAGCGCACCCGCCACCATCTTCAACAACGTCGACTTACCCGCCCCGTTGCGGCCCATCACCGCCCACCGCTCGCCGCGCCGGATGATCATATTGAACTTGTCGTAAATCACCCGCGAGCCGTAGCTTTTCGCCAGATTCTCAATCACCGCCACCTGATCCCCCGACCGCGGCGGCGCTCGAAACTCAAACTTCACTACGGTCCGCTTCTTAGGCAGCTCGATCTTTTCAATCTTGTCGAGCGCCTTGATGCGGCTCTGCACCTGCGCCGCCTTGGCCGCGTGCGTCTTAAAGCGTTCGATGAAACGTTGCTCTTTCGCCAGCATCGCCTGCTGGCGCGAAAACGCCGCTTGCTGATTGGTCTCCCGAATCGTCCGCTCCCGCTCGTAGAAATCGTAATTGCCGGAGTAAGTAATGATCTCGCCGGCATCGATCTCGGCGATCTTGTCCACCAGCCGGTTCATAAACTCGCGATCATGCGAGGTCATCAACAGCGCACCTTCGTACGATTTCAGAAACTGCTCCAGCCAAATAATGGATTCGATGTCCAGATGGTTCGTCGGCTCGTCCATCAGCAACACGTCCGGACGCCCCAGTAACACGCGAGCCAGCGCCACGCGCATCTTCCAGCCACCCGACAACGCGCCCACATCGCCATCGATCTGATCGTCGGCGAACCCCAACCCGTGCAGCACCTCGCGAGCCTGCGCCTCCAGCGTGTACCCGCCCAGATGTTCATACTCTTCCTGGACATGCCCGAAGCGATCCAGAATCCTGTCCATGTCGGCCATTTGCGCGGGATCTTCCATGGCCTGCTGCAAGTGCTCCAACTCATGATGCAGATCGCCCGCGCGCCCGCTGCCCGCGATGGCTTCATCCAGCACCGTTCGGCCCGACATTTCCTCCACATCCTGCCGGAAATAGCCGACCGAGAGCTTCTTGGGGACCGTCACATCGCCTTCGTCCGGCGATTCCTCACCGACGATCATGCGGAACAATGTGGTCTTGCCCGCGCCGTTGGGACCCACTAATCCGGCCTTCTCGCCGGGATTCAACTGGAAGGAAGCGTCTACGAAAATGAGTTGCTTGCCGTACTGCTTATTGATATTCGCGAAGGAGATCACTACTTCGCAGCATACCGTTTACTGTACCGGTTACGCGAATTTGTGATGCTGAACGCCCCGTCGGCCGTCGCCACCACGTTCAAACGCTTGCCGTCCGCGTCGCCACCGTCGCCCAGGTTTGCCAGGAATACGTCGGGAGAATTCGTCTCCGAACCACCCGCCATGGCGAAGTGCAGCTGCCACAAATCCTCCAGCCCAGGCGACGCTTTGATATTCTTCCAGCCGGCCCCATCGGCGCCCTTGCGCGGACCGTTGTTCATCACCACCACCCGTGGCGCCAACCCCCAGATCGCCTTGGGCGATTCCGACCCATGGTGCGTCGACAACATCAGGTCCACCTGCCCCACCTGATTCCGGGGACACAGCAACTCCAGTTCCCGGTTGTAAGTGAGATCGCCCGGATCCAGAAAGCGGAACTTGCCAAACTCCACCAGCAACGCCAGCGATTGGTTGTTCTCCCCCGCCTCCTCCGGCCTCGGCGCAACGCCTTCGCAATATCGATTCGGCTCGCCCACCGCCCCCCGGTTCTTCCCCGCACCCGCCACAATCGTGACCGAGACATTCTTGAGCGGAATCTTATCGCCCGGAGCCACCACCTGATGTTTCCCCTTCGCAAACGCCCCCGCATACTCGGCCGGATACTCGCCTGTCTCAATACTCGCGCCATGGTCCAGGAACGTCCCCACCGGCAGGGCCTGCAGCAGGTTCGTGACACCCCCCACATGGTCGCTGTGGAAATGCGTGATCAGCAGGTAGTCGATGTTCTTGATATTCGCCGCTTTAGCCGCGTCCTTGATGCGGACCGCGTCCCGTCCGCCGAACCCGTCATATCCCGCGTCGATCAACAACGACTGCCCGGATGGCGTCACCAGCAGCGTAGCCTGGCCGCCTTCGACGTCAATGAAATACAGCTTCAGTTCGTCCGCCGCCCGCAGCCCCGCCCCCGCCGCCAGCAACGCCAAAAACACCCGCAAAATTCTGGGAACAGCCCGCATGCCGCTATCGTACTCTATGTTTAGACAGGTTGGAACAAGACATGGCTTTCTGCGCCCAGTGCGGTAGCGGCGTCGGGCAAACCGACCAATATTGCCCTAAATGCGGGCACCGCCAAGGCGATCCGTCCCGCCCCCCGCAGCCCAGCCCAGCGGACCTGTGGAACAACATCTCCGTCCGCAATGCCTCCCTGCTTTGCTATATCCCCTGGGTAGGCTGGCTCGCCGCCATCGCCGTGCTCGCCAGCAACCGCTTCCGCGGCCAGGACCGCGTCCGTTTCCACGCCTTCCAGGGCCTCTACCTTTTCGTGGCCTACATGTTGGTCGAAATCGTGGTTTCCCCGATGATGAGAGTCGGTGGATGGAACTGGCAAATGGGACCCAACATCATCCCGCGCCTGCTCACCCTGATACTCTTTGGCGCCTGGATCTTCATGCTGATCAAAGTGAACCAGGACGAAGACTTCCGCCTGCCCATCCTCGGCGAATTAGCCGACCGCTCCGTCGCCGAACAGCGCTTTTAACCCTCGCGACTTCCAAGTGACATAATTATGTCATGGCGATCCGCACCACCGTCGACATCCCCGAACCCCTGCACCACGAACTCCGCAAACGCGCCCAGCAAACCGGCACCTCTATGCGCGCGCTCATTGTGCAATCTCTCGACCAGACCTTCGGCGCCAAGAAAAAAGGTAAAAGGATCACAGGCCCGCTGGTGAAAGGCAAAGGCAAGCTAGGCCCCCTCTTTCCAGTGGATGAGAATCCGTATGACCTCTTACTTCCCTGACGTCAACGTGTGGCTTGCCGTGGTCGTACAAGACCACTCTCATAACAAGCCCGCATTTGAATGGATCCGTTCCGTAAAGGATGACGATCTACTGATCTTTTCGCGTTTCACCCAGATGGGTCTTTTACGGCTGCTAACAAATCAAGCGGCCATGGGAGCCCAGACTTTGTCTCTGGGCCAGGCTTGGAATGCGTTCGATGAATGCATGGGGGATTCCCGCATTCACTTCCATCCCGAACCATACGGCGTAGACGCCGCTTTCCGCCAGGTAACCGCGCCCCTCGCCAAACTCTCAGCCTCCAAAGCCGTCGGCGACAGCTTCCTGATCGCCTTCGCCCAACAAAGCGGAGCCACACTGGTCACTTTCGACAAGGCCCTATGGACTCAAGCCCGCAAAGCCGCCTGTGCCGCGATGATCCCGCGCTAATCCCCTCCATCAATCTACCCGCAGCGCCTGCATTGGATTGGCCCCCGCCGCTCTACGTGCAGGAACGTACGCCGCGCTTCCCGCACACACCACCAACGCCAGCGCCGCTACCACGTACGCCGCCGGATCTGTGCCTTTCACCTCAAACAATTGCGATTCAATGAACCGGCCCAAATACAACCCCAGCCCCAACCCAATCGCCGCCCCCGCCGCCACCAGCATCACCGATTCCCGAGTCACCAGCCACGCGACTGCGGCCGGCTTCGCTCCCAGCGCCACCCGAATCCCGAGCTCCCGAGTCCGCGAGGCCGCCGCACCCGCGATCAGTCCGTAGATCCCCACACCCACCAGCAGCAACGCCAGCATCGCGAATGCCGTGCTCAGTACTCCCAGCAGCCTCTCCCGGCCCAATCGCCCTTCGACGAACTCACTCGCCGTCTCCATCTCCTGCACCGGTACAGCCCGGTCCACCCGCGCCGCCACCGACCGTACTGCGGGAATCAATGCCGCCGCTTGTATGCGAACTCGTAAGGTGAAATACGTCCACGCCGGCTCCTTGCCCACAGCAACGTACAAGGTGCGCTCAGGTGCCACCCTCGGACCTCGCTCCCGCGCGTCGGCCACCACGCCAACTACGCTCACTAATTCGTCGCCAGTCGAAAACTGGCGCCCCAGAATATCGAGACTCCCGAAAAAGTGACGAGCGAACGATTCATTCACTACCGCAGGGTTGCTCTGGACCGATACGGATCGCTTCGTCGCCCGCGCGCTAGCCTTCAGCGGCGCCTGATCCGATGCTGTAAGGTCCCGGCCGCGAATCAGTCGAAGGCCGCTCGTCTCCACATACCGCGCACCCACGAAGTTGCGCGAGACCAGCTGTGCGTTGAAATCGCGCGCCTCAAAACCTGCCAGGATAACACCCGTGCGATTGGAAACATTCCCCACCGGGTTCTGCGACATCGTCACCGCCGCGACTCCCGGCAGGGCTTCCAAACCCGCGGTCATCCGCTGGTAATACGCCCTCCGTGCCGCCGCATCATAGTTCACCAGCCCAGGGCTCACGCGAAACTGCAGTAATTCGGCGCTGCGATACCCCAAATCGATGTGCCGCAAGTTTTCGAACGTCCGCAGAAACAACGCCGCTCCCATTAACAGCACCACAGCCAATCCCACCTGCGCGGGAATCAATCCCCTTATCAACCGGGCTTTCGCAGGCGAAGATCGAACACCGCGCAGCGCCGTCTGCGGATCTGTCGAAGCGAGCCATAACGCCGGCAAAATGCCGATCAACACCATCGCTACCACGGAAACCGCGGCTGTGAATCCCAGCGCCACCGCATCGATGTGAGCGTCAATCGCGCGCAGCCCCTCATCGCCGGCCGCCATCCTCAACATCAGATCGCTCCCAAAAACCGCTAATGCCAAACCAGCCACAGCGCCCAATAACGCCAGAAGAAAGGACTCCGCCAAAAGCTCCCGCAGGATGCGCGCGCGTCCCGCACCCAGCGCCAGGCGCACCCCGAACTCACGCCGCCGCGACGCGGATCGCGCCGCAACCAACCCTGCCAGGTTCGCGCAAGCCAGCAGAAAGACCAAAACCACTGCTCCCATCAAAATCCGTAGAGGCCGATCCAGCCGATAGCGCATCTCCGACACAGCGCCGCTCGCAGCCGGGGCCACAAAGAATTGAAACTTGTGTAAGGAATCCCGCAGAGTGCTCGGGATCTCCGGCCCCAGCGCTTGAATGATATCCTCCACCGTGTCCGAGTAAACCGGCGCCAGCCCCGCCTGAACCTGCGCGACACTCACCCCCGGTGCTCTCCGGCCTACAATCCGCAGCCACCAATCGTCGCGAGCTTTCAAATGTCCAGGAACCTCGATAGCATCCGTCATCGAAAGCGGAATTGTAAGGTCCACCGCGTGGTCCAATCCCAGCCCGCGAAATGCCGGCGGTGTCACACCCACGACCACCACCGGCCGAGCATTTATTTCCACCGTTTGCCCCACAATGTGCTCATCCGCGCCAAATCTCCGCTGCCAATATGCGAAACTCAACACCACCACGGCAGCCGCTCCTGGCTGGTCATCGGAAGGATGCAACAGCCGCCCTGTCGCAGGCAATAATCCGAGCAGCTCGTGCACTTCCCCGCCCGCCAACTGCCCGTTCGCCACTTCGCCCACTCCCCTATAAGCCACATTCATGAACCGAGCCGGCGTAAAGGCGACCGCATGGCGTAACAAATCCGTTCGCTGCGAGAACAACTGAAACCCGGGATAAGAGAACCCGCACCCCACATCCTCCGGCTCAAGAGGATTAGTGCAATTCAACTCCACCAACTCCTCAGGATTCTCAACCGGCAATTCCGCCAGAAGCACCCGGTGCAGCAACGTGAACACCGTGGTATTCGCGCCAATTCCCAGCCCCAGCACCGCCACAGCCGTCAGCGCAAAACCCGGACTCTTCCTAAATCCCCGCCACGCGTACCGCACATCCTGACCCAGATCCGCCAGCCAACCTAGCGCGCGCGTGTCGCGGAGTTCGTCCTTGGCCAGTTCCACCGATCCGAACTCCCGCCGAGCCCGATCACGAGCTTCCCCAAGCGTCATGCCCTGCGCTACGTAATCCGCCACCGCCTGCTCCAAGTGAAAACGGATCTCTTTGTTCATGTCGCGTTCGAAGCTCATGTTGGCTCCCCGTCCAAAATAAGGTCCATCACCCCCCGCAACCTGCGCCAATCCTCCGTCTGCTTTGCCAGGGCCTTGTGCCCCTCTTTGGTCAACTTGTAGTATTTGGCCTCGCGCCCCGATTCGTGGGTGCACCACTCCGGAACTAGCAGCCCACGCCGCTCCATCCGATACAACGCCGGATACAGCGACCCCTGCCGCACCTGCAACGCATCCTTGGAGATCTGCTGCAGTCGCTGTACGATCCCATACCCGTGCAACGGTTCCAGCGCGACAATTTTCAAAATCAGCAGGTCCAGCGTCCCCTGAAGCAACTCCGCTTCCTTGGGGGCGGAAGGCGGCGAAGCAGGAATGATAATTTCATACTTAGGCATTCTAGGCACAGACTACACTCGCATGCCTAGCATGTCAAGGCATATCTCACGGATTCACCCTTCGCAAAACCAAATCATCATCAAAGAACTCATCCTTGGACCCAAAGCGTTCCAGAAACGAAATCAGCGCCGCGGCTTCCCCCGTCATCAGGAACCCTTTGTCCCCAGGAAGCTCAATCGAAGCCGGCCGATCAGCCACGGGAATCTTAGACCACTTCAGCATCCGCAAGGCAATCGTGATTCCCGCTCGCTTCTCCAACCGAACAAAGAAATGCGTCTTCAGATAGAAGTCGTTCTCATCCTCAGCCGCAACCACATCCCCCCACAGCTTGTCGCCGATCTTCCGCAGCGTCAACTTCAGATGCACAATCCCCCGCTCGGACGGCTTCCCCGGATCGCCATCCACTAACCGCAATTGGTACGCCGCCGGTGTCGGGGTATCCTCCGGGCTCAGGATATAGATCGCCTCATCGCTATTCTTATCCTCCATCCACACACCCACCAGCGACGCATCGTAAACCGCCGTCTCATTACTCGCAATCGGATACACCGACTGCACCACCGTACACCCCGATGAAAGCATCCCCACAGCCAATACCCAGGCGAGTCTCGATTTCATTTCCGCACCTCTTTCCGTCGGCTGTTAACGAATCGGCTGTTAACTAAGTTGATACAAGGCCGCTTTCGACCCCCGTGGCATACTAAAAGTTCACTTCTATGGAGCGAACCCCCATTGGCATCGTAGGCTTCACCGGCTACAGCGGAGCCGAGCTTATCGCAATCCTCTCCCGCCATCCCTTGGCCGAACCCGTCCTGCTGGAACATCGCGAGGCCACCGATGCTCCGCGTCCCATCGGCTACGCCGGACCCCGCCGTATGCCCTGCTCCCCGGATTCCATCCGCTCCGCTGGAATCGTCGGAGTACTGCTCGCCACCGCGCCCGACATTTCCATGGACCTGGCCCCTGGCTTCCTCGACGCGGGAGCCAAAGTGGTCGACCTCAGCGGCGCCTTCCGCCTCGGCACCGTCGAAAACTACCAGCACTGGTACAAAGAAAACCATACCCAGCCCCAGCTTCTCCAAGAGGCAGTCTACTCCATCCCCGAGTTCCATCGCGCCCTCGTCCCCGGCGCTCGCCTGATTTCGAATCCCGGCTGCTATCCCACCGCCGCCAACTTGGCACTTCGGCCCCTACTCGCAGCCGGCGCCATCCGCCGCGACGCGGGCATCGTCTGCGACGCCAAAAGCGGGGTTAGCGGAGCCGGCCGGAAAGCTTCTCTCAAGACCAGCTTCTGCGAAGTGACCGAAAACTTCTCGGCCTATTCGATACTCGATCACCGCCATGTGGCGGAAGTGCTGCAGACTTGCGGCCTCCAGGAAGCGGAATTCAGCTTCACCGCGCATTTGATTCCCATCCACCGGGGCATCCTGGAAACTATCTATTTTCGGACCACCCCCGAAATTCACTCCGCCCAGGATCTCGTGGATATCTATCTACAGGCTTTCCGGGATGAGCCAATGGTGCGCGTCTATGAAACCGGCGCAATTCCCGACATTTCCGCCATAGCCCGAACTAATTTCTGCGATTTATCGGTTAAATACGACCAGCCTACCGGTCGAGCGGTAGTCGTCTCGGTGCTCGACAACCTCGGGAAGGGCGCAGCCGGCCAAGCCATGCAGAATATGAACCTCGCCCTGGGCTTCCCTGAGACAGCCGGCGTACTGTGAAGATCCTCATCAAGCTGGGAGGCACTCTCCTCGACGCAGCTGAGTCCCGCCATCGCCTCGCCGCGGAAATTACGCAAGCCGCCGCGCCCGGGCGGCAGATCGTAGTGGTGCACGGCGGCGGCAAACAAATGACCCGGTTTCTCACCGAAAGGGGCGTAGAAAGCCGCTTTGTGAACGGTCTGCGGGTGACCACTCCAGATGTCATCGACGCCGTCGTCAAGGTGTTTCGCGGCAGTGTGAACACGGATCTCGTCACCGCCCTGCGCGCCGCAGGCAATCGGCCCGTCGGATTGAGCGGCCTCGACGCGGGGTTGGTCGACGCGGAAATCTTAAATCCTGAATTGGGACAAGTGGGACGCCCCGTAGCATCCGACACCCGCCTGCTGGATCTCCTCACGCGCGAGGGCTACTTGCCCGTTGTCGCCTGTGTCGCAGGAGACGCTCGCGGCGGCATCTACAACATCAACGCCGATCAAATGGCAGTCACTTGCGCCATCTCTTTTGGGGTGAAGCAATTATTGTTCCTCACCGATGTCGACGGAGTTCGTGGGGCCGATGGCGGAATATTCCCCACTCTTGCGGCTTCGGACGCACAGCGCTTGATCCAGGATGGCGTTGCCACGGGCGGCATGCAGGCTAAGCTCGAAGCAGCGTGCGAGGCCCTGAAAATGGGCGTGGGAGAGGTATGCATCGCTCCCGGAGCTCGCCCTGGCATCGTCCAGGAACTGCTGCAGGGCCAGCCTGTTGGCACTCGCGTCCTACGGTAATTCCGAAATCACTAGGGTCTTTCACGCAACTCTTCGGTTCGGAAAAAAAGTACTCTTTGTTTCTTTCTTTCTTGTGAGAAATATTCATAAGATAAGACACTCTATATTACCCATCCATCGGATGGGAGTAGGCCTTAGATTTTAACGCGCTTCTCGCCACAGTGATTCATCGCTTACAGAGTTGGAGGCACATGCGCGCTCAAACTATTGACATTTCGCAGTCCGCCGGCCGGATTCTTTGCTGCACTATTTTTCGCTCCGGCGGAAAAAAGCTGTTGGCCAAAGGCCACACCCTCAGCGAGGAAGACATTCGCCTCCTGCAAACCGAAGGTCTGGGACAAGTCTGGGTCACCGAACTCGAAGCGGGTGAAATCGGCGAAGACGAAGCTGTCAGTCAGGCGGCCGCCGAAATCGGCTGTGGCTGCCTGGAAATCCGCCTGGCCGCCGGTGGACGCGCCAACCTGTTCGCCACCGAGAATTGCTGCATGTTGGTCGATGACGATCTGTTACGCCAGATCAATTGCACCGCCAGCATCGTCATTTCCACGGTTCCCAACTTCAGCTTCGCGCGCGCCGGGCAACGCGTAGCCACGGTAAAGAGCGCGCCCTTCGCGATCGCGCAATCCCAACTCGAAGCCGTGATCGGCATCCTCCGCGAACGTGGACCCATCCTGCAGGCCCGCCCCATCCTCGCACCGTCTCTCGCGGTCCTCTATACCGACCCTTTGGATGGCGACCGGGCGCGCCAACTCTTTGAGCCGGTTTTGCGCCAACGCCTGGATCACTTTGGTCTCGCCCCCAGCTTCGCCCTGGCCGCCATCGAAGAAGAAGGGGCCGTTGCGCGCTCCTTGCAGCATCTGCTGCGCGCCAACCCGACGTGCGTCCTGGTCGCCTCCACTACCGCTCCCGCTGGCCCCGAAGACGTCGTAGGACAAGCCATGTCTCAGACCGGGTGCCACATGGAACGCTTCCTCGCACCCGTCGAACCCGGCAACCTCATGCTGCTGGCCTACAAGAATGACATCCCCGTGCTGTCCGCTCCCGGATGTTTCCGCTCCGCCAAGCCAAATGTGGTCGACATGATTCTGCCACCCATGCTCGCCCGCTATCGCGTCTCGGGTTGGGAAATCGCCTGCCTGGGTCACGGTGGCTTGCTCGCCTAAACGCGACTGCCTCGCCCCTGCCCTACCCACCGCCCGCACCTCCTACTTGCAAGTAGCCCTTCGTTTGCGCGACACTAACAAGTTTTCCCGGTCAGTTACTGCCACATGCGCATTCGAATCCTCCATCACGATCACTGCTTCGACGGCGCAGCCTCGGCGGCCTTCTTCAGCCGCTTCCTCGAAGCCCGTTTCCACCCCAACGCCGAGTTCTCCTACACCGGCCTGGCCCACAAAGCTTCGCAACTCTTTGAGCCTGAATTATTCGACGGCGACATCAATGCCATCGTCGATTTCAAGTACTCCACCGACCCTCGCCTAAACTGGTGGTTCGACCATCACCAGAGCGCTTTCCTCACCCCCGAAGATCACCAGCACTTCCTGCGCGACACCAGCGGCCAGAAGATGTATGACCCCGAGTTCCGCAGTTGCACCAACTACATCGCCACCATTGCCCGCGAGCGCTTCGGGTTCAACGCGCCCGATCTCGCCGAATTGGTCCATTGGGCCGACATCATCGATGGCGCGCAATACGAAAGTGCCGCCGCCGCCGTTGCCTTGGGCTCGCCCGCCATGCAGTTAACCCTGGTGATCGAAGGCTGCAAAGGCTCGGATACAGTGCAGCGCATCATCCGGAAAATGCAGTTCGAGAAATTGGCGGACATCATCGCCGACCCCGAGGTCCAGGCCATCTACAAGCCGATGTACGCAAAGCATCTGGATTCCATCGGGATCATTCGTAAGCAGGCCTCCTGCGACCGCGGAGTAGTCTTCTTCGACCTCATCAAAGATGGCCTGGAAGGCTACAACAAGTTCATCCCCTACGACCTGTTTCCCGAGTCCTTATACACCGTCTCGGTAAGCGCCGCCAGCTTCCGTACTAAGGTGGCCGTAGGCTCCAACCCGTGGGCCAAAGAGCCCCTAAAGTACAATCTGGCGTCCATCTGCGAACGCTATGGTGGCGGAGGCCACGCCAAAGTCGGAGCCATCAGTTTCCCCATCGGAGCAGTGGACGAAGCGCGCCAAGCCGCGGCAGAGATCTCCGCCGAGTTGCGAAGCTAAGTCTTCCTATCGCGGCGCCGCAATTAACGAGAGCATAACGTTCGCCGTCGAGTGTTCATCCACTCTCACGCTGGTTCCCCTGGACGGCATAAGCCCGAGAATTGCCGTCAGCGGCGACAAACCGCCTACCCGTTCGAACGCGGCGATGTAATAGTCCCCAGGCGAGACCTCGCTCAACTCAAAGGATCCACCCGCACCGCAAACAACCGTTTGTCCCAGAGTCACTCCCTCGACTCGCCGCGGAATCAGAACCACAGTGGAGCCCTCACCTTTCTCGACGATTCCCCGCACCGTGCCGGAGAAAGACTTGAGAACCACGCGCAACCGCGGACCACCGGCGGTGGCCGAAAAGGGTCCTACGACTTCGCTTTCACCCAAAAATGTCTGCACCGTCGCACCCGGCTTGGCAATAATCCGGTAACGACCCGGCAATATATTCTCGAACGAGAGCTCGCCGGATTCGAGAATCCCGACACGCTCGTATTCGTTGCCGTCCTCACTCATGAGGAATACGGCCGCGAAAAGCCGAGGATCAGAATCCCGTTGCGGGCCCGGCGCATCGCCCTTCCATTCGAGTGTTCCCTTCAGGTCGAACGGCCTCGCGATTCGGATCTGGAAATCCTCCAGATCGGCGCGCCCCACAAATACGGCCCCCGCCCCGCGCGAAGATATGCCGCCACGAGTCTGACCATCGCGAATCGGATCGGACGCGGCATGGAGTATCCAGTCACCCGATCGTACGGCGGAAAACTCGAAGCGCCCGTCATTACCGGCGATAACGTTCAACTCAGGAGTGCCGCTGGGCGCTCGCCGCATGCCCAGCGCGAAGAGTATGCTCCCTCCGAGGCGAGCCGATAACGCCATGGACTCGCGAGTGCCTTCCTGAATCCCGAATAACGCGACCTCGGCGCCGGAGGAGGGCTTCCCCTCTTCGTCCAACACGATCCCGCGTACGCGATGCACCGCCGCCGTCTGCATCCGGATCTCGTATCCCCCGAAATCCTGGCCACCCACTACGATCGGCTGCGCTAACGATCTGTCCGCAACGGACGGATAATACGTCGTTACCAGCGCGGTTCTGGTTCCATCGCCCGCCTGCTCCTGCTTAGCGCTTTGCGGAGGTTTCGCGATCAAAGTGTAGGAGCCCGGCTTGTTATTCTCCAACGCAAAGCGGCCCTCCTCATCGGTAACAACCTCGTTCGCCATAACATTGGGAGCAAGGGAGACCTGGACACCCGCGGCGGGTTTTCCATCCGGGTCGACTACGCGGCCGGCGAGGGTAGTGAATGGCGTGAGTTTGAGCTCCACCTTCAGCACAGCGCCACCAGTGGTCACGCGTAATACCGAGTTCATGAGAACGCTTAGATCCGGTATTGTCATCGGCGAGGTGAAACCCTCCATCTCAGCGCTGGCGCGGTAATCGCCGGGAGCCATAGCGGCAATCCTGAAGCGTCCCGCCGCGTCTGACGTGGCCTCGTACCTGGATGGGGCTGCGCCTTCCTCATTGGACTGGACCGTGGCGAAAACTACCGTGACTCCGCCAATACCCGCCCGGGTGACCGTGTTGACTACGGTTCCTTCCACAGCACCAGAAGCAGGAGTGTATTGCGCGACCAGTGCCGCGACGGCCCCCGATGAGATAAAAACTGCGAGCTTCAAGAACTTCGTGCGTTTCCAGTTAAGTTTACGCCCAGATCCGCCACCCGCGGCCCAGCACCCCAATAGGTAGTGTCCTAAAAGTATGTTGACGAATCGTCGAGACCTATTTCCGAAAGGACAGTAGGATCAGTGCAAATACCACCAGAACAACGATCCCAACAATAAGAGGTATTCGATCAACAGGCCGCACTCGAACATCCTTGCAGCCACACGCCTGACAGCGGCCAGTTGAATCTGCCCGCACCGTTCCGCAGTCAAAGCACTCTTTCGCCATCTTCACCCAATCCCCTTAGGCAAAATTGTGCCACTGTTCGAGTGTTGAAGCAAAGGGTGCGGCATGAGACGCTAGCACGTCATCGGGTCGGAGATGTCCCACACGCGATCCGTGAAGCCAGCAGCCATAGCCGGGGCAACGCAAGAGTGGATCTTGCAGAACTTATAGTAAAGCAAAGTGTAAGAGGAGCGCGGCACATAGATTCTCCCACTTCTTAGAGAAGCCGTTAGTCAAGCGAGTGAGACGCCGCATCAGCATGCGCATAGTCAAGTTTGGGTGCTCCACAATTGAAGTGCAAAAATGCGCGAAGGATCAGGGTCACCGCAAACTGGGACCATTCCACGGAAGAAACCTCAGCGGGCTATAACGTCCCTCGCCTTCGGTGTTCGCCGGTAGACTTTATCGGTTGCTGAAGTTCATCAACGCACTTTTAGGACACTACCCTCCAATAAGCCGCGGCGGAGTAATACCATTGCAACTTCATCTTCTCGTTCGGTGTCTAACGTGGCCATGCGGACTTTTCCGATTCTCAAACTGGCTTTCGTCGGCGGGATACTGACTGCGCCTTCCATCGGGGCTCAATCCGCCCGGCCGCCGAAATTTGAGGTGGCGTCCATTAAACCTTGCCCGCCGGGAAAACCGGGATTCAGTACTCCGCGCGGAGGAGACGTTCCCGGACAAGTGCGGCTGGGCTGCTCAAGTCTGCGAGGCCTCATCACCAGTTCATACGTCTTCTACGCGAACGGCCGTTGGAACCAACCCTCCCGCCGCATAGTGCCCATTCAGAAAGGTCCCGCCTGGATCGATTCCGAGCTCTATGCCGTCGAGGCAAAAGCAGTGGGCACTCCGAGCGCAGGCATCATGCTGGGTCCCATGATGCAGGCGCTCATCGAGGAAAGGTTCAAACTAAAACTCCATACCGAATACGAGGAGATACCGGTTTACAACTTGTCCGTTGCGAATGGAGGCCACAAGCTACAACCCTCCCGCGAAGGCACTTGTCGATCACTGCTATCCTATGATCCGCCACCGGCTCCAGCACACGGGAAGCCTCCTCTCCCGATATGCGCTCTGCCACAAACGCTGGGCGGTGAGTTTCGCGTGAGCGGCGCCACCATGGCAGACCTTGCAGCCGCGCTTTCCCTTCCCTCGGAACTGGTGGTGGACAAGACGGGCCTCCCGGGCACGTTCGATGTTCACGTGCCGTTGACAGCCGAGTTTTCCGAGATGCTGGCGCCGCGCGCTCCATCACCGCCCCCTGGAACCGCCCGCGCGCCGGTAGGCTCGCCCAGCCTGAGCGATCTATTTGACGTGAGCCGGGCGATTGCCCAGAAGCTGGGATTACGGCTGACGCCGGCCAAGGGGCAAGGCCCCATCCTGGTGATCGATCACGTGGAGAGACCCTCTGAGAATTAAGGCAAGCTTCGAGGTGGACTAAACGGCCGGTTCCATCCCAAAGCGCCGCAGCAGCAAGAACTCGGACAGATTCTCGGTGGTCAACATCCCCACCAGCCGAGCGCCTTCCATCACCAGCGCGCAACGGCCCGTACGTGCCAGCATGGGGAGCATCTCGGCCAGATCCGAAGCCGGCTCCAAGGCGAGGAAGTCGCGGTTCATCACTCCCGCCACGTACGCCTCAGGCCCTTCTCGCGCCAGCGCCCGCATCAGTCCATTGCGGTCCAGCACGCCAATCACTTGGTCGCCGTGCAGGATCGGGAAGTCCTGCTGCGCCGAAGAGAGCAGCAGGTTCGCGGCATCCCGAATGGTGTCGCCGTGCCCCAACCTGTGGAATTCCGTCATCATCGCTGCGCGCACGGGAATACCGTGGGTTAACGTGCGGCCGATGGACGCCGCGTTCTCCTGGGCCGCGCCGAGCCAAACGAAGAAGGCAAAGAAGACCAGCAGAAGCTCGGAGAACACCAGACCGTACAGACCCATGCTGATGGCCAGCATGCGGCCCATCCACGCCGCCAGCCGGGTGGCTTCGTCTTCTGGCCGCAGGAAACTCAGCAGCGCCCGCAAGACGCGTCCGCCGTCCATGGGGAAAGCGGGCATCAGGTTGAGTCCGGCGAGCAGCAGGTTCGCGAACGCCAGCCGTTGCAGAACATTTCCGTCGGAGGGCTGTAGCAGTTCGGAGAGGTTGATGTTGACGGCCTCGCGCGCCACCGCCATGTAAACGAAGATGGCTCCCGCGAGTGCCAGATTCGTCGCCGGACCGGCCAGGGTCACCAGCAACTCCTCGCTGGGCCGCAAACGGCGTTCCATGCGGGACAACCCGCCGATGGGAAACATCACGATCTCAAGGGTGCGGATCTTCAGCCGCGATGCCACGCCGGCATGCGCCATCTCATGTAACAGCACGCTGGCGAACAGGCCCAATAAGTACAACCCGAAATTGAGGCTGGATTCGTGGCCCAGGTCGCTCACCACCAGGAAAACTACCAACAATACAAAGGTGAAGTGCAGACGGACGGGGACCCCGCCAACATGAAAAGCCCGGACCGTACCGGCGGTCGGGGTGCGTTCGCTTAAGACGGAGAGGCGTTCCACATTCCGAACATACCAGAACGTACTGTTTGTTACGCTCGGGGAAAAGCCGTGTATGCCACCAAGGGAAACTACCTAGTAAGACCAGCGTTCAGCCGGTCAAAACACCTATGGAAAGCGCCGCGACCCCTGCTGGCTCTTCACACTGGGCATAGGTCCGCCGCCATCCGCCCGTCCAAACACCGGCGGAGCCTTGCTAAAATCCAGGTCGCTTTCCACGTAGTTGACCTGCCGGTCCAGGACCATTTCGACCGTAGTGCCCTTGGCCAGAACCGCGTCCGGACCGCGCGTGACCAGGATGCCGATCAGCCCGGCAGCCGCGCCCGCCGCGGCGCCAATCCCGACGCCCATGCCGGGAGCCCGCCCGATGCTGGCCAACCCGCCAATGCTGGCGCCCCACGCCGCCGTTTCGCCCACGGTGCGCACGTCACCGCCCTTATTGCCTTCGCTGGTGATGACGCCTTCTTCTTTATCCAAATTCTCAGACGCCCGCCCGTCCAGCGCGGAAAGCGTCCCACGGAAATCGCGCGTCACACCGTTGGGCAGCATCAACGTATCGAAGCGCAGGTAAAATTCTCCCTTGCCCTTCACTTTCCCCGGCCGCTTGGTGTTGGTGATCGTGCCCATGACGTAACTTCCGGCCGGAATCACGATGCGATTGTTCACCACCACTGGGAAGCTGGTCTCGAGGTACACGCGGTCGCCCACCGCGCTGTGCTTGGTGCTGACGCTGTTGACCATTGCCAGCGGAATCCGCGTCCCGACGTCCACCAGGTAGCTCTTCTCCGTGGGCGGAGCGGTTGCCGGAGCCGCATCCTGCGCCACCAGAATCATGCCCGAAGCGAAAACCGCAGTAAATGCGCGCACGAACATAGCCATGAACCTCATTCTCGAGTGTACCCCACAACCTAGCGACGCGCCGCGGCCCGGCCAGGTTTCCCCGGCTTACCTAGAGATCTCTGCAGCTTTGCGCAATGGGTTTTCACCTACACTACATAAGTGGCTTCCATCTCGCTGGAGGGACTGACGAAGCGTTATGGTGCGCTGACTGCCGTCTCCAACCTCACACTTGCGGTCGAAGAAGGCGAGATTCTGGGCTTCCTGGGTCTCAACGGGGCGGGCAAAACCACCACGATTCGCCTTCTGCTCGACCTGCTGCGTCCTTCGAGCGGCAAGGCCTCCATCTTTGGCCATGATTGCCAGTCCGATGGACTTCGCGCCCGCGCGCAAATCGGCTACCTGCCGTCGGAGATGGGTATCTATGCAGACCTCACCGGAGGCCAGCTTCTAAGCCTTCTGGACGGCCTCAATCCGCGCCCCGCGAAGCCGGCCTACGTTCGCGAGTTACAAGAGCGGCTGCAACTGCCGGACGCCGACCTGCGTCGCAAGCTGCGCGAATACAGCACCGGCATGAAGCGCAAGCTCGGTATTATCCAGGCGTTTCAAGCCGACCCGCCGTTGCTCATCCTCGACGAACCCACCGAGGGTCTGGATCCCCTCATGCAGGAATCGTTCTACAACTTGCTGTCCGACGCGCAGCGTCGCGGCCGCACCGTGTTCTTTTCCTCGCACGTGCTCACCGAAGTGGATCGCGTGTGCCAGCGCGTGGCACTGCTTCGCAAGGGCGAACTGGTATTGCTGGACTCGGTGGAGGAATGCCGTAAGCGCGTCGCGCGGTCGGTGCTGGTGAAATTCCGCGACGTCGCTCCCGCACCGCGGGGGTTGCCTCCGGAAGTACAGATAGTGGAGACGGGTCCACGCTTCTGGAGACTCAAGGTACTCGGCCCTCTAGGCTCCTTGTTGCGGGAGCTCGCCAGCCTGCCTGTCGACGACATCGAGGTGTCCGAAGCCAAACTCGAAGATGCCGTGCTGGATTATTACCGGGGTGATGCCGCGTGAAGGCCAAGCTCATCCTGCTGGTTCATTCCTTGCGCCGCGTGCGCACGCTAGTGCTGGTGATGGGGACTCTGCTCGGACTGTTCCAAGTGATTCTGGTGGTGGTGGCGAGCTCGTTCGAAAACTCCGGCCAGTTCGCGCAGATCGGCAACTTGTTTCCGCCGTTCATGCGCTCCTTGCTGGGACCCGCCATGGCCAGCTTCTTGTCCTTTGAAGGCTTTCTTGGCCTGGGCTATTTCGACCCGCCGATCATCGGAGGGGCGGTGGGGCTGGCGATCGCACTTGCCACAAGATTGACTCTGGAAGTGGAGAGCGGATTCATCGACCTGGTCCTGGCGCGGCCGGTGGCGCGGCATTGGGTGGTCACCCGTAGCATCCTGGTTATCGTGCTCTCCATCGCTGTAACTATGGGGATGATGCTGGCGGGATCCTGGATAGGCCTGCGGTTCCTGGCTCCTGCGGGGGTGATGTGGCCGTCCGCCAAGCTGCTGGGGAGTCTGGCTTTGAGTCTGGGAATGCTGGCGCTCAGTTGGTCGGGGATCGCTCTGATGATCGCGGCCGTCTCCCGGCGGCGCGGGGTTGCCAGTGGACTGTCCGGAGTGCTGGCCTTGCTGGCGTTCCTGGTCGATTATGTCGCCCGCCTGTGGGAACCCGCGAAACTGGCGGCGCGGTTTTCTCCCTTCACATATTTCAATCCTTTGGATCTGGTGATGGGAACGCCGGTGGACACCACCAACCTGCTGGTGCTGGGCGGGATCGCAGTGGGCAGCTTCGCGGCGGCCTACGTGCTGTTCCTGCGGCGCGACATCTCCCGCTAGGGGTCAGCGAATCTGCAGCACTTTCCCCGCGGGGCTTCGACGTTCGGTCGTGCCCACTTGAATCTCCGGATTTACCGCCGCGTTGTTGGGAATCTTGAGATTGATTTGGAACAAGCCCGCGAAGCCGGGGGTGGCTCCGGCGTACAGGATTCGGTCCGGGGAGACGGGAGTTCCGTTGAGCCAGACCTGAAAGCCGGTGTCGACAAGGCGGGCTGCTGAAGTCACCAGTTGATGGGCAATCGCCGGTGGCGTCGTGGGACCCAAGCCGGTGGCGTAGAGGACCACAATCTCCCCCGGCTGTGCGGGAGCGCCGCGCGTCACCAGCGGCCCGTTGCCGTGGGTGGCGATCACGTCGCCGTCGCCTTGCTCAAACAGCGCGGGCGCCGTAGCGCCTAAAGTTAGCTCGATAGCCGGGCCTGCGCGTCCGCTGTCCACCAGTTGCAGCTCGGCCTTGCCCGCGACCAGCGAAGGGGGAATCAGTACATTCACCTGCTGCGGCGATGTGAAGTACATCGTGGCCCGGCGCTGGTTGATCAAAACCACCACCGAACTGCCGGGCAGCGAAGTAGGCAGCACCCCGTCGCGAACGTCCTCAGCGGTGATGGCCTGGGTTGAAAACGCGAGGTTGACGCCGTAAATGCTGATGAAGGTGTTCGGCGCATACAGCCCGGCCACATTGGCGGCCGCGTTGGCGATACTGGAGGCCGAATAATCGGGATAGCCCGGCAGACTTGTGCGGGGAGAGCTTGACTGGGCCCGCAGCGAGAGAGCCAACCAGAAAACGAGCGCGCGCACGACCACTTAGGGTAGTTACGCCAGAGGCGGAGATGTCTCCAGAATTTTCTCCAGAATCTCAGGGATCTCGAAGATGGCCCGATTCTCAATGGATTTCGCCGCGGCCTGGTAGCGCGGCAGATCCGCCAGCAGCTTTTCGACCGCTGAGGCGATCCCACGGAAGTTGGGGACTACTTCGCCGACACCTTTTTCGATCACCCAGTCGGCGTTGTAACGCTCTTGCGGCAGCGTCAGGATGTTGCGTTCGACTATGACGGGGAGACCCATGGCGACAGCCTCGCTGATGCTGCCGGGGCCGGGCTTGCCGATGAAGAAATCCGCCAAGTGCATGTAATACGGGATCTCGGAAGTGAAGCCTTCCACAAAGCGCGGGGCCTGCGCGGGCATTGCTCGAAGCTCGGTAGCCAGCGCGGTGTTACGGCCACAGATCAGGACTAACTGCGTGCCAGGAAGGCGGCGCGCGATCTCCTTCATGACATTGGAACCTTGCCCTCCGAATAACACCAGACCCACGGGCTTTGCCGGGTCCAACCCCAGGCGGCGCAGTTCGGTCGCCCGGTCGACAGTGACGGGCTGATAGAAGTTGGGGCGCAGGATCATGCCGGAGGTTTTGAAGATTCTTTCCGGCGGATGTCCCAGCGCGCGGGCTTGCGCCACAGCTTTATCTGTCCCGCAGATGAAACACTGTGGCTGCGTTTCGATCCAGAAGTGTGGAGGGTAATCGGCGAAATCTGTCAGGATGGTAACGTAGGGTATCGACGGAAGCGCCGCGCGAAGGCTCTCAAAGACCACGCGATTGAAGTTAGGAATCAGCGAGACGACGATATCGGGACGGGTTTGCTTCCAATGTTGTTCCAGCAAACGAAACATCGGCCGATGGTTGAGGCGGATGACCCCGTGCATGAACTTGAGCCCCTGCGCGGAGCCCAGGGTCCAGCCCTTGGCGAGCATCAGGTTGTAGATATCTTCCAGGCGAATGCCGGTTACTTTGCGGAAGACGTCCAGGGAATCGAGGACTTCCTGCAGGTTGAGCAGACGCACATCCCAGGGTTTGCGCAGTTGTTCGACGGCGGTTTTGAGGGCGGTCGCGGCGGAGCGGTGGCCTCCGCCGGCGTCAAAGTACAGAAAATCAAATTGTTTCACGAATGTTTTATACCGATGTCATACAGCGGACACGCCACGGAGGTAAAAGGATAACATGGCGGTCCTGATTAACCTCGGACATTGGTTGGATTCCAGGGATCAGCGCCTGATGCGGCGTCTGAACCGGTGGCGCGCGCCTAAGTGGCTGCGGCTATGGATGGTGGCCGCAACTCGCGGTGGCGACGGGTGGTTATGGCTGGCGATGTCGCTGGTGGTGGCCTTGTTCGGCGGCACTCACCGCATCGCGGCGCTCTCCGCAGCGGGGTGCTCGGTGGGAATCGGCATTGGCTTATTCATGAAATTGAAACGGATGATCGGGCGCAAACGGCCTTATAGCATCCAGGCGCCTCGCTGGGCGAAATTGCTGCCGCCGGATCAGTTCTCCTTTCCGTCCGGGCACACGATTACGGCTTTCGCCATGGCAGTCACCTTGGGGGCATTTTATCCGGAAATGCGGCCTGGGCTATACTTTTGCGCCACCAGCATCGCGGTCTCCCGCATCTTGCTGGGCATGCACTTCCTGACCGATGTGCTCGCGGGCGCGGCGCTGGGCAGTTTGCTGGGCATTGCGGCGGCGGTTACGTTTCGCTAAGGCTTGGGATCACTAAGACTTCGCGCCACTAAACCGACGCGCCCATTCGTTCACTTCGTCTCCGGGAAGAACTTGCCTGCGGCGGAGGGCCGCGTTCAGCATCGGCGAGGTGGGCGCTGCCTCTGGCCGCATGCGTGTGCGGTTGTGCCCGATGAAGGCGCCGCGAAGTTGGACTCCACAGCAGCGGGCGCATTGAAACATCCAATCCAGAGCCACGCTGGAGAGGCCGGAGTTCGCGTTTCCTCCACCGACGTCGGAGTGGGCGCCGCGGAACCACATCTCGGTCAGGCAGTCATCGCCTTTCAGCCGATGCAGGGGGAAATTCATGCGGGCTTCGTCGAGCGCCATGGCGTGATAGCAGTGGCCAACAGATCCGGGCAGGCCCAGCTTCCAGCCGAAGTTGATGGCGTTGCCGGGGACGCCGAAGCACGGTACCGTGTCGAAGAGCCCCAGGAAGCGGACCTTCGCGCCGGCGGGCAACGAGTTGGCAAAATGCAGGGCAAGCGCGGAGCCACGGCTGAAACCGATGATGTCGATATTCGGATCGTTGGGATCCAAGTGGGCGAGCGCTTCCCGAACCCGCCGGCGGCCACCTGCTCCCGTTAATCCGCCGGCAAGTTTCCCGAGCCAGGAAAAACGCGTGCCGACACCGGGTTCGTAGAAGACAGCGCCGTCCTGGTAAGCGTCGCGAAACCAGACCACATTGGTATCGTGTTCCAGATCCGGCTGGTCCTGCTGCCAAGTGCCATCGAAAGCGTACAGAGCCATGCGGATTCCCTCGCCCGCAGACTACGGCGGGGAATCGCGCGCATTCTAATGGCCGTCGAATTTTCCGATGGCGTTCGCGAGTAGATCCGCGAAGTTAGCGCCGCTCTCCGACCATAAATGGCGGCGTGACAGAGGCAGGGCTTTATCGATATCGGCGACCAGATGCAGCAGGCTGCGAAGGTTGGATTCCTGCATTTTTATCGACCCGGTGATTTCCGGCATGGGTAGGAATTTCGTTTCCAAGCCAAAGTCGACGCGCAGGTGGTCGTCGTGCCCGGACTCGAACTCGGGACCCATACAGGAAAGCACGACGGGGGCGGGCTGCAGTTTCCAATCGTCGGTGTACTGCCACAAATCCCAGGCGGCTTCGAGTTCCACACAGCAATCGCCGGCGGCAAAATCGCGCGCCGAGGAGATCACTTCTTCCACGGAAGCCCCAGGTTCCAAGGGCTTTTCCAGAATGATGGGCTCGGAATAGGAGACGGCGAAGACGCGCAACACGGGCGCGCTTTTGTAGAGCTTCGAAAACGGAAACGTCGCGAGCAGCGCCTCGTAGCGGCGCAGCATGCTGGCTTTATCGTAATTACGCGTCCAGCAGGAGAGATAGAGACGATCGCTCATGCGGTCTTGCGCCTCCCGAACCAGTTGACGAACATCCAGCCGGCCCCCAGCCCGACAACCAGCAGGATGAACCACAGCAGATTGGATTTGATGACGGCGGTGAGCGCGTCGGGGTCAGTCAGCAGGCCGGGCTGCTGGCCGATAATGCGGGCTCCGAAGATTGCCAGTACGGCACACCACAGGGTGGACCCGACGAAGGTGACGCCGGCGAAGTTTGCGAACGGCATGCGGACCAGGCCGGCCGGGAATCCGATCAAATGGCGGACGACGGGCAGCAGGCGGGCGAGGAAGACTCCGCCGAGGGCGAATTGGGCGAGCCAGCGCTCGGCTAGTTCCAAACGCTCCGGCGGCAGGAGGAGATATTTTCCGTAGCGCATCAAAAAAGTGCGGCCGAGGGTCCGGGAAAACCAGTAACACAGGCAGGAGCCGAAAGTGGACCCCAAACCGCCCACGAAAATGACGCCGATGAGCGACATTTGGCCCTGCTGAGCCCAGTAACCGGCGGGCGGCATGATGATTTCGGAGGGCACGGGAATGATGGTACTCTCAAGCGCCATCATGATGAAAACACCGAGGTACCCCGCATCGCGGGACCATTCAAACCATACCTTAAGAAGGTCGTGAAACATGAGATTTTGGAAGGCTTAGGCGCGCGATATTCGGCAGCCGATGCCTTGCCTGAGTATAACCCGAGGAGGGTGGGCGCTTGGGTTCGTTCCGTTATTTTCGATGTTTTTTGGGGGCCGGCGTTGGGTTCGTTTCGTAATTTTGCGATGTGGGCGACACGGGCCCCGGGGAGTTGAGGTTGCCAGGCACATGAATCCATCTTGCCAGCGGCGGAGGCGGGCACAGTATGGTTGCGACGGGAACTGAGGCAGACAAGGGCGATGGGGTGCGTTAGAAATGAACACTGCTCGATAATCGTCTTGAGGATAGCCAGATGAATTTAGCCGGCCAGCCGGGGTTACTTCGTAGAACGCCGTTTGTGGATAGTTGTCGCGGTAGGGACGACCATCGCTGATCGCCCCCCGCACAGATCCGTGCGAGCG